>CALVQK010000005.1 GCA_944358305.1 uncultured Bacilli bacterium | reverse complement strand
TATTTAGATTTATATCCTAATGATGGTAATGCTCTAGATTTATTTAATAAATATAGAAAAGAAGCAAATAGATTAATGATGGAATATGAAGAAAAATATGGGCCTATTCTAATTAGTAGTGATAGTCTTAATACTAGTCCATTCTTATGGCAAACATTAATCTTTCCTTGGAATATGGAGGGATTAAGCAATGTTTAAATATGCTAAAAGATTACAATATCCTATTAATATTAAGAAAAAAGATATTAATATGGCTAAACAATTAATAACTCAATATGGAGGTAGTAATGGAGAACTAGCTGCTGCACTTAGATACCTTAATCAAAGATATACAATGCCAGACCAAAAAGGACAAGCCCTACTTACAGATATTGGAACTGAAGAACTTGCTCACGTAGAAATGATTTCTACTATGGTATACCAACTATTGAAGGATGCTACTGTTGAAGAAATGAAGAAAGCAGGACTTGCTTCTCATTATGCAGAACACAAAAACGCTTTATATCCTGTCGATGCTAATGGTGTCCCATTTACTGTTGCTTACTTTGCAACAACAGGTGATCCTCTAGCTGATATTATGGAGGATATGGCTGCTGAACAAAAAGCAAGAGCAGTATATGAAAATTTAATAGATCTTACAGATGATCCTGATGTTATAGGACCACTTCTATGGTTAAGACAAAGAGAAATAGTTCATTATAATGCTTTTGAAGATTTATTTAATTATTATAATAAAATGTTAAATAAAAGAAATTAAATAATATAACACAATTTCTTAAATTTAACATAACATAAAGTTGACAAATAATATACTTAATGCTTTGGTAGGTCTATAACTGATGTATGATAATAAATCAATTAGTTAGGTTGAAAGGAATATCAATTCCTTTTTTCTATGTAAAAAATCTTCGATCCTCACAGGATACCGAAGATTATTTTAATTATATATTAAATACCTACTCTACAGATTTTAATGAATCTATCATATCTATTTTCTTTAAAATAAAATATGTAATTACTTGAACTATAATACTAAATACTATAATAATTATAAATGATAAAATATAACTTAGAGGTTTAATTGTTTTAATAAATAATATCTCATCAGTCTCAGCAATCATCAAAACAAAAGTATTAAGTGAAAAGCCTAAAAATATTCCTACTATTATCCCTACAATAGTCAAGATAATAGTTTCTCTATATACATAACTAGATACTTCATTATCTTTAAATCCTAATACTTTCAAAGTAGCTATTTCTCTTTTACGTTCATTTATATTAATAATAGTCAAATTATATAAAACTGTAATTGCAAGAAAGCTTGAAAACGCTATTATTAAATAAACTATATTATTCATACCAGCAATAATATCATTAAACATTTCCATATTATCAGTTGTATATTGAATAGTTCCAAAATATCCCGCATCTAAAAGATTATTAGATAATACTTCTCTATCAACATTAAGAGGAAGATTAACCAAAAAACTATTATAATCATTATCACCAAATATTTCTTCATAATAATTACTATTCATATAAAGATAATTACCTATATAGTTTTCACAAATACCTGCTACTCTAACAATATATAATTCATTATCACTATTTCTAATACTAATATTCTCTCCTGCTTTAGCATCTATTGCTTGAGCCATTTTTTCTGTAATAATAACACCTTCATCACTTAAGCTTAAATCATCTCCATCTAAAGATTTTAAAGTAACAAAATCATCTATATTATCACGAGACATAAAAGCTATTAAAGTAAAATCAAGATTTTTAGAATCAGCTTTATCTTTAAAAGTAAAACTAGCAATAGAAGTTTCTATATAATCAGTTAAATTATTATCAGTTAAAGAATTAATAACTTCATCTTTATTAAAATCATCATTTAATACTAAAGTTGTATCATAATGCTGTATTTCTCCATACTGTATATCAAGTAAATCACTAAGACTGTCTTTAATTCCAAAGCCTGTTAAAAGTAAAGCCGTACATCCCGCAATACCTAAGACAGTCATAAATATTCTTTTTTTGTATCTAAATAAATTACGAAGTGTTATTTTCCAAGAGAAAGATAAATGTTTCCAAAAAGGTTTTATTCTCTCTAACAAAATCTTCTTACCACTCTTAGGAGCTTCTGGCCTCAAAATAGTAGCAGGTGCTAATCTAAAGTCTTTAATAAGAGTAATAAATACTACTAAACTCATCAAAATTATTGTTGTCAAAACAATTATCAAACAAGCATAAGGATTAGCATAAGTAGATAAACTAGGTATAGTAAAGGATGCTGCATAAACAGTATAAAGTATTCTTGGTATCAATGTATATCCAATACTAAGTCCTATTACAAGGCCAAGAACACAAGCTAGAAAAACATATAAAAGATAACTAAAAGCAATAGTAGACTTTCTAATACCTATAGATACTAAAGCCCCTATTTCACTACGTTCTTCTTCAATCATTCTATTCATGGTATTAAAAGCCATAAGGAAAGCTATTAATATAAAGAATATAGGAAACACAGCAGCAATAGAATCTACTTTAGTAGCACTTTCATAAAAGCTAGTATAACCTGTCAAATCTTCTCTAGTTAATAAATACCAAACCGGTTTTTCTATATTTTGTATTTCTGCTTTTGCATCATTTATCTCTTTTTCATAGTTAGCTATCTCAAGAAGATAAAGATTATAATTAGTGTTATACTCCTCATACCCTTTATTTAATTCAACATAACCATTATCTATTTCTTCTTTAGCACTATTTAATCTACTAAGAGATCTACTATACTCTCTATTCCAAGTATCTAAAGAATTATTTAAAGTTTCTTCTTGTTCTATTAAAGTATTATTAGTACTAATCAATGTCTCAATATTAGTTTTATTATTATTTAACTCAGCCAAAGTAGCGTTTAATGTCTCATACAAACTATCAGACTCATCAATATTTGCTAACTCCTCTTCTATCGTCTTTATATTACTATTTATAGTATATAGTGTAGGCTGTAAAGATTCTACTGTTAATCCAGCATTACTTAAAGCCGTATTAAATTCACTCTTAGCATTATCTAAAGCTGCAAAGCCATTATTAAGCTCTGTTTCTGTAGACTCTTTAGTTCTATTCAAACGTGCTAAATTACTGTTATAAGACTCTAGAGCAGAATCTAATTCTATTCTATTAGAGTTTAACTCCGTCAAAGCATCATTAAACTTAGTTTCATTTTCTTGTTTTACTCTATTAAGTTCATTTTCAGCTTCAGCAACTTTATCCATCGCATTCTTAAGAATTTCTTCATACCTTGCTGTTTCCCTTAAAGGTCTAAGTTCTTGTAACTTATCATTAACATCACTAATAATTGCACCATACTCATCACTATATGATAACTCTTCCCTAGCACCATCAACTTCTATATAAATTTCTGTATAATAATCTAATTTAAAATTATCTTTAGGAGTATATATTAAACTATCAAGTTTCCCATCACCAACCGTAGAAATACCTTTATTTTCATAAATATAACTACTACTATTAATAGTACCAACTATTTTACAAGTATTATTATTTAAATAAGTATCATCTTCTATAGTAATAGAATCATCTATTTCATAAACACCATCTTCGCCAAGGCATTCATTATTATTCTTAGGCATTCTACCATCAACTAAAGTAGGTTTACTAATATTAGATATTGCACTAACTTTAACAGCATTACCATCAATTAGAGTATCAAAAGAATATGCTCCCTCTACTTCCTTTATACCATCTATTTCCTCTAAAGATTTAATATCATCATTAGTTAGTCCCATAGTACTAACTATTTTAAAATCATAAAGATTAGTCTCATCATAATAATTATCAAGTGTCTTAATCATATCACTTGCAGTTTCTCTAACTCCTGCAAAAAAAGATGTCCCTAAAATAACAATAAGGATTAAAGATAAAAATCTTCCCTTAGACTTCCATATTTTCCTAAAACTATTCTTAAAGATTAACATCACCAATCAATCTCCTTAACAAGTTTAGGATGTTTATTAACCGTTACACTTTCTATTTTACCATTTTTAACTTTAATAACTTTATCAGCAATATCAGCGATAACAGCATTATGAGTAATAATTATCGTAGTTGTTTTCGTCTTATGACAAGTATCTTGTAATAGTTCTATTATTTTTTTACCAGTTTTAGAGTCTAAAGCTCCTGTAGGTTCATCACAAAGTAATAATTTAGGGTTTTTAGCAATAGCACGAGCGATCGAAACACGTTGCTGTTCACCACCAGAAAGCTGAGCTGGAAAGTGATCTTTTCGCGCCAATAACCCTACTCTTTTTAAAGCTTCACTAGAATCCATCGGATGTTTACATATTTGACTAGCAAGAGAAACGTTTTCTAAAGCTGTTAAGTTACCAACCAAATTATAAAATTGAAATACAAACCCAATATCATAACGTCTATATAAAGTTAACTTTTTATTATTATATTTAGATATATCATTATTATCTATAACAACACTACCACTAGTAGCAGAGTCCATTCCACCTAAGATATTTAGTATTGTTGTTTTACCTGCACCACTTGGACCTAAAACAACTGTGAGTTCCCCTTCATCAATATCAAAAGAAACATTATCTATCGCTTTTATTGTAACTTCTCCCATTTTATAAATTTTAGTTAAATTCTTAACACTAA
Organism: uncultured Bacilli bacterium; assembly: GCA_944358305.1. Classification (GTDB taxonomy): domain Bacteria; phylum Bacillota_I; class Bacilli_A; order RF39; family UBA660; genus Onthousia. The sequence continues at coordinate 81,677 of CALVQK010000005.1, read as the reverse complement.
TATAAGCCACAAGTATCACCCTCTTATGATTACATTATACTATTTAAAATAAAAAAAATATAGAGTTTTTTGAGAAAGAAAAAAGAATCTCTAATAATAGAAATTCTTTAAGAAATTACATATGGACTACTAGCAGTACCATCGCCACTAGCAAACCCATTATCAGTTATCACATTGATAACTGGACGCACGGCGTCATTACGACCATCGACACCATCATTACGGAGAATATCATCTTCATGCCATACAATAGCGCCATCATTAAAAGCAACAGGTGTCATAGTCCAATAATATACCTCAGATTCACCTGGATTTAAATAACTATTTCCTGCTACAAACACACTTTCACCCGCTAAAACTAATTCATCTGCTGTTATTAATCCTGCTTTTAATCTATAACTTCCTCCATATGTTTCATCTGTAGAAGAACATATCAAAGTTGGATCATTTACTCCTTCAGATCCTTTTAATGGCTGAGCTAATCTATCAAAACTTGCAAACACATTAAATCCCATAGTATCATCCATATGGTAATTACTACTATCACTACAGAATCTTCCACCTATTACCATACTATCATATATTGTGTCTCCCAAAGCATTAAGATACCAGGTATCTACTTCTCTTTTTATAAAACTATCTGTTTCATTTGTATCTCTGTCATATGTATATCCTGTATATTTTGGATCATCCCAATTTAAATTATATGGAATATAATTACCTATCGCATGCGAATGTGCTAAATCACTATTATCTGGATTTACACTTGTTCCATTATATATTAGTCTTAAACTTCCATCTCCATTTACTCTCACTATCTTCCAGTACATCTTATCTCCTGCTGATGCTAGCTTGACTCTATCACTCTCACTACAACCACTGCTATATTCTTGACAAGAATCTAAGCTTTGAAAATATTTACTTTCATAATTATATACATAATAATCTTCTGTATATTCTCCAAATTGAACATTGTTGTTTGTTACATTTCCTCTATAATAGTAACTTGTCCCATCTGCATCTTCCATACTATATAACCCATTTGTTACATATTCTGGATTAGGGCTCTGAGATTGATTATTAGTCGTAGTATCCCAATAATATCCATTACTTGCATAGTTAAACATATTTGTTTTTTCTACTTGTACTTCATTATCTTCAAGTATTTCCCTAGTTGTCTCAGGTACATACTTGTCCCCTGCTTTTCCATACACATTTATCTGTACCGTAAAGGTTAAATTTCCTCCATCTCCTTGTGGATTATATCCTTCATCTACATACATTCTAAGTCTATAATTATTAGATTCACTTGAGTTCATGCTACTTGTATATAAACTCATCTCTCCTGATGGTCTTCCTGTATAATCATTAGCATTAGCCTCTACATTATACACTTCTGGTACCATTAGGGCTTCCTCTGTTCCATCATCATTTAACTTTGTTAAATAAAGTTTGATATTAGAACCATCTATCGTCCCATCTCCTACTTCTTTTGCACTTATCTCATAGTTGATATTTACATCACCTGTTATTTGACTAGAAACATTAAAATCAAAATATTCTCCTGCTGTTAATCTTACCATTCCTGTCTTATCTGTTGTAGGTAATGCCCCATTCAAACTTATTTTATTATCACTTTCTGTATATGTCATTGTTATTGATCCTGTTGTTATTTTATTTGGTGTATTACCTTGCTGACTAAAGTTAAACGCTGCATAACTTACACCTATTATAGCAACTAACATTAACACTAATAGTACTATTATTACTATATTCTCTTTTTTCTTCATAAATATTCTCCTTACTATTTAGCTTACCTTTATCTTTTATTCTTATACTTTATCTATTACAATTCTAACACATGGAGTCCAATTATTCAAATAAAAAAATAGTGCTTATTATTATAATCACTATTACTTTACAAATATCTACTAATTAGTATCATTATGAATTCATATTAATAAAAGAAAGAAATGCAAATTATTTCTTTCCTTCTTTAAATGTTTCACTTAATACCGTTCCTGCTGTTACTAAACTTTGTAATTCACTAGGAACTATTATCTTAGTAGATTGTCCATTAGCAACTTTTACCATTGCATCATAACTCTTTAGTTTTAAAACTGAAGCATCTGCTTTAGCCTCTTTAAGTAATTTAATACCTTCAGCTTCAGCATTTTTAATTTTAATAATTGCTTCAGCTTCTCCTTCTGCCTTCTTAATTGCTGCTTCCTTCTGAGCCTCTGCTCTTAAAACTGTACTTTCTTTCTCACCTTCAGCGATTAATACAGCAGCTTTTTTCTCTCCTTCTGCTTGCAATATCTTCTCACGTCTTTCACGTTCAGCACGCATTTGTTTTTCCATAGCATCTTGAATATCACGTGGTGGAATAATATTTTTAACTTCAACTCTATTTACTTTAATACCCCAAGGATCAGTCGCTTCATCTAAAATTGATCTCATCTTTGAATTAATAATATCTCTTGATGTTAAGGTTTGATCAAGTTCTAACTCACCAATAATATTACGTAGTGTTGTTGCTGTTAAATTTTCAATGGCATTAATAGGATTTTCTACTCCATAAGTATAAAGTTTAGGATCAGTTATTTGAAAATAAACAACTGTATCAATTTGCATCGTAACATTATCTTTAGTAATAACAGGTTGTGGTGCAAAATCTTTAACTATTTCCTTTAAAGAAACAGTAGATGCCACTCTATCAATAAATGGTACTACATAATGAGGACCTGTTCCAAGCGTCTTATAATAAGTCCCAAGACGTTCTATTACTTTCGCTTGTGATTGTGGAATTACTTTTACTCCTAATATTACAATAACAATAATTACTATTAATATAACCCAAAACATTATTTATCACTCTCCTTAATCTCTTCTACTTTAAGTTTTACTCCATTAATAGATAATACCTTTACTTTACTATTTTCTTTTATTTCTTTATCACTATATGCACTCCACTTCTTACCTAGAACTTTAACTTCACCAATTCCATCCTGTAGAACCTTTTCTGTAACCACTCCAACTTTACCAATAACTCTATCTAAGTTAGTAGGAACAACTTCTCTTTTTTTTATTTTCTTAACAAATGGTTTTGTTAAAAGTAATAAAAGAATTGACGCAATAGTGAATACTGCTAAATGTATCATTACATTATCAGTTACTAAAGATACAAATGTTGTGATAATTGCTCCTATTGCAAACCAAATAGATACCAAATTTACAGTAGCAAGTTCAAATAATGATAAAATAACAAATAATACTAACCAAAAAAGTGTCATAATACTTCCTCCTTACCTAAAATATACTATAAATTTATAAAAATTACTACAAAAATAAATTTTTTCTTACATATTTTTCTAAACTGTGCTAAAATCACTAAGGAAACAGATTTAATGGTTAAATTGGAAACGAAACATCTCTAAGATGCTAACGAACAACACATTGAAAAATGATGCTGTTTTTATATTGTAGGAAAGGAGGATAATTATGCCACAAACTAAATTACAAGACTTTATCTATACTTTAATAATGGCTTTTTTAATGGTATATGTTATGATTTGCTATAATATTTCTATTCATACTGGCGGCTTAAATAACCTTATATTTTTAGAAGCTTTTAAAGAATTACCTTTTATGTGGATTGTTGCTATTATTTTAGAATTTTTCTTAATAGGGAAAATTGCCCACAAACTAGCTTTTAAAGTGTTTGATCCTAAGAAAACACCTAGTATTCTTATAAGTTATGGAATCTCTATTGTAATAGTTACTTTTATGTGTCCTATTATGAGTTTAATAGCAACTATATTTATAAATAAACCCAGTCTTGATATTTTTATATCTAGTTGGTTACAATCTATGGTTTTAAGTTTTCCTATGGCTATGTGCTTTCAGTTATTTTATGCTGGACCAATTGTTAGATTTATATTTAAAATTATATTTAAAAACAGACTAAGTAAAAAAGCTTAGTTTGTTTTCTTTATTATTTTAAATTGTTCCTCTTCTACGCAATCCAAATCAAAAATAGGGTTATCATCCAAAACTGAAGGAAAGTATACATATTTATTAGTTCTTGTTCTATAATCATCAGTATATAAAGTTTCTACTTCTTCAATAGTTAATCTTTTTAGTTTAGGTTTTTTAAGGTTAGATAAAACTAAAAGACTATTAGTATTAATTTCTCTTACCTCTCCATTTTCCTTTTTTAATAACAAATAAGGCGATAAGCCCTCTTCCATAACTTTTCTATTAAAAGATATTCTAGATTCTTTGTATCTATTAAAATTAACTATTTCACTTTTCTTAATCATATCTTGATAATATGTATAAACAGCAGGAAAATACTTACTAAGATACTCTAAAAGATTAATATCATCCATATATAAATTACTATCTGTTATTCTTGCATAATAATATTTAATCATATAATCACTCTTTTCACAGTCTATAGATTATCATAATAATTATCAAAAAACAAATAGTATTTTATAATACCAGACCTTTCTTTAGATTAGATAAAACTCATGTAACCAAGTGTTTGGAAGATTAGAGCACTTAGTAGGTAATGTAACTTATATAATAGGTATTAAACCGATTACAACTATAATTTGTTTAACAAACCGTCTAAAAGCTCTTTACTTTCTATTTTAGTAATTGCAAAACACTTCTTACCTAAATCTTTAAAACTTGCTCCAGAGTGATATAAAATTTTCTTATCTAAAATGATAAATCTATCATGAAATGAGTTATTAACTACTAAGTTAACATTATCATACTGTTCTTTATATTTCTCATAATCTTGTATTTTATACTCATTAGTAATAAGAATAACTTTTCTATTAGTTTTAGATAATATATCTAATATATTCTTATCTATATAATTATCTATTATAATGATACCACTTTCAGCTTTATCAAATATCTTTATCATTAAAGAATAAGCATCATAAATCTGTCCTTCAAAAAAGATATGATTATTTTTATCTTTAAAGCTATCGAAGGTATTCTCTAATAAAGAAAGTCTATTTTCATGATTAATTAACATCTTACTATAGTCCATTAAATCATTTGAAATATATTTTCTCATTGCTACAAAAGTATCCATTATTCTGATACTTACTTGTATAGCGATTTTAGATTTCAGTATTGTGGCAAGCATCGCAACACCTTGTTCAGTAAAAACTCTAGGGCATCTATATCTACCTCCACGAGTTTCCATATGTTTTTGGTCGAAAATTTCGACCAAAAACATTTTACTTTCTTCATCTGTTAACTTCCAAGAAAATCTTTCAGGAAATTTTTCCATATTATTCTTAACAGCCTCATTAATCCTCTTTGTTTCAACATGATATAGTTTAGCCAAATCACTATCAAGCATCACTTGTTTTCCTCTAATTTCATAAATCATGTTTTCAATTTTAATATCTTCTTTATTTATTAAATCGTTTATAAGCATAACCTCCTTCAATTACATATTTTTCTTTTAAGGTTTCAAGTTGAAACCTTGAACATTAACATATTTCTAATAAAAGTTGTTATTCTAACTTATCTAACAAACTATCTAAAAGTTCTTTGCTTTCTATCTTAGTGATAGCAAAACATTTCTTTCCTAAGTCTTTAAAACTTGCTCCAAAGTGGTATAAAATTTTCTTATCTAAAATAATAAATCTATCATGAAATGAGTTATTAACTACTAAGGTTACATTATTATATTGTTCTTTATACTTTTCATAATCTACGTTGTTATACTTATTAGTAATAAAAGTAACTTTTCTATTAGTTTTAGATAATATATCTAATATATTCTTATCTATATAATTATCTATTATAATGATACTGCTTAAAGCTTTTTCAAATATCTTTATCATTAAAGAATAAGCATCATAAATCTGTCCTTCAAAAAAAATATGATTATTTTTATCGTTAAAACTAGAAAATGCATTTTCTAACACATCTATTCTTTTTGAATCCTTCAAAACTAAATCATTTATATACTTTTGCTCAATTAGATTAGTTGATATTTATTTTCTCATAGCTACAAAAGCATCCATTATTCTTATACTCACTTCTTCTGCAATAGGTGTTCTAAGTATAGTAGCAAGCATGACGACACCCTGTTCTGTAAATACATAAGGTAGAGTTCTAGACTTATTATTTTCTTTTGTGGTCCCAACTTGGGACCGCAAATTATCATATTCTCTTTCACTCAATTGAAACATATATCTTTCTGGGAATCTATTAATATGTCTTTTAACCGCTTGATTAATAGTCTTAGTTCCATTTTTGCATTTATAAAGTCTCGCCAAATCATTATCAAGCATTACCTGCTTGCCTCTAATTTCATATATCATGTTTTCAATTTTAATATCTTCTTTTTCTATTAAATCGTTTATAAGCATAACCTCCTACAACTATATATTTTCTTTCAAGGTTTCAAATTGAAACCTTAGAGACTTTTTTAATAATAACTATTATTAAATTTGAGGTTTCAGACTGAAACCTCAAATTTATAAGTATCTCTATTAATATAATATACCATTACTGATTATTTTTTCTCGCTATATTAAGAAGAATTCCAATACTTAATAAACTTATTAATAAAGAGCTTCCTCCATAAGATAAAAATGGTAGGGTTACTCCAGTCACAGGTATTAGACCAATCACCACAGCTAAGTTCATTAAGGCTTGAAAAATCATTTGAAAAATAAGACCAAAAGCTAAATACTTGGCAAATAAATCGTTTGATTTTAAAGCAATCTTAACACCAAAATATAAAAGTAAGAAGAAAAGTAAAGCAATAAATATCGCACCTACTACACCGAACTCTTCACAAATTATTGAAAAGATAAAGTCAGTTTGAGGTTCTGGCAAATAAAAATGTTTTTGTCTTGAATTTAAAAAACCTGTACCAAGCAGTCCTCCTGGACCTATGGCATATAAAGACTGAATTATTTGAAAACCTGTTCCCAAAGGATCACTCCATGGATCTAAAAACGATGTTATTCTATCCATACGATATGGAGCGATAGCGATAAGTATTATAACTCCAACTATTCCTATTACTCCCAAAATATAGAAAAACTTCATATTAACCCCAGCGATAAAAAGTAAGGCAATAATTGAAACCATTAAAACTAAACCTGTTCCTAAATCAGGTTGTAACATGATAAGACCAAAAGCAAAGCAGGCAATTCCAAGTATTGGAATTACACCTTTCTTATAACTCTTTAAAAACTTATTACTATTAACTAAGTATTTACTAGTAAATATTATTAATGCCAGTTTTATAAACTCGCTAGGCTGTACTCCAAATGGCCCTATTCCAAACCAACTCCTACTACCATTTCTAATACTACCTATACCAGGTATTAAAACTAAAATTAATAATAAAAAGCAAATACCTAAGATGATATTTGCCTTCTTAAAATAGATATTATAATCTATCTTACTAACTATATACATTATTATAAATCCTATTACTGTAAATAATGCTTGTTGTTTCACATAGTGAAAACTATCATGAAACTTATATTCGGCCCAAATACTTGAAGCGGAATATATCATTATAAGTCCAAATGTTACTAAAAGTATTACTGTGATTAATAAAGGCAAAGATAAACCTTTTTTCTTCATCTAATCACTCTTTTCTATAACCATACTCCAAAAATAATGCCACTCATCGCAAGTAGTAATCCAAAGACTACAAATAATTTAACAATATCTGTCTCTTGCCAACCAAGTTTTTCAAAATGATGATGTAAAGGCGTCATTAAGAATAACTTTTTATGGAAAAACCTTAACCAAAACACTTGTAAAATAACTGATAATGTTTCTATTACAAAGACTCCTGCTACTACAAGTAAAGTAAGTTCTCTATGAGTAAGTATAGCAACGGCACCCATAACACCTCCAAGAGCAAGAGAACCAGTATCTCCCATAAATATTTTCGCAGGATGAGTATTATAAACTAAGAAACCAATCAAAGAACCAACTAACACTAAACAAAATATACCAATATCTTCAAAACCAACTACAAAGGAAATAAGAGCAAAAGCAATGAAAGCAACAGCAGATAAACTCCCTGCAAGTCCATCTAAACCATCTGTCAAATTAACAGCATTAGAAGCACCAATCAAAATAAATAATATAAATAATCCATATAGCCAAGTAAGTTCAATATCAATACCAAGAGTCCCAACCACAAAAGATGTCTGACCTCCATTTTTCATATAAATATAGAAAAATATTGTCGATATTATAACTTGCCCTAATAATTTTTGATAAGTAGTAAGCCCTTCGTTGTTATGCTTTTTAAGTGATAAGAAATCATCTAAAAATCCAATAATGGCAAAACCTAAAAATACTAATAACACTATTGCTAAATTATCAGAATAAGATATTTTCCCCGTAATCAATAATCCTAATGTAATAACAACTGTAGGAATAATAAAGATTAAGCCACCCATCGTAGGAGTTCCTTCTTTTTTACGATGCGAATATCCTACATAACTACTTATCCTTTGTCCTACTTTCAATTTTCTTAAAAGAGGTAAAAGAACAAGGCCTAAAACTACACTAAATAAAAATCCAATCATAATTGCAAATACTGCTTTTGTAAGTAATAACATGACTTATCGCCTCTCGTTTCTCTAAGTATTATAGCATAAGTATTTTTGTTATTCTATATGTATTTTATTATTTGACTTTCTCTTGTCATTTAATTTTATGACTAAATTCAAGATTTATACTAATTACCTAGCATTAATTTAACAGTACTTCCATCTTCAAGACGCATCCCAGCTTCAGGTGATTGACTTATTATTTTCTCTCCACTACCAGAGTATTCTATAGAAAAATGTTCAAGCAACTCTTTAGCTTCATCTGGAGTTTTACCTACTACATCAGCAACCTCATAATAAACTTTATCACTCCATTCATAGTCTTTTTCTACTCCACCTTCTTGCTTTTCTATTCCTAAAGCATCAATTATATCTAGAAGTATTCTTCTTGCAATAGGAGTTGTGGTATAACTTGATAACAATGCTGTATCTTTTGGATTATCTATAGCAATATAAAGAACAGCTTCAGGATCATTAGATGGCACAATACCAACAAAAGACATTATATAATTATTAGCAAGGTAACTACCATTAACAGCCTTTTGCGCCGTACCTGTCTTACCACCTATTCTATAACCATCAATATAAGCAGCTTTACCACCACCAAGTGCTACTACAGTCTCTAAAGCATATCTCATAATTTCACTAGTTTCTTCACTTATTACTCTTCTAATCTCCGTTTTACTATTATGCTCCATAACATTACCGGTCTCTGGCTCTAAAATGTTTTTCAAAACATAAGGCTTTAATAAAACACCACCATTAATAACTGCTGAAATAGCTCTTACTTGTTGAATAGGTGTAACACTAATACCTTGCCCAAAAGCTGTAGTAGCAAGTTCTATATTACCAACTTGGTCCAGTGGAAATATTATACCTTCCCCTTCACCATTAAGATCTATCCCCGTCTTAGAACCAAAACCAAATAAATCTAAATAATGAAATAATCGCGTCTTTCCAAGTAATTGTCCCATCCTCACAAAACCAGGGTTACAACTGTTTTGTAAGACTTGAAGGAATGTCTGATGACCATGTCCTCCTGCTTTCCAACATTTAATTCTTGCTGTATCCACCTGAACAGATCCTGTATCTGTAAATTCATCTTTAAATAAATCAATTACCCCTTCTTCTACTGATGCCGCTGTTGTAACAATCTTCTGGGTAGAACCAGGCTCATAACTTGCCCATATAGGTAAATTACGTGATAGCTCTTCTGTTGTATAATCTTGATAGTTATTAGGATCATAATTAGGTCTAGAACTCATCGCTAATATCTCGCCTGTATTAGGATCCATTACAACAGCAAGAGCCATATCCGGATTAAACATGTCTACAACATTATCAAGTTCCCTTTCAATTGACTTTTGAATATTTATATCAATAGTAAGTTGCAAATCCATGCCATCCTGAGGTTCAATATATAAATCTGTAAGCTCTAATTTATTACCCTTTGCATCACTAAAATACTTAATTGCTCCATTTTCACCAGTTAAATAATCATCATACTGTAACTCTATTCCAGATAAGCCTTGATTATCTATTCCGACATAACCTAAAACGTGAGATAACATCTCTTCATATGGATAATATCTTTTAGACTCTTTAACTAAATAAACTCCATCAAAGTTTAAGGCTTCTATTTTATCTGCTACTTCATAAGATAATCTTCTTCCCTCTGGATGAACTCTTTCAATAGATGTCTCTTTATAAACATGTTCTTTCATCTCATCAAAACTAACTCCTAAAATTTCTGCAAGTTTTTCTGTAACCTTTTTTTTATTCTTTATCTGATTAGGAATTAAGACTAAAGATGTAGTTGTAATATTATCCGCCAAAATTACTCCATTTCTATCAAGTATTCTTCCACGAGAAGCTTCAATAGGTAAATTCCTACTCCAAAGGTCACTAGCAAGATTTGATAGTTTTTTATAATCTACTACTTGAACATAAAATACTCTTAAGACTATTACTAATAAAATACTACTAAATATTAAAAGAATAATTTTCATTCTCTTATCTATTCCTCTTGTAAACATATGCCTCACTACCTTTCCAGTAGTAAGTTTATGTTTTAAAACATTATTTATTATTGAAGCTGATTAGATTTCATATCTTATCATAATTAATAACTTTATGATTACTATCAACATTAAATTTAACATTAATTTTTCTATTATTAAAATAATCTTCAAACTCAGTATCTAACAAGTATGTAATAGCATACCTCTTCTTTTCTTTTAGTAAATCTTCTATATCAATAAAGAAAGCATCATTTTCCTCATTATTTCTAACACTCCCCATATAGTTATTTGTAACAAACACTTCCATATTATAAATTCTATCCGGATATTCAATAATGACATTACCTACTTCTTTAAAATTACTAACTTCTATTCCAGTTTCTTCTTTAACTTCCCTAATTGCTGCTTCTACACCTGTTTCACCCTTTCTATTTTTCCTCCTGGAATATCAATATACCCTATGTTTTCTTCTTTATATTGTATGCATAAAACTTTATTACCATCAACTACAAATGCTCTTACAGCATTCCTAACTTTTTTCATAGTTCAAAACCCTTTCTAATTTTATCAAAACTTTTTAAACAGTAACTAATGTTTCTTCTAGTATATTAACTATTATTTTAACAGAATCTATTGTATCTTCAAAACTTATACCTTTGGCATATGTATTTTTATTTTGATATTCACTCCATAACTTTTTAAGAGAATCATTATTATATAAATCGTCTATAAGATTAACAAATTCATCTATATCTATTAAAGTATCTCTCTTTTTAAAAGTGTTCTCGATTGCTTTTACCAATAATTTTTTATCTATAATATCTTCTTTAAAATTAAATAACATATAAACATCATAAAAATCTTTCAACTTTGTATTCAAACTACCTCTAAAAACAATAGAGTGAAATTTTTCTGCTAGTATAGTTTCTATATTATATGCCATAATAGTTATTTTTTTATCTTCAAAAATCGAATTATAACTAAATTTTATCTCTCTAGGAGTTATTTCATCACCAGTTGTTAGTTCAACTGTAATATATGTTTTATTATTACCTAATTTTGATAAAATATTTAATCTAAAACCACCATACTTATCTTCTAGCCTAATATCTTTAATACTAATAAGTTCAAAAGTAACACCATCATCCAAATCAATGCTAAATATTTCCTTAAATATTTCTTTAATTATATTTTCAGAAAGAGGAATACCTTTTACCGTTGCATCCATATCTTTAGTAGTTCTATCATCACTACCAATAATTGAAGTTAAAACTAATCCACCTTTTAATATAATATAATTTTTATATTTACTTTTAGAAATTCTTTCTAATAGTCGTTCAAAATAAAACAATTGAAAGTATATTTGTGATTTATATGTACCTCCTAACGTCTTTTTAGAAACTAAACTTTTTAATTTGTCTTGATTAATTACAACAACACCTCCATATATTCTCTTACTTTCTTCTCTACATTTAATCTTTTAGCATATTTCATTAATTTATTAAGATCTTTATTTTTTAATCTTGAATATTCTTTTAAAGCTTTAGTAAAAACTTCAATATCCATTTTATTTTTATTTTTAATAATATCACAAACAGTTCTTTCTATATCATAAGTTTTAATTTTCATTTCAAAAGGAGACTCTATTTCTATCATACCTAAATCAATATTCGCATTTTTTACATAATGAAGAGAAACATTAGACATATCTTTATAACAATTACCATAACCATAAGGCAACGTAATATCATATACTAAAGGTATTCTATCAGAAAGATTATGAAAATAAAGTGCAGTAGCATCTGAAAAAACAGCTTTCTTGCATTTTGAAAGAATAATATAGAAATCATCAGGAAAAACATTTGGTAAAATATAGTAACCTCTTGATGCTCTACTTAGTTTTTTTTCTTTTACTAAAGATGTCAAAAAACGACTATTTATATTATATTTAGTCAACTCTTTGGTTGTGATATAACCACCATTTTTACTAGCAATATTTAAAATTTCTTCTTTCTTTTTCATAATATCCCACCCACATCATTATTGTATCATCATATTTTATTAAGGTAAAGAGTATTTTCGCGTTCATGCATAATATTTCTATTTTTTTGTGCATGAACGCGAACAAAAAAATTATATTTCAAGATATTTTAAGCATATTTCTTTTTCTTTAATATCTTATATATCTCATATATTATAACTAATGAGAAGAAAGAAAGTCCTAATAAAAATACCATTACATAAGTAAGAGAATCTTTTAATAATATCAAAGTAATTAAACTACTAATTATTAATTTACCTATTTTTCTTGTAAAATTAAGTTTATTTATCATTATTTCATGATCATTAGGATTAGTATTATTTAGTAATAATTCTTTAATATAATTATCAAAAGGATCTCTAACAGCAAGAAATACACAAAAACCAATACTCATTAAAACAATGCCTAAAATTTTAAAAGGAATAAAATTACCAATAAGAATTAAAACAAACGAAAAAAGAAGACTATACCCAATAATAGATAAAATTTTACTTTTATATTTATCATAAATAGAAATAAAGAAATAATTTGCTATCACTCTAACAATTCTTGATATACTGACAACAATAGTTAAATAAATTGAAACAGCTTCAAGTGATAAGAAACTATCTAACTTATACTGAATAAAAAGTTTACTATTATTTTGCCCTAAATCAATAATTGAATAGCATAGAGCAAAAAGAAGTAAAATCAAGTAAATAAGATGTGCCAGTTTAACTTTTCTTTTGTCTTTCTTTATTACTTTATTAAAAGTTTTAACTTCATAAAGAAAATTAGACAAAAAAATACTTATAAGACAAAAAGTTAAACATCCTATCATTGGTAAATAAGGGTTTAAATTAAAAAGAAAACCTGAAATAAAAGCAGTAAACATAGTAACAACTGCATAAATCAAAGTATACTTACTTTCTATTTGTAAATACTTATCTTCTTCTTTTAAGAAAGCTAAGTTTCTTCTAAGAATAACTGTATCCATTTTCTTAAAATAAGAGTAAGATTCATAAAGAATAGAACCTATTAAAATACCTAAATAACTACTAGAAAAAGTAATTAGAAAAGCCCCTAAAAAAAGAAGAAGAACTCCAACTTTTACCGATTTTAAAGCTCCTATTTTATTAATTATTTTCATGACTAAAGGGTTTAAAATAATCATAACAAATAAACTAATCGTCGTAAGAGAACTAATTTCTAAAGCACTTAAATGCTTAACTTCTGTTAAAAACAATGTATTAATTGCAATATAGAAAATTAAATCTCCAGATAAACCCGCAAAAAGAGGATAAATCTTATTACTTAAAACTATCCTTTTCTTATTTACTACCATAATCTAATTATCAACCCCTAATTTTCTTTTAATACCCTTAAATACTTCAACTACTAAAATTGGTGATAGCGATAAAATCATAACTATTATCCACTCATTAATACTTAATACACCAAGCGAGAAAAATTTTCTTAATGGATCTATAAATAAAACTAAACTAAGAAAGAAAATTGAACCTATAATAGCAAGATATAGCATTTTATTTCTTGGATAATTTTTACTAAATAAAGATACTTTACTTGAGCTTTGATTTAAAGAATGGAAAATTTGTGATAAACATAAAACCGTAAAAGCCATAGTTAATGCCAACGTATAATTATCACGACTACCTATTAAATAAGCGATTAAAGTAATAATAGCAAGATAAACTCCATAAAAAGCTATTCTAAATACTAATCCCTTTTCAAATAGGCTACCTTCTTTAACTGGTTTATGACGCATAATATTAGGACTAGCTGGATCTATTCCAAGAGCAAGTGAAGGTAGAGTATCCGTTACAAGATTAATAAACAGAATATGTACTGCAAGTAATGGTGTATGTAAATTAAAAAGCATTGTAACAAAAATAGTTAAAACTTCCGCAATATTACCTGCTAAAAGATATTGAATTACTTTTTGAATATTACGATAAACTCTTCTTCCTTCTTTAACTGCTGCTTCAATTGTTGTAAAATTATCATCTAAAAGAATCATAGCCGCTGCATCTTTAGCCACATCAGTACCATTTATTCCCATAGCAACCCCTATATCAGCTTTCTTTAAGGCCGGAGCATCATTAACTCCATCACCAGTCATAGCTACTACCTCTTTATTTTTCTTTAAAGCATTAACAATTCTAAGTTTATCTTTAGGAGTAACTCTAGCAAAAACAGAAATATTTTTAATAGTATTACGAAGTTTTAGATCACTCATTTTGCTTAATTCTTCGCCATCAACAACTAAATCACCTTTTTTATAAATTCCTAAGTCTTTAGCAATAGAAGTAGCTGTTAATTTATGATCACCTGTAATCATAATTACTCTAATTCCAGCTTCATGGCAAGTATTAATTGCATGCTTAACCTCTTCACGTGGTGGATCAATCATTCCCATAATACCAATAAAAGTTAGAGATTCTTCCACTACATCTTCCTCTTTAGGAACATTATCTATACTTTTCATAGCAAAGCCTAATAACCTTAAACCTTTACTAGATAAAGTCGTACAGTATTTTTTTATTAAATTTTTATCATCGCTTGAAAGTTTAATTATTTTACCACCAGATATAGCATAACTACACACGTCAATCAACTCTTCAGGAGCACCTTTACTATAAATTAAATAACCTTTCTTATTTTTAACTACAACACTCATTCTTTTTCTAATTGAATCAAATGGTTGTTCAAACAATACTCTATTATCTTTTATTTTCTTAACATCATAACCATTATCTTTAGCATAATTTAATAATGCCCCTTCTGTAGGATCACCTAAAACTTTTTCTTTATCAAGATAAGCATTATTACAAATAACTGCCGCTTTTATTAATTCCTCACTATAATTATTCTTATCATTTTTATTTTTAATATCATCAAATAAAGTACTTTTAACAACTGTCATTTTATTTAAAGTAAGTGTCCCTGTTTTATCAGTACAAATAACTGTTGAACTACCAAGTGCTTCAACTGCTGTAAGTTTTTTTACTAAAGCATTTTTCTTAGCCATACGAGATACCCCTAAAGCCATAACTATAGTAGCAGTAGCAGGTAAACCTTCAGGTATTACAGAAATAGCAAGAGAAATAGCAATCATTAAAATTGATATAAAATCCCTACCATATAAAAGGCCTATAATAAATATAAGTATTGCAATAACTACACCTATAACACTTAAAACTTCACCTACTTTATTTAACTTTCTTTTTAAGGGTGTATCTAAACTATCAGTATCATTTAACATATTAGCAATATTACCAACTTCAGTATCACTTGCTATAGAAGTTACTATTCCAGTCGCTGTACCATAAGAAACAATAGTAGATGAAAAAACCATATTAACTCTATCTGCTAAAGGAGTAGTCTCATCAAGTATAACATTAGCATCTTTTTCTACAGGAACACTCTCACCAGTAAGAGAAGATTCATCAACCTTTAACTGATGTTCTTCTATTAATCTAATATCTGCTGGAACAATATTACCATCTTCTAAATAAACAATATCACCAACTACTAAATCTTTAGTCAAAATAGTCTTTTTCTTACCATTCCTTATAACTGTAGCATGAGGTGCATTCATATCTCTCAAAGCTTCAATAGCAGAAAGTGCTTTTTTCTCTTGAATAATACTAATAAGCGCATTAATAAAAATAATAATTAAAATAACAATTCCTTCAGCCATCTCCCCCAAAATAAAAGAAAGAACAGAAGCAAGTAAAAGTATTAAGATCATCCTATCTTTTAATTGTTCTAAAATCATTTCTAAAACAGTTTTCTTTTTATGACTAGCAATTACATTATATCCATACTTTTCTAGTCGAATCTTTACTTCAGTATCCGCTAATCCTTCTATAGAACTATTTAAATTCTTAACTACTTCATCACTACTAATCGTATATGCCTCTTTCATTAATCACTATCTCCTATCTTAAAATTATTTTATCACAAAAAGAAAAGAAATTACTACTTATTTAGTAATTTCTATTACCTTACTTAACACATCTTTATATTTATCATAAGCATTTTCATGATCTTGAACTAGAAAATCACCAATACTAACTAATTTATTTTCACTAAAATTCTTATTATCTTTAGCAGTAATAATAAGTGCTTTTATTTCTCCATTACCTTTTTTAAATAAATCCAATGCCTCTTTAGCTTTTACCTTAACAACGCCTAATACTTCATTAGGATCAAATTTAAAACTATTAATATCACCTTCAAATAAATCCACATAAACATGTGCTTTCGCTCTATCTTTAATAAGAATCCCATTTTTCATTTTATCCATTCGCCAAGGGACAATATCTACTAATGTCGCATCATTACTATTTATATCAAGCCCTATTTCTTCTTTTATCTCTCTTCTAAAAGCCTCTTTAATACCCTCATCTTTTAAAACATGACCCGAAGCAGTCGTATAAAATTTATGACTACTACTTCGTATTTGAAAGTAGATACTGCCATCCATCTCATATAACCAACAATGAACAGTATTGTGCCACAAACCTTCTTTATGAACTTCATCTCGGCTTTTATAACCTAAATAATTACCATTCTCATCATAATAATCCAAATATTCCATCAAATCACAATCCTTATGTATTTACTTTAGCATATTTATGTCTAATTTTAAAGTGTCTGATAGTAGAAATTACTCTAATCAAACCTATAATCACAAGAAAAGGTATAACTATTGTAAAGAAAATAATTGTTAAACTAACCCCAAATATTAAAAATATTATATCTCTAATTCTTTGTCTCATTATTTATCACCTAAATAAATAATAGCATAACTTCAAAGTTTATTTTCTTACAATTTTGTTAGAAAAAAAGCATTGCCTAAAGCAATGCTTAAATTATTATTAATTATGAAGTTTTTTATAAGTTAAAGCAACACCAGCAAAACCAACAACTGTTAAACCTAAGAATAATAAGATTCCATCACTAGTTTCTGGATTTTCTTCACCATTAGTATCACTATTTGCTTCTTCACTTGGAGTAGTTGGTTCAACTGGATCAGTTACTTCAATATTTGGAGTATAATCTTCTCCTTCAAAAACAGTACCTTCTTTTAATTCGTTACTTTCATATTTTACTTCATTATTAGCATCAGTAATTACAGCAGTAGTACCATTTACTAATATTTTATCAGTAGTAGTATCAGTATTTTCTACAATAAAACCTTTTGTATTATCATTAGCATCTGATGCAAAATAAATTACATTATCCTTTTCTGTAGAATTTATAGTACCATTCATAATTATACTAGGTATAGCATTTGGTTCATTTAATTTAACTGATGTTGATACTTCAATACCATTATTTAGGATTCCACCTTGGCCATCAGGATTTTGACCATTGAAACCTAAATTTAAACTAATAACTTCGATAGTACCCGCATTAAGTAATATACCTCCATAACGGCAATCATTAATAGTTACATTTTCTAAACTAACATAACCACCATTAAAAGCTTGTACACCATATTTTTGAGCATTTGTTAAAGTAACATTTTTAAGATGAACAATACCATTAGCACCAGCAGTAATAATACTTTGATCTGATGATAATGAACCAGCTTCATCTCTCCAACCTGTAATAGTAAAGTCATTACCATCAATAGTAATCTCTTTATCAGCAACACCTGGAGAATTATCTTTTTTAGATAACGTAATACTATTATTAAGAACAACAGTATCACCTGTAACTGCTGAATTTAAAGCATCCCTAAATGTTGCCTCATCAGTAACAGGTATTTCCTTTGCACTAACATTTACTACACCTAATGCAAAAACAGCAATAAATAATGTAGCAAAAAAATTAATTTTTTTCATATTTCCTCCTCTTTTTGAATATATTAGATAGTTTTCCTATCTTCATAATAAGCATACTAAATATTTAAAAGTAAGTCAATCTATAAAAAGCTACATTTTTTTTACTTATCTTGTCTCTTTCTTAATTAACTTAGCATGCATAACGATTCTATTACCATAATTATCCTTACAAGTTGACAGAGTTAACACTTTATCACTTGTATTGACAGTACCAGAAAAATCCACTTCACTTCTGCTTTTAACAGTATCCAAAAATTCTGAGTACTCTTCCTCTGTATTAAAACTTGGTGTAATATAATAACTTTCCTTAGGTACAGTATAAACGCTAAATACTTGCCACATGGTGTTCTCTGTTGGTGTAGATAATCTTATAATATGATTTTCTTTATTGGTATACCAAGAACTATTAAGAATATTCTTTAAACTTCCAAACATCGTACCATTATAACGACTATGAGCATAAATTATTGTATTCTGATTAAAATTAATAGCATCATTTCTATAATCCATAAAAACCCAACCAGCATCATTAACACTTTTATCGAAAGCATGAGATAAATAATAACTATTATCTGTAGTTTGAACTATAGGATAATTTATATTTGTTCCTTTAACTTGAACCCACCCAACTGTATCACTATTTTTAGTAAGCAACTCATTAAAATCAACTTCTAAAAGATTCATTTTAATATAATCCCAATAATCATCTTTCTCATCGACAGGTGGATTAACAGTTTCTGTATTCTCCGTATCCTCTTTTTCTGTTACTTTAACTTCCTCTTTAATCTCATCTTGCATTGTCTCTATTTCTTTATTATCAACAAACCAAGCATATAATTGATACAAAGAAAACAGAAAAACTCCCAAAAAGAAAATAAAAAAGCAAACTATAACCCATTTTCTAAGACGTAACTTTCTCTTCTTCTTTCTTATTACTTTTTGATATTTATATCTAGAAGGAGTTTTTCTATTCTTCATATTATCACCTTATTATATTATATACCAAAAAGGTATAGAAAAAAAGACCTAATTAGGCTTTCTCATAATCACATTTACTACATTTAATTGTATTATTTTTTTCTACAAGCATTCCTCCACAATTAGGACATTTTTCTCCTATTGGCTTATCCCAAAAAGCTTCTTTACACTTAGGAAAGTTACTACAACCATAAAATATTTTACCACGTCTTGTCTTTCTTTCTAAGATTTTTCCATCACATTTTAGACAATCACACACTTCTATTACTTGTTTTTCTTCCTTTTTTACATATTTACATTCTGGATAATTAGAACATGCCACAAACTCTCCATATCGCCCCTGTCTTTTAACTAAAGGACTACCACAATCTGGACATAATTCTCCAGTTTCTTCTGCTTCCTTTTTCTCCATATCACTAAATGCTTTTTTAACACGAGGTTCAAAAACATCATAAAACTCTTTTAAGACTTCATTCCAAACAAGATTACCTTCTGCTATCTTATCAAGTTCTTCTTCCATATTTTTAGTGTATTCTACATTTATTATATCACTAAAGAACTCTTGGAGTTTATCAGTTGTCTCAACACCTATTTCTGTAGGTACAAACTTTTTATCTTCTACCTTTACATATCCTCTCTCTTTAATAGTATCAATAGTTTTAGCATATGTAGAAGGGCGTCCTATTCCTAAGTCTTCCATCTCTTTAATTAATTTAGCTTCTGTATATCTAGCAGGTGGTTTAGTAAAATGTTGCTCACTTAGTATATCACTAGCTTTATAATTATTACCTTCTATAAGTTCAGGAATAATTTTATCTTCATTTTTCTCATAATCACTATATACTTTTAAGTAACCATCAAAGTTTAAAATACTTCCAGTCGCTTTAAACTTATAATCATTATTATCAAATATTAAAGTTGTACTATCCATAATAGCATCTGCCATAAGTGATGCCAATGCTCTTTTATAAATTAGACTATAAAGTTTAAATTCATCATTTGATAAATACTGTTTTACTTTTAATGGCTCCCTTAAAATGCTAGTAGGCCTAATTCCTTCATGAGCATCTTGAACATTATCTGTCTTCTTAGCATGTTTAGTATAGCCAATATACTTTTTACCAAAGTTCTCTTCAATATAATGAAAAGCACTTCCTACAAATTCATCAGAAAGTCTAATAGAATCAGTTCTCATATAAGTAATAAGACCAACAGTCTCATCACCTAAATCTATACCTTCGTAAAGTCTTTGAGCGATAGACATAGTCTTTTTAGCAGTAAAACCTAGTTTAGTAGAAGCTTCTTGTTGTAGAGTTGATGTAATAAAAGGAGCACGACTCGCTTTCTTTCTTTTCTTTTTCTCTATACTACTTAAATTATAATCATCACCCAAAGCCTCTAATACTTTATTAGCATCAGCTTCATTATGTAGTTTTATCTCTTCATCTTTATATTTAAAAAGCAAACTCTCTGTATCTTCAATAATAGCTGTAATCGTAAAATATTCTTCTGGTACAAAAGCTTCTATTTCCCTTTCTCTATCTACAATAAGTTTTAAAGCTACACTTTGAACACGTCCTGCACTTTTCGCTTTTATTTTCGCTTGTAAAAGTTTAGATAATCTAAACCCTATTATTCTATCAAGTATTCTCCTAGTCTCTTGACTCTTAACTAAATTATCATCTATTTTAGTAGGATGTTTAATCGCATCAAGTACTTTATCTTTAGTTATTTCATGAAAAAGTACTCTATCATAATCTTTATCATTAATTCCTAAAGACTCTTTTAAATGCCAAGAAATCGCTTCTCCCTCACGATCAGGGTCGGTTGCAAGTATTACATGAGTTGCATCTTTCACGTCTTTTTTTAAAGAACTAATAATCTTTTTCTTTCCCTTTAAAGGAACATAATTAGGTTTAAATCCATCTTCTATATCAACACCAAGCCCTAAAGGTCCACTAGTCGCTAAATCCCTTATATGGCCTTGACTAGCTACTACTTTATAATCTTTACCTAAGTATTTTTCAATAGTTTTACTTTTACTAGGGCTTTCGACAATTACCAAGTTTTTAGACATCTAATCCCTTCTTTCATACAAACTTATACCTTACAATTTTTACTTTGTCAACTCCAAATATTCACTAACAGGTCCATAACTTCTCCGGTGTTCATCTATTATGCCATATTTTTTTATCGCTTCTAAATGCTTCTTAGTAGGATAACCTTTATTATTTTTAAAATCATACATTGGATATTTTAAATCAAGCTGATCTAACATTCTATCTCTTGTTACTTTAGCAATAACAGAAGCAGCGCTTATTGTAATACTTTTTAAATCACCCTTAATAATAGAAGTAGTAGGAATACATATATCAAGCTTCATAGCGTCTATTAAGACATGTTCTATTTTACAAGAACAATTATTAATCGCTTCCTTCATTGCCATCTTTGTCGCTTCATAAATATTTACTTCATCTATTACTTTTTCTGATATTATTCCAACCCCAACTCCTAAGGCTTGCCTCATAATCTCATCGTAAAAATACTCTCGCTTCTTTTCACTAAGTTTTTTAGAATCAGTTAAACCATCTAAATTAAAATGTTCTGGTAAAACAACACAGGCAGCGACAACAGGCCCTACTAAAGGCCCTCTTCCTACTTCATCAACTCCTGCAATAAAGTTAATGCCAGTATTCCTTAATTTTCTTTCAAAGTAATAATTATCACTAAGACATACTTTTAATTCTAATTCTTTTATTAATTTCTTATCTTTAGGTTTATTCATAGCTTTTTTTAATTCATAACAAGATTCTATATTCATAAATTTATAACCATTAATTTCTACAGTATTATCTAAATCATATAAATCATAATCAATATCAAAAATATCTTTATATTTAATCAAAGAATTATATTCCACTCTTACTTTCCAATCTAACTCATCAAAAAATTCTTTAGAACAAGCAAGATCTATATCATCAGTCTCATCAAGTAAATCTTGACATACTAAAGAAGCACCACTAATTACTATATATTTATCTTTTGGCAAAGCTAATTTCTCTAACGCTTGAAAAATCTCAATTTTATTCATAACTACATCTACCTATCTTTCCTTTTCGCTATATATTATTAACTGAATAATAAAATATTTTTGCATGATTTGTAATATATTGATAATTTTCTTTATTTTTTCTATTCTTTTCTAAAAAATTTATTACTATAGATATATCATCAGCATCTTCCATTATAACCATTACTTCTTTACCTATACTTAACTGTTCAGCCATTATCTTTTCATTTAACATACTAGGTATAAAGATATAAAAATCTACATCTATATAACTACCACTATCTTCACTTAGTACTACTCCATTTTTTCTATTAGTAAATACTCTAATAATTTGATACAAAAGATTATAACTACTACTACAAACATAAATATTTAAATTAGGAAATTTATCTGTTACCTTCTTAACTTCTTCAGTATAACTTAAATTATTAGAAATTACCTTTTCATAGTCTTCTATGAGTAAAGCTTCATTCAAAGGCAGTAAATTAATAATAATCTTTCCATCAAAGTTATTTAACATAGTAAGAGCATCACCTAAAGTTAAAATATCATAATAAGTTAACTCACTTAAATTATTATTTTGTATTGTATTAATAGTTATCTTATTAGTAGTAACAGGCGAAAACACCAATACTTGTTTATCCCTAGTCATCACTATATCTAACATAACACCAGTTAAGCCTTCTATGCTATTAACAGACTCTATAAAGGTTTTATTATTATACAAATTACTTTTATAAGCGATAATCTTCATAATAAAAACCATCCTTTCTTCTATAGAATATGTAGAAAGGATAGTTTTTTTAACTTAATTTCGCTTTTATTTTATTAGATACTACTTTCATATCACATCTACCTTTAACTTTAGGAGTAACTTCCTTCATTACTTTACCCATATCTTTAATAGAAGATGCTTCTGTTAAATCGAAAGCCTCATCTATTATTTTATCTATTTCTTCTTCACTTAAAGGTTCTGGTAAATATTCTTTAATTATTGCAATTTCTTTATCTAAATTTTCTACTAAATCATTTCTTCCTGCTTTACTAAACTCTAATCTAGACTCTTCACGAGTCTTAAGCTCTTTTGCAAGAACATCAATAACTACTTCATCAGTAATCTCAATTTTTTTATCAATTCGCATCATATCAATAGATGCCTTAATCATTCTAATAACAGAAAGTTTAAACTTATCTTTCTCTTTCATCGCTTTAATCATATCATCTTTAATTCTATCAAACATAAAACTCCTCCTAACTTGTAACAAGCTCCTTACTTGTTAAATAATAATTATCTCCATCTTTTGTAAAATTAAAATTATATGTATCTTCAACAGTACCATAAACACCATTTAATATTTCTACAGTTAAAATAATATTTCCATCATCATCTAAATTAGCATCACTTAACTTCAAATTAACTGGATCTACACTAACCTCTTCATCTTTCGTATATATTGCATAGCCTCCTCTTTCTTCATCATAAAAGGCATAATGATTAGGATCTATTTCAAAAGATACAGCTTCAACATTAACAGTAGGCCCATATATATCTTTAACTTCATCTGCTAAAGCATCATAAGAAACAAAATCAACAATACCATCACAACTATATCCAGAAGTATCATCGGTTGTATTAACAACTTCACAATTTATAGACCCTGTAACATCAATATTTTTATAAGCATAATAAAGCATAACTCTAGGACTCATCACATCAAGTGATTCTATATCATAATATGCAATCTTTTCATATAACTCTACCACTTCTTTATCATCAGTAGAAATATTATTATCATTTTCTGCATTTAGTTTTTTATATGCAAATATAATACCTCCAACAACTAACTCTAAAATGATAATTGCAATGACAACTTTTATCCAAGTATTATTTTTCTTCATAAACCCTCCTATATCTTTTTCTTTTTAATAAAGAACTTAGTATTATAAAATAAGAATATAGCCATTATCACAATATAAGCCCAGGCAATAATAGTGTAAAGAATACCATCAGTATAATTACCTACAATCGCAAGAATACTTTCAGGTATATAATTATCAATAACAGCAGCAAGGTCAGGAAGACCAATATTATTTTTAATAAATGTTAATATTCTTAAAAATATATCAACAATCGCTACAAAGTAAACAAAGCTTGAAAAGCGTCTAAAATACATTATAACTATTAAAATTAAAACTACTAATACCACTAAATCTATATACATAAATTACACCCCTTTTTATTTTTCCATAAAATATAAATTATATTGCTTTTCCCTACCTAAAGTAGTTTCATCTCCATGTCCTGGATATAAATTTATATTATCATCATAAGTCTTTATTTTTTCAATAGATTTATCCATCTCACTGCTACTTCCAGTAGGTAAATCACAACGACCAACTGTATCTCTAAAAACAAAATCCCCTACAAACATTGCATTATCATCTTTAAAATAAAATGTAACTGAATCACTGCTATGTCCTGGTGTAAAAATAGGAATAAATTTAAATGCCCCTACTTCAACTTCCTTCATATCAGTAAGATTACTTTTTTTAAATATTTTTAATCTTCTATTAGAATTTAAAAAATCTCTTAATGCTCCGATATGATCAAAATGAGCATGAGTAACTAAAACTCCTATAATCTTATCTTCACCAACTAATTCCTTAATATTTTTACTATCACTTCCAGGATCTACAATTAAACATGTACCATCCTTACTTAAAACATAACAATTCTCTTCTAATGCACCTGTTACTATCTTTTTTATCTCCATAAATATCTCCTATCTACATAATATAGAATAGTAAAAATTAAAGTAATCGTCAAGTCTTAATGTCTTATTTATTTGCCATTTTACTTAAATTATGATATAATATGTCCCATCAAAAAGGGGGACTATAAAAATGGTTATTGATGAGGAAAAATATTTTAAAGAAAAAGAAAATATTATTAAATTTATATTAGAAAATGATAAGTTATATCATGATCAAGAATTTGAAATGCTCTATTTTACTTTTCTTTTTGATCAACTTTTAAATGCTAAAAATATTATGCACACAGAAATGGCCGCTCTTGCTTCAAAATTTGGCATTTTAAAGCAAGGAAATGATATATACTTTAAATTTTATCAATTACTTGAACAACTAGGTTTTATCAAAGGAAATATCTTAGAAGTAGGAAGTGGGCCTTATCCAAGGCTTGCAGAAATTATAAGAGATAATCATAAAACTAATGATTATAATTTAACAATATACGAAAAAAGAGATGTATTTAGTATAGATAAAAAGATTAAAATAGTTAAAGATAAATTTACAGAAAGTACCAATATTAAAAGTATAGACACTATATTTGGCTTATATCCATGTGAAGCTTCTATTGATATGACTTTAAAAGGTATAGAAGAAAATAAAAACCTACTAATCGCTTTTTGTAATTGTGATCATAGTACAGAAAAGTATCCCCACTGGTTTGGAGATTATTGGGCAGTAGACTTCTGTTCTGCTATCAAAGAAGAATATCAAGATGAAGTAGAAATAATAAATAACCAAGTTACACCTAAAGTCAAATTACCTATATTAATTCATAAGAAAAGAATTTCTAAATAACAGAAATTCTTTTTATTATGATAAAGTAATAATAAATGGATCTTCTTTCGTACCTATGCCAGATATTATGATGACATTTGATTTTAGGTTTAGAGATGGTTTAATACCAAAATAATTATTATACGGATTGGGATTTGTTGTATTCCCAGAATACACATTAACATAATTGAGTCCATTTTCAAATGGAGTTAATAACCAATAATCAGTATTACTACTAAAAACATTGAATTGTCCTGACATTAATTCTCCAAATCTCAATAAACCGATTTTTGCATTAGTGCTCTTAGCATAGTTTGCCATATCATAATTAGCATATTTGGCTAGTTTATAACTCGCTCTACTGCGCACTTCTCCCAAATACCAAGTACTACTATCTTCTATCATATTAATATGATTACTATCGATATAAGAAGATAAATATTCACCATTTAAAAAGGTTCCAATAGTATTAGTACTAGAATAATAGGTATCATTGCCAAAAGAAATAGTTTTAAATACACCATTTTCTTTTAATGGTTCAGCACTGGTTATTTTTGTTAAGCCTCTTGTTTCATGACTTACTATTCTATACAAATAATTTTCTCCTGTTCCAAAACGAATATATTCTCCACTGTATCTTGTATTTAACTTAACACCTGATAAGTCTTCATCACTATCGCTCATTAATCTATATGGATCGTCTTCTGTTCCATTCCCTGATACTATCTTTACATCACTTTTTAAATTTATTGTTGGACGAATTCCATATCTATAATTCAAATTAGAGACATTACTACTATTTCCTCCACTAGCAATGCATCTAGGATATACTGAGCTATAAGGAGTAATAATCCACCAGTCAAGTCCATTATTTAAATATCCATTACTATAATCAGCTCCTCTGTAACTCATCTGGTATTCATATATGTTAAGTAACCCTACAGCATCTGTCACAATTGTAGTCCCATTAGGTCTTGTTATATTACCTAATTCTCTATTATCCTCAGTGGCATCCCACTTTGCATCGGTTACTATAAAGTTTTCATAATTTCTTAAATTACCAAGAAAACCATCTACTGTTGTATCATTTAACCACTCTTCCATATAACTACCTTCAAAAGCAGTACTATCGTCATCATATGACATAAAACTTATATTCCCATGAGTTACTAATTTTACTGTCTTTGCTTCATTATTAACTGATACTGCTCTCCATAGTTTACCAGAATACCAAATGTAATTATCTGGATCTTCTCCTGTAATAAAAGTATCTGTTCCATCATCATATTGGTTTTCTTCTGGAATATTATCAAGTAATACTGTACCTGCTGCTTCTCCTACTGATTGAGTTGCTACTACTCTTAACTTCCCTTTAAATACTTTACCACTTGCTTCTTCAGTTGTTGCATCATAGTCTATCCAGATCTTTAAGGTGTAGTTAATAGTTTCATCAGGTGCGATTGTTCCAAAGTCTACTCTTCTATTTGGATTACTTCCCATGGTTGTCATATTCCTAGTCATAAATGTTTCATCATTTTTTGTTAGACTATATCTTATACTAGAGTCTGGTATTCTACTTTCTCCTTCACTTAATTCCATATCATCTAAATAAATTGTATAATCTGTATCTATCTTTCCATTATTTACTATACTAAAGCTAAAACCATTAAGATTCATTCCTTCATTATCTGAAAGTGGTATTTGTTTCTCTAAAGCAAGTTCATTTCCTTCATCTAATACTAGGTCTAATGTTCCTGCTCTTACTAAATATTCTTTATCTCCTTGTAGTGTTGTTGTTAGGTAAGCGAATGCTATTCCTATTAAAAGAAGAATTATTATTACAAGCCCTATTATTATATATTTCTTATTTTTCTTTATTGCTTCTTTCATTACATTCACCTACCTTATTGTTGCTACTAAACGGAAAGTTGAATCTCTTGCAGCACCTTTATTAAGAGTTCTAGAAATAGCATATATTCCAGCATTTGTATTATCCTGAATACAACTACCCCCATTTGCTAACCAAGGATACTCCTCAGAAACTAAAGTGTGAAAATCATTATACCATTTTTTTGTTTCTAACAAATTATGTGATAAACATATATTTCCATCACACGCTGTATTTATATTATTACTTGTATATTTATCATAATATTTTGCATCAGGCATCGAAGTAAATCCACTTTCTCCTACTACATCATTATAATTTGCCATAACATATTCCCAATCACCACCGCTCATATCATATATTCCATAGATATTTCCTGTGGTTGAGGCTCCTGTTCCATTTATCTCTACATTATATTGATATTGACATCCATAATCTGTATTACTATTACTAGGTGCTCCATAACTACAACCTGTTATCAAATCGTTCGACTTATTAACATATATTTCTTTATTTGCACCTGTAAAATTACTATTCCCTAATTTTCCATATTTTGATTGTGTAAGATATGCCACTAGTGCCCATTCACTATTCTTCATCATATGGGTATCGGTTGTACTCTCTATTCCATATCTATTTCCATTATTATTCATCTTTAAACTCACATTAAAGGCATTACTTACATTTATTCCTCTCCAACTTGTGACATTTGGTTTAATCATTGGATCTAACTCGGTAGTATTCCCTCCGCCATCTTCTTCATTTGGATTACTGCTACTTGTCTCAAATTTTCCTACCCAGATTCCTCTTAACTCTTCATCTCCAAATGTAAAAGCATCTGGCGTATACCAACTATCATCACTTATTCCTTCACTTACTATGTATTTTGCACTTCCTCTATCTTTTGTATTCTCACTAACAAACTTTACATCTATTTCTCCTGGTAAAGCCTGAGTAGGTGTTGTATCTAGAAATGTCCCTTGTTTTCCATAGTAATTAGTCCCATCTTCACTTCCTATTGTATATGAATATCTTGGTATCCATACCCACATTGTCTCTATATCATCCATATTTACTACTGTTCCTACTGCTGCACTCTTATATGTGCTTCTTGTTGATTCTGATACTGTTACAGCATTTGCCCACATTAAATCATTATAGTTATACCAACTATTATTTATATTTGTTCTATCTGCTTTTACCCAATTACTTCCATCATATGTTACTGGTATCATTCCTTCATCTAACATTGGAGCATTTGGACTATTCTGTTCTCTATCATAACTTGTTACTACTATCTTACTTTGATATATTGTTCCTTGTGCCTCATTCCCTGCATCCTCATCTAACCACATATACAAAGTATATGTTACTGTATCGCTTGGCTCTAATACATCTTCTCCTATTATTTCAAAAGAACCTATCCCATAATCACTTACTCTTATTACTCCACTATCATAGCCATTATTTCCTGTTATTTTCATCTTTAAATTTGAATTACTTAATGTATTATTACTATCTTCTTCTAATGATACATGGTAATAAGCATTTATATTTCCTGTATTTGTTACTGTAAAAGTATAAGGAGTTGTTTGTAGACCTTCTTTATCAGACATAGGAGCGCTATTTTCTATACTTATATTATCACCTTCACTAAAATCAACTTTTAGTATTCCTGCTGTTAGAGTTATTTCTTTATCTCCCTCTATAGTCATTGTTAATAAGGCATAACTTGCACCTATTAATGCTATTATACTTATTAATATTATTACTACTGATATTACTATATATTTTTTCTTTGTCATATCTGTAACTCCTTTACTACTTAGGTTACCCATTTTCATATACTTATATTCTATCTATTAATAATATTAACACATAGAGTCCAATATTTCAATTTAAAAAATACTAGATATTTCTATCTAGTATCCATTTAATTACATAAATAAAAAGAACTTAAACAAGTCCTTTTATTCATAATTATTAGCTTTAACTTCCATAAAGCTTTGTGGATGATTACATACTGGACAAACATCAAGAGCATCTTTACCAACATATACATGTCCACAATTGCGACAAATCCAAATCTTATCTCCATCTTTATGGAATACTCTATCATCTTTAACATTCTTAAGAAGTGTTAAATATCTTTCTTCATGTTCTTTCTCAATCTTTGCTACACTTTCAAATAAGAATGCTAAACGATCAAATCCTTCTTCACGAGCAGTCTCAGCAAATCCTTTATACATATCAGTCCATTCATAGTTTTCACCAGCAGCTGCATCCTCTAAGTTAGTCATAGTATCAGGAATATCCCCACCATGAAGTTCTTTAAACCAAAGTTTAGCATGTTCCTTCTCGTTATTAGCAGTTTCTTCAAATATAGCTGCTATTTGTTCATAACCATCTTTTCTAGCTTTTGAAGCATAGTAAGTATACTTATTACGAGCTTGGCTCTCTCCTGCAAATGCAGTCATTAAATTTTGTTCAGTCTTTGAACCTTTTAATTCCATATTTATACCTTCTTTCTTTTAAATATTTATATTAAAGAGATTTCTCTCTTAATATACTACTTCTATCTTTAAAATTAGTATGAATAATCTTTAATGCTTTAGGACTATTAGGATAATCAAGATATGTTTTATAAATATCTATAACATCAGGATTCTTATAACAAAATCTGACTTTATTCTTTTTATCATCTTCTTCTAAAGCTCTCGCTCTTGCAAGACTTGTCTCTTTCATTTTACTAATAGAACCAAGTACTTGGCCACCTCCAGAAACACAACCATCACTACAGTTCATAACTTCAATAAAGTCATAATTATCCAAATCCTTAAGAACTTCCTCTACGCTTTTCATACCTTGTATAGCGGCTACTCTTAATTTATAAGGACCTATATTAACAGTAGTCTTCTTTATTGTACCACTTTTTTCATTTTCTACAAGGGATAAAAAGTCTGTAATCTTATCTTCACCAGTAATTATATAGTTAACACATCTTAAAACAGACTCTGCTACTCCTCCACTTCTACCAAAGATTAAACCCGCTCCACTTCCTTTTGATAAAAGCGAATCAAATTCTTGAGGTTCTATCTTTTTAATATCGATAAGAGATTCTTTTAAAAGCATAACTAACTCACTAGTAGTAATTGCAATATCCATACCCATTTCTGTCCTTCTAATTTCAAACTTTTTAGCAGTACAAGGTACCACTACCACATTAACTATTTTTTCTTTCGGTATATTCATCATCTTTAAAAAGTAAGTATTTATAATAGAACTTTGTATTCCTATAGGACTTTTAACAGTAGATAGATGACCTATCTTTTCAGGATGATATATTTCTAGATATTTAACCCATGATGGACAGCATGAAGTAAACATTGGAAGAGTACCTTTATTTTTTAATCTATTAACTAATTCCATCGCTTCTTCCATAACGGTCATATCAGCTCCAAAAGTTACATCAAAAACATAATCAAAGCCTACCTTTTTTAATGCTCCAACTAACTCTTTTTCTAAAAAAGTACCAGGTTCTAAGCCAAATCCTTCGCCAATTGAAGTTCTAACCGCAGGTGCAACTGAAATAGTAACGATTTTATCAGTATCATGTAAATAATCCAAGACTTTTTTATATTCATATTTTGGACTTAATGCCCCAACGGGACAATTTAAAATACACTGACCACAGTTTATACACACTGCTTCCTTACACTTTTCATTATAGTTAATCCCTACAACATCCATACATATTGTTTTACATCTGCCACAGTTAATGCATCTTTCTTTAATTCTTTCAATACTAGGATTACTATCATCAATCCTAACCGCTTTATTAAGCTCCATAACTTCACTTTCCTTTACAACTATCACATATACCTTCAAACACTAAGTTAATATGTTTAATATCATTTAAATTAGAAGCAGATAATAAATTATCAATCAAATTAGTATCTAGAAAAACATCAGTAATTTTACCACAATTAAGACAATAAAAATGATAATGATCTTTTCTATAATCATAGTGAACACCATCAGGGCAATCAATTCTTTTAACTATATCATCACTAACTAAACTTTTTACTGTTCTATAAACAGTCGCTTGTCCTATATTCTTATTTTTCTTATTTACAAGTTCATATAATTCTTTAATAGTAGGATGATCATAGCATGATTCTAATGTTTCTATTATCTCTTGTCTTTGTAATGTATTTCTCTCCATACTATCACCTTATTGATAATTATTATCAATAAAATTATAGTAAAATTATAATCACAAGTCAACTAAAAAGAACTAAATATTTCTACTTAGTACCTATAAATTTTCTTTTAAATTCTTCCATATCTTTATAGTACTTATTTTTAAAGTCAATATCATTATTAACTAACCCCAAACTTTCTTTAGCAAATTTCAATCTATACAAATATCTAATCTTCATCAAACAATCTCTATCACTTCTCATAGTGTCCTCCCTAAGAATACTTAACTATATTTTTTAATCTTCTAATTACTTTTTTCTCAATCCTTGATATATAAGACTGACTAATACCAAGAAGTTCTGCTACTTCTTTTTGGGTTAATTCATTATGCCCCATAAGTCCATATCTTAATATAATAATATCTCTATCTCTTGGATTAAGTTTCATAACTTCATCTAACATTAACTTTTTATCCGTCTCCTCTTCAAGTCCCTTAGTCACAATATCAGAATCAGTCCCTAAAATATCTTCAAGATGTAACTCATTACCTTCAGCATCTAAACTTAAAGAAGCATCTATACTAACTTCTGTTTTCGACTTTTTAATTTTTCTTAAATACATAAGTATTTCATTATCAATACAACGTGAAGCATATGTAGCAAGTTTAATATTTTTATCAGGTTTAAAAGTATTTATGCCTTTAATAAGACCAATTGTACCAATACTAACCAAATCTTCTAAATCAACTTTTGTATTTTCGTACTTTTTAGCAAGAAAAACTACTAATCTCAAATTATGTTCAATCAAAACATCTCTAGCATGAATATCTCCGTCCAAAGCCATTACAAGATATGCCTCTTCATCTTCCCTGGATAAAGGTTCTGGTAAAATATCACTACTACCTACATAAAAAATCTCACAAGATTTATCAAGTAAAAATGCTACTAAATAAAGTAAACTAATCATTCAAAGTTCCTCCTCACATTTATTAGGAAGTATACAAGATGCTCCCTTTATTTCTATAGTTTTAGGACTAACCCCCAACAAATATTTATTAGTAATCAGCTTATCATCAATTCTAAGTTCTTCTATTTCTACACATTTAAGCAAGCCATTGGAATCTACAGTTTTAAATGGTACCAAAATCGCCTCTTCTATATTTAGGTTAATTTGACTAGAATCAATAAGAATAACACTTCGTTTTTGATAAGGATCTTTAATATTATTACCTGTATCTAAAAAGCCTAAAGTATTAATAATACCCTTTTTACATTTAATAGTCACCTTATAAAGAAGATCTCTTTTCTTTTTCTCATCTACCATCATTTTATGATATAAATAAAAGATAATAGGACTACTTATCAAAATAATAATTAAATTAATACTAGTACCATCATGAATAAAGATAAAACCTTTCTGTTTATAACTAAATTGATTATTTAAAAAGTAGATAAGACCTCCTAAGATAATACTATTCCCATAAAGACTCTTTATTAAAGAAAAAAACAATTCTTTAGATGTCACCTTAAACCCTACAAAAATCATAATAATACTAATTACTAATTTAAAAAGAAACAAAGAAATATTATTTAAGGGTAGGAATAAAAGAAATGTACTAAGGCTTCCTAAAAAAGCAGAAGTAAATAGTTTTCTTTTTTTAGAAAAAACTTTACATTCAATACTAACCGTCATTAAAAGGAGTAAATCAAACATGAAATTAATAAAGAATATTAGATCTAAATATACTTTCATTCCTACCACCGTTTCAAGTATATAAAAAAAGAAACGAATAATTTGTCGTTTCTTATTAAATATTTAATTTTCCCGACATTGTCGGGACTTTCTATAGTGTATAAGTTTTTATTTCATTATTAGTAAAATCAAACATAACCATACCATCAATTTGCGAATTAAAGATTATAGAACCACTATCCTCTAGTCTTTTTAATACTTCATGATGAGGATGATTAAATTTATTATTAACCCCTGCTGATATTAACGCATAAGTAGGATTAACACTTTTAATAAACTCTTCACTGCTACTAGTTCTAGAGCCATGGTGTCCTATCTTTAGTATTGTAATGTCGCTTATATCATAATTATCTAATATATACTCTTCACTTTTAATACTAGCATCACCCATAAATAATAGACTCTTATCAAAAATAGTACCATATAAAACTAAACTACCATCATTTTCGTCCTTATATGTATTAGAAATAACTAAGAAATTAAAGTCCCCAAGACTAAATCTATCTCCTTCTATTAATTTATAATGACAAGAAGAATTATTCCAAATCTCTTTTTCTAATGAATTTAGTTCATTACCATTAAAGAAAATAGTTTCTACATCTATCTCCTTCATTATCGTTAATGCTTCTCCTGCATGATCATAATCTCCATGAGTTAAGACTAAATAATCTAATTTTGTTATTCCTAACTGATTTAAAAATGTAACTAAATATTTCCCCCCGCTATTCCTTTCGTACTTCATCCACTCTTCTTGATAATAAGACATAACTCCTCCTGTATCTATTAACATAGTTTTATTATTAGAAGTTATTAAAAAAGAATCTCCTTGTCCTACATCTATCATATATAAAGCATCTTTAGGAAATATTTTAGGATAAGAGTAATGAATTAATATCATTAATAAAATTAAAAATAAAAATATTTTTTTGTTTTTAAAAAGATAACTAAATATAAAAATATAATATAAGAAATAATAAAATATATTAAATCTTGCCAAAGTTATATAACCTATATTAATACTAGATAAAAATGCTACACTTCCTTCAAAAATATTTATAAAAAACTCTAAGATAAAAGATAAATATGGTATAAAAAAGCAAAGCATCGCTAGAGGAAATATAATAATATTAATAAAAGGTACATAAAAAAGATTATAAATTATGCTAAGAGGATTGATATAAGAAAAATGATATAAAGAAATGGGTAAACTAGCTAAAAAGCTTACCCATGATACTTCTAATAAATCTATTATCTTGCCTTTACTTTTCTTATTATTCATATAAAGCATAAGTACACAACTTATAACTGTAGAATACTCAAAACCTACATCATAAATATAATAAGGATTTATAAAGAAAAGAATACTTAAAGATAATAGAATTAAGAAAAGAGGTTTAATATTGAAATTAAAAGTTTTATTTATAGAAAATACTAAACTAAAAATCAAAGCTCTATCAATGGCAGCGTTTTTATCAATTATTAAATAATAACTTACTAGAAAACAAAAGGAGAATACCAAGTGTTTAATACTTAGAGAACTTTTTCGAAAAGAAATGATTGATAATATAAAACTAATTTGTGTGCCTGATAGTGCAAAAAGGTGAGAAATTCCTAGTTTTCTGAAATCATCTTCTAAAGTAGTATCAAAAGAAGTATCATCTCCTAAAAAGAAAACTCTAATATAACTTCCTACTTTATCACTAGCAATACTGTTTCTAATAGTATTCTTAATACTCGTTAAAACATTACTATTCTTTTGTTTAATAGAAAAATCTGTAACTTTCATTATATAGAAAATTTTTTGGTATTTTAAATAGGTTGGGTAGGAAAAACTATAAAAATTCTTACTAGAAGAAGGTTTAGATAACTCTCCTTCTAAAACAAGCATATCACCTAATGAAAGTTCTTTTTTTACTTTTTCTAATTCTTCTTTAGTATCAAAATAATAAGTGGCGATAAGTTTTTCATTGGTTTTCAGTGTCAGTGTCATTTTATTACCTTGGTATTTAATAGACTCTACAACTCCCTCTACTTTAGTTTCACTCCCCTCTAACGAAGAAGTAAAATCTATATTTATATAAATAACAAGATAAATTAAACTAATTATAAATAACGTAATATAAATAGATTTAAATAGTAATATTTTCCTTAATTTGATCAAAGATAGCATCTCCTATACCACTAACTTCTTTTAACTCTTCAATACTTTGAAATGCTCCTACTTCTTCCCGATACTGAATTATAGACTCTGCTTTCGCTTCGCCTATTCCAGGAAGCATCATAAGCTCTTCTTTAGTTGCTTCATTTAGAGAAACTTTACCACTAATAACCACACTACTTGAATTAGCTTCTTCATCACTATCTTCAATACAAGCATCATTTGTAATACCATTTTGATTTACACAAGCTTCTTGTTCTATTTTCTCTTTTTCTAAAGTCTCAGTAAAAGACTCTACCTCATCGTAACTATAAACAATAATGACCATTTCATCTGTTACTTTTTTAGATAAGTTTAACACCGAAGTATCTGCAACTTCTGTTAAATCTCCTGCTAATCTAATAACATCAACTACTCTACTGCCTTCTTTTACCGTATAAATACCAGGAACATTAACTTCTCCTTTAATATCTACTTGATAATATACCTCTTCTTGTTCTTCTTCATCTAATTTCTCTTTCTCTTCAGTTTTCTTTGTATTTAAAACAATATTTTCTTTAGAACTATTATTAGAATTAAAACTTCTATATATTAAAATAGTTCCAATGACTAATAGCAAAACAAGTCCTAAAACACAAAGAATAATTTCTTTCTTATGACGATAAGTAAAAGTCATTTCTAATAACCTCCTTTCCAGTTACGATACTAACAAAACTAGAAAAGAAGTGCAAAAAGCAAAAATTAAAAATTCACCTCAAAAAAGAGCCTCAATTTACCAAATTGACCCCACGAAATTAAAAAATTGGTCCTCAAATTTAAGACCAATTTACAAAATCCATACTTTTTTAACTTTTTTTATCTCGAAGTTTATTTTCAATATTAACTCGTTGAACCATGGCAAGAGAAACCATTAAACACAACGTAAAACTACCACCATAACTCATAAATGGTAAAGGAACACCTGTCATTGGCATAAGTCCAAACAAGCCCATTAAATTAATAGAAATATGTAAGAAAATATAAACAGCAACACCATAACAAAGTAAAGCTCCTCTATTAGTATAACTTTCTCTACCTATTTTTAAAATTCTATAAAGTAAATATAAATAAGCAATTATTATTAAAATGCCAACAACAAGGCCTAACTCTTCCACAATAACAGCAAAAATAAAGTCTGTATAAGGATAAGGCAAATACAAATATTTCTGAGTACTATTACCTAACCCTATTCCTGTTAATCCTCCATTATTAATAGCAATATAACCATTACAAACTTGATTCCCTGTATCAAGAAGTCTATCACAAGGTCTTGTAAAATTAAAACGTTCTAACTGTCTAGCTTGTAAAATACTACCACCACTCATAATGAGTACTAGAGCAACAATAACAACCATTCCAGCAAATAGTCCCACAACCTTAAGCTTTATTGTTTTAGAAACAGGTGAAGAAAAAAACATTAAACCTGTTAAAACAGCAAAAATAATCGCTGTTCCTAAGTCAGGCTGTAACATAATTAAAAAAGTAATTACTACTCCTATAATTAAAGGAATAATAGCTATAAAGAAATTATCTAATCTTTTCTCATGCACTTCATAAAACCTTGCCATAAAAACAATCATAATTACTTTAATAAATTCACTAGGTTGTAAAGTAAAAGGCCCTATAGGAATCCAACTAATTGCATAGTTGGTAGCACTACCATAAATAAGTAGTAATATTAAAACAGCTACAAAGGCCACTAATAACAAATTAGAAATAATACCATAAAGCTTTGTATTAAATTTAACCATAAATATACAAAAAATAAAACTTACTATTAAAAATAAACCTTGTCTAAAAAAGTAAGCATATGGACTTCCTCCATTCATATAAGAAGTAACACTACTAGCAGAAAAAACCATTACAAGGCCTAATACAAAAAGAACTAGAGTTAGAAAAAATAAAGGCTTATCAAGATTCTTTATAATGTCTTTAAATTTAGTCATTCTAAAACTACCCCTTTCGTATATTATTTAGTCTTTTTCTTTAAGAATAACACAAATTTAAGATAGTTTAAAGTTACCTAGTCGAATTCATTAACAATTTGACATATTTTTTCATATTCTATAATAGAAAAAGGAGGTTTTTAACTATGTATTATTATGGTGGTGGATCATTTAATTCATTCCCAAGCTGCGGATGCTCTAACCAGTGGTGGTTCCCTAGTTGCAGTTGTGGTTGGGGCTGGGGTAATAATAACAATAACTATGCCATAATCTTAGTTTTATTTATACTACTAGTTATTGTAATTGGTGCCAGATTTACCCGTTAAGAAAGGTTTCCCTTTCTTTTTTTTTAGATTTATGTTAAAATATAGCAAGAAATGGGGTATTTTAGATGTTAAGAAATAAAGATATATTAGATGAAAAAGATAAAAGATTAAGAACAGTTAGTAAAGATGTTACTTTCCCACTAGACAAAGAAGATTTAAAAACTATTGACTTAATGGTAGAATATTTAACTAATAGCCAAATCGAAAGATTATCAGAAAAATACAACTTACGTCCTGGTATGGGTATGGCTGCTATTCAATTAGGTATACCTAAAAGATATTTAACCATTGTTCATGAAGTAGACGAAGAAGAATTTGATACTTATATTATTTGTAATCCCAAAATTGTTAGTAATTCAGCTGAAAAAATCTATGTCGAAATGGGAGAAGGTTGTCTTTCTGTTAATAGAGAAGTTGATGGAATAGTTCCAAGATATGCAAGAGTTACCGTCGAAGGATATGATACTAAAGGCAACAAAATAAAAATAAGAGCAAGAGAAGAACTAGCTATTGCCTTCCAACATGAAATTGATCACTTAAATGGTGTTATGTTTACAGATTATATTGATCCTAAAAATCCTTATAAAGATAGTGATAAATATAGAGCAATTTAAGACAGGTTTTACCTGTTTTTTATTTTATTCCTTTTTTCATACCATGATATAAAGCTAACACTGCTAGTTTATTAGCATTACTAGATATATTAGGTATCTCTTCCCTTACTTTATCAAAAGAAGATAGAATCTCATCATAATTAATTCTTTCCAAAACTTGACCATTAAGCACTTTATTTTTTTCCTCTTCATCTATATACAAAGCATTACTAGAAATATCAAGGGTAATATTACCTTTTTCTAAATAAGTATGGAAATGTCCTCCCCCTAACAAATTATCTTCAAAAGATAAAACTGCTCTATAATCTCTTTTTTCTTCGATAAACTCTAAAGTTCTATCAAAACATTGTCCTCGTAAACGCCTTCTAAAAACATAGCCAATTTTACTATGGCTAAAAAATTCACTAGCTTTATAAACACAAATCTTCCCATGTTTTGTCTCTAATATATATTTAGAATTTACTTTATCTTTAGATATAATCCCTGGCCATAACAAAGTATAAGGACTATCATTTAAAAGATAAGAAATAGCACTTTGAACAGATGAATTATAATTAATACCATACTTATCTAAAATATCATCTAAAACAGCTTCTTTATTCTTTTCCTTCATTTTCATATAATTTAAAAGCAAATTATTAAGTGGATTATCTTTATCATATTTATGGTAAATTCTAAACTTTTTACATTCTTCTAAAATAGCTGAAGCTTTTTCCTTATTCATGTCTAAATAATATTTTTCTGTATCCAAATAATATTGCTTTAATATATTATTTTTCATCTTTATCCTCCATTCCTATTAGTATAACACTATTTACATAGATTGAAATAATTTAATTGGTTTTACATTTACAAAATAAACCATCCTTGCTAGAATTAAATAGGAGGCTACTATGAAAAAATACATTGTTTTAATATTTCTAATTATTTTATTTGGCTTTACCTTTGCTTTTAGAAAGCCATTATATAATTTATATAGAACTTATTTTATTAATGAAGATAAAGATGTTACTTTAACCGCTTCAAATGATTATACTAGAGATTATGATTTTAATTATGTTCAATTAACTGATGATTTTTCACCAAATAATTATCAAGACTTATTAAATATCTATTATACAGTTCTAAACTCTGGAGAAACAGAATTTTCCTTCTATTGTCCTGATGAGTATACTAACTGTTTAACTGATGTTAATAGTCTTGCAAATAATCAAACTGTACTTTCAACTATAAATAATTTTGTTCATCCATTTAATAGTTTTAGACATCTAGAAACAAGCTATGATGATTATGGCAAAGTAACACTAAAAATTGATCATATTTACAGTAACAGCGATATTAAATTAATTGAAGCCAAAGTCAAGAAAATCGAAGAAGAAATTTGGCAAGATACTATGACTAATGAAGATAAAATTAAAGAAGCTCATAATTATATTATCAATAATAGCAAATATGATAGTGATAGAAGCGATAATAATATTGTTAAATACAAATCAGATACTGCCTATGGAACACTTTTAGAAGGCTATAGTCTATGTGGCGGTTACACTGATGCTATGGAATTATTCTTAGAAGATATGAATATTAAAAGTTATAAAATATCTTCAGAAAATCATGTTTGGAATGCTGTTAATTTAAATAATGCTTGGTATCATTTAGATTTAACTTGGGATGATCCTATTACAACAGATGGTAGTGACATCCTAGAATATAACTTTTTCTTAATAACAACTAGTGAGTTAGATGCCTTAGAAGCAGAACAACATAATTATGATAAAAATGTATACAAAGAACTTGC
The DNA here is from genome assembly GCA_944358305.1 of uncultured Bacilli bacterium. Taxonomy (GTDB): domain Bacteria; phylum Bacillota_I; class Bacilli_A; order RF39; family UBA660; genus Onthousia. The sequence continues at coordinate 40,773 of CALVQK010000005.1, read as the reverse complement.
AACTTAAAAATGTTAGGAACTCCTAACATTTTTATTTTTAAAACTAAATGCTTCTACAATTTTTCTACAAGCAGCATCAATATTACCTTTATCATCTAAAAAAGTTCTAACTTTTAAAGATTTCCAAGAAACCTTTGAAGTTGGCCCCCAAAAACTAAAATATTTAACTTTATATTTTAAAGAACACTCTAAAATTGTATTAAAAATCTTATCAGAATTATTATTGTTAACTTTAACTATATCTAACTCTGTAATTTGTAAATCTTTATTAATTAAAGATAAGTACTGAAATACTTCTTCTATTTTAAAGGCTTGAACAAATTCATGATAATGAGATTGTAATCCTAAACAATTTAAAAGTAATAAACCTGACCTTTTTTCTTCTTCTTTAATTTTCTCAACAATTTTAATTATACAATCTCTTTTACCTTTAACTGACTCATCATATTCATTATAAACTAATAAAGCCTTAGGAAAATATTTTCTCGCCAACCCTAACACTGTTAAATAATAATCATTACCTAGTTTTTCTTTCCACTTAGACTCTCGTAATATTGCTCCAGCTTCAAAATTTTCACTAGCTATTTCATTTAATACATCAATACAAGGAAAAAAATCATTTCCATATCTCGAAGCAATACAAGAAAAATAAGAATCTAAAAACCTGGTAACCTGTTCTTTGGAACAATCATCAAGAATTTTTGGAAAATATTTATGCCAAACTAAAGTATGTAATCTAACTTTCAACCTATTTTGTTTAGCAAAAAGAACAATTTTATCTAAATATGTAAAATCAAACACATCTTTATTAATACTCCCATTTTTAACCAAAGGAACATTATTTTTTACTGTTGCTCCCATCTTTCCTTCAGCTTCTGGAGTAATAATATTACAATATTTAACTATATTATTATATATATTAACAACTTCTTCATAACTACTTTCACTAATACCAGGAAAAATAAAATCTTGAGACTTTAAAAATTCTTCTTTCAAAATATTATACTCATCAATAGACTTAACCTTATTCATTATATTAAATAACTCTATTAACTGATAATTAACGCTTACTCCAAGCATCGTTTCATTTTGATCTAAAAACATAACAATTATTTATTCTTCTCCATCATTTTCTTTGCCATCTTTAAAATAAACTTATTAGTAGCAGGTACTTTTTCTCTATCATTTTTTAACCCTAAAGTTTTCAAGGAATTATCAGCATAATCAACACACAAATCAACTCCAGAAACAAAACTAGCCATATCAGAATTTAAGAAAACAATAGGCCCTGCCATTTCTTCACTTTCTGCAAGACGATGAGCAACACCAGTTTCTGCTAAAAGAGCCTCTTCCCCACCAGCCATTTTTTCAAATTCATCTTTCATACCTGTATCAGTTGATCCTGGCATTACATTATTAACTCTAATTCCCATTTTACCTAATTTAACTGCCGCCATAGCTGCATATTCTGATAAACATCTCTTAGAATACATATAAGCGAAAGTTGAAGGAGAAATCTTGGCAAGAGGTTCTACTACCCTCTCTACTTCTTCCCAAGTATTAACATTTACAATCTTACTCTGTTCTTTTCTAAACTCTTTCCAATTAAGTCCTGCTGTACTAGTAACATAGACAATAGAACCACCTTTACTCATTCTCTTAGTTAAATATTCTTCTGTAATATAAAAATTAGCCGTATAATTACAATTAAATGTTGTCATATAATCTGTTTTAGATCCAGATAGTCCTGCTACTCCAAAGAAACAGTCAATATGTTCTGGAAGTTTACTAAATAAATTATCTATCTCTTCTTTTTTAGACAAATCACACTTAATAAACTCTTTTATTCCTTTAACTTCACAAGAATTTAAATCAATAGCATAACAAATAGCTCCTAAATCCACTAACATTTCTACTGTTGCTTTTCCCATACCACTAGAAGCCCCTGTTACAATACAAACTTTATCCTTATAACCAAAATAATCTTTCATACAAATCCTACCTTTCTAACTAAAGTATAGAAAAGCTAAAGAAAAAAGTAAATAATTTATGAAAAATTAGATACTTTTTTACAGTTTATATGATTTTCTGGTAGAATAATTTATTACTCGCAGCCATCTACAAGCGAGAACATCTGCATAAAAAGAAAATCATCTTACATATATTATATGAAGTTCCTCTCATCTAATATATTTTGGCTATATCATAAACGATACTAACATATAAAGCTATTTTTATAATTTTTCTTGGATTTTTTTCATAGTACACACTATCTTTTTAATAATAATTTCTTTTCTAAAGAATAATCTACAATAGAGTCAATATGTGATTGAGTAGTATCAAATACAGGAATATCTAAATCATTTTGACTAATTAACATTTCTATTTCAGTACATCCTAATATTATACCTTTAATATCACTTTGTTTTTTCATATTATTTATTACATCAATATAATAATCCCTTGAATTATCATTAATTCTGCCTTTACATAGCTCATCAAATATTATTCTATCTATTTCATTAATCTCATTTTCACTATTTGGAATGCTAACTGTTAAGCCATTTTTTCTTAATCTGTCTTTTAAAAAGTCTTCTCTCATTGTATAACCAGTACCTAAAAGTCCAACGTTTAATACTTCATTCTCTTTACATTTATCAGCAACACAGTCAGCAATGTGAATTATAGGAATATTTATTTGGCTTTCTATATAATCGGCTAATTTATGCATTGTATTAGTTGCAATAACTATATAATCAGCACCAGCATTTTCTAAAGTTTTAGCAATAGAAGCTAGCTCTACACCAATTTTATCCCATTCATCATTTAACATTAATTTTCTAATCTCTTCAAAATTAACATTGTAAATAATCATTTTAGCACAGTTTAAACCACCACATATCGCATTAACTCCATTATTAATTCTTTCATAATAATGAATTGATGACTCATAACTCATTCCACCAATAATACCAATTGTTTTCATTTTTTATTTCTCCTCAATTTATTTTTTGTTTTTTTAGGTTTTTCATTATCAAAATCAATAATATCTTCCCATTCAAAAGGTTTTAAATCCTTAAGGACTTCTGATGCATTAAGTATAGGTCTTTTCTGTTGAAAGAACCCTTCAGGAAACTTTGGTATGCTTTTCTTTACCATATAATATTTCCTCCTTATATAAAATTTAATACAATCAAATATTATCATTAATGTAACAAACAGTCAATATTTTTAAATGCTATTAACAAAACAAATTATAAATTATTGATTAAATTTTTCGTTTCATTTTCAAGGTTTAATTTTATTATTAGCTTTATTAATTTGTCTAACATATCATCACTTAAACGACCAATGACTTCATAATCTATTTTATCTTTCTTAAAATAAAATAAATCACCTACCCTAATATAGCCACTTTTATTGTTAACATTTCTACCTTTGATTTTATTAGGTACTATTTCTAGATTGCTTTTAATATTTAATTTCTTTTTCTTATGGCTTTCACTATGAAAACTACACATAACATTAGAAATAAAATCATATGAATAACTTTCAATTATACCTGCTTCATCACTAATTACCACAAAAGAATGTCTAGGGACAACAATACCATTCTTATCTTTAAACTCTTTAACAACGATTATATCTCCAACTCTACACATAGATACCCTCCTTTCTTTAATATTCACACAATAAGAAATACTTGTGTCTACTATATTATTAACGATATTTTTATTTTTGATCTTTTTTCTACGCAAAAAAACTAGAGAACTAAATCTCTAGTAATTATTTTATTTATCTCTTAATTCCACCTCTAAAGTAGTAGTTACTTTCTTAATAATATTATCAAATACACTCATAACTTCATCATCAGTTAGAGTTCTACTACTATCCATAAATGTAAGATTATAAGCAATAGATTTTTTATTATTATCAAGCTTTTCATAAACATCAAATACTTTTATATCATTAAGTAGTCTTCCACCAGTTTTTTTAATAACAGATTCTACCTCACTTGAAGCCATATCTTTAGGAACAATAAATGCAACATCTTTAACAATAGTTGGATATTTTGAAGCTTCTTTATATTTTAGCGGTTTAACCTTAGTCATTAAAGCATTTAAAGATAACTCACACACATATACTTCATCGCTACATTTTTTAGGATGAACTCTACCTACAATACCAATTCTTTTACGATCAAGAAGGATATCTGCAGATACTCCTGGATGTAAATCTTTAACTGTACTCTTAACAAAACTATAACGGTTTTTAAAACCTAAATAATCAAGAATACTTTCGACAATTCCTTTTATTAAATAAAAGTCTACTTTCATTGAGCCTTTCCAAGAATTAACAACATAATTACCTTTCATTAAGAAAGCAATTTTTGACTCTTCATTATAATCTTTATCATATGTTTTAGCAATCTCATAAATATTAATATCATCAACCTTACGAGCTTTATTATAATTATAAACATTTAATAGTGATGGTAATAAACTAGTTCTAATAACACTTTTATCAACACTCATCGGATTAGGCAAAACAATTCTTTCCTTGTCTTCATAATCAAACATACTAGCCATACTAGGTGATACTAAAGTATAAGTTTTAACTTCATTTAATCCTAAACTTCTAAGTCTTTTAGATATTTCTTTACGATATTTAACATCACCTATATAATTTCCATCTCTCATTTCTACTTTAGGAAGAGTCCCTTTAATATTTTGATAGCCATAAAGTCTTCCAATCTCTTCAGCAATATCATTAACATTAGATTCAATATCAAGTCTCCTACTAGGAATAGTTACCCTAAACTTACCATCAGTAATAGTATAAGGAAAATCAAGTCTCTCTAACTCATGAATCATATCTTTTTCATCTATCTTAATACCTAACATTTTATCTACTTCTATTGGATAAAACTCTACAACTTTAGGAGTCTTATCAATATTTTCATAACTAACCATTCCAGATAAAACTGTCGCATTAGCATATTTTTCAAGCAAATGGCAAGCTCTATTAATAGCATAGTTAGTATATTCATAACTAAGACCTTTACCATATCTTATACTAGCTTCACTTCTAAGATCTAAGTGACTAGCTGTATATCTAATACTAACAGGATCAAAAATAGCAGACTCAATTAAAATAGTTTTAGTAGTAGGCTCAACTTCAGTAGTAAGTCCTCCCATAACCCCAGCAACACATACAGGTTTCTTTCCATCTGTAATTACAATATCACTAGCTTTAAGAGTTCTTTCCTTACCATCTAAAGTAACTATTTTTTCATCCTCTTTAGCATCTCTTACTAAAATTTCATCACCCAAAGAATCTTTATCAAAGAAATGAAGTGGTTGACCGAACTCTAACATAACATAATTAGAAATATCAACAACATTATTAATAGGTCTCATTCCAACTGATAATAATCTTCTTTTAATAAAGTCAGGTGATTCACCTATTTCTACATTAGTAACCATCTTCGCTAAATAATAAGGACATTTAGAAGTTTCTACCTTTAATTTAAAATGATTATTAATATTGTCTTTATCTTCGCTATAAGATAAATCAGGTAATTTTACTTTTCTATTTAGTATTGCAGAAATTTCATAAGCAAAACCAATATGATAATAACAATCATTATTACGATGTTTATGAATATCTAACTCATATAAAGTATCTTCAAGTCCCAAATACACTAAAGGATCACTTCCTACAACAGCATTGCTTCCTAACTCTTCAATTCCCTTAGCATAAGTTTCATCATTTTTCTCTTCAAGGCCAAGTTCATATAAAGCACAAATCATACCATTAGATTCTACTCCACGAATCTTACTAGCTTTAATTGCAAAATCTCCTGGCAAAACTGCCCCAGGTAAAGCTACTATTACTTTTATACCTTCCCTTACATTAGGCGCTCCACAAACTATTTGTTGTAATTTATCATTACCTACATCAACCTGACATAAATGTAAATGGTCACTATCAGGATGATCTACACAAGATTTAACTTCACCAATAACTAGATTATCTATCTTATTAGTAATAACCTTCTCAACATTAATACCTGCTTCTGTTATTTTAACCGATAATTCATGTAAATCTTGATCACTTATATCAATATAATCTTTTACCCATTCTAAATTAATCATTACTACTAATCTCCTTTCTATCAAATACACGAGCTTCTCTTAAGTCTGTATTATAGAAAACTCTAATATCATTAATACCATATTTAAGCATGGCTACACGTTCTGCTCCAAAACCAAAAGCAAAGCCACTCCACACTTTAGGGTCATATCCTCCCATACGAAGAACATCAGGATGAACAACACCTGCTCCACAAATGGTAATAAATCCTGTATTTTTGCAAAGATTACATCCTTCACCTTTACAATTAAAACAACTAATATCTACTTCAACAGAAGGCTCTGTAAATGGATAATAACTAGGTCTAAGTCTTACCTCAACACTATCTCCAAATAGTTTTTTAAATACTACTTCAAAAGTCCCTTTTAAATCAGCTAAAGAAATATCCTTATCAACTAATAATCCTTCTATTTGCATAAATTGATGAGAGTGAGTTGCATCATCATCATCTCTTCTATAAGTCTTACCAGGGCAAATTACTCTAACTGGTTTTTTACCTTCTGCTTTTAACATACTACGAACTTGTACAGGCGATGTTTGACTTCTAAGCAAGATCTCTTCTCCTTCAATATAGAAAGTATCCTGAGCATCTCTTGCCGGATGACCTTTAGGTATATTTAACATTTCAAAATTATATTTATCTTCTTCTACTTCAGGGCCATCAACAACATCATAACCCATCGACATAAAGATCTCTTCGACTTCTTCTATTAATTTTTCTAATATATGAGGAGTCCCAACTTCTACCTTAGTACTAGGTAAACTAATATCAATCGCTTCACTTTCAAGTTTTTTATTTAACTCATCTTCTTCAAACTTATCTTTTAGGGCATTATACTTTTCATTAAAGTAAGTTCTTAGTGAATTAACTTCCATTCCAAATTCTTTTTTCTTATCATTAGGAACATCTTTAATTTTACTATTAAGTTCTGTAATAATTCCCTTTTTACTTAAGTATTTAACGTGTAATTCATTTAATTTTTTTAAATCTTTAACAGCATCTATTTCTTTTTCTATCTCTTTTTTAATATCTTCTATATTCATATTAATACATCTCCTTTATCTTAATTAATCTTTTTACACTAGGAATATCTACTTTCTTATCTAAACCTTTAGGGCAATAATAAATAGCATCTAACCCTGCTTTCTTCGCGCCTAAAATATCTTTCTCATAATCATTTCCAATCACAACACATTCTCTAGGGCTATATGACCCACAAGCTGCAATAAATCCTAAAGAATTTGGTTTTACAGCAACCTCCGCCCCTATTATTTCTTTAAAATAAGAATCAAGTCCTATTTTTTTAACTCTTCCTATTTGCGTATCAGTAAAAGCATTAGAATAAATTACATTTTCTATTCCTTTACTCTGTAAATAATCAAGCACTTCAAAAGCACCAGGATGAATAGTCTCATTAACATTAATCATATATCTAGACCACTCATCAATTAATTCTTTACTAATATTAACACCGGTACTAGTACTAAGAAATTCACTAAGCATTCTTCTATCATATCTAGGAAACTCTTTCTCATAAACACTAAGTAACATAGGCCACTTCTCATTAAACCTTAAAAAATCTTCTTCACTTAAATTATCTTTAAATAACTTCTCTTCAAGAGAAAAATCTCCATCTACAATAGTACCATCAAAATCCCAAATAAATCGTTTAGTCATAAAATCCTCCTAAAATAAAAAATAACTATAACTTAAGGGCGTAGTTTTCTACACGGTACCACCTTAATTTATAGTTATTAACTATTTCTCTAAAATCTTAACGCGATAAACAACGCCTATAATTTTGTTATAGGAACTCCTAAGACGAATTCATAAACTATTTTTATCTGTTTCCACCAACCACAGACTCTCTTTAAAAAAATCATTTACTACTACTTCTTAATCATAGTCATTTCAAAAATTACTATACCACATTTAAAAGCTTATTGTAAATACTAATAATGTAAATCTTTAGTCTTTTCTGTACAATACTTAGAATCAAGTTCTAAAATTTTATCTCTAGAATTTTGACAAGCTAAATAATAATTGTAACTAGGCCCTAAGCCATCAGAACCATGAACTGTATCACCTAGAAATGATGAAAAACTAACAAGATATTTATCTGATTCTGCTTTTTGGCTTATCAAAGTACAAATATTATCATAACTCATATTTTTACTAGTAACAGCAATTCCTTTCCTAACTCGATCATAATTATCTAATAAAGTATCCGCAAGGCTTGGAGCCACATTACCTACAATATTCAAATCTTCACCAATATTTAGTTTTCTACTAACAAAAGCAAGAGCTTTTAAAGTCATAATTCTAGTTTTAGAAAACTCTTTAGAAACTTCTAAAGTTTCTTTTTTTACTTTATCCAATATTTCTAAATAATGTTTTTCGCACGCTTTTAAATCTCCTCTTTCTATTAAAATATCTAAATATGCCTTTGTAGTTTCAACATACAAATCTGCAACTTGATTCATATCTTGCATTTTTATTCCCCCTTCACATAGTTTTTTTCTAAAGATAAAACTTTTTCTCTACTATTTTCCATTTCTTTAACATATCTTTCATTAAACTTACCATCATAGTATTTAGTATTTATTTTCACCTTTAAATCATCCATATAATAAAGGCAATTTCTAGCATGAGTTTCGGCATAATATAACTGATCAATTAAAGTATAAATATTTTTTGTCATACTATACTCATGAACAAAGTCAACAGCAGTTAATACTCTTCTATAATTATCAACAGATAAATCAACACTGCGCTTACCAACAAATATCATATCTCTAAAATTTTCACGATTAGGCAAAACATAAGTTAAACCTAAATTAAAATTTAATAATATTTTAGTTCTTAAACTATTCCATTCTTCTAAATCATCCATCGTATCATATACATCTTTATTAATCCCTCTTAATAAATGATCAAGATCAGTAGAAGATATACTAATTTTACTTCTTATTCTATCCGAAACAATATCTTTTCTCATTTTTTGCATTTTTGAAGGCAAATCAAAATCTTCATCCATATTTCTTTCCAAAGTACCATCACCCCTTTATAAAACGCTTTATATTATAACATATAACTGTAATAAAATCAATTTAATACTTGATTTTCAAAATATTTATTATAAACTTTACATTTCTCCTCTAACAAAAGAAAATTACAACATCTATTATAGATATTAATAGGAAGTTTTTTATTTACAATCAAAATATAATTGCTCTTTTAACATCTTTATATATATTCTTTCCTCTTTTGTTTTATTATCTTCCAAAAGTTCTAACATAATAACATTATTTAATGTTACAGGAATCATATTATTAAAATTAATCGCTCCAAGTTCTCCGTTTTTCAACTTAAAGAAATCAATACTATTATGCATTTTTAAATATTTAGTCTTAGGACTAGCAAGTGGTGCAAAATATTTACACCCATTAACTTCAAACAATACACCTACAAAAGGTCTATTTCTTTTTCTATCAAAATTATATGGAACTTTTGAATCATATTTTCTTAAATAATCACAATAATTAGAATCAATTTTAACTAAACGTAATTCTTGTTTCACAAACATTCCTCCTTTACTTAGTTAATTATTATACATAAAAGAACAAATGTTCGCAATAGGAAATTTATAAAAACTAGAGTTTTGCATCTCTAGTTTCTTTTTTAAGTTCCTGTTATGGTCGGAATCACCGCTTTTTTAAGTTCCTATTATGGTTGGAATCACCAGCTTTTTTAAACATAATCTCTTATGTATCCATAATATAACATGTTAAAAAGAAAATGTCAAATTAACATACCTCTAAACTGTCATTAATTCCTTCTCTTTATCCTTATAAAGATTATCTATATCTTTATTATATTCATTAACTAAATCTTGAACATCCTTCATCATACCTTTTTCTTCATCTTCAGATAATTCCATCTTTTCTATTTTCTCATTAGCTTCATGTCTAATATTTCTAATTACTACTTTAGCATCCTCAGCCATAGCTTTAACTTGCTTAGTAAGTTCTTTTCTTCTTTCTTCAGTTAAAGCTGGTATAACTATTCTAATAGTTTCTCCATCATTAGAAGGATTATAACCAAGATTAGCTGCTATAATTGCTTTCTCTATATCATTCAAACAACCTCTATCAAAAGGTTTAATTAATAATTGAGTTGCCTCTGGAACAGATATAGTAGCAAGACTTTTTAAAGGCGTCATAGAACCATAATAATCAACAGATACACCATCTAAACTAGAAGGATTAGCACGTCCTGCTCTAACAGTTGTAAAACGTTTTTCTAGGTTATTAAGAGCCCCTTTCATTTTATTTTCTACTTCATTTATAAATTCACTATTCATATCATTTCTCCTTTAACAAGATTTTACTATAAAGAAAGAAAAATATCAATAACTTTGCTTATCTTTAATAGCAAGTTTATGCTGTAAGAATTTAGTAGATGCTCTTTTCATATAACCATAGTAACTTGCTTTAACTCTAATAAGTTTCTCTTTATCATAAACACTCAAATATTTAATCTTTCTCTTAATTCTAGTCTTAACTTTATTATTGATTCTAATAACAAGTTTATTATTTCTTAAAATAAATCTATATCCTATAAAAGTAAAACCATTACTAAGTTTATAAATATTTGTTTTTTTATTAAGTTCCAATTTTTCTTTTAAAAGTTCCTTCTCAATAGCACTCTTAATACGTTTTAATTTCTCTTTATCATAATCAAAAATAATACCATCATCCATATAACGAATATAATACTTACAACCTAAATTTTCTTTAATAAAATGATCTATTCTATTCAAATAAAAGATAGCAAGTATTTGGCTTGTAACATTACCAATAGCAAGTCCTTTATGATATTGATATCTAGGTACTTTTAAAAGTTCACTTTTATGATAACTAGATAAATCTTTCTTTAATTCTCTATTTATAATTGTATCGATTTCCCTATTAACATAAGCAAGATTAGAACTATATATAATATCTTTTAATAAAGCCATAATATCCTTATCTACAAAGATCTTCTCTAACTTAGATAACAAAATATCATGATCTATATTATAGAAATATTTTTTTATATCAAACTTAAGAACATAAATATCTTTATTTTCTCTTTTTAATTTCATAATATACTTCTTGCATAAATTAAAGGCATGTTTACTTCCCATATCTTTTCTAGTAGCAGTATTACTATCTATAAGTCTAGGCTCTAAAACTGGCTTTAAAATATGTTCACTAACCATTTGATTAACTATCTTATCATTTAAGTTTTCACTCATAATAACCCGATATTTAGGATCTTTAATTAAGAATATATTATATTTACCATGATGATATTTTTTATTCTTTAAATCATTATATATTTCTATTAAATTACTAGACAAAAACAAATTGTATTTAAACAATTTCTCTTTGTGTTCTGTATTCCTAACTACATCTTTATAACTAGATAATACTTTTTCATAATCAACTAAAACATCATATTTAAGATAACTCTTTTTCATTTTTTAATACTCCATAAGCAAGCTTTCTAATTGTAATAACATCATCAACCAAAGCTTTATATTTTTTAAAACTAATAATTTTATTTAAGTATAAATACTCAAAATAAAAATCTACCATCGAAAGACTAACAATAAAGTCTTTAACATGTTTTTCTTTAATTCTTGCACTTCCTTTATTAACAATATATGAATTTAATAATTTAACAAGATTAAATAACTCTTCCTGTAGATTTTTCTTTAACACCGCTTCTCCTTTAGGAAAATTCTTAGAAAATTCTACTACATCAAAAACAAGTAATTTTGTATTCTTCATAATTTTAAAAGAGTCATTCTTATCCATTAGAAATCACCTCTAATTCTTTAACATATCTTTTACTATTATTTTTAAGTTTCAAATAATCACTATTTTTATAACAATAATATTCTCTTATTTTAGAGGAGACGACTACAGCAATATTAAAATGATGTATTTCTTTAAGTTCTAATAACTCTGTTAACAAATTTTGATCTAAACTAAGTTCTTCAAAATAATATATTTTAAAAAGATAAGATACTATTTTAGCGTCAGTATTATAAGTTATAAGTTTATCTTTTTTCTTAACCAGCAACAAGTACTTAGCATAATCTCTTTTATAGAAATTATATATATTTAAAGGTGTATACTTCTTCATAAATTCCACCAAGCCTTTACTCCAAAATATCGCTATAGCCTTACTCTATTTTTATCAAATACTATTGTACAACAAATTACCAATTTTTGGTAGTAATTTTTTTAACATGAAAAAAGCAGTCATAAACTGCTTAATATATAAAAAACACCACCAATCTACATTAACATAGTTAGTTGTTTCTTAGATAAACCTGTCGCTTTCATTACATCTTGTTTAGAAAGACCCATATTAAGAAGATTCTTAGCAATAGAAGTAGTTGTCTCTATTTTGCCTTCCTTTCTGCCCTCCTTTTTTACAGAGTTTAATTCTTTTCTATGTACTATCTCAGCATCATAATACATACCAAACTCATCATCAAGTCCTAATTCTTTTAACTTTTCCATAATAATTATCTCCTTTAGCTATTTTAAATATATATTCGCTATCTCCTCTATATTCTTACAAATTATAAAGAAATATTTAAAACTTTTAAAGAATAGAAACACTATTAACCTATATTAGCATACTTATTTGTTTTTCTGAAAGGCCTGTATACTCTTTTATTTTATTAACACTCTCTCCAGCTTTTAACATTACTTTAGCAATAGAAGTAGTTGTCTCTATTTTGCCTTCCTTTCTTCCTTCTTTTCTGCCATCACTTCGAGCAGAGTTTATCTCCATCTTATGTACTATCTCTTCATCATATATTGCACCAAACTCATCATCAAGTCCCAATTCTTTTAACTTTTCCATAATTATTTTACCCTCCTTTAAATCTCCAATTATTTTCTCCATTTCTTCATATGATTCAGCTGTTAACATTGATAAATATGTTTCATATTTATTAGTACCATCATAAACTATTCCCTTATAATCTAATAAATTTGTTGTTAATACTCTTATATCTTTTAATTTATCTTTGTATTTACAGTCTTCTAACTTATAATCTCTCGAGTTTTGCCATTTTACTTTCTCACTCATTATTTTATAATTTAGATTAAGTTGTGTTACAAATCTTTGATAATATTGATCTCCTTTAATATAACCATTGCCCGCTAACCTTAAAGCATATTTAAGACTTTTAATAAAGGTATGTGGATAAACAAACCTATTTAATTCTAAGTTAAATAACTTAGTCTTATTGATAAATATTAAATCTAACCTATAATCTTTACCCCTATTACCAGTATTAAGTTCAGGATCCATTAACTGATAACCTTTCAAGTCAACACCCGTTCTAAACTTAATAACCTCTTCATAAAACCATCTATAGTTATCATCTTTAATTAAAGCTTTTGCAGTTGTATCTGCCATTAATGATATAAATCTAGGTACTTTATTCATAAGATTTCTCCTTTCTGCAATTAAGTTATCAAATACATAAAGATATTGCAAAAAGACAATTTTATAAATTGATCTTAAAAATACCTATCAATTTTCTTAATTGGCTAGTTCAATTTAAGATATTGGTCTTTAAAAGTATAGTCAATTTTAAAAATTACAAGTTTTTTAACTTTTTGCATCATCCTTACATTAGCATACTTATTTGTTTTTCTGAAAGGCCAGTATATTCCTTTATTTTATTAACGCTCTCCCCAGCTTTTAGCATTACTTTAGCAATAGAAGTAGTTGTCTCTATTTTACCTTCCTTTCTGCCCTCCTTTTTTACAGAGTTTAATTCTTTTCTATGTACTATCTCAGCATCATAATACATACCAAACTCATCATCTAATCCTAATTCTTTTAACTTTTCCATTATTATTTTACCCTCCTTTAAATCTCCAATTATTTTTTCCATTTCTTCATACGACTCCGCTGTTAACATTGATAGATACGCTTCATATTTATTAGTACCGTCATAACAAATACCTTTATATTTTCTTAAATCTATAGTAATTATTCTTATATCTTTTAAAAATAATTTAGATTTATAATCTTCTAACTTATAATCTTTTTCATTCCATTTCTTGACATTACTACTCATTACCTTATTATTTAGATTTATTTGAACTACAAATCTATGAAAATAATCCTTTCCTTGTAAAAAACCGTTGCCAGCCATCCTTAAAGCATATTTAATGTTTTTTATCATAGTATGAACATAAACAAATTGATTAAATTCTATATTAACTAAATTATTATTTTTTAGAAATATAGTATCTGCTCTATAATCCTTAACTTTATTACCAGTATTAAGCTCATTATCTATTGCTTTATAACCATTTAAGATAATACCTGTTTTGAATTTTATTAAGTCTTCGTAAAACCATCTATAGTTATCATCTTTAATTAAAGCTTTTGCAGTTGTATCTGCCATTAATGATATAAATCTAGGTACTTTATTCATAAGATTTCTCCTTTCTGCAATTAAGTTATCAAATACATAAAGTTATTGCAAAAAGATAATTTTGAAAATTAGGCTTAAAAATACCTATCAATTTTCTTAATTCACTAGTTCAATTTAAAATATTGTTATTTTAATACATATCCAATTTTCAAAATTCATACTTTTTTAACTTTTTTCTTCCTCCTTCCTTTTCCATCTTTTTACAAGTCTCCCATCTAGCTTTAATGTATCATACAAGATAGAATCGGTCAAGAATTTTTCTTTCAAAAATATATCTTCCTCATATAAAAAAGATAGTACACTAGCACTATCTTTTATAATCAAAAGAAATATAGGGATAGTCCAAGAACTTTATTCTAAGTCAATGAACATCTATATTATATATTTGGGAATAACCCGGGAATTAAACTTGTTTCCATTCAAACTTCCTCTATTTGCAAGCCGTAGCCGACAAAATGCGGTGGCATTAGATCTAATCTAACCTTAGTAGGAATCTGGACGCACGGCGTCATTATTGTTGTTGACATTGTTGTTATTCAGATTATCATTCTCATTCCATACATTAGCATTACCATTATTGAACGCAGCCGGCGAGAACACTCACCACACTCCGCGATCCAACGAACGAGCATACCAAAGCAGAACGCTGCATCACATACAGTTTAATCCCCCGAGGCAAATGAAGAGTCATTTGCCTCATTCTATCTAAGAAATTACATATGGACTACTAGCAGTTCCATCTCCACTAGCAAACCCGTTATCAGTTGTCACATTGATAACTGGACGCACGGCGTCACCACTGTTGACGACATTGCCGTTAAACAGACTAACATACTCATTCCAAACATAAGCATCACCATACGTGAACGCAGCCGGCGTCATAGTCCAGTAATACATTTCAAAATCGCCAGGATTTAAATAACTATTGCCTACAACTCCAAAACTTTCTCCTGCTAAAGCTAACTCATCTGCTGTAATAAGACCCGCTTTTAGTCTATAACTTCCTCCATATGTTTCATCTGTATCTGGGCAACTCAATGTCGGAGTATTAACTGTAAAACTATTTTTTACTCTTCCTCCTAATCTTTCACCCCAACTTGAATACAAATATATACCTTCTATATCTCC
The DNA here is from genome assembly GCA_944358305.1 of uncultured Bacilli bacterium. GTDB lineage: Bacteria > Bacillota_I > Bacilli_A > RF39 > UBA660 > Onthousia. The sequence continues at coordinate 24,967 of CALVQK010000005.1, read as the reverse complement.
TCCAAATAGAACTGGATTTAAGTCATATTCACTAGCTAGTTTATAGCCACTACTATCACTACAGAATCTTCCACCCATTACCTTACTATCATATATTGTATCTCCTAAGGAATTTTCGTACCAGGTATCTACTTCTCTTTTTGCAAAACTATCTGTTCCATTGTCATAAGTATATCCTGCATATTTTGGATCGTTATACTCTAAATTATATGGTGCTATTCCTACTGCATACGAATGAGCTAAATCACTAAAATCAGGTGTTGCACTTGTTCCATTATATATTAGTCTTAAGCTTCCATCCCCATTTACTCTTACTATCTTCCAGTACATTTTATCACCAGCTGACGCTAACTTAACTCGAGTACAATCTGCACTACCACCATTAGCTTCTAAACAACTTTCTAAGCTTTGATAATAAGAACCATATCCATCATCATATACATAATAATCTTCTGTATATTCGCCGAATTGAACATTATTATTTGTTACATTTCCTCTATAATAATAACTTGTTCCATCTGCATCTTCTATACTATAAACACCACTAGTAATCTGACTAGGATCAGTTCCATATTGAGGTGCTTGCTGTGTAAAAGACTCTAAATAACTACCATTACTGGCATAATCAAACATCTGCGTTTTTTCTACTTGTACTTCATTATCTTCAAGTATATCTTGTGTTGTCTCAGGTACATACTTGTCCCCTGCTTTTCCATACACATTTATCTGTACTGTAAAGGTTAGGTTACCTCCATCTCCTTGAGGATTATATCCTTCATCTACATACATTCTAAGTCTATAATTATTAGATTCACTAGAGTTCATGCTACTTGTATATAAACTCATCTCTCCTGAAGGACGACCTGTATAATCATTAGCATTAGCCTCTACATTATATACTTCTGGTACCATTAGGGCTTCTTCAGTTCCATCATCATTAAGTTTGGTTAGATAAAGTTTGATATTAGAACCGTCTATCGTCCCATCTCCTACTTCTTTTGCGCTTATCTCATAATTGATATTTACATCACCTGTTATTTGACTTGAAACATTAAAATCAAAATATTCTCCTGCTGTTAATCTTACTGTTCCTGTCTTATCTGTTGTTGGTAAGGCCCCATTCAAACTTATTTTATTATCACTTTCTGTATATGTCATTGTTATTGATCCTGTTGTTATTGTATTTGGTGTATTACCTTGCTGACTAAAGCTAAAAGCTGCATAACTTACACCTATTATTGCTACTAGCATTAACACTAATATTACTATTATTACTACATTCTCACGTCTTTTCACTTTTACCTCTCCTTCTTCCTCTATAATATTAATAAAGACTAACACCCAAAGCCCTTATAAATAAAAGATAAAATATATTCATTTCTATATTTATATCTCCTCTTTCTATTATAGTTAACTCAATATTACCATAATAAGCAGACCCTTTCAATAAAAATATTCGACATATTTACACTTTTCTTTAACACATAGAATCCGCACTAAAAACAAGGAAAATTCCTTGTCAAATTAAGTTATCTCTTTTATAAGTACTCACTCTAGAATCTAAATAAATATTAACAGTACCCTTATTAACCATCTTAATAAAGCCTAACCCATTAACACATAAATCTTCATTATATCCCATCTCATAAGTTCTTTTCTGTAAATCTTTTAAATCATCATGCTTACTAGAGATTCTTCTTACTTTTAAATTATTAGAAACATAAAAAGTAAAGCTATTTTTCTCACCTTCTACATAATCTATCCTAAAAAACTTATCAACAATAATACTTTGCCCTTTCTTAACTTGAAAAGTCTTAGGCTTTATTTCTTTCTTAGGATTTATTTTCTTAAAATCATCATCATTTATATAATTAACTATACTACCACTATCAAGAAGTCCAGGAGTATCTATAAGTGTTAAATATTCATTAATTTCTATTTTAACTGTATTTAAAGTAGTAGAAGGAAGTGGTGATATAGTAAGTTCTCTATCACTAGTAGAATAATTTCTCAAAAGTTTATTAATCAAAGTACTCTTACCTGCATTAGTATGACCAACTACATAAACATTATTAGTAGTTTGATATAGTTTTATTTGTTTTAACAAATAATCTATATTATAATTTTTCTCACTGCTTATAACTACTACTTTAGAAAATTCATTATCATACTTATTAAAATACTCTATTATCTTTTCATCTTTTACTGACTTAGGTAAAACATCTTTTTTATTTAAAACTAATATCATCTTATTAGGAATAATATCTCTTATTCTTTTAAGATCTTCTTCTAAGTTAAGTAAATCTGTTATATAAAGAACTAAATCTTTAGTTTCTCCTACACTTTTAAGAATCTCTATATATTCATCATTACTCTTAGTAACTACTTGATACTCTCCATAATTTTTTATTCTAAAACATCTTTGACAATAATCTTTATCTAAACTAGTCGTATACCCCTCAGATAAAACATTTTCGTCTTGAAGTTTAACCCCACATCCAAGACAATACTTCTCATCATTCATAATAATTTCCTTTCTTGAAAAGATTATTTTTATCATATTTATTCATAATCTTTTCTTCTAAATACCTATTAACATTAGTAATCTTTAAATCTTTAGTAGCAAGAGGATCTACAAATATTTTTGTAATTTTTCCTTTATAGCCATATCCCATATCAGTAATAAATTGATCCCCTATAATTGCAATAGATTTAGATTCTAAATTATATTTAGATTTTATTTTCTTTAGTGTTCTAATAGTAGGCTTTAATGCAAATGGATAAGAATCAACTTCTAAATCACTACTAAACTTTAAAACTCGTTTTTTAGGACTATTAGATACTATAACTACTAAGAAATCTTTTTTTAGTTTAGTAATTAATTCTTTAACTTTAACATCTACTTTAACAGAATCAATTAAAGCTAAGGTATTATCTAAATCAAAAATTAAACATTTAATTCCCTTTTTCTTTAATTTATTATAGTCAATATCAAAAATATTCTTCCTATAAATATCAGGTAAATATTTACTCATAGACTACACCTCTCTATAACTCTTTATACCCCTTATAACTAGTATATAATATTTTTTTAAGTTTTTCTAGTTATTTACCTTTTGTCTTAAAGGCATTTTATTTATATCTAAAACATCAAAACTATATCCTTCACTTTTAGCATAATCTATTATTTTTGAAAGAGCATCTCTTGTATAAGTTTTTGTATCATGCATTAAAATTACATTATACTTATCGTGAGATAAACTATTTATAACACTATTATATAATTTATGAGAATTAGTAGCAAAAGATGAATCACCACTATCAATATTCCAATCATAGTACTGATAACCTTTATCTAAAGTTTCTCTAGTTAAAGTACTCATAATCCCTTCACTATACTTTTTAGAAATAGTATTACTAGATCCACCTGGAAATCTAATTAATTTTGTAGCAACACCTGTATTATCATAAATTCTTTTTTGGACTAATTCTAAATCATTAAAATAATTTTCTGCTGAAGCATAGATAATATCATATTTATGACTAGCTGTATGAATACCAATAGAATGTCCTTCTGTAACAATCCTTTTAATTAAAAGATCACTACCATTATTAGTAACAAAGAATGTTGCTTTAACATCTTTTTCTTTCAAAATATCTAATATCTTATCCGTAGTACCATCTCTTGGTCCATCATCAAAAGTAAGATAAATTGTATTAGCTTTTAAAGGCTCTCTAACCTTAATATTTCTTTCTATTTTACTCTTATTATTACTACTATCTTCTACTTCATAAATAACTTTATAATCGCCTATTTTAGTCGTATCAACCTCATTAGTTACTTTAACTTTAGAAGATAAATCGCCTTCGCAATTATCAGTTACTAAAACGCCTGTATCATTATAAGATTCATTAAGAGAAATAAACACATTATCATCACCATTTAAACTAATACTAGGAGCTTCTACATCTTCTTCTCTAAGTTTTCTTATAATTTTAGTTCTATTACCACTACTATCTTCAACTTCATAAGTAATGTTATCTTTTTCATGTTTTATCTTAACTTTATCAGTAATATCCAAATCAACATTGTCATAAGCTTTAAAACCTTTTTCTTGATACTTTCCGTTAGGACAATAATATTCTACATCTTCGCCTTCTAAAACTATTTTAGGTTTTTCTAAATCTTTAACATTAACTATTCTACTAAAATTATACTTAAACAAATTATCTCTATAAATATATTTAACTTCATAACTTCCTATCTTAGATGTATCAACCTCATTAATAGTTTTTATCTTTTTTAAAGTTTTAACCCCTTTATCATGATAGACAGATCCTACATTAATATTAACAATATAATCACCCTTTAAATATACCTTAGGTACAAATAAAAAAAGGAAAAACAAAAAGACAAATACAAAACTAAAAATAACATTTAAAAAAATAGTACCTTTAGAAATACGTCTTTTCTTTATTTTCCTTTGCATAATTTCACTCCTAATATTAGTATATCAAGTTAAAAGATAATTAACAACACACTAATATTTTTAACTGAAATCTTCATCATTATACTTGTTATTTTTAATAAACTCTCTCAGTATCTTAGTTAAAGCTCTCTTTTCAATCCGCGATACATAACTTCTAGAAATATTAAGCTTATCTGCAATCATTTTCTGAGTCCAAAAATCATTTCCTTCTAAGCCATAACGTTTAACTATTATCTCTCTTTCTCTTTTACTTAAAACTTTTAAATAATCATTTAAGAGTTTAACATTGTCTTTCAAATTAATTTCTTCTATAAAGTCAGGTCTAGGTGCTTTTATAACATCAAGTATTGATATTTCATTCCCTTCTTTATCAAAACCTACTGGTTCATTTAAAGATATATTTTTATTATTCTTATTATTAGCGCGAAAATACATTAATATCTCATTTTGAATACATTTAGCACAGTATGTAGTTAAACGATTTCCTTTATTAGGAACAAAAGTATCTACTCCCTTAATAAGGCCAATTGTTCCCACACTAATAAGATCATCTTGATCAACATTTTTATAATCAAATTTTTTAACAATATGCGCAACTAATCTAAGATTATGTTCAATTAATTTATTACGGCTTAAAAGATCACCTTCTCCCATCTTTTTAATACATTCTTCTTCATCTTCTTTTGATAGTGGCTCTTTAAAAACTTGATTAGAATAACTAGCTGTAAAAGTAAAAAAGCCTCTTAAACTATCAAATAAATTAAACAACATAAAATATCACCTAATAAATTTTATGTCAAAAAAAAGAAGTTAGAATATCTAAACCCTTTATTACCATAAATTAACAATTAAAATTAACTCTTGTTCGATTGTTATATAGATTACAATATGATACTATATGTACAAGGAACATTTGATATGAGTGTCGTACCTCCAGAAAGGAGGTAGAAGGAAATGAAGTTAAAAACTTTTATATTAAAACAACTTCCTCTTATCCTAATTAGTCTTGCTTTATTAATACTTGCAATTAAAATATAAATAACGACACTCTAATCAACTTTTGAGAAGAGTGTCCAAACCTAATTAAACGGAGGAGACATTCGCTAGCAAATCAAATGTTCCTCTTTTTTAGTTTATGCAAATTTTCTTTACATATTCATAATATCATAAATGTTATGTTTATGCAAGTATCTAACCTATATCTTGCGTCTTCTTTTTAACATGGTTAATAGCATTAAAATGGAAAACTTTTTCTTCATAATCAATATAAGAAGGAATCCCTTTACTAGCAAGCGATTTTTGTAATAAGTCTAAATCAATTACTGAAGAAGCAGATATACCCTCATGCACTAAATGGCCTAACTTTCTATTAGCATTTAAAAAATCTCGTTCATTACTATATGGTTTATATGGTACTTCATCATTAGCTTGCTTATACACTGCAACGCCATATTTTTCTACTAAAAATACTCCATTATAGTCTACACCAACTATTTCCCAAGTTACATCTTTACCTTGATTATATTTATATAGCTCTGCTACTTCTTTAGTATATTTAGAAACATCGTCAAGAAACCTTCTATATGGCTCCTCATGATGTTTAAGTAAAGCAATATGTTCAGCTTCTGTTAAAGTATAAGCCTTCTTTAAAGACCCTTCTGCAGTATAAGCATCTTTAGCACTTAACTTAGCTACAGCCATCATATAATCCCTACCATATTCGTTTTCTAATAATTCTCTCCATTCCTTATATCTAAAATCATTAATATTCAATCTAATCATCCTTTCTTAAAATGCTTTAATATTCTACTTATTATAAGAAATAATGTCAAGAATCATTGCAATGTTTTACCATAAATTGTCATTAATAATTTATTCGACTTTATTGAATAGTCAGATCTAATTTAAATAATATTCATATAAAACAAAAATCAAGCACCTAACAAACACACTCTGTTTAATTAGGTGCGAACCCGTTACAAGAGAAGCACTCAACACTTAAGACATTGAATGCTCTCTTTTTTTATTTATGAAATTTCTCTTACATATTTACAATATCATAAAAGATATTTTTATTCTACAAATGAATAGGATTAAAATCAACTTCTAAATTAACTTTACTAATAGATACATAATATTCTACTAATTTCTCTAATACCTCATATATATTATCTTGATACTGATATTTAAGTATTAACTGATAATGATAAATATTTTGTTTTTTAAATACAGTAGCAGGACTAGGTCCTAATATAATAGTTTTATCTAAATATTTAAGACAAACCTTTTCACATTTTTTTGCTTCTATCAAAGCTTGTTTACTATCTTTACTAGATATATTTAAAGAAACCAAATAATAATATGGTGGATATTTCATTAGTTTTCTTGCTTTCATTTCCTCTTTGTAAAAAGATTCATAATCATTTTCTTTTGCATATTTAATGGCATAATGGTCTTCATTATATGTTTGAAATATAACTTTACCAGGTTTTAAACTTCTACCCGCTCTTCCTGCTACTTGATTAAGCAAAGCAAAAGTTTTCTCACTACTTCTAAAGTCAGGTAACATTAAAGAGGTATCCGCATTAATAACTCCCACCAAAGTAACATTAGGAAAGTCAAGTCCTTTGGCAACCATTTGCGTTCCAAGTAAAATATCTGCTTCCCTCCTACTAAAAGCATCTATCATTTTCTTATGAGCCCCTTTTCTACTAGTAGTATCAACATCCATTCTAATTACTTTATAATTAGGAAAAATAGTATTAAGCTCTTCTTCGATTCTTTCAGTGCCTACTCCTAAATCCTTTAAAGAATTCTCATGACAACTAGGACAAGTAACCTGATATTTAGTAGCATAACCACAATAATGACATCTTAAAATATTACTGCTTTTATGATATGTTAAAGTAATATCGCAGTTAGGGCATTTAATACTCTCTCCACAATTAGAACAAGTAACAAAAGATGAATATCCCCTTCTATTTAACAAAAGTATTACTTGCTCGCCCTTTTCGATAACACTATTAATTTCTTTAATTAAAGGTAGCGAAAAATGCCCTTTAGACCGTTTAATTTCTTTATTCATATCAATTAACTCTACTTTAGGCAAACTGCCATTAACCCTACTTTTTAAAGTTACAAGATTATAAACATTCTTTAAACTTCTAGCATATTCTTCAAGCATTGGTGTAGCACTACCTAAAACAACTTTAGCATTATTTACTTCTGCTCGTTTTATCGCTACTTCTTTAGCATTATACCTAGGATTATTTTCTTGTTTATAAGCATCACTATGACACTCATCTATAATAATAAGGCCCAGATTTTTAATAGGTGCAAAAACAGCACTTCTAGCACCTATTACAATATCAACTTCATCTCTTACAATTCGTCTATATTCATCATACTTTTCTCCATCAGATAAAGAACTATGTAACAAAGCTATTCTTTCTCCAAATCTTTCTTGAAACCTCTTAATTAGTTGAGGTGTTAAAGATATTTCCGGTACTAAAACAATACTCTTAAGACCTTTCTCAAGATATCTAGCTATTAACTCCATATATACTTCCGTCTTACCACTACCAGTAACTCCAAAAAGTAAAGAGACTAATTTTTCCGTACTTAAGATATTATTAACACATGACTCTTGCAAAGATGTAAGTTTTTTTATTTTTTGATCTTTTTTCTCATAATCTAGTCTATAAACTTCCTCTTCCTCTACTCTTAAAATATCTTTCTTTACCAAAGTATTAAGAATAGATAAAGAAACATCTTTCAACTCATCTCGATTCAATTTATCCTTATCTTTAAATAAATCTATAACTTTTTGTTGTTTCTCCGTTATTTTCTTATTAGAAAAATCATTCAAATAATAAACTTTTCTATATTTTTTATTAACATTACTTTTAATACTAGCTTTTAAAGCTTTAGGAAGCATAACTTGATAACAACTAATTAAGGATGCAAGAGTTGTTTTATGTAAATACTGTCCTAATTCTAATAATTCTTTATTTAGTATTACTTCATCATCTATAACATCATATATCTCTTTTAAATTATTAACATCGCTTACTTGTTTTATTTCTAAAACAAAACCTAATAAAGATCTAGAACCAAAAGGAACAAGTACTCTTTTCCCAACTTTTATTTTAGTTTCCAATTCTTTAGGAATAATATAATCAAATATTCTATCTACACTTTTATTTGTTACTTCAACTAAAACACCTGCTATCATTCTATCACCTCTTTTTGCAAACCTTGCTATAACCTTTATGCTTCTTATTAATAAAACTTTAGTTCGTAGTAAATATTAAAGAAAAATTAGGTATAAACCTAATTTCCTTTAGGCAAACAAAGCCATATATGCTAAAAATCCTAAAAAGATTAAACTAACAATTAAACCATTAATCTGTTCAAACTTACTACTCTTATATTTAACTCCTACAGCAATCATCATTAAAGCTCCACCAATTAAGCCACCTATATGAGCAGCATTATCAATACCAGGAACCATAAAACCTAATAATAAGTTAATAACAATAAGAGGAATAATTTGACTTTTAATAACTGTCCCTAAATAAATACGATAATGATATCCAAAATATAGTAAAGCACCAAGCAAACCAAATATAGCACCACTAGCACCTACACTTAAAGCATCTGGTGTAATTACCACTGATAATAAGGAACCACAAACTGCACTAAATAAATAAACTACTAAAAATCTCCATTTACCAATAAAACTTTCAAGCTGCATTCCTATAATCCATAATGCATACATATTAAATAGTAAATGAGCAAGATTAGCATGAACAAAAGCTGCTGTTAATAGTCTATAATATTGTCCCATCTTAACAAATGGCCCAAAAGAACCTAAATATGCTGTTACTTCATCAAAGTTTCCCATAAAAGTTGGAAATAAAAATACAAATAAATTAATTATAATTAAAGCATAAGTAACTATAGGTTTTTTAGGTGCAAATACATCCGCAACTTTTTCTTGATCTTTTTTATTATGATCATTTATATCATTAGTAACTTTTATAAATAACTCTATTCCCTCTTCACTAAATTTTAATTTACGAGATAAATCAGGAAAAACAGACTTTAATAATTTATTTTTCTTAACATCAGAATCTTCATGTACTTCAACCGCTGTTATATTATCAGTTTTAAATTCATCTAAATTAACACTACCCCCAAGATCTAAAAATATGCTTAAAGTATTTAATTTAAATGACAATGTTTTTTTCTTAATTTTTCTTAAAATTCTATTTGTCTTAAAAACATCAAATTTATATTGTTCATCATTATGAATATATCTCATAACTAATCTAACTACTTTATAATCTTCATCTAAATTTTCAAGCCAAATCTCATCTTCAGCACCTTGTAATATTATTGGAGTATATCCTTTTTCTGTAATAAAGTAATGCAAAAGTTTCATGGCTAGAGTATTTTTTTCATTCATATCTATAACATGTTCTTCCATAGAGATCTCCTCCGATATATATTCTATCATAATTTACAATAGAAATAAATACATTACAAAAATTACCAAATAATTAAATAATATTACTAATTAAATCACCCACAGAAAAAGCTATTTTAGAAGTAATAGGATACAATTCTCTGCAAGAATTTTTAATTCTATAACCATTATAGTTCTTAAGCATATCTATATCATTAATACCATCACCTATAGCAAAAACATTAGTCTTTACTATCTTTTCTTTATTAAGTATCTCTTCTATCATAAAAGATTTACTAGCTTTAATGGAAACAATTTCTACCAAATAATGATCATCTTCCTTTACAAAATAACTTTTTATATTAGTATAATCTCTATCTATAACATTTTTAATTTCTCGAGCTTGATCAAAATTATATAACTTTAGCATAATTTTAACTATACAAGTAGTGTCTTTTACATTCTTATTAAAAGTATCTATAAGTATTATCTCATCAACGATTTTACTATTACTAACATAATTTAAAATATCCTTAACAATTCTCTCATCTAAAGAAAATATATTAAGTACTTTTAAATCTTTAGATAAAATTAAAGCTCCATGATTCAAAATCAAATAATCATATGGTATCTTATATTTATCTATCATTATCTTTAAATCAACATAACTTCTACCTGTTGCAATAACAAATAAGTTATTTAAAGCTCTAAATTTATTTACCATTTCAATATTTTTCTTAATTTCTATATCATCCCTATAAAAAGTTCCATCATAATCACTTACTAATACCTTCTTCATAATTCCAAATACCTAACTTTCCTTTAGCAAATAGAGGCTTATCTAATACTTTAATATCTTCTAAAATCCAAGCATATCTACCAACTCGATAATCACCACAAATAAACTCCAGTTTATCTTTTTTTATTTTATTTAAAAACTCTTCATCCATATAAATACAGTCTACTAATTTACATTTACAAATGATATAACCAAAGGATAGATCACTATCTTTAACAAGATTCATCAATTCTTCATTATTTTTCCATTCTTTAGGAATTTTCGTAGAACTAGCATGAATATACAACTCTCCCCTATAATTAGTTTTAAAACTTCTAGTTTCTATTGTTTTTTTACCAAGTTTAATTAATGTTGCATATGGTTCAGTCAAACTAAGTACTTTCATATTAATCACCCAAATATTTTTTTAAAAATGTCATAATTCCCTCATTATCATTAGTATCTGTAACATATTTACAAACATTTTTCACATCTTCTAAAGCATTACCCATCGCTACACTAACAGAAGAATATTCAAGCATATCTATATCGTTAAGTCCATCTCCAAAACATATAACATCTTTTCTATCCATAGATTCTAATTTTACTAACTTATCTATAGAAGCAGCTTTACTAACCCCCTTAGGAACTATCTCAATTCTCTTATCACTACCAAAAGAATCTTGCATAACAATAAAATCTAAATCTTTAAATTCCATTTTCATTTCATCTATAAGAGTATTAACATAATTATCTTGTTTTAAACGGATACAAATATTAAATACGTCATTACAAATATCTTTTAATTCTTTAACATCTGAAATCATATGAACAAACTTACTGTCTTGATAATAGTCTAAAGTAAAACGATTATATTTATTTAAAGTAACAAAAGAAATACGTTCTATAGTTTTCTCATCATATAAAGATACTATTTCATTTACAATATTTTCAGATATTTTACTTTTAAAAATAAACTTTTCTTTTGAAACATCATAAATTACACTTCCAGTATGACTAATAATATAATTAGCAAAAAAGGCATTATCAACTGACGCCATAACCTCTTCAAAACACCTTCCTGTTGCAAGCACTATAATATTCCCATCTTCTTTTAATTTATTTAAATATTCTTCTACTTCTTTGGAACAGGTTCCATCTGAACGTAATAATGTTCCATCCATATCCATAACAATCATTTTACTCATAAGCAACTTCTCCTATTTAATTATACCGCCATGACATTTTAATTCATAGATTAATTTTTTACCTTTATATATTTGTTCAGTACCTACAAATTTTTCCATATCACCATCTACGTTAAAGGTATAAAGGTAATCATCATTTACAAATTCTTTAGGACCTCTAACCGGAATAACACTCCTATCTTCTCCTACTTTCATAAGAGCTACTCTTAAGACTTTATCCATCATTTCTTCTGTTAAACTAGGATCTATTGTAATCCCATAATAGTTCATTCCCCATAAAATATTATCTTTATAATATACTACTTCTTCACCCATAAACTTAACTCCGCCAAAATAAGTATCATGATAAGTAAAATTACTATCTGTAAACTCATAATCTTTTGACTTTAATCTGCTAGGTAAAACTTTAGGGGCATCACTATTAGCATAGGTCCCTTTCTTAGCTTTCACTAAAAACTCTAAAAATTCTTTACTATTTATATTCATATAAAATCACTCCTTCTTAAGAATACCTAAACCTAAATGCAACTTTTCTTTATTTAATATCTTCTTCTTTAGTGCTTTTTGCAAACTTGTATTTTCAGGCAATTGATCATATTTAATATCATCTAAAACATCATTAAAAACAAAATTTAAAAAATCTTTTATATTTTCTTCAGATTCTACTATATCAAATTTATTTTGAAACTTAATTATATTGCTACTATTAAGAAGACTTTCTTTTAATTCAGGACTTAATAACCAACTCTCTGTATAATAAACAATTTTTCTATCTAGGGATTCTTTAAAATATTTTCTAATATACTTATCTGCATTATTTAATGAAGCATTCACATCTTCTTCCTTTAAATCATCTCCCTTTGGAATATGTATATAAACAAAGCAACAACTTTCCTTAATATATTTCTTTATTTTTAAAGGATTATCATCAAATTCATACTGCAATCTACCAACTTGAATTAAGTATCCTTTCATAAAGAAAGAACCCCAAATCATTTGACTAAACCTAATACCATCAATATTATATATTTTTCTGTCATTTAGACAAACATTCCTAATATTATATTTTTGAATACTTATTTGTTCGTCGTCATAACCTCTTTCCTGCATATTCTTAACATGAAATTCATAACCACAAAGCAAGGCAATTACAGGAATCATAAAACTACCATGATTTTTAAAAGTATCTTTAGTAAATTGCCAAGACCAAATATCATTATAATCTTTAAGTGATGCTTTAAATAAAATATAATGCATAATAAAACATATAAAGTTCAATTTTTCATCTTGTTTTAAAAGATCAAGTTCCTTAAATAATCTTTTTTTAAACTCATTATCTAAGCCATAATAATTTAAAATATTATCAAAATCATACTTTTCTAACCAATCACTTCTATAATTACCTTTAATATCACCAAAACAATTAAGCCATGACTTAGGCGTCTTATCTAAAGAAATATAATCAGCAAGTATGTTAACTTCATTCATTATCACTATTCTCCAAACTCTTTAAATAATCTAAAAATTCTAAAGGAGGAACTTGCTCAAAATACAACTCTTTACCTGTAATAGGATGAATAAACCTAATACTTTTAGAATGTAACATTTGTCCAAACTCTGTTACATTTTTATGATTACCATATAAAGGATCATTACTAACCGGATGTTTAATGTAGTTTAGATGTACTCTTATCTGATGAGTTCTACCCGTCTCTAAGATACACTCTATTAAAGTATTATTTTTAAATCTTTTTAACACTTTAAAATTAGTAATTGCCTCTTTACTATTATGAGATGTTACTGCCATCTTTTGTCTGTTATTTTCATCTCTTCCAATAGGAGCATCAATTGTTCCTGTCTCATGCATTATAACCCCGTCAACTATAGCAAGATAATGTCTTTCTATCTTTTTATTTTTTATCATCTCACTTAAAAGTTCCATAGTTTTAGCATCTTTAGCAACTACCATTAAACCACTAGTATCTTTATCAAGGCGATGAACAATACCAGGTCTAAAAGTCCCATCTTTACTAACTTTAGAGTGATATAAAAGAGCATTAACTAAAGTATCAGTAATATGACCTGGAGCAGGATGAACTACAAGGCCACTTTCTTTATTAATAATCATTAAATATTCATCTTCATAAACAATATCAAGAGGAATATTAGTAGGCTGTAAGTCATCAAAATTTATCTCTTCATCGACACTAACTTCAATAACATCTCCTAGTTTTACTTTATAACTAGCATTTTTCTCTTTGCCATTAACAAGTACTTTATTATCACTAATTAGCTTAGCTACTCTACTCCTAGATAAATCACTGTTTGAAGCAATATAACTATCAAGTCTATTCCCTTCATTATTTACTTCTAACTTCATCTCTTTTACCTCTTTCCTTTAAAATTTCTTTAATTATAACAATAATTATTCCTAAAACAATTAATATATCTGCTAAATTAAAAACTGGATAATTAAAACTAAATATTCTAAAAGATAAATAATCAACAACATAACCATCTATTAATCTATCTATAAAATTACCTAAAAGTCCAGCAAGAACTAAAGAATATCCAACACTAAGTACTCTATCATCCAAATTATTTTTTAGCTCATAAACAATAAACAAAAGACATATTAAAGCGATAAGAATTAAAATATAAGTTCTACTAGCAAAAAGAGAAAAGGCTGCCCCATCATTTAAAACATACGTTAAGGAAAAGAAATTATCAATAATATTAACACTAGTTAAATAACTACTAACTAAATATTTTATCAATAAATCAAGTCCTAACAAAACACTAACTAAAATAATTACTAATAAACTATTCTTCTTCATCATTTCTCCTTATTAACTCTACTTTATTAACTACGATCTGTAATTCATCATATCTTTTTTCAACTGTACCTGTAAAAATACAAATATCCCCTTTTTTAATTTCCATATTAGATTTATATATTCTTGGAAAGAAAATAAAGTCAAGTGAACCAGTTTCATCACTAGCAGTAATAAAAGCCATATCCTCATTTTTCTTCGTCTTGATTGCCTTAATTTTCTCTACCATAACCATAACATTGACTATTCTATTAAAGTAATTGCTGGTCATCCCAATACTAACAATATTTTTATACTTACTTTTATAAGTAGTAACAGGATGATTACTAATATAAAAACCAAAGCAATCCTCTTCCTGTTCTAATAAAACATTATTAGGAAACTCATTAGTTAAAATTATCTCCGGCTTTAATACTAAACTTTCATCTAAATCAACAGTCAAAGTACCATAATTAACTAAGCTATCTAAATTGGTAATAAGAGTCTTCTTATTAAACCCAAAACTTCTAAAAGCATCAGCATTAATTAAAGATTCTAATTGTTTTTTTGTAACTCCTGCTCTAACTAATTTAGAAAAGGCATCATATATATCTGTAAATTCTTCATTTCTTGCTTTTAACACTAAACTAGAAACACTGCTTCCTACACCTTTAATAGTAGAAAAAGGAAATATTATATTATTATCATTAATAACAAACTTATTAGAACTTTTATTTATATCAGGTTTTAACACTTTTAAATCATGACTTCTTATTTCTCTTAAATACTCTTGCATTTTAGAACTAGCACCTATTACATTATTAAGTAAGTTAGCATAAAACTCTAATTTATAATGAACCTTTAAATAAGCCATTTTATAAGCGACAAGAGAATAAGCAACTGCATGAGATTTATTAAAACCATAACCAGCAAATTTCATAATACTTGCAAATATTGTCTTAGAAGTGGCATCATCATGTCCTAATGATTTAGACTTTTCTAAGAATTTACTTTCTTCATTCTTTAAAACATCTACTTTTTTCTTGCTAATCGCTCTTCTTAAAATATCCGCTTCTCCTAAAGTATAACCAGCATATATATGTGCTACTTGCATTATCTGTTCCTGATAAATCATAATTCCATAAGTATCTTTTAATACCCCTTCTAAAGACTTATCTTGATAAATCACCCGCTCACGTCCTTCTTTTCTTGCAATATATAAATCAATATTTTCAGCAGGACCAGGTCTAAATAAAGCAATTGCTGCTACTAAATCATTAAAATTACTAGGTTTAAGTTTTCTAAGAAAACCTCTCATCCCACTAGATTCAAACTGAAAAATACCACTTGTATCACTTCTTGTAAATAAATCATAAGTTTCTTTATCATCTAAAGGAATATTATTAAAATCTATTTTTATACCTCTATTTTTTAAAACCATATCTATAACATTCATAATAATAGTAAGATTTCTAATTCCAAGGAAATCCATCTTTAAAAGGCCTAACTCTTCTAAATAATTCATAGAATATCCGGTCAAATACATATCATCATTCTTAGTAAGTGGTATAACTTCATCTAAATCTTTCTTACACATAACAATACCTGCAGCATGAGTCCCAATTTGCCTCGGAAATCCTTCTAAAACACATGCCACTTTATAAACTTTTGATAAGACTTCATCGCTGTTTATATATTCTCTAAAACTATTATTCTCATTAAAAAAATCACTTAACTTTCTATGAGACATAGCAGGAATATAAGAAGTTAATCTATCGACTTTATATAAAGGTACACTAAAAATACGTGAAACATCTCTTAACACTTGTTTAGCGGCAAGAGTTGCAAAAGTAACAATACCTGATACTCTTTTTTTACCATATTTATTAGTAACATAAGAAATAATATCATCTCTATATATATCAGGAATATCTGTATCTATATCTGGCATCGTTTTACGTTCTGGATTTAAAAATCTTTCAAATAACAAATTATACTTTAAAGGATCTATTTCTGTAATACCTAAGGAATATGCTACTAAAGAACCAGCAGCACTACCCCTACCTGGTCCCACTAATATCCCTTTCTTTTTAGCATATCTAATAAAATCATAAACAACAAGGAAATAATTAGCAAAACCCATTTCATTAATTATATTAAGTTCATAAATCAATCTTTCTAGATAAGGTTTACTAAGATTATTATTAAGACGTTTTTTAAGTCCTGCCTTTGCTAATGAAGCTAAATAAATAGAAGCATCTACTCCCTTAGGACATTCATATATAGGAAGTAATAAACTAGCTTTAGGAAACTCTAAATTACAACTATCTACCATTTTTAAAGTATTAAGTAATCCTACATTTTCATAAGTATTAATAATATCAGTTACATTCAATTCTTTATCTAAAACATCATAAGTAATATTATCATTTAAAGTCTTCCCATCTCTAATTAAATAAAGATATTTTAAATAATCACTATCCTGCTTATCTTTATATAAACAAGGTTTTAAATAAATAATATTATTAGTAATAACTAAACATTCTGTCTCTTCTTTTTTATTACTAAAACCAAGATAAATATCTTGAAACTTATCTTTGTACTTTAAATAAAAGTCTAAACTACTATAAGGCACTAAACAAAAAAGATTATCTTTATATCTAATAAGACTATCTATAGTCAAAGTATGATCATTTTGCATTGTACATATCTTAATCAAATTAAGATAACCTTGATAATTTTTTACATACAATAGTATTTTATAATTATTAATAGAAACTTCTAACCCAATAACTGGTTTTATATTTTTTAAACTACACTTCTTAATAAATTCCATAGTACCATACATATTATCATCACAGATAACAGCAGAACCTCGCTTATTTTCTACATTATAATTAATAATATCATCTATTGTTAGAAGACTAGAAAGGAAAGAGTAATTACTCTTAACATATAATAAGTTATACATTTAATCACTCTCCTTTCTTCATTTATATCATACGTTCGTACGCACAGTCAATAAATTTAATAGATTTTATTTGACTTTATATTATATTTATGATAAAGTTATAAAGCAGAAACGTTTAGTAAAGGAGGAATTATTATGGCAAAAAAAGTTACTAGCAAAAAGCCTTTAACTGGAAATAGTAGATCACATGCTTTAAATGCTACTAAAAAACAACAAAAACCAAATTTACAAGTAATCAGACTTGAAGATGGAACTAAAATTAGAATGAGTGCAAGAGAAATTAGAAGTTTAAGAAAACAAGATAAACAAGCAGCTTAAAAAATCAACTAAAAAAGATAATCGCTTACTAAAACGATTATCTTTTTCTATTGCCATAATGCATATCTACAGTTGATTGTACATATTCATAACTTTTCCCTTCAGTTTTCCTTAAAAATTCTTCAAGGTCAAAAGGTTTATCATTTATAGAACTTGGAGAAACTTTTAAAGTTTCTTGAACACTCGCTTCGCTTTGACTAACTACATATGGTTGTTTTGTTATAATATGATACTCAAGCTTTCCACATCTAGCATCTGCCAAACGTTGCGTAGTTTCCGTTCTAATTTGATAACGAAATTTATCCATTAATTGCTCCTTTCTTACTGCGTTCTGACATTTTATCACAATATCAAACATTTGTCAAATGTTTTTTCAAGTAAGCAATTAATAAATACAACTATCTTTCTAAATAATCCGCTCCTTTAAAAGGTCCTCCATCACTACCATCAGGCTCTTCCCTTAACAAATCATTAAAATTTTGTTGTCTTAATGCTTCATATATAACAATCGCTACACTATTAGAAACATTTAAAGCCCTAACGTTAGATGTCATTGGTATTCTAAGACAATGATCTAAATCATCTTTTAAAATTTCTTTAGGAATACCTGTTGACTCTTTCCCAAAAATAAAATATAAATCTAAATTTTCTTTATTACTATAATCAAAACTAGTATGAGGTTTTCTACCATATCTCGTTAAATAATAATAAACTCCTTTATTTTTAGATTTAAAATCATCCCAATTTTCATACACTTCATAATCAAGTTTTTCTATATAGTTAACAGCACTTCTTTTAAGATGCGCTTCATCTAAAGAAAAACCTAACGGTTTTATCAAATGTAACTTTGTATTAGTCGCTACACAAGTTCTCATTATATTACCTGTATTTTGTGGTATCTCTGGTTCAAATAAAACTATATGATTCATAAAAATCCTCCTAAACTAAAACAAGACTATTGTCCTGTTTCTAAATTAACATCAAGAAAGTTTAACGCTTCATCTCTTGTTAGAACTGCCCCATTAAGCCCATCCTCTACTGCTGTAACCTTACCTTCCGTAAATTTAATTAAACAAGGAGTTCTATCGATAGTAAAGTCAGAATCTTTAAGCAATTCATTTACATAACTAGTTTTATCATCTACGTCTTCTAAATTAACATAAACCAAATCTTCATATCCATTATTTGTTAAATTATCTTTTATACTTTCTTCAAATTCCCTACAATCACTGTCACTTGCTGAACATAAATATAAAACTGGTGATGGATTTTCTGTCAAATAATGTGTGACTTCAGAAGGATTAATCTCTGAAACTACATCTTGCAATACTGGTATCTCCTCTTGATAATTTTTATAAGTATTATACCAACTAGCTAAATATAAAACTACGACAATTACGACAACATATATAAATACTAAAACTACATAATTCTGCTTTTTCTTTTGTGTACTTTTTCTTTTCATCTAAATCATCACCTCTAACTTAACTTAATTGTAACACAAACTCAACATTTTGAAAATAATAGTTTGCAATTTTTAGGCATAAAACTTTGCAAGCTACAGATAGTAAACATAAACTACTAACAAAGGAGGAAAGTCTTATGTACAATAGACCATTCTATCAAAATAATAATAGAGGCGGATTCATCCCCTTAATCATAGGTGGTGTTATAGGTTATAGTATAGGTAATAATAATAGACCAAACTACTATCCAATATATCCTATTCCTGTATATCCCATATATCCAATGTATCCACCATTTTACAGAAGATAAGTAAAAGCCTTATCTTTTCTTTATGAAAAAAGTCCTATGGACTATTTTATTTCTGTTATTTCAACATCATAACTACCATTAGGACTTTCTACAGTAATAATATCTCCCACTTTATGATTTAATAAAGCTTTAGCAATAGGACTTTCATTAGAAATTCTTCCTTCAAAAGGATCAGCTTCTTGACTACCTACTATTTGGTATTCATCAGAATCATCAGGATCATCTACATATTTAATAGCAACAGTACTACCAAGACCAACAACATCCTTAGGAATATCTTTAATAATTTCTACATTTTCAAGCATTTTCTCAATAGTTTTAATTCTACCTTCAATTTGTGCTTGCTCATTTTTAGCAGCATCATAGTCAGCATTTTCAGATAAATCTCCTAAACTACGAGCTTCTTTAATAGCCTCTATATTAGCAGGCCTTTTCTCATTTATTAATTCACTTAACTCATTTTTCAAATCATTAAGTCCATCTTCTGTTAAATAAACTACTTTTTTGTTTCCCATTATAATCACCTCAAAATATATTAATATAGGTTAGGACCCCCTAACCATAATACGAGTAAAATTTTAGCATATTCTTAAAAAAAATTCAAGCTTTTTTTTAAGAATTTGTATTCTAGATATAATATGCTTGACATAGCAAGTTGATACTAAGAATTTATTATCCATTCTATTATTATCTTTTTTATAGCAAAATATTCACTTTTTTCAAACTGCATATTACAAATACAATATTTTTTATTAGCAATATGAGAGCAAAAAATACATTCATCTAAATTAAAACAATCTTGAATAAATAAAGAATTGCTAATTTTATTAGAACAAATAACACTATAACAATTACTACAATTACTAGAATCATCTACTCTAATTGAAAAAGTACAACTACCACTTCTTTGCGAAGCTAATAAATATTCACTTTTACCACAACCATCACAAAACACTATGTTTTTTGAATTAGAGCAATTAGAGGAATTATAAACATAACTAGAGTCATAAATAGTATCGCTTTTAGAAACATAAGTAGAATTATAACATCTATTGGTAGTTATTGTATTAATACCTTCCCATGTCTTTATAATTTCATCTAAACTTTTAAAATTCTTTTTCTCTAGCATAAAGCCTTTAGTACTATCAACAAGCTCCATATTATCTTTAGTAATAAAAAATTTAGCATTATCAAAATCAGTATAAGTCTCTTCCTGTGTTTTACTATCATATACTTTTCTAGGAAGTTTTATATCAAAAGCATACTTTTCTAATATTTCCTCTAAAGTATTAGTATTATTAATTAAAAACACAGCCTTAAAAATCTTATCTATTATTATTAAAGCATCTTCATCACTCATACTTTATCACCATGTCTTTTTCTGCTATTAGATAAAGTTACTAATATATCTTTTAATTTTTTATTTGTATAATTAGATAAACTTAACTTAACATTATTAGAAACATCTTTTATTTTGGTAAATACCTTAACCTTATCTCTAACTAAAGGAACTGCTTCAAAATCAGTAGTCTTAGCTTTAAATACTGGCAAAATCTTTCCATCTTTACTAACTCTTACTACTACTTCTCTATTATTTAATCCTGTAAATAAATTTATTTTATCATCTTCTGTAGCAGTTTTAGCAAACTTAACATCTAAAACATCTTTTAAAAGAAGAGCATCATCTCTTGATATTCTAAAAGCATAATAATTTATAACATTAGCAAAAATAGATTCTTGCAATTTTTTACTAATTTGTCCAAAATACTGTTCAGCAAGGACTAAAGAAATACCAAACTTTCTAGCTTCTGATAATAATCTTTCCATAATAGGATTTTCTAATAAAGCTACTTCATCGACAACTAAAAGTAATTTTTTATTTATTTTATTTTCTATCGCTGCTTCTAATATTTCTTCCATTACTAAAGAAGAAATAGTTTTAACAATCCTATCACCTAAAATACTTCTATCTAATGAAAATATTGTTAATTCATTCTCACTAACTGCATCAATTACACTTTCATCAAACTTATCAAAAGCAGAAAACACCAACATCTCATCAATAAAACTAATCAAAGGCGAGATACTTTCATTATAATAGTTAGTCTTTAAATCATTAAATTCAGTTAAGAAAAAAGATATAACTGTATCATTTAAATAAGGGGTTAATTCTTTTACTAAATTATTTCTATACTCTAAATCTAATAAAACCTTTCTAATATTAGAAAAAGAAAAATCCTGTTTAGTTAATAATAAATAGATAGTATAACGTAAGACTCTTTCTAATTTTAAATTATACCCATCTTTCATTAAATTTTTAAATACTGAGATCATTAATTCACTTTTTATCACAATATCAGTATTTTCAGATGTAAACAAATCAACTTTATCATTTAAAAAGTCAATAACTCTTGTCTTACTTAACCCTCCTAAATCATTTTGTAAAGAAGCATGAGGATCAATTATAACAACTTTATAATCATCATTATTATTAAGCATTATATTTTTTACTAAAAGACTAATGAGTTTAGATTTCCCACTACCACTACTTCCTATTATCAAAGAATGTTTAAAAAAATCATAATCTTTATAATTTAGAAACAACTCTCCCCTTAAATAAGGAAAAGAATCTACACAAAACATTCCTTTATTATCATTTGTTAAAAGTGGTAATATTTTTTCTAAATTTAAATATTTATTTTTCTTCTCATAAGAAAATCTCTTATTATTACTAAAATCAACACTAAGTATATAAGTAGGTCTAGCCATCAAAAATCTTCTTCTTATATAAGCATTATTATTCTTAAAAAACATATAAGTCTTAAATAATCTCTTATTACCTAGTCCTCTTATATTTATAATAATATATTTAAGTTCTCTATCATGTTTTAATTTACTAATATCAAAAAGCTCTACAGCATTTTTATCTACATCTAAAACAACAGGCGTAGCTTTTTCATAATCAATTACTATATTGACATTATTCTCTTTTATTAAAAAATCATCCATAGAGTTTATTGTTGGTGGAACTCTATATTTAGTAACTAAATAATATTTTAACTTATTATTAAATATTTCTACAACTATTTTAAAATTTCTAAAATACCCATTATATTTACATACATAATTTATTAGTTCCTGCCAAGATTCTTTAGAAACACTATCTTTATTTAAATATATAGATTGTACTACCATATTAAACTCCCCTTTAGTGAAGTTTAACATAAAACTAAAGAAAAAAACTGACATTTATGTTTTATATTTTGTCAGTTTTTAGTCTATTAATTTATCAAAAAATATGATACAATACATGTATGAAGAGATTCTTCATAAAATAAAAATGAATACATCTATTAGAATAGATGCTTTCAAAAGTGGAGAAAGACATCTAACTCCAAAAGGAATTAGATGTCTTTATTATCTATAAATCAAGGTAATAATAATGAACAGCAAAATAATGATAATTATGAAATACGATTTCTCTCGTTTAGTCATATATCTTGCCCCTTTCTATAATTTTGAAATTATAGAAAGCATCTAACTCCAAATAAATGTATTCATATCTAGTATATCATTATTTCAGTATCTTACATAGAACGAGTTTCCGTAATAATTTATAAAAAAACAACTACTATTTTATCAAAAAATATGATACAATACATGTATGAAGAGATTCTTCATAAAATAAAATTGAATACATCTATTAGAATAGATGCTTTCAAAAAAATGTTTTTTTAGATAACATCTAATTCCAAAAGGAATTAGATGTCTTATTTATTGTAAATCAAAGATATTACTATAAATAATAATAGGAGGATTATAACATAGAAGTTATCTTCTTTGTTATTCATAGTCCTTCTCCTTTCTACAATTTTAAGATTATAGAAAGCATCTAACTCCAAATAAATGTATTCATATCTAGTATATCATTATTTTTGTATCTTACATAGAACGAGTTTCCGTAATAATTTATTAAAAAAAACAGCTACTATTTTAGCAAAAAATATGATACAATTCATATATGAAGAGATTCTTCATAAAATAAAAAGAATACATCTGCTAGTTAGATGCTTTCTTAAATTTTTGTTGGTGCATCTAATTCATTTGAATTAGATGCTTTTCTATTGCAATAATAACATTATATATATTATGCCAAATAGAAGGAGTATTATTAATACCAAGTATAATTCTCTTTTTGTCATATACTACCACTCCTTTCTAAAAAGGAGAAAGCATCTAATCGCATGCAAATGTATTCATATCTAGTATAACATTATTTTAGTATCTTACATAGAACGAATTTTCGTAAAAAAAGACTAGTACAATTACTAGTCTTCAATTGGTATTAAAAATTCTGTTATATCATCATGATAATATTCAAGCTCTGGTATTGGTCTAATATTATATTGCAAATTTAAAAACATAGTTTTATAAAACTTTTGACTTATTCTTCTAATTTCAGGAGCTTCTTGAGAATTAATAATAAATACAATCCATTTACTTTTAGGAATTATATATTTAGAAAGTCCAGGTAGTTTTTTCTTATATAAACACCAATATTCATAATTACAGCTTTTATATCTGTCTTCATATTTAACCATACCATAATCAGGATGCTCCTTAAATTTTTCTACACATTCATCAAAAAAGTTAGGAGCATCATCTTTAATTTTATCATCTGTTGTCTTTATACCCACACCATATAAAGTAAATTCATCTAAAGATACAATATTATAAGTTAATTCTTCACTATCATTTAACTCTTCTTTAAAAACAATTTTAGGAAAAGTTTTAATCCCTTCTGCTAACTTTTTCGCCCTACTAGGCTTAACTCCATAAAAATTATAAAAAGCTCTTGAAAAAGAAGTAGGATTCTCATACTTATATTTAATAGCAACATCAATTATTTTTTCGTTCTTCACCGTCAAATCATAAAAAGATAAAGATAACCTTCTTTTTCTAATATATTCAGAAATTGTATTATTACATAGCAAACTAAAAAGCTTTCTAGCAGTATAAACATTTACTCCTAAAATAGCCGCAATATGATCATAACTAATATCTTCTTCTAAATTATCTTCTATATAATCTATTACTTTATTTAATTCATGATAAATATTCATAATTATTTAATTTCAGTAAG
>CALVQK010000004.1 GCA_944358305.1 uncultured Bacilli bacterium | reverse complement strand
GTTGCTCCTGTAGGACCAGTAGGGCCTTGCATACCTGTGGCACCAGTGGCTCCGGTTGCTCCTGTAGGACCAGTAGGGCCTTGCATACCTGTGGCACCAGTGGCTCCGGTTGCTCCTGTAGGACCAGTAGGACCTTGCATACCTGTGGCACCAGTGGCTCCGGTTGCTCCTGTAGGACCAGTAGGACCTTTTGGTCCTGTACAACCAGTACATCCAGTAGGTCCTGTGCAGTCATTTACTAAACATTTAACAACTTCGCAAAGACAACTATCTTTACAATCTCTACATTTGTCTTTTAAATTATTAATATCATTTTCATTCATATATTTTATCTCCTTTCATTATTAAAATATGAAGGAGATAAAATATTGTCTTGACTATTGTCACGTAAAAAATAAAAATGAGACTGCACCCCCTGAAGGGCAGTCTCTTAAAAAAGAATAAAAAGGGGTTGGCTAGTGTGATACTAGCGACCAATTCGCCTAATTCCGAATTGGTGCTTTTTATAATAATCATTTGTGGTCACTTTGTCAACACTTTTTTGAAAAAAAGTTTTACTATTTTTCTTTAGAGGTTTATACTATAAGTCAAAGGAGAAAACAATGAGAAATTTAGACAAATTATTAAGTTTAGAAACTATAACAAGGAAAGATTTAATGGCAGAGGGGTTTAATGATTATGAAATAAAAAAATTGGTTTTGGAAGGAGTTATTGAAAAGACTGGTAGGGGTATATATGCAAGTAAAAGCAATAAAGAAAAAAGCTCCTTTGAAAAACTGGTAATAAGCTTTAATAATCATGATAGCGAGGCAGTTGCAAAAATATATGATGTACTTCCTGATAAAGATAAATATAATGGTGATATTATTAAATTATTGTTAGTATCTTTAGCTAGAATAGAAAATATTCTTAATAGTGGTTATCAATTGCAGTCTAATGTTGTAACTTTAGAAAAGACAGTAGAATTAGAAGAGTTAGATGAAGTTGTTGATAGTCATGAAGATAATATATCTTTAGAACCACTAGAAGAAAGTAAAGAAGATGTAGAAGAGGTAGCAGCTTTAGAAATACCAGAAGAAGTAGAAAGTGATTTTGATATAGGTGTGCTTTTAGATAACTTATTTTGTGAATATAGAAATGCAATAGAAGATAGAGATTATTATAAGGCTAGGGATATATTATTTGAATATAATTATTATTGTAGAGAATATGATATTGATGATGATTGTTTTCATGATTTATTTACATTAAATAATAAAATAGCTTCCTTAGAACTCGATATTGATGAAAAAGATACTTTTAGTTTTTTTATACGAGAAATAAGGAGCAATTTTGTTAATGGTAGATTTAAAAAAGATGGTGAAACTGTTAAAAAGCTGTTAAATGAATTTGGAGCAATACCTTCTTCTAATAATATTTATTATTATCATAGATATAAAGCTGATTATTTGATGAATGTTTCTAGTTATAATGGTGCTATTAAAGAATATGAGAGGGCAATAGAAATTAATCCCTATAATAAACATGACTATTATAAACTAGCTTTATTACATTATATTAGTATGAAATCTAAAGCAGACTGTAAAAAAGCGCTTAAACTTATGGATGATTTTATTTATTATAGTAGAAATACATTTACTCCAAATCAACTTTCTTTATTAGCTAATATTTATGTATTTAATTTTATGGGTGATAGGGCAATTGAAATATTAGAAAATGCAGAAGGGTATGATGAAGATTATAAAAGGAAGTTTTTTAAACAATTTAGTTTATCATATATGAGAAAGTATGATACTTTGAAGAGAATGCAATATAGTAATAAAGAGAATGAGAAAGATTTTGCAGATCCTTTTTTTGAAAGTGATTATTTAGATATATTTACTAAATATGCTCTTATATATAGTGGTAATTTTGATGATGTGTTTAATGAGAAAAAAAAGCTTCATCACCAAGAATTAGAAATTGCTAAAGCTATTGTGGATTCTGATTCAATAACGAGATTTAGTGACTTAGATGAGTATCTTTTAAATCTTGATTTAAGTGATGAGAATAAAGCTGATATTATGTTAGATATAGCTATATATTTAACAGAAAAAGGCTTTTATGATAAAGCTTCTAGATATTTAAAGATTGTAGAGAAAATTAAGAATAAATCAGATCGTCTTAAAGATAGTTATAAAGAAACATTAGCAAAGATAAAAATTAGAAAAAATGCTAATAAAACCAGAAGATGATTATTCTCTTCTGGTTTGTATTTGTTCATTGTCATTAATATTAGCAATTTGGCTTGTAATAATATAAATATAGTTAAAAATATCTTGATATTCAGCATAAATTAGATCAAATACTTCCATTCTATTAACTTCATCTATCATGATAAGTTTATTTTCCTTAACCTTATCTCTTATGTTAAAATCATCTAAAAGAGTAGTATTAATATCATAAAAATCAACGTCTATATACCAGTTATCTCTACTATTTTCTGTTACTCTAATACCTATAGGATAAGAATTGTCAGTAGATTTTAAATACTCAACTATTTCTACATTTTCACTTTCTAAATAAATGTTAATATTATTAGAATAACTTCTTACCATATTTAAAACTAAGTCAGTGAAAAGAGCGTTGTTTTCTTTTTGATCAGCAAGTTCTAATATTAAGTATTTACCTTTATTTTGGAATATATATAATATTTGTCTTAAAGTAACTATTTGTTGCTTTTGAACTCTACTTCCTACATTAAAAAATAAAAAGTCTTTTAAAGTATAATCATCTATTTCATTAATTCCTTTTGTAAAAAGATTTACAATATCGTCGCTTAAGGTAATAATTTCATTGTCTTTAGTTAAATAAAGTTTAAATTTAAAACCATCAATATATGGAGCATTGAGACCTAAATAAATAGCATCTATTGTATTACTAGCGACATTTTTTGTTGATGCACCACCATTAGCGATTATCTTCATAGTTATCCTCCTATATAATTAATGGTATGCATTATAATCTTTAAAGATTATATTTTTTTGCTCTATTTTTGTTTTCCTTTGGTTTTAATTCTTTATAAATAGGTAATAACAAAGAAAGTAGTTTATTTTTTTCTTTACCATTTATTAAGTCTATATTTGGAATTTGGTAATATCTTTTGATTTTAGATTTTATCTGGGTGGGTACTTTATGACTTTTTAAAAAAATGATCATAGACTCTTTTGTTTCTTTTGAAATATCAAAAGGCATTGTTTTTCTACTTTTCATCATATCATAAATTATGTTTAGAGGTGGTCTTGTTTGTTGATTATATATTGTTTGTTTTTTACTTAAGAAAGATATATATGTTTTTCTAAGAAAAATTAACATTTTTTCTTGATTTTCCAGATAATAATTTTCTATTTCTTGCCTATCAATATATTTTTCTTTTCTATATCCTTCTTTATATAATTCAACTAAAACCATGATTAGAGATACTGTTTTACTTATTACGTCGGGTTTATCTTTTAATTTTAAAGTTTCCATTATTTCTTTATTAGTATATATTGCATCACCAATTTCTCCTGTATACATTTTATATATATTTAAACATGTTTCTTTATCATGATACAGTGGAAAGTCTTGATTGTTTATGATGCTTCTTGCATATTCATAATCAAACTTTTTAGCACTTTTATCGTTCTTTAAAAGCTTTTCTACACGAATTTTTATATATATGATTAAATCTCTAAGTTTATCAGTATTTATGTTTAAGTCTTCACTTATTTCTTTGATACTTTTATTCTCTTTATAATATTTTTTTAATATCTTTTGCTCAAATAGACTGAAATATTTTAAAAGTTTAATAATATCTTTATCATAAGATAGTTGTTTTTTCTTATTGTTATCCTTATATTCTAATATTGATAAGATAATTCTTTGGTATTTTCTTTTTAAAGAGCTTTTAGAAATTTTATATTTTTTTGATAAACTTTCTTCATCTAAAGCTTCGTGATTATTTAGTCCTAGTAAGTCACATAAAAACTCTTTTTCTATATTAGATATTGGTAGATTTTCATCTTCTAAAATTGTTTTTAATTCATCTCTTTTAATACGACCATATTCTGGATATGTAAAGCCTAGGAGATTTTCTTTAATTTTCTTTTCAATAGTATTTATCATATTTTTGTATTGAACTTTATTTTTTGCATATTTCTTTCGTATTGCATCATCATTTAAAACTATACCATTGATGTTTTCTTTAGTTTTAATACCATACTTATAAGATATAATGCTTTTTTCTTCCTCAGTTAAGATAGAATCAGTAGGATGAGCGGTTACTTCATCGATATAATTATCTTTTTTTATTTCAGGAATCATTTCATCTAAATATCTTTTATAGAATACTTTTATTAAGTAAGTTACAATACCAGCGGTTTTATCATGCTTTTTGGCAATCTCTTTTATTAGTTTTTGTTCTATGTAATATTCATGAATTATTTCTAGGTCTTCTTTAGAATAATGATATTTTTTAGATAACTTTTCTATATCTTCTTTTGTAATTTTTGATACAGGGATAATATTATAAAAATAAAATTTGGCTCTTCTAATTCCATCTGTAATAATATTTGATACTTGTAAATTGTTATAACCTGTAATAGTTTCTATTTCTTTATATGATTTATTTTCTAGATATAAGCTTAATACTTTTCTAGTTTCTTCATTAAAATTATATCTTGGATCATTCAGATATTCCAGTAATAGACTATTATGTTGCTCTTTCCAATCATGGTTATGTTCTGATATATCATAATATTCTATTAAAACTCTTTTTTTGATTGTTTTTAACCAGTCTCTAACTCTATCTTCAGTTAAGTTATATTTAATGGCTAATTCTTTTTTCTCTAAAGGTTTTGTGTTTATTCCATATCTATCATATAAAATACGTTTTTCTTCATCACTTAGTAAAGTTGGACATTTTTTGACAGTTTCTATTATTTCTTCTTTTGTTAAGGCTATTCTAAAGTAGTTATTAAGGCCATATTTTAACTTTAATACTTTTATTTCTGTTTCTGATTTATCTTTTTTAGAGCTATTCTTACTTTTATCTAGGAGTGCTGCTTTTATGTCTTCTATTTGTTTTTTGGTTAACTCATCTTTATGTTCTTCTAAAAGAGTTCTGATTTCTTCTTCTTTTAAGGAAAAGAGGGGAGTGTAATGGTAATTTAATAACCATAAATTCATATCTCTTTCTAAAATATATTTTTCATTTATTTGTTTAGCAGTAGGGACTTTAAAGTAGTAAGCAATTACTTTTTTAGATTCATTATTAAGTTCTTGATAACTTTTAGTTGCAGTTATTTCATCAAAAGTAAGTTTAGAAATAAATTCATAATATTCTTTTTTTATGTTTCTTTTGTTGATAGTAGGGGAAATATCTAAAGCAAATATTTCTTTTATACTGTATTTACTTTTATAAAGATCAAATATTTTTCTTTTATTTGCAAGAGAACTATTAGTAATTTCTGCTACATAATCAATTATATCGTCATAATCTATAAATATATTTTGATAGTATTCTATATTATCATTTTTATTTTCAGTTATTTTATTATAAGTAATTAAATATTCTTCTTTTGTTAGATGTTCTTTTAAATAATGTAGTAAAGTGATTATATCTGGGTCTAAGGGAGTTAAATCCATATTTTCTAATTGCTTTATACTATATATTTTAGTTGTTTTTTTTGTTTCTCTTTCTAGTTTTTGTTTGATTGTATTTTTGGCGACGCTTTCTATTTGCCTTACTCTTTCTCTAGTTATTCCTAAAATGTCTCCTAATGTTTCTAAAGTAGCTGGAGGCTCTTCAATGATTCTTTTATATATAATGTAGTATTGCTCATTATTTAATATTCTTTTTATAGTAGCTTTTAATATTTGTAAATCAATTTTTTCATTAAAATTATCTTTATCATCTTCTTTAGGAATAAAATTTTCAAGCTCAGCTTTTTTATTATCATCATCTATAGATCGGTTTAAAGAATCAACATATATTTTTGCTTCTTCAGCTTTTCTTAATGTATTATCTGTAATTCCTAATTCTTTTATGATTTCATCATTTGTTGGTTCTCTATTAGATTTTAAAGCGAAATTTCTTTTAAATTTTTCTATTTTATTAATTGTTTCTAATATATTGACTGGTATTCTAATAGTTCTTGCTTTGTCATCAATTGCTCTTGTTATAGCTTGTCTAATCCACCAGGTTGCATAAGTTGAAAGTTTATTACCTTTAGTGTAGTCAAATTTATCAATTGCTGTCATAAGTCCAATGTTTCCTTCTTGAATTAAATCAAGAAATGGTAAACCTTTATTTATGTAGTTCTTAGCGATGGAAATAACAAGACGAAGATTGGATTCAATTAATATCTTTTTAGCATCTTTATCTCCATTAGCGACTAATTTTGCGTATTTTACTTCTTCTTCTCTAGTTAAAAGGGGAATCTTTTCTATTTCTTTTATATATTCCTTATAAGCATCAAGAGAAGATTTATCATAATCTTCATTATTCATAGTATCACCTGATTGGGTTATATTTTATCATTAGTCTTTCAAGATGTAAATTGAAGTTTTATAATTTAATTTCTTTTAAATTTTAAAAAAATATGCTATAATATGAGACAGAAAAAGAGGTGGTGTGTTGTGGCATTAAAAGATATAAAAGGTGTAGGACCTAGAGCTTTGACACTTCTTTCTAAGATAGGAATAAATACCGTGGATGATTTAGTTACACATTATCCCTTTAGATATGAATTTTTAGTTAGAGGAAATTTGGAAGAGACAAATGATGGAGATCATATAATTATAGATGGAAAGATAGAAAGCAGTCCAATTTTAGTTAGATTTAAAGCAGGACTTAATAAGATGAATTTTAGACTTGTTACTAATAGTGGGGTAGTAGGAGTATCGATATTTAATAGAGCTTTTTTAAAGAGTCAACTTACGGTTGGAACGACAGTTACAGTAATAGGTAAATTTGATAAACCTAAAAATGTTATAACAGCATCAGAAATAAAAATGGAGTCTTTATCTAATAAAGTAAAAATAGAGCCAGTTTATCATTTGACTAGTGGGTTAACTAATAAAAATATGTCTTTATATATTAATATGGCTCTACTTAGTCAAAGTAAAGAAATACATGATAGTATACCTTTAAAGTATCAAGAAAAATATAACTTTTCTAATAAAAGACTTTCTTTAAATATTGTTCACAATCCACCTAGTAAAGAAAAATTAAAAGAAGCGATGATAAGGCTTAAGTATGAAGAATTATTTGAATTCATGTTTAAAATTAATTATTTAAGAGAAGAAAATAAGAAAGCAAATAGTGGTATTGCAAGAAGTATAGATGAAGATAAAGTGAATGAGTTTATTGCACGTCTTCCATTTGAACTTACTAAAGATCAAAATACTGCTGTTAATACTATTATTAAAGACTTAAAGAGTCCTAATAGAATGAATAGATTATTACAAGGTGATGTTGGTAGTGGTAAGACTATAGTCTCTTTTATTGCTATGTATGCTAATCATTTAAGTGGTTATCAAAGTGCTTTAATGGCTCCAACTGAAATACTTGCAACTCAGCACTTTAGTAATTTAAAAAATATTTTTGCTAATTATAATTTGAATATAGCTTTACTTACAGGATCTACTCCTAAAAAAGAAAAAGATTTAATTTATGATGAACTTGCAAAGGGAGATATTGATATAATTGTAGGTACTCATGCTTTAATTCAAGATGATGTTACTTATTATAATCTTGGTTTAGTTATTACAGATGAACAGCATCGTTTTGGGGTTAATCAACGAGCTAATTTACAGAATAAAGGACAAAAGCCTGATACTTTATACATGAGCGCAACACCAATTCCTAGAACTTATGCTTTAACTATTTACGGTGATATGGATGTTTCTACTATTAAGACAAGACCTAAAGGAAGAAAAAAGATTAAGACAGTTGTTAAGACTAATAAAGAGATTAAAGATGTCTTAGAAATGATGTATGAAGAGTTAAAACAGAATCATCAGATATATGTTATCGCTCCTTTAATTGAAGAAAGTGAAAATAGTGATTTAACTAATGTTAATGATTTAAAAGAAAAGATGACTCTTGCTTTTGGCAGTAAATATAAAATTGATTTAGTTCATGGTAAAATGGCTAGCGCTGCTAAAGAGTTAATTATGAATGAATTTTTACAAAATAAAGTGCAGATACTAATTAGTACAACGGTTATTGAAGTAGGAGTAGATGTTCCTAATGCTACAATGATGGTAATATTTAATGCTGAAAGATTTGGGTTATCTACACTTCATCAGTTAAGGGGAAGAGTAGGAAGAAGTGAATTACAATCTAGTTGTATTTTAATTAGTGATAATGATACAAAAAGACTTGAGATTATGGAAAATACTAATGATGGTTTTGAGATTAGTGAAGAAGATTTTAAACTAAGAGGACATGGAGATTTGTTTGGAACTAAACAAAGTGGTGATATGACTTTTAAGATAGCAGATTTAAAAGCAGATTATAAAATTTTATTACAAGCTAGGGAAGATTCACTTGAATACTTATTAGATAAGGAAACTGATGCTAATAAGTTAAGACTTATCGGAACAATTATACATAGTTAATTGTAAAGTTTTGAGATAAATTTTGAAAATGAAATTGACAACTCGGGAATTTTTAGATATGATTATGGTACATGGTAAGTATATTTGCTTATCATGGTGATATAGTCCACGATCTAAGTGTGGATTTATATTCAACCGAACCCCCTGAAGACGGACTTATGTCCGTCGCTTTTTTTGTGTTTAATTAAATTAGCGATATATTTTAACAATAGTATTGATTATTTGACTGGACTTATTGATGAAAAAAGTTTTATAGAAGTCCAGCAATATTAGATAAATAAAATTATTATACTAAAAATTAAGTAGTAGATAGTAATCTACTATTATAATTTTGTATTTAATGATATAATTATCTAAACAGGCGATACATAGTAATATATTGTTTAGATAAATAGAAGTAAAAGAAAGATATATAAAGAACAGAATGATATTTATGATTTAATTTTGTTTTATATAATCTTGTTAGTAAGAAAAGTAGTGTGTTTCTTTCATTGCCTTGAAAGAAAATCTAAAGGTAATATAATGATAGTAAACCAAAGGGGTATATGAATGAAGAAAAAAGTAAAAATAATTATTTTTATATCTGTATTAGTTGTAGTGATATTAATTATTGGTGGAATATATCTTAATTCTAAAAGATTAGTTTTAGAATATGAGCATAATATAGAGGTTGATGTTAATGAAAAACTATATAATCTTGATGCAATAAAAAATATAAAAAACGGTAAAATTATAACGAAAAGAGAATTAGTTAATACAACTAAACTTGGTAAAGTAAAAGTTACTTTTCAAGTGGAGAATTTTTTCAAAAAAAGAGTTAAATATAAATATATAGTTAATGTTGTAGATAAAGAAGCTCCTAAAATTATATTTAAAAATGAGCTTGAGAGTGAAATGGGAGAAGAAATTGATTTATTAAAAGATGTTATGGTTGAAGATAATTCTAAAGAAAATATAACTCCACAAGTAGAAGGTGAATATGATATTAATAAATCTGGTGATTATAAATTATATTATATAGCAGAAGATACTAGCGGTAATAAAGCAAAAGAAGAATTTATTTTGCATATTAAGGAAAAAAATATTGAAAAACAAATAACTTCAAACGACAACCAAGGCACAACTTCTTTTACAACTTCTAAAGGATTTAAAGGAGTAACTAAAAATGGAGTTACTTATATTGAGGGTTATCTTGTTGTTAATAAGACATACACGTTACCATCAAGTTATGGAAATGGTTTAACAAATGCTACAACAGAGGCTTTCAATAAAATGCAAGCAGCAGCTAAGGTAGATGGTTTAAATATATACATCTCGAGTGGTTTTAGATCATATAGTTATCAAAAAACTTTATATAATAATTATGTAAATAGAGATGGTGTTACTGCTGCTGACACATATTCAGCTAGAGCAGGTCATTCAGAACATCAATCAGGATTAGCTTTTGATGTAAATACTATTAATGATTCTTTTGCTAATACTGAAGAAGGAAAATGGTTAAATGATAATTGTTATAAATATGGTTTTATTCTAAGATATCCAAAGGGGAAAAGTGATGAAACTGGATATCAATATGAACCTTGGCATTTTAGATATGTTGGTGTTGAATTGGCGGAAAAATTATACAATAATGGTAATTGGATTACTGTTGAAGATTACTTTGGAATTACAAGTAAATATTAAAGTTTAGTAAAAAAATAATTGCTATTTAGGTGTTATATTATTTTTGTTCTTTAATAATAGAAAGGAAGATAAAAGTATGAATGATAATTCTCGTAATATAGATGTTAGTGATTTTGATAATAA
Source organism: uncultured Bacilli bacterium (assembly GCA_944358305.1). Classification (GTDB taxonomy): domain Bacteria; phylum Bacillota_I; class Bacilli_A; order RF39; family UBA660; genus Onthousia. The sequence goes on along the minus strand of CALVQK010000004.1, from coordinate 91,526 downwards.
TTTTAATTTTGAAACAAGAACAGTTACTTTAAATAGTGGATATGAAATGCCAATATTAGGGTTAGGAACATGGACTCAAAGTAATGAAGAAACTGCAAATTCTGTTTACTATGCTTTAGAAAATGGATATAGACTTATAGATACTGCTCAATATTATGGCAATGAATATGGTGTTGGGAAAGGCCTTAGAAGAGCAATTGATAATGGAATTGTAACGAGAGAAGAAGTTTTTATTACTACAAAGATTATGCCAAGTAGTTATAATAATGCATATAATTCAATTGATGAATCTTTAGAAAGATTAGGGGTAGATTATATAGATTTGCTTTTAATTCATCAACCCGGTACTAATGATGAAGCAGTTTATAAAGCGATGGAACAAGGTGTTCGTGATGGTAAAGTAAGATCAATTGGAATCTCAAATTATTATACTAAAGAAGAGGTAGAAGAAGTATTGTCTTATGCAACAATTACTCCAGCAGTTATTCAAAATGAAAACCATATATACTATCAAAATACAGAATTACAAGAATATGTTAGTAAATACGGAATAATAATTGAGTCTTGGTATCCATTTGGAGGTAGAGGTCATACTTCTTACAACTTTAACAATGAGACTATTAAAAGTATTGCTACAAAATATAATAAAACATCAGCACAAATCATATTAAGATGGCAATTACAAGCTTTATACATAGTTATTCCAGGTTCAAGTAATCTAGACCATATTTTAGAAAATTATAGTATTTTTGATTTTGAATTGGATGATGAAGATATGAAAAATATAGCTAATATTAATAATAGCCAAAGATATGAAATTTGGTAATTTAATATTCTGCTATAAAAATAATAATTTTTTTAAATGATAATATTAGTTATTTAGGAGGGATAAAATGTATATTTTACATAGTGTTAAAAAAGATGATTTTGACAAGAATAGAGAATATTATGGTGAAGAAAGTATAAGAAAGTTTGGCTTTATTCATTGTTCTGATTTAGATACTTATTATCTTGTTGCTCCCAATTTTAAAGAAGAAAAAGAAGATAGAGTATTATTGGTAATTGATACAGATAAGGTTACTTCACCTATTAAGTGGGAGGAAAATTATGGTGTGAAATTTCCGCATATATATGGATTGTTAAATACAGATTCTATAGTAGATATTCTTCCTCATTTATGGAATAGTAAAAAAGTATGGATTCCAAATAAAGAACTTAAAAACTATTTGCCTAATTCAAAAGATGATTTATATAGAAAAATCTAAATTACAGTGTATTTATGAGATTTTAGGTGTTATATATTCTATAAAAAATAAGGAAAGTGTGAAATTGCAAAATAAAAGTGTCTAAATACCTTCGTTTTTGAAGAGAGTCTTATAGCTCTTCTTTTTGTTTGTATTTAATTTATTATATAGTATAATGTAATTGGCTGAAGTAATTAAAAGTATAGTGATATTTTTAAGTAGGGTATATCAGAAAAGGATGATAGTATGGGTTTAGAAGCGCAGATTGATGAGATATTAAGTCTTGAAAAGTTTGCTAATTTAGATAGTAGACAAAAAACAGTGGTTAAAGAAAGTGTTTTTGCTAATTGTTTAATATTATCTATAGAGAATCAGAAAAAATATCTTGATACTATAAGAAATTGTGTAACGGAGATAGAAGACTTAGGTGATGGATATTATAATGCTAATGGCTTGTGTTATTATGGTATTGTTATTACAGATGTTGGAAGAGTCCCATTAGATGCTGATGGTATGATTTTTCCTTTAAATTATAAAGTGAAATATCGTGAATTTCCTGAACCGTTGGGAAGATTACCACGTTCAGTATTGCATGAATTTGGTCATGTTGTTGTTAAGAAAAGTAATATAAATCTTTTAGAATGTAAGTCAGGTAAAGATGGTAAATTATTAATTGATTTAGGGGGGTTAGTTATTAATAAATCTTTTAGTAGTGATTTTGGACATACTTTATCAGAAATAATAAATGAGTTTACAAATCTTTCAGCTTTTAAGGCTTATCTTGCATATCAAGATGTAGATCAGAAGTCGTTAGAAAAAATGCAAGAATTTGCTAAAAATAATGGTCTTTCAATTGTAAATACAACACCAGCTTATCTGATGGTTTTACCACAAGATTTGTTTAGTTCTTATACTGAAACTTATCTAGCTAATGATGTGCTTCCAGAAGGAACAAAAGAAATGTTTAATCCATTATATGTTAAATATACTCCTTTAGTTAAATTAATAATTAATGCTTTTCAAAATCCATGTTGTACCTATGGTGATTTAGTAAATGCCTTTCAAAATGGGGAAGGTTTAGCAGCAATGAAAAATGGCGAACCTATAAATGATTTGCTTTTTGGCTATTATGAATCATCATTTCATCCCTTAGAAATATTTGATGAGGTTATGAAAGAGGTAATTGATTGGGAACAGTTTTGTGTTTTGTTTGACAAAGAACTTTATTCTTCTTCAGTAAATTATGATTTTTTAGATAAGAGTATTGAATATTTTACAGAATTTTATAAGAAGAGAAATGAAAAGTTTTTTAAAAGTTCTAAAATTACTCAACAAGAGTTAGAAAGAAATATGGATGGCTTTTATAAGACTGTAGAAAGTTGTCGACAATTTTACTTGCAAGAAAGAGAAAATCATAAATAAAAATAGGAGGTGTTGCTGGTGATTTATACTGCACATTATAAATCTCCAATTGGTGATATTTTACTTGCTTCTAAAAACAATAAACTAATAGGTTTATGGATAGAAGGACAGAAGCATTATCTTTCTTGTTTAAAAGAAGAGATAAAAGAAGAAGATACAGAAATATTAATTAAGACTAAAGAGTGGTTAGATAGATATTTTAATGGGGATAAACCTAGTATAAAAGAACTTGATTTAAATCCTATAGGTAGTGACTTTAGAAAAAGTGTTTGGAAAATACTTTGTGAAATACCTTATGGAGAAGTTATTACTTATAAAACTATTGCAGATACTATTGCTAAACAAAAAGGTCTTAAAAAGATGTCTAGTCAGGCGATAGGAGGTGCAGTTAGTCATAATCCTATTTCCATAATTATACCGTGTCATAGAGTAGTAGGATCTAATGGTAGTTTAACTGGTTATGCAGGTGGTATTGATAAGAAAGTTTATTTATTAAAGCATGAAAAAGTTAATATGGAAAAATTATTTATTCCAAAGAAAGGAACACCATTATGAAAAGATGTAAGTGGTGTAATTTAGATAATCCAATATACATTAAATATCATGATGAAGAGTGGGGAGTACCTAATTTTGATGATAAATACTTATTTGAAATGTTAATATTAGAATCATTCCAAGCAGGATTATCTTGGGAATGTGTTTTAAATAAAAGAGAGAGTTTTAGGAAAGCTTATGATAACTTTAATCTAGATAAAGTTTGTTCTTATGATGATGAAAAGGTTAAAGAGTTATTAGAGAATAAAGATATTATTAGAAATAAACTAAAAATAAAAGTAAGTATAAGTAATGCTAATATATTTAGAGATATAAAGAATGAGTATGGTAGTTTTTATAATTATTTAAAAGTATTTACTAAAGATAAAATAATTTATGAAACAGATAAGACTACTAACGATTTATCAGATGCTATATCGAAGGATTTAAAGAAAAGAGGTATGAAGTTTGTAGGAAGTACTATTATTTATTCTTATTTACAAGCGATAGGTATTATTAATTCTCACGATAAAGAATGCTATTTTTATAAGAAATCCATAAATTAATATTTGCATATACTATAAAGATTAATAATTTTAATAGGTAGTGATACTTATGGAAAGAATATTTTTTAATATTGAACCTAATAGTTTTGCGACATCGGCCTTTTTAATAGGTTTAATACTATCACAAAAGTTGTCTTTAGAAGAGCAGGATAGTATTGGAAACTGGTTACAATTAGTTGGTCTTACTATGCAAACATATGCTTCTCAACAAATTACAATTGATGCTAGTAAAATTGATAATAAAGATAAAAGTAATGATAGCTCTGATATTGAAAAGTTAAAGAAAACTATCAAAGATATAGAAGAAGAATTAGATAAGATTTATTGTGATAAATAGTAATTTAAAAATACTATTTTTCTTTTAGGTAAAATGTTATACTTAAAGTAGGAGGGATAATTAATGAACGATGTTATTAAAAATATAGTAGAAAGAAGAAGTATAAAAAAATATAAAAGTGATATGGTTCCTACTGAATTAATTGATGAAGTATTAAAAGCGGGTACTTATGCACCATCTGGTATGAACAGACAATCTCCTATAATAATTGCTATTACTAATAAAGAACTTAGAGATAAACTATCTAAAATAAATGCTAAAATTATGGGAGTAGATACTGATCCTTTTTATGGCGCACCTGTTGTTATTGTAGTACTAGCAGATAAAAGTATTCCTACATATATTTACGATGGTAGCCTAGTTATGGAAAATATGATGCTAGCAGCAAGTTCTTTAGGACTTGGAAGTTGTTGGATACATCGAGCAAAAGAAGAATTTGAAACAGAAGAGGGAAAAGAAATATTAAAGTCTTTAGGAATTACTGGAGACTATGAAGGAATAGGTAACTGTATATTAGGTTATCCTGATATGGAAGCGAAAGAGAAACCAAGAAAAGAGAATTATATTTATAAGATAGATTAAGAAAAAATGTTTAGTTATTTTCTAAAATATTGAAACAGATAATTTTGACTTATGCATAAAATAATGATATTATGGTTGCATAAAAAAGAACTGGCATATAAGCCTTATATGATTTATTCAAGTTATTGAATATAAGAGTTGTTTTTTAACTCAGTCATATAAGCACTGCCAGTCTTTTTTTGTTTGTATTATTGTTCTTGTTTTAGAAAAAATGATATAATTAATTTAGAAGAATAACTATATGTATTGTAATTATTTAATAATAATTTAAAATCTATATTAGAGAATGGGGTCATTATGGATAAATATTTAGAAATAAAAAAGCTATTTGAACAGAATGAAGATAAAGAAAATGCTATTGCAATGGCAAAATATATGCGAAACTTATTTGAGTTTTATGGTATTCCTACTCCTAAAAGAAAAGCATTATATAAAGATTTTATTAAAAAGGAAAAGAAAGGTAAAAAAGTTGATTGGGATTTTCTTGATAAATGTTACGAAGATTCCCATAGAGAATTTCAATATTTAGTATCTGATTATTTAATTGCTATGAATAACTTTTTAACTTATGATGATATACCTAAAATAAAAAAGTATATAAAAACAAAACAATGGTGGGATACAATTGATTTTTTAGATAGAGTTATTGGTGAAATAGGGCTAAGAGATAATAGAGTTGATGACTTAATGCTAGAATGGTCTTGTGATAATGACTTTTGGGTAAGAAGAATAGCGATAGATCATCAATTGTGTAGAAAAGATAAAACTAATACCATACTATTAGAAAAAATATTAGTTAATAATTTTGGTAGTGATGAGTTTTTTATTAATAAAGCGATAGGTTGGGCTTTAAGAGATTATTCTAAAACTAATCCTGAATGGGTAAGAGAGTTTATAAATAAATATAAAGATAAAATGAGTAGTTTAAGTGTGAAGGAAGCAAGTAAATATATTTAATAAATTGTATAACTCTAGGATTGTTTCCTGTTAAAAATAACTTTTGCATTATATGATGTTAGTGTGAAAGGAGAAAACTATGAATCAAGAAAAAATAGGAAAATTTATTGCTAAATGTCGAAAGCAAAGAAAAATGACACAATCTGAACTTGGAGAAAAGTTAGGTGTAACTGAAAAATCTATTAGTAATTGGGAAAATGGAAGAAATATGCCTGATTTATCACTATTTAAACCTTTGTGTAAGGAACTTAATATTTCTTTAAATGATTTATTGAGTGGTGAGGTAGTAACAGAAAAAGAATATCAAGAAAAATTTGAAGAAAATATAATCAATACAATAGATTATAGTAATAAAAAAATTGAAAATCGGAATAATTTTATAGGTTTGTTATTAATATTTTTTGGTGTTTTAATATCAATTACTGCTGTTGCAATATTTCCTAGTGAAAGTAGTTGGGGGGCTATTTATTCAGTTTTTGGGGTAATAATTTCTTTAATTGGTGTTAGTAGATTTACAAAACGATTAACATATCCGAAAAGATTATTGTGTAACTTTAGTTATTTTTTAATATTTGTAGCGTTATTGATGATAATAGATTATATTGGTGTTGTTAATATTCGTCAAGCCCCAAGATTTTTATTAGTAAAAGTAACAGGAGAAAATGTTATATATTATGACACACCGTTTTATGATGTAGTTAGATGTAATGTAGATAAGGATGACGAAACATTTGAAGTAATAAAAAATCAAAAATATGATAGAGATAATATAGATGATTTTTGTAAATAACAATTACAATTTATAAAACAGATCTGCTATTGTAGGAGATTTGTTTTTTTCATGGTATAATTTAAACAATAAAAGTAAATTGTTTAAATGGAGGAGTGTATGAAAAAAATATTATTATGTCTTTTTATGGGGGTTATGGTGTTAGGATTAACTGAGTGTGGAACTGATTCAGTAGAAGAAGCAAAGCAAGATTTACAAGAGGTACAACAAGAATATGGAGTAGTTGAAGAAGAAACAGCGGAAGTATTAGTCGCAAAATTTAATACAGAAGTAATGGATAATAGTTCCCTAAATCCTGCTTCTAATGATTATTTAACTACTTATGAAGATTCTTATTGGTATGGTCTAATAACAGGGATATATTTAATAGTTTATCCAGAAGAATTTACTGGTGATTTAAGTAATGATATTGTTGATTATATGATTTTATATGTTGAAAAAAGTAGTGAAAATGAGTCTAGTATTAATGAGTATCTAGAATATTTAATTAAAGCGAATAATTCTAATATTACAACTGAAGAAGTAAATGATTTAATAATTGAAGCGAAAGATTCTGCTGAATCAGGAAAAACAGTTAATAATGGTAAAGGTATTGATATTGGTTATATTGATAATAATGATAATTATCAATATCAAGTTATTAGACTTTATGAATAGTATTTGTGAGACGAAGATATGCAGAATGTAGAAGTTGAAAAAGCAATACCTTGGAATCCTTGGCATGGTTGTAAAAAAGTAAGTGCTGGTTGTAAAAATTGTTTTGTCTATAAAATGGATAAAAGATATGGAAGAGATACTACAGTTATAACAAAAGGTAAAACAACCTATGAATTAAAAGATAAAGACTGTCCACCTAGTTCCTTAGTTAAATTATGTTTTTCTTCTGACTTTTTTATTGAAGAAGCTGATGAGTGGAGAGATGGATGTTGGGATTTTATTAGAAGAAGAAAAGATTGTATTTTTGTTATGACAACTAAAAGACCTGAAAGAATATCAGAGTGTGTTCCAGAAGACTGGGGTGATGGTTGGGATCATGTTCATATTAGTATTTCAATAGAAAATCAAGAAATGGCAGATATTAGACTTAAACATTTTTTGAAAGCACCAGTAAAACATAGAGAAGTCTTTTGTTCACCATTAATCGGTCCAATATCTTTAGGAAAATATTTAGATACAGGATTAATAAAGTGTGTTAATTTTGGTGGAGAAATGGCTCCTATAAAAGATGTAAGACCTTTAGAGTATGAATGGGTTAAAAATTTATATTTAGAAGCGAAGGAAAGAAATATAGAATTTTATTTTCATCAAAGTGGATCAATGTTCTTAAAGAATGGAAAAAACATTGGTAAATGGAATTTAAAAGAACAAATTAAATGTGCTGAAGAAATACAACATGAACTTGAAGAGGTTTATAGATAAACTATACTTTACTAAAATAGGAATACAGGAGTTAATACTATGAAATATAATAATAAATTAGAATTGATAGAAGCGATTAAAAACAATGCAAATTTATTTATAGAAGAATATTCTGATATAGAAGAGGTATCTATAAATATAGTTGATAAAGAAATAAAATATAGTCCCTATCAAATGTTAGCATTTTGTCTTGGATGGATGGATTTAGTTTTGGTTTGGGAAAACGAAGAACAGAGTGGAATAAAAGAAACTCTACTTGCTACTGAATGGAAGTGGAATGATTTAGACTTTTTATATAAAAGTTTTTATGATAAATATGATAATTATTCTTTAAATGAGTTAATAGAGATATTTAATCAAAAAGTAAATGATGTTATTAAACTAATAGATAATTTATCAGATGATGAACTATTTAAAGAAGGAAAAAGAAATTGGGCTAAAACAAATGGTAAAGAGTTTAGTGTTTGTAGATTACTTCATTTAAATACAGTCTCTAACTTTAAAAACTTTAGAAGTAAAATTAGGAAATGGAAAAAGAATAATGTTTAGTTATAAAGTAAAGTGTTTTTTACATATGATGTAAAGTGATTTTGATAGAAAATTAAAATATAAAGTGCTATTATTGCTTTGTTAGGAGGAAAGTTCTATGAAAATTAATGAGAGTTTAAAAAATATTAGATTAGATAATAATCTTACACAAGATGATTTTGCAGAAAAGTTAGGTGTAACAAGGCAAACTATATCAAGTTGGGAGAATGGAAAAAGTTATCCTGATATAGAAAACATTGTTAAAATAAGTGAGATATTTAATATTTCCTTAGATAATATGTTAAAAGAATATCAAAGTCATAAGAAAGTAAATGATTCTAAAATTAAAACTATTGTTTTTGGTAAATTAAATGAAGGTGATGTGCAATATGTAGAGAATGCTATAGATAAACTTGTTAATGATATTGATAACATTGTATAATTATAATTAGAAGTTTGAAGTTAAGAATAAGGAATATTTATGATAATTGTACTTTATTTTTAGTACGTATGCTTTGTATGTTAAATAAACTAGCAAAAATGTAAAGTATTGTTGATAGAAAAAGATAGTTTAAAGTAGTACACTTAATTTGGAGGTTGATAAAATGAGCTTAGGAAATAATTTATTTGAAGCAAGAAAGAAGGCAGGCTTATCACAAGAAAGTGTTGCAGAAAAATTAGGTGTTAGTAGGCAAACTATTTCAAAATGGGAAACAAATGAGACTATTCCAGATATTTATCAAGCCAAAAAACTTTCAAAATTATATAAACTATCTTTAGATGAGTTAATAGAGTTTGATGTAGATTTAAAAGAAATAGAAGAAATAATTAAAAATACTAATGAAGAGAAAGAAGCAAAAATTAATTGGACAAGTGCTTGGGGTAAGAAATATAAAGTATTAGTAACATATCAAAAAGAGGTAGATATATCTAAATATGCTAAAGGAATTAGAATGATGCTTGATAGTTTATCTAGTGAGTATGGTTATAACGAACAAGATAGTATGTTAGTTTTAAAAGATATTCTTTATCACGAGTGGAAAGATAAAAAATAAGCTAATTATTATAATGTTAAGAAAATTAGCATAACTTCCATTATATATTGCTAGATTAAAAAGCTTTAAGCTTATATACTTTTAACTGAGGTGAAAAAAATGGAAATAGGAAATAAAATATTAGAGTTAAGAAAGAAAAACAATCTTTCTCAAGAAACATTAGCAGAAAAAATAGGAGTTACTAGGCAAACAATATCTAAATGGGAATTAGGTGAGACATCTCCTGATATTAAACAAGCGAAAGAATTATCTAAAGTATTTAATGTTAGTCTAGATGAATTAACTGATAATGATATTAAAAATGTTTTAGAAGCTAAAGTTAGTAATACAGAAAAGTTAGCAGGTATAATAATTAAAATATTAAAAGTACTAGGAGTTTTAGGAATAATTTATGTGGTATTATTTGTCATTGCTTTAATCTTATTTACTGCTTTTCCAAATGAACAAAGGACGACTACAGAGATAATATCTGCTGATTTAAATTGTTCTATTGGAGATAATAATTATTTGATTACAATTGGAGAAGATAATTATTTTGAATGTATGGAGTGTAATAAAGATATGGAAATCTATTTAAAAGATATTACAGATTATGCTAATATAGAGCATAGTGTAGAAAATATAGAAAAGTATTTTGAAGATAATGGAGGTAGTTGTGAGTGAATATGAAAGTAATAACAATATGTGGTAGTTATAGATTTAAAAAAGAGATGGTTGATATTGCAGAAAAATTAACTTTAGAAGGTAATTGTGTCTTGATGCCTAATGAATTATCAAGATCTAGTAAAAATGATTATAGTCAAGAAGAAGCTTTAATGATTGATAAAATGCATAAAGAAAAAATAAAATTAAGTGATGCTATTTTAGTTGTTAATGTAGATGGTTATATTGGAAGTAGTACTAAAAGTGAAATAGAGTATGCTAAATCTTTAAATAAAGAGATTATTTATTATACGGATTTAATGAAATAATGTAATAGTTTTTATGATAGAAAAGTGAAGAAAGTGGTGCTGTAATGAAAAATATTTTAGTGCACGGATTAGGACAAAATGAAACAAGTTGGAATAAAGTAGAAGAAGAGTTAAAGAGCAATAGTATAAAGGTAGAAATTCCTAGTTTATATTCAATGTTAAAAGATGTTACATCAGATTATTCTACTTTATATGAAAAGTTTTCTAACTACTGTAATAATTTTGATGAAAAATTAAATCTATGTGGCCTTTCTCTTGGAGGAATACTTGCAATTGATTATGCAAAAGAGCATCCTGATAAAGTAAATTCTCTTATATTAATTGGAACACCTTATAAAGTACCTAAGTTTCTTTTTAAAGTTCAAGGACTAATATTCAAGATTATGCCTAGATCTACTTTTGAGAAGATAGGGTGTAAGAAGAAAGATTTTATTTCTCTTGTTAATTCTATGAGTAATTTAGATATAGAAATTAACTTAGATAAAGTAACTTGTAAAACTTTAATATTATGTGGTGTTAAAGATAGTCAAAACATGGAAAGTGCAAAATTATTAAATAAATTTATTAATAATAGCTCTTTTAAAACTATAGATAATTCTTCTCATGAAGTTAATGTAGATAATCCAAAAGAACTTGCTAGTATTATTTATAACTTTTGGAAAGATAGAGGTAATTAACATGAATTATTATGGTAGTGAAGAATATAATCAGTTAATTAAAGAATTAGATAAATTAGTTTATTCAAAATGTAATTTAACTAAAGAAACAAGTAAAAAAGTGTTAGATGATAATTATTCTATAAAATATTATTACTATAAAGATTTAGATAGTAACAAAGATGGAGAAATATGTAGATTATATAAAGATGATGATCTTGTCTATGAGTGGAAGAATATTTATGGTAAATCTAGATTTGCTACTATTATTAATCATTCTGATAGTAATAAATATCTAGTCTTTGATGAAGATTTGTATGGTTATAGTGTTCTAAATTTAAAGACATTAGACTGTATACATTATATACCAAGTGAATCACGTTTAGATAATAAAGAAACTTTTATTTGGTGTAATGTTAATTATAATCAAAAAAATAATTTATTAGTAGTTAGTGGTTGTTACTGGGCTACATCATATTCATTAATTGTTTTAGATTTTACTAAACCTATGGAAATAATAGAGTATAGTAACTGGCTTAATTTACCTTCAAAGTATTATGAATTAGGAATGGACATTGATTTTAAATATTTTGATAATAATAAATTAGTCTGTATGTTAGATGGTGATAAAGATAATATATTAACTATAGATACTTTAGAATTAATAAAGATGAGGTAATAGTTTTATGAAATATAATATAAACAAAGATTTTAATAGATGTAAAATAATGAGGATACCATTTTGTTCTTTGATACTATATTTATCAAGAGTTCCTCAAGATATTATGTTTAAATTAACAAAGATTCCTCAGGATATTAAATCTAAAAAATATACTTTAGATAACAAATTAAATGTTTATATATTTGAGCCTATAAATAATAAAGGTAATATTCCTTGTTTACTTTATTTCCATGGTGGTGGTTTTGGTTATAAGGCAGCAAGTCATCATAAAAAATTGGCATGTATTTATGCGAAAAAAGTAGGTATTAAGGTAGTGTTGGTTGATTATAGACTTCTTCCTAGAAATACTTATCCTAAAGCTTTAGAAGATGCAATTTATACATATAAATGGATATATAAAAAACATAAAGAATTACAAATAGATAAAGATAGAATTGCCGTAGGTGGTGATAGTGCAGGAGCAGTACTTGCTACTTACTTATGTAATGATAAAGAAGTAGATAAGTTATGTGCTCAAATGTTAGTATATCCAGTAATAGATGCAAATATGGAAACAGAGTCAATGAAAAAGTATAATGATACTCCTATGTGGAATAGTAAAAATAATAAAAGAATGTGGAGCATGTATTTAAAAAATACAAGTACTATTCAAAGAAAAGAGACATCACCTATGCAAGCATCTTTATCTAATAACACACCTAATACCTATATAGAAGTTGCAGAGTTTGATTGTTTACATGATGAGGGAATAAATTATTTTAAAAGATTATCTAAAAATGGTGTTAAAGTAGAATTAAATGAAACTTATGGAACAGTATATGGTTATGATATTGTATTAAATAGTAAAATTACAAAAGAAAGTATTGTTAAAAGAATAAAGTTTTTAAAAGAGAATATGTTTTGAGGAGGAAGAAAAAATGAGTTTAACAATAAATATATATTATACGGGTAAGAATGGTAGTGCAAGGGCTTTTGCTAAAGAAATGGTAGAAAGTGGTCTTGTAGAAAGAATAAGAAATGAAGAAGGTAATTTAAAGTATGAATATTTCTTTCCGATGGATGATGACGAGACAGTTCTATTAATAGATAGATGGGAAAGTGAAGAAGCCTTAGATAAACATCATAAAACAGAAATGATGAGTGAAATTGCTAAGCTTAGAGATAAATATAATCTTCATATGAGAGTTGAACAATTTGTTTTTAAAGATAAATAGACTTGTAAAATTATTTTAATATATAATGAATTTATTAGGAAGGACTACTATGCTAGAGGATGAAGTACTTAAAAAGAGAAAACTAAATAAAGATAAATTAATTTCTTATGGTTTTAAATTAGAAAACAATATTTATAAATATTCTAAATTAATTATGGATGATACTTTTAGAGTCGATATTACTATTGATAGTAAAGGTAATGTTATAGGTAGGGTATATGACTTAGATGGAGATTATGAATATACTAACTTTCGTCTTGAAAATGTTAAAGGAGATTTTGTTAATAGAGTAAAAGATGAATATCTTAAAGTAATAGAATCTATCGCCGATAACTGTTATACTGAAGAGTATTTTATTTATAAACAGTCTAATGAACTTAGTAATTTAATTAAAGAAAAATATAATGTCTTTCCAGAGTTCTTATGGGAGTCTAATCCTAATTATGGAATATTTAGAAATGAAAGTAGTAATAAGTGGTTTGCTATTATTATGAATATAGATAGAAGTAAACTTAATCCTAATGAGAGTGGAGAAGTTGAAGTATTAAATGTAAAGTTAGATGATTTAGTTGATGTTTATCTAAAGAAAGATGCAATATATCCTGCATATCATATGAGTAAAAAGAGTTGGGTTAGTATTATTTTAGATGATACTTTATCTAATGAAGAAGTTATGTGTCTTATAGATATTAGTTACGATCTATCTAATAGAAAAAAAGAATGGATTATTCCTGCTAATCCAAAGTATTATGATATTGTTAATGCTTTCAATGAAACAGATACTATTACTTGGAGAAAGTCTTATAAATTTATGGTTAATGATATTGTTTATATTTATATTACAGATCCTTATGCTTATATTATGTTTAAGTGTGTAGTTATTTCTTTAGATGAAGATATTATGATGTTAAAACTAATAAAAAGATATAATGACAATGAGTTTACTTTTGAAAGATTAAAGAGCTGTGGAGTAAAATCAGTTAGAAGTCCAAGAGGTATTACTAGTAAATTAAGTAAAGAGTTAAATAAGAATTAATAATTATAAATATGAGGTGTGTTATGAAGAAAAAGATATTAATTTTAATTACATTTATTATGACTATTATTATAATATTAAGTATTTATACGATATTCAACTTTAATATCGCTAAAGAAAAAGAAAGATATAATGAGATAGAAAAGGCATTCGAAGAAGCTGTAATATGGAAATTGGATGCAACTGGTAATAGTAAAAGACACTGTGAAGAGAATATTACTAAAGAAATGACTATAACAGCTGATCACTTAATTAATAATGGTTACTTAAAAAAAGAAAATATGTTAGATATTGATGGAAAATCTTATTGTGATGGTTATGCAAAAACATTCGCAGCGGGAGATTGTGGTATAGATTATAAGCTTTATATAAAATGTAATGATTATAAAACAGAAGGGTATAAAGATTATAAGTGAAATAATATAAATAAACTGAATGTTAAATGACTAATCTAATCACCTTAACTAAAGACTTTTCTTCAATAATTTGATAAAATATAATTATAAATAATATGTTTAGGAGGTTTATTTATGCAAGTAAGTGATGTAAAAAAAGCTTTAATAGAACAAAGAAAAATAAATTTGCCAGGTAATTTGTATCATAAAACACAAATTGATTTTGCATATAATACTAATCATATAGAAGGATCTACTATAACTCCTGATGAGACTGCTAGTATTTTTGAAAGCGGTACTATTTTAGCAAACAATGATAAAGTAATAGTTTTAAAAGATGCTACAGAAACTAAAAATCATTTTACATTATTTAAATATATGTTAGATACATTAGATAATCCTCTTGATGAAGATATGATTAAGAAATATCATTTTATTTTAAAAGATGGAACTCTAACTGATAGTGAAAAAGAATGGTTTAATGTAGGTGAATATAAGAAGAAAAAGAATTTTGTTGGTAATATTACAACAAGTTTACCAAAAGATGTTAGTAAAGATATGAAAAGTTTGTTAGATTGGTATAATAATATAGAAAATAAAAAACTAGAAGATATAATAGAATTTCATGTTAAGTTTGAGTATATTCATCCTTTTCAAGATGGCAATGGTAGAGTTGGCAGAATGATTATGTTTAGAGAATGTTTATATAATGATATAATGCCATTTTATATTGAAGATAGAAATAAAGATTTTTATATTAGGGGAATTAAAGAGTATCAACTTCATAATAAAAAAGGCTATTTAATAGATACTTGTTTAAATAGTCAAGATAATTATGAAAGAATGGCTAGATATTTTTTAGAGGAGAATTAATATTTTATGGAGATTGCATATGGAAAAGATTATTAATATAGATGAGTTAAAAAATAATATTGAAAAATTATCTAAAACTTTACCTAGCCTTAATATTGATAGTATTTATATTGAACAAAACGAAGAAATTGAAAAAATTATATATAGAGATAATAATTTACATGAGTTAAGGAGTTGCTCAAAATTACTAGTGTCAATGGCCATTGGAATTGCTATTGATAGAAAGATGAAAGTTAGTGGGAAAGCAATATCCTTAGATACTGAAATTTATCCTGTAATAGAAAAAATAGTAGATATTCGAAATGAAAAGAATTTGTCAAAGATTAAAAAATGGACTATAAGAACTTTATTAACTCATACAACAGGTTATGAATCTCAAATGATGTCTGAAAAATATATAGAGAATATTGATGAAAATAAATTACTTGATTATGCTTTAAATTATGATATTCCTTATGAGCCTAATGAAAGATATGCTTATAACAACGTAGAACCATTTGTATTGTCAGTATTTTTTCAAGAAGCATTTAATATAAATTTGAAAGATTTTATAAATGAGAATATATTTAAAAAGTTGAAAATTTTAGAATTTAAATGGGATAATTATGGAATTTATTGTCCAGGAGCGACAGGTTTATATTTAAAACATAGTGATTTTCACAAGATAGGGAAATTATTATTAAATGATGGAAGATTTAACGGAGTAGAGGTAATTTCTAAGTATTGGATGAATGAAGTAACTAAATTGCAATTAGAAACACCAAGTGCTTATAAGAAAGATAGATTGTTTCCTAAAATAGGAATAGGGTATTATGTTTTTATATCACGTGATGGTTTTATATTTAGAGATGGTGCTAATGGACAATACATAATAGTTAATAAAGATAAGGATATTTTAATAACAATAATGTCAACAGAAGAAAATATGAAAAATGTTACTGAAATATTTAGAGATTTAATTTAATTATTTTATTAATAGTATATTTAGCCAGAAATTTATATATGATTTTATTAATTATTGCAACGGTTTTTGTTTATGATATAAACACTTAATCATAATCTTCTATATATAAAACCTTAATTATATACGGTGTAATTTCATCTATATCATACCAACCTGAACTTTTAGAAGTATCTTCTAGTCCATTAGGATTAGAGACATAAACTTTATTATCATTTGATGCTAATAATACCATATAATGTGAGGTAGTAGTCCATCTGTTTTTTCCTAGATTACTAGAAAGGCAAACAATAATTGGTCTATTACTTTTTAAATGTTCCAATATCATTTCATTAGATAAATGAAGGAAATCATAATAAAAGTCTGAATTATTAATACCATAAGTTATAGATAATTCATCTCCAAGAGTGTTATAATCCATTACAGGATAATACTTTTTACGTAAGTCTTCTGGAGTAAAATCAAATCCATAGCCACTTAATACTATGGCAAGAGAAGTAATACCACAACCAGTATTTTTCATAGCACCTCCCCAGTAAATATTATTACTCCACGAAGCATTACCATTTTGTTTATATTCAATATAAGTTTTCTCATAAGGTGAATCAGTTGTGAAGGTGGAGAAATATCCATCTTCATTTTTTATATTTTGTTTTCCTGTGCCTTCATAATTTTTGTTTTTGTCTTCTTTAATTATTTCATAACTAGGATAGTTTATTTCTATATAGTTTTCATATAAATAGAAACCTAATCCTATAAATAATCCTAAAATAATAATGTTTTTAAATTTTAATTTTCTTTTCTTTTTCATTTAATCATTCCTTTTGTCCTTAATTATATAAAGATAAGTCAGCAATAGTTTTAATAATTAATTAATAAATTCTTAAGTTTTTCTTACGATTTGTTTCTTTAAATGAAAAAGTGAATCTTCTGTGTTATACTTTAGGTGTAAATGGAGGAGAAAGATGAACATATTAGTTTTAGACGATGAAAAAGAAATTGCTGATTTAGTAGAAGTATATTTAAAAAATGAAAACTATAATGTTTATAAATTTTATAATAGTAAAGATGCACTTAAGTGTATTGATGAAATACTTTTAGATCTTGCTATTTTAGATATTATGTTACAAGATATAGATGGTTTTAAGATTTGTAAATATATTAGAGATAAAGATTTAAAATTTCCAATTATAATGTTAACCGCTAAAATAGAAGATAATGATAAGATTAAAGGCTTAACACTAGGGGCTGATGATTATATTACTAAACCCTTTAATCCTTTAGAGTTAGTGGCAAGAGTAAAAGCAGTGTTAAGAAGATATAAACTTTATAATAAAGATATAAGTGAAGATGTTTTAGAGATTAGAGGACTTGTAATAAATAAAAAAGAACATAATTGTTATCTATATGGTAAAAAAATAGATTTAACACCTATAGAGTTTGAGATATTACTTTATTTAATGAGTAATAAAGATAAAGTCGTAAGTAGTGAAGAATTATTTGAAAAAGTTTGGAAAGAAAAGTATTTTGATAGTAATAATACAGTTATGGTTCATATTAGAAGAATAAGAGAAAAATTAGGTGAAGATACTAAAAGGCCTAAATTCATTAAAACTATATGGGGAGTGGGGTATAAAATTGAAGATTAAAGGTTTAACTAAGTTAAAAATTAAATTATGTTTAGAACTAGTAGGTAATATTTTATTATATCTCTTTATCTTTTTTGTCCTTTATTTTCTTATAACTTTATTATTTGAAAATTCTTTATCAATAGCAGTTTCTAATACTAATTATGATTTATATGCTTTTATTGTAAATAATAGAGATAATATTCTTTATATTTATTTAGGAGTAGTTTTAATTATTTCTATTTATAGATTTATCTCTAAATATGTAAATAGTATTAATGAAGTGTATGAATCACTTGATCTTATCTTAAAAGAAGATGATGAGGCAATTAAATTACCTAGTGAAGTAAATGATTTTTCTAAGAAATTAAATGATATTAAATATAATTATATTTTATCTAAGAAAAAAGAAGAGGATGCAATAATTAAAAAGAATGATTTAATAATGTATATGGCTCATGACTTAAAAACACCGCTTACTTCTGTTATTGGTTATTTAACTTTACTTTTAGATGAGAGAAATATTTCTAAAAAGATAGAAGATAAGTATTTAAAGATAGCATTAGACAAAGCTTTAAGGCTAGAGTCTTTGACTAATGAATTTTTTGATATTACAAGATATAATTTACAAGGGATACCTATTAATAAAAAAGAAATAAATATAGCATATCTTTTAAGACAATTAGTTGATGAGTGTTATCCTATGTTAGAAGAGAACAACTTAAAGTGTAAGTTAATAGCAAGTGATAAAGTAATGTATTTAGGTGATGGAGAAAAACTTGCTCGAGCTTTTGATAATTTACTTAAGAATTCTATTAATTATAGTTATAAGAATACAACTATTGAAATAATCTTAAGAGAAGAAAGTGATACTATAAATATTATCTTTAAGAACAAAGGTGATAAGATTCCTAAATATAAGCTTGATAAGTTATTTGATAAGTTTTATAGAGGAGATGAATCACGTAATACTAAAGTCGGTGGAGCGGGGCTTGGTCTTGCTATTACGAAAGAAATAATAGAATTACATAAGGGAAAGATAGAAGTAAGAAATGATGATGAATTTATCGAGTTTTTAGTAGAGCTTAAGAAATAATATCTTGACTTGGAGCTGACTCTAAATGATAGAATTTATTTTAGGAGGGAGTTAGTAATGAAAGATTTATATTTAGAATGTTATTCAGGAGTAAGTGGTGATATGACTGTAGCAGCTCTTTTAGATTTAGGAGCTTCTTTAGATAAGTTAAAGGCCACATTAAAAGAATTAAAGATAGATGATGAGTTTGAAATAAATGTCTCTAAAGTTTTAAAAAGTGGAATAGAGGCGAATGACTTTGATGTTATTTTAAAACATGAGTATGAGCATGGTAAAGAACATCATGATTATGAACATCATCACCATCATCATGAACATAGAAATTTAGATGATGTTTATAAAATTATTGATAGATTAAGTGATGAGAAAGTTAAGAAGTTAGCAAAAGATATATTTAAAGTAGTTGCAGTTGCAGAAGCTAAAGCTCATGGTAAAGCAATAGAAGAAGTACATTTTCATGAAGTAGGGGCAGTTGACTCTATTATTGATATTGTATCAGTTGCTTTCTCTATAGTGGATCTTGGAATAGAAAATGTTTATGTTTCAACTCTTTATGAAGGAAGGGGATTTGTTCATTGTGCACATGGGGATATGCCTGTTCCTGTTCCTGCTGTTTTAAATATAGTAAGTGATTATAATTTAGATATTAAAATTACTGCTAGAGATGGAGAATTAATTACTCCAACAGGTGCTGCCATAGTTGCAACATTAAAGAATAAAGAAGAATTACCAGAAAAGTATAAAATTAAAAAAATAGGATTAGGTGCTGGTAAAAGATATCCTGATAGACCTAGTATGGTTAGAGCGATGTTAATAGAAGAAGATTAATTATATTCTAGTTTATTGCAATATTAACTTTAGTTATAGTATTATAGATATAAATTATAGTTAATATTTGGAGGTATAAAATGAACTATAAAAAAGAATATAATAAATATTTAATTTCTTCAGTATTAGATACTGCTAATAATAAAATTGCTAGTAGTTCATTTATTACAGCCTTTGCAGTTTATTTAGGGTTATCAAGTTTTGCAATTGGTATTTATGCAGTTTTAGATACAATAACTAATATTATTCAAGTATTTGCTGCTCCAATATTTTCCCGAATAGGACAGTCAAAGTTAGTAGTATTAACAAATTATACTATTTATAGATTATCATCGGTCTGTTTTGCTTTTATACCATTTATAACTGATGATATTGGTTTTAGAACTTTTCTATTTTTTATATTTGCATCAATATATGCCATAACAGGAGAGTTGGGTTATATTACTTTTGTTAATTGGCGAATGACTTTAGTTAAAAAAGAAGATAGAGCTAGATTCGCTTCAACAAGAAATATTTTTAAAAACACCTTAGTAATGATATTTAGTTTAGCTATGGGAGTTATACTTGATAGTTTTACTGCAAATGGCAATGAGTTATATGGATTTGTTATATTATTTATAGTTATATCTTTAATTGCCTTTATAGATATTTACATTAGAATACATACATACAAACCTATAATTAAAGAGAAAAAAGTATCAATTAAAGAGACAGTTTTAAAACCGTCAGGTGATAAAGATTTTCGTAAGGTTCTTATTATAGGTGGTTTAAATAGATTTGCTTATGGTATTGGAATAATGTATTTAAATGTATTTTTATTAAGATATTTAAAAATTGATTATATATTTTATAGTATTTTGAATATTTTAATTAATTTTTCAGATGCATTATTTAGTAAATTTTGGGCAAGAAAGATTAAAGATAGAAAGTGGAGTAAAGTATTATTACCTATGAGCATTATATATATTGTTGCATTTATATTATTATTTATTCTAAATGATAAACTACTAATATTTTGTTTACCTATTATTTATATCTTGCTTGGCTTTGGTAATAGTGCTTATGAGATGTTTGATCATATAGCAATATATGAATATTCAAAAGAAGATTACAAGACTTCTTATGTTACTTTTGAACGATTTATAGAAGGACTTGTTACTGCAACATTACCTGTAATCTCATATCTAATCTTTAAAGAAAATATAAACTCTATAAAATTAACATTTTTATTAGCAGTAATTACTTATTTTATATTATTTTTATATGTTGGGTTTAAAAAGAGAGAACTAAAGAATAAATAAAATAATAAATAAATATTAAAATTAAAGGAGAGATAAAATGATAGAAGAAAAATTAAATTTAACTAATGAATGGGATAAGACTTTTCCTAAAAGTGATAAGGTAAATCATAGAAAGGTAACATTTCATAATCGTTATGGCATTACTTTAGCAGCAGATCTTTATGAGCCTAAAGAACATAAGGATAAATACGCAGCAATTGCTATTTGTGGACCTTTTGGAGCAGTAAAAGAGCAAGCATCTGGTCTTTATGCACAAGAACTTGCAGAAAGAGGCTTTTTAACAATTGCTTTCGACCCATCTTTTACTGGTGAAAGTGGAGGATGGCCTCGTTATATGGCTAGTCCTGATATAAATACAGAAGACTTTCAAGCAGCAGTTGACTTTTTATCTGTTCAAGATAATGTTGATTCTGATAAAATTGGTATTTTAGGTATTTGTGGTTGGGGTGGAATGGCTCTTAATACCGCTTGCCTTGATACAAGAGTAAAAGCGACTGTTGCATCTACTATGTATGATATGGCAAGGATTAATGCTAAAGGTTATTTTGATAATGATGATAATGAAGAAGCAAGATATAGTCAGAAAGTTACTTTAAATAATGAAAGAACAGAAGATTATAAAACTAATACTTATAAAAGAGCAGGTGGAGTTGTTGATCCATTACCAGATGATGCTCCATTCTTTGTAAAAGATTATCATGATTACTATAAAACTAAAAGAGGTTATCATAAGAGAAGTTTAAACTCTAATGAAGGATGGAATGTAATTGGTACAATGTCATTTATGAATCAACCTATCTTAACATATAGTAATGAAATAAGAAGTGCGGTTTTAATGATTCACGGTGAAAAGGCTCATTCTTGTTATATGAGTCGTGATGCTTATAAGAATATGACTATAAACAGTAAATATACTGATAATAAAGAATTAATGATAATACCTAATGCTGTTCATACAGATCTATATGATAGAAAAGATATTATTCCTTTTGATAAGATAGAAACATTTTTTAAAGAAAATTTAAAATAGAAGAGTGACCGCTTTTCTTTTAAAAGGTGATAAACTATGAAAAAGAAAATATTGTTAGGTATATTGATAGTTATTATGATATTAGTAGTAACTTTAATAGTAATTAATTTAAAAGAAGGTAATAATGATACTAATCAAGATAGGAAAATAAATACTAGTGAAGAAGTAGATGGAGATGATTTAAGCATGAAAATAAATTTAACAATAAATGGTAATAATTTTACAGCAACACTTGATGATAATGAAACAACAAGAGAGCTTTTAAGTAGACTTCCACTAGAAGTTAGTATGAGTGAATTAAATGGTAATGAAAAGTATTATTATTTTGATGAGAGTCTTCCTACTAATAGTTATAGACCTGGTAGTATTAATACCGGAGATATTATGTTATATGGGAGTGACTGTCTAGTTATTTTTTATGAAGATTTTAATACTCCTTATAGCTATACAAGACTTGGTAAGATAGATAATGTAGATAATTTAAAAGATGTGTTAGGTAATGGCAATGTTAATGTTATGATAAGTAAATAGTTAGTGTGGAAATGCTAACTATTTTATGTTAAAATCATCTTATCTAAAGAAGGTGAGTCTATGAAAGGACAAAATATGTATCTCGCATTTGGTAGTGAAGTCATCTATGATGATGCTGAGTTCTTAATAGAAGATGGTGATAAAGTAGGTGTTGTTGGTGTTAATGGAGCAGGTAAGACAACTCTATTTAAGATTATCTTAAAAGAAGAAACTTTGGATGCTGGTAAAGTTACTGTAAATAATAAAAGACTTGGTTATCTTCCGCAAGAGATTAATTTTACTTTAAAAGATAAAAATGTTTTAGATTATTTATATAGTGGAAGACCAATTGAGGTGTTAGAACAAGAATTAAATGTAGTTTACGAGAAGTTAAGTAATGCAAGTGAGTTAGAACAAAATAAGCTTTTAAGACAAGCCGAAAAGATTCAAAACGAACTTGATAGTTTAAATCAGTATACTGCAGAAGATGAGTTATTATCATTAATTGAAAATATGAAGATAGATAGTGAACTACTTGAGATGAAAGTAGGAGATTTATCAGGAGGACAAAAGTCTAAAATTGCATTTGCAAGACTTCTTTTTTCAAACTCTGATATCTTACTTTTGGATGAACCTACCAACCATTTGGATGCTAAGACTAAAGACTTTGTAATAGATTATCTAAAGAATTATCACGGTATGGTTTTAGTTATTAGCCATGATATTAATTTTCTAAATGAAGTAGTTACTAAGACAATGTTTATTAATAAAGTTACTCATAAAATAAAAGTATATAAGGGTAATTATAAAGAATTTAAAAGATTATATGCTGATGAAATGATGCAAAAAGAATTAAGAATAAAAGAACAAGAACGTGAAATAAAGAAATTAGAAGAAGTTGTAAAAAGAGCAGAGTCTGCTTCTCGTACTAATCATAACTTAAAGAGATTAGGTGAATCAAGAAAGAAAATGTTAGAGAAAAGTTAGATGAGTTAGAGACAAGAGAAGAAAAATATAAGACTGTTACAATGAAAGTAGAGCCTAAAGAAGTGAGTGGTAGAATACCTTTAGAAGTAAAACATTTAACTTTTCATTATCCTGGTAAAAGTGACTTGTATCGTAATCTATCCTTTGAAATGGCAAGAGGAGAGAAGTTTTTAATAGTTGGAGAAAATGGAGTAGGGAAATCAACTTTATTAAAGTTAATTATGAATAAATTAAAACCTATTAAAGGAGAAATAGTCTATGGTTATAAAGCTTCTATCGCTTATTATGCCCAAGAGTTAGAAATATTAGATGAAGATAAGACTATCCTAGAAAATGTAGATAATCCTAATTATAGTGATAATGAGCTAAGAAATTTTTTAGGTAACTTTCTATTTTCTAATAATGATGTTTTTAAGAAAGTTAAAGTATTATCACCTGGAGAGAAAGCAAGAGTAGCTTTGTGTAAAATACTTATTCAAAGAACAAACATAATTATACTAGATGAACCTACTAATCACTTTGATCCAGAAACGCAAAAAATTATTGGAGAAAACTTTAAGAATTATACTGGTACTTTAATAATGGTAAGTCATAATCCTTCTTTTGTAGAACAGATTGGTGTAACTAGAATGTTAGTCTTACCAGAAGGTAAAATTATAGAATATAAAAGAGAATTACTTCATTACTATTATTACTTAAATACAGAATTAGTGTAATGTTGAAATTAAAAGTAGTTAGTTTTATAATAATACTAGGGAGATGATAAAAAATGGCTAAAAAAGATTTAGGTGTAAAACCTTATTTATTTCCTATGCCTGTTTTAATGATTGCAACATACTGTGAAGATGGTAGTGTTGATGTTATGAATATGGCTTGGGGAGGCATTTGTGGTAATAATAAAGTTGCTTTAAATATTACAGAGAGTCATAAGACTTCTAGTAATATTAAAGAAAGAGGAGCTTTTACAATTAGTGTTGCAGATGTTCCTCATTTAGAAGAGTCAGACTACTTTGGTACTGCAAGTGCTAATAGAGTTAAAGATAAGTTTGAGAAAAGTGGAATGCACGCAGTTAAAAGTGAAAGAGTAGATGCTCCTATTATTGAAGAATATCCAATTACTTTAGAATGTAAAGTATCTAAGATATATAATGATGATGAAGGGTTTAGAGTAGTTGGTGAAATAGTTAATGTCTTAGTAGATGAAGAAGTTCTTGATTCTAATGGTAAAGTAGATCCTACTAAGTTAAATGCTTTTGTCTTTGATCAATTCCAAAATGGATATTATGCAATAGGAGAAAAAGTAGGGGAAGCTTGGAAAAGTGGTAATAAATATATGAAGTAGGCTTTAGCTACTTGAAAATAATATATATTTATGATACTATGAATATGTAAAAAAAATTTACATATAATTAAAAAAGGGAATATCTAGCTTTGGAGTGTTAGGTACTATTCCCTAAAAAAGTTTGGTTAATAGTACCACTCTAAGGAGTAGGTACTAATTTTATTATAATGAAATAAATCAGAATAATAAGAAGGATAATGATTAAACAAAGAAACTTTTCTATTTTTCTCATATCCATCACCCCTTTCAACAGTATAAAATTATAAGTTAGAAAGGGATAGTACCTAAACAATTAGATATTCCATTAATAATGTAACATATATGTTAAAATAAAACAATCGAACAAAGTACATTTTTAATAGAAAATTTGTTTAATGCTAAGAAGAGTATAAAGTTCTTCTTTTTATATTGTTTTAGTAATTATACCTATGATATAATTTTGCTTGGAAGAGGTGGATTATGTTAGAAGTTAAAGACTTAAAGAAGAAGTTCGTTAAGTATAATGCTAAACGTAAAAAAGAAGAGTTTTATGCTGATAATGGTATTAGTTTTAAAGCGAAAGATGGAGAAATCATTGGAATATTAGGACCAAATGGAGCAGGGAAAACAACATTACTTAGAATGATTGCAGGAATTCTTGAACCTACTAGTGGAACTATTTCTTTTGGAAAATTAGATTATCTTCATAATGAGATAGAAATTAAGAAAAACATTGCTTATTTATCAGGCAACACAAAACTTTATAATACTTTATCATCATATGAATTATTAAAAATGTGTGGAAATATTTATGGAGTAGAAGAAGATAAATTAGAAGATAGAATAAAAGAGATATCTAATAAATTAAATATGGATAGTTTTCTGTATAACAGAATAGAAAACTTATCGACAGGACAAACTCAAAGAGTTAATATTGCAAGGTGTTTAGTACACGATCCTAAATACTATATTTTAGATGAAGCGACTAGTGGTCTTGATATTATTTCTAGTCAAATTATTTTAGATTTTATTAAAGAAGAAAAGAAACGTGGGAAGGTAATTTTATATTCTACTCATTATATGGAAGAAGCTGAAAATATTTGTGATAATGTTATTATGATTAATAAAGGTATTGTAATTAAAGAAGGTACTCCTAGTGAAATAAAAAAATCTACTAAAACTACTAATTTAAGAGATGCTTTCTTTACTTTAATAGGAGGTGTTTCTAATGAGTAATTTAGGTAATATTTTAAAGAAAGAATTAAGAGAGATGTTTCGTGACAAGAAATCTCTTATGATGATGTTAATTATTCCTATTTTAATACCTGCTTTAATAATAGGTATGTCTGCTTTGTTTGAAGCACAAACTAATAAGCCTATAACTGATTATAATAAAATAGGTTTTGATTATGAATTAAGTGAGATGGAAAAAGATATTGTAGATAACTTAGATATAGAAGTTATTAGTGGAAGTACTGAAGAGTTAGAAAATAAGTATAGTAATGGAGAAATAGATTTATATATCACAAAAGATGGTAGTACTTATACTATAAATGGTGAAGATAATGAGACTACTAGTTATGCTACTTCTTTAATGGATACTTATTTTGCTACTTATAAAGAAGCATTACAAACTAATTATTTGGCTAGTAATAATATAAATCCTAGTGATGTTACTTCTATTATTACTGTTAATAAAGATATAAAAGAAACAGAGAACTTTTATGGTAATTATATTGTAAATTATGGTTTTCTCTTTATAATTATGGCTATTACTATATCTGCTACTTATCCTGCTACTGATACAACAGCAGGGGAAAAAGAAAGAGGAACACTTGAAACATTACTTACTTTTCCAATTAAAAGTAGAGATATAATTGTTGGTAAATTTTTAAGTGTATCTTTATCATCAATTATTACTGGTATTGTTAGTTTAATCTTAATGATTATTTCGCTAGTGTATGCTAATGGTAGTTTTGAAATATATAAAGATACTAACTTAATGTTATCTACTAGTAGTTTAATCTTTGCAGTATTAGTAATTATTGCATACTCTCTACTAGTTAGTGGTCTTTGCATTGCCATTGCTAGTAAATCTAAAACTTTTAAAGAAGCTCAAAGTGCTTTAACACCATTAACATTTATATGTTTCTTTCCAGGTATGATTGCTTTTATGGCAGGTATTAGTTCATCACCACTTTTATCATTAGTACCTTTCTTAAACTTTACACTTTTATTTCAAGATATAGTTGTAGGTAATATAGATGTTGTTAATATTTTATTAATGAGTCTATCTACAATTGTAATTATTACTATAGTCTTAGTAGTAATAATTAAACAATATAAGAGTGAAAAAGTATTATTTTAAGAGTTATTGATTAAGTTCAATAACTTTTTAATTTAGAAAATTATGTTATAATCTTATTAAGAGAGAAGTGATTATATTGAAAATATATATTATAGGACCACCGGCATCAGGCAAAACAACTTTATCAATAATATTAAGTAAAAGGTATAATATTAAAAATTATGAACTTGATTGCATAGTATGGGATGACAATAATAATCATATCAAAAGAGATGATGAAACTATTAAGAAAATGTTTAATGATATTTTATCTAAAGATTCTTTTATAATTGAAGATATTGGTAGAAGCATATTTAAAGAAGGATTAAAGAAATGTGATAAGATATATTACATAAAAATAAGTAAATCAGAATCTTATAAAAGAGTTATAAAAAGATTGATTAATCAAAAATTGGGTAAAGAAACTTGTAACTATCCACCTTCATTTAGAGCTTTAATAGATATGATTAAAGTTGTTAATAGTTATTATAAAAAAGAAAAGAGGAAGTTAGGTTATATAAATAAATTTAAAGATAAAGTTATTTATTTAGATAAAGATAAATTAAATGAGTTAGAAAATAGATAAGGAGTAGTTAATTATGTCATTTGTAAAAGCAAAAGAATATTTAAAAAAATTTGGATTAGATAATAAAGTAAAAGAGTTTGATACTTCCTCTGCAACAGTTAAAGAAGCAGCGGTTGCCTTAAACTGTAAAGAAGCGGAAATTGCCAAGACTTTATCATTTTTAGTAGGTGGTAAACCTATATTAATAGTAACAGCAGGTAATAGAAAGATAGATAATGCTAAATATAAAAGTAAATTTAATGAGAAAGCTAAAATGATTAAGAAAGATGAAGTAGAGTCTCTTATTGGTCATAAAGTAGGAGGTGTATGTCCTTTTGGAATAAATGATGGAGTAGATGTTTATTTGGATATATCTTTAAAAGATTTTGATATAATTTACCCTGCTTGTGGCAGTAGTAATAGTGCTGTAAAACTTACTATTGAAGAGTTAGAAACATCTTCTAATTATAAAGAGTGGATAGATGTTTGTAAAATAATTGAAGAAGGTTAAAGTAGATGAAAAATGTTTTATTACTATCTTTTATACTTTTGTTAGTAGTTATATCTTGTAATGTTATAACTGTTAATGCTAAAGAAGTATCTTATAATAGCCCTATAACTACTTTAAGAGCAGGTGGTGCAAGTAGTGGTGGTTCTCATTCAAGTTCTGGTGGTTCTAGTAGTAGTGGTCATTATGGTAGAAGAGGTTATAGTAATCCTATTGTTAATATTATTTTTTATATAATCTTTGCCTTTGCTCTTTTCGCTTCAGCAATTATTCTATATTTTAAAGTATTAAGAGCATCTTTTAATAGTAAAAGATATTTAAGACTTTTAGATAATAAGGATATTACTTGGAAGTATAAAAATATTGAAAAAAGAGTAATAGAAACTTTTTATATTGTGCAAGAAGCTTGGACTAATAATGATATGGAGCAAGCGAGAGACTATATGGATAAAGATTTATATGAAAGCTTTAGGATAAAATTAGAATGGATGGATGTTAATAATAAAAGAAATGTTTTAAAGAAGATAAGATTAGTAAATTTAAAACCAGTATCTGTTTATGATGATAAAGATGATAATAAAGATTTGATTTGGTTTTACATAAAAGGAAAAATGATTGATTATATTATAGATACTAAGACAAAAAGTATAGTCAGTGGAAATACTAAAAATAGATCTTTTGTAGAATTTTGGAAGTTTGTTAAAAATGATGATAAATGGGTATTAAGTGAAATATTACAGGAAGATGAAAGTAAAAAGCTAGGGTTATAAAATAAAAAATAGTAGTGTTTTAACTACTATTTTACTCTCCAAACATTTCAAAGATTTCACTCATAAATGATTCTCTTTTTTGTTTTCTAGGTTTTTCTTCATAATGTTTTGATTCTTTATGAGAACTTTCTTTAACTTCTTTATTTATATAAGCATCCTCTTTTTCCATAATTTTTTCAAGTTCTCCACGATCTAACCAGATACCACGGCATTCTGGGCAATAATCTATTTCTACGCCTTTCTTTTCACTCATTAGTAGAGTAACATCTTTACATACTGGACATTTCATAAACATCTTCCTTTCTTTTTCTTTATTATAACTTATGATAAATTTATAGTAAATAAAAATATTATGTTATATAATTAAATTGTAAAGGTAGTGGTAATATGTTTAAAGTAGAAGAGAATAGAACTATCTATTTAGATGATAAAGGTAATATCTTAGGAGAAGTAGATTATCCTTATATTTCTTCTAATGTTGTTGATGTTAATCATACTTTTGTTGATATAAATTTGAGAGGACAAGGTATTGCCAATTTACTTTTAACTTATGCTTTTAATTATTTTAGAGAAAATAATATTAAAGTAAAGTGTAGTTGTTCTTATGCTATTAAATGGATTAACAGTCATTCTGAATATCAAGATTTACTTATTAAATAATATTTCATAATTAGCCCATAGTTTTCCCATAATCTTCTTTTATACTTAAATTATGAAAGGAGGAGATTATATAGTAAATATAAAAGTTATAGGTGCTAATTGTAGTAATGGTATGAAAATATTAAAAAACTTATCTAAAGTAGAACGTGAACTTGATACAGAGTTCAATATTGAAAAAATAGATGCTACTTATAAGAAGAAGTATAACATAAATGTCATTCCAGCTCTTATGATAGAAGATAAAGTTGTCTCTACTGGTAATGTTTTAACTGATAGAGAAATTAAAAATTACGTAAAAGAGCTTGTGTAAATCAAAAGAACTCTAGTTATTTAGAGTTCTTTTATTTATTAAGAATGGCATCAATAGGTTTTATTTTTGTAATCTTACTTAACGATATAATGGTAATAATTATAGATATGATAATTGTATAAACAAACATTATAACTGGTACCCATGGATTTGTTACAATGCCATTTAAAATATAAGTTTTATTTCCAAATAGAGAATTATTTAATAAATTAATAGAGATAAACCAAAGAATAATAGAAATTATATAAGACATAATACCTACAATTATACTTTCGTATAAGAATATTTTAATAATATCATTTTTATTTGTACCTAAAGCTCTAAGTATTCCTATTTGTTTTTTAGAATAAGTGATAGATATATAAATGAAGTTAGAGAAGAGTAGTATTGTAAATAATACAAAGACTAAAGTTATAATGTTAATATATTTAGCAAGAAAGTTATAGATGGCATTTATTTGTTCTAAATCATCATAATGAGGTAATGTTAAATAGTAATAAACACCACTTCTATTATAATTAGTTTCGTAAGTGTTTATAATATTTTTTAGTTCATTATAATTATCTTCATAAACCCTATAACTAAAATTATATTTATTAGAGTTAGTACTTTCTATTTCTGTTATATAATCATTACTAACATAATTATTATTATCTAGACTTATTCCTACAACTTTTAAATCATTTTTTATACTATTACTATTCAGATTACCATTAAAAGTAATATATAAATTATTAAAACTATTATTAGTATTTATATAGTTATTTGTAAATGTATTGATTAAACTACTATAATTGTCTTCACTATTATTTAATAAGTATTCATTTAATTCATCATTGAAATTATTATCTAATTCTCTAAATAAATCTAAGGAAATAATTATTTCATCTTTATTAAGCTTAGTAATTGTATTTGTTATAAGTTGAACATCGTTATTATAGATTGCAATATTTTTAGCAGTTATTTCTTTTTTAGATAAATAAGAATCTGTAAGGAAAGTATTTATATCATTATTTAAAATGGCATTTTCAACAAAACCATTTACATAAATAAAGTAATCATCATTAAGATCATTATCTACTATTCCTGTTATAATAACTTTATTATCTCCTAACATTATTTCTTTATTACTATTTATTAATTCATCAATAGAATTAGGTTTATAAATATTATTAGTGCTATCTAAAATACCATATTTACAAATATATCTTGCGACATTTTTATGTACCATAATTTCATTACTATTGACAGGTATTTTACCTTTAATATTACCAAGTATTCTGTCATCTTTAAGTTCAATATAATTAAACCACATAGGTACATGATCAAAGTCTTCATCTGGTTCTACATAATCACCATAAGTAAAAGTTAGTAGTCTATTGTTATTATATAATCTATAAGTGGGATTTAATTCTTCATTTATGGTTTCTTTTAAAATATTTAAATCATCATTAGTTAAGTCAAATGGAAAAGAGGCACCGGCTGGCTCTACTTCTATTTTACTAATATCAAAAATATATTCATTATTATCTCTCATAACTCCAGCCATGAATGTTCCTTTATCATAAAGAAAGGAATTAACAGATATTCCCATAAAGACTAAAGATATCATAGTTAAGATAATAGTAAAGAATAGTTTTACTTTATTACTTTTTAGGGAAGTAAATGCAAAGTGCAGACATTCTTTGAAAGGAAGTTTAGCACTTACAGATGTGAAAGTACTGTTATTTTGATCTTTTATAGTTAAATCATTTCTAATAGCTTTACCATCTTGTAATTCTAATATTTTATCAGCATAAGTGTTAGCATTTTCTAAGTCATGAGATACAACAACTACTAATTTTTCTTTACTAATTTCTTTTAATAATTTAAAAGTCTCTTTACTTGATATACTATCTAAATTACCTGTGGGTTCATCTGCTAGTATCACCTTAGGATTTTTAATTAAAGCTCTTGCAATACCAACTCTTTGTTTTTGGCCACCTGATAATTCATTAATATTTCGATATTCTAATCCATTAAGACCAAGTCTACCTAAAAGATTTAATATCTCTTCTTTATCTGCTTTTTTCTTTTGAAGTTTTGCTGATAACATGACATTATCAAAAACATTATATTCTTCTAATAAATTAAAGTCTTGAAAAATAAAGCCTATATAAGTATTTCTATAAGAGTCAAAATCTTTTTCTTTAAAACTATCTATATCTTTATTATCAATATAAATTTTTCCGCTTGTTTTACTATCAAGACCTCCTAAAATGTTTAGTAAAGTACTTTTACCACTACCACTTTTACCAATAATAAATATTAATCCTTTGTTATTTAAATTAATATTAATGTCAGTTAAAGCTTTAGTAGTTTGTCCTTTTTTACTCCGATATTCTTTAGATACATTTTCAAACCTTATCATATACACTCACCTTAGTATAAGTTTAGCATAAAAGATTTGACTTGTATTATTAAATAGTTATTTTATTTGGTAGTTTACATTTTCTTAGAATTATTATTTGCTGTTTTTTCTGTTGTTTCTTCTTTATATAAGTCACCAAATAAGTCATAAATGTTTTCATGGGTAGCAAGATAATTTTTTAGGTAGTTATTATCACTTAATTTTTCTATAAATCTTTTAATTCCTTCTTTTTTATTAGTAAGTTCATCTTTATCTCTTTTAGTACCACAATTAACTTTACTATATATTAGTTTTATAGCAAACTCATAAATTTCCGGGAATGTCAAAATCTTGAGATATAAAACAGTGCCAAAGTACTGCCAACTTTGATCCCATTCTTGGAAACTTAAGTTTTAGTTAATAGATCTTCTGCTATTTTGTTAATTTCTTCTTTAATTGTATTATTAAAATTTTCTATATTGTTCATGTAATTAGTCTCCTTTTATTTGCTTTTTAATTTTATCATACTTTGTTTATAAAAAATACAAAAATATTAGTCTTTATGGTAAAGTTAATTTTGAAAAATAATGTTTGTTGTGAGTTAACAAAAATTATGTTAAACTTTTATTAAAGTAGGAGTGGGAGTAATGATTAAAGAATATTATCATTTTATAAGAGATTATTTTAAGTTGGCACAGATGAACAAAAAATATTTTGTTATGATGTTAATAACAGCATTTCTTTATAAGGGTGCTAATCTTTTAATACCTTTAGGTGCTTCTTTAATTATTAAATATATTACTTTAAAAGATTATCCTATGACTTATTTAAGTCTAGGATTTTTGGCATTGTCTTATTTTTTATACCGTTTGTTTTACTTTGTAAATCATAAATACTATGGTAAGAATAATCATTATTGTTATGTTCATTTGCAACAGAAAATATTTGAAAAAGTAAGTATGATGGATGATAGTTTTACGAAACATGTTAATAAAGGAAAGCTTTTAAATAGTGTTAATGGCGATGTTATGAATATTGGTGATATGTGTGATAGAGTATCAGAATTAATTATGAGTATTTTAGAACTTTTGGTTTTAATTGTAATCATTATTAATTGTAATTTCTTAATAGCAGTATTATTTATTATCTTTACTATCCTTTATATTTTTATTAGGAATTATACAGATAGAAAAGTTGATGTGTATTATAGAAAACAAAGAAGTAATGTTGATAAGTATAGAGTTTTATTTTCACAAGTTACAAAGGGATCTAGTGAAGTTAAAAGTTTTGGTATTATAGAACCATTAGAAGATAAGTTAAAGAAAATAAATAAAGATTGGAGTAGAGCTTATAATACTAAAAGAAAATATGCTGTTATAAGAGATAATGATGTTAATTTTTTAACTTATGGATTTAAAATACTTATTTATTTTTTATGTCTTATTTTGTTAGTGAAAGGAAATATTACAGTAGATGTAGTTGTATTGATTATAGGTTATTTTGATTCTTTATTTGTTTCCCTTAGAAAATTTATTACAACAACTTCGGCGATTAGAGAAGTTAATGTGTGTGTAAATAGAGTACAATCTATTCTTAATTATGAGCCACATTCTATTCCAATTGGAGAATATTTTAATGATGTTATAGAAGGAGTAGTTAAGTTTGATCATGTTTATTTTTCTTATGATAATAAAACTACTTTAAAAGATATTACTTTTACAGCATTACCTCATAAAATAACGACTATTGTTGGACATACTGGTAGTGGTAAAACAACTATCTTTAATTTATTACTTAGATCTTATAAACCAGATTGTGGTGATATAACTATTGATGGTAAGGATATTTATAGTTATGCTAAAGAAGTTTATAAAAGTAATGTTTCTATTGTTAATCAAAGGCCTTTTGTTTTTAATCTTTCTATAAAACAGAACTTTGATTTAGTAGATAAAGATAGATCTAGACAAATTGAAATGTGTAAAAGAGTAGGGATACATGATTTTATTATGAGTCTTCCTAAAGGTTATGATACAGTGTTAAGAGAAGATGCTAAAAATATAAGTGGTGGACAAAAACAGTTAATATCTATTGCTAGGACACTTTTAACTGATTCTGAAGTTTTACTATTTGATGAAGTAACATCATCACTTGATCCTGATACGGCTTTAAAAGTGGAAGATGTTTTACAAGATTTGAAAAAAGATCATACGATTATTGTCATTACTCATAAAAAAGAGTTAATGAAAAAGTCTGATTATTTAATAGTTTTAAATGAAGGTAAACTTGTAGGAATGGGATCTCATAAAGATTTAATTAAAACAAATAAATATTATGAAGAGTTAATCGCTAGAAAGTCCCCTAGTAAGGGAGGTGTATTTAATAATGAGTAGATATATTAAAATATGTAAAAATTATTTTGCTTTAGGAGCGGATAATAAAAAATATTTAATACTATTATTTATTACAGCTTTTTTAAGATGTTTTACTTTTGCAATTACACCTATTTTTGCAGCTAGAATAATTGATTATGCAACATTGGGACTTTATGAGGAGACTTTTCTTAATATTGTTTATTTGGGTATTAATTATTTGGTTTATCTTATTTGTCATCATTTAAACTTTGTCGTTTATGCTAAGAATACAGATTATGTTTATAATAAATTACATTTAATAATTGCATCAAAAGTTTCTAAGTATGATGAAGACTTTACAAAGAGACTTCCTAAGTCATATTTAGATAATACTGTTACTAGTGATGTTTTTGATGTTTGTATGTTTACTGATAGAATGATAGATGCTCTTGCACATTTTTTTACAGATATAATAGCTTTATTAATTCTTATTTTCTATAATTTAGAGATTGGTTTAATTGTTTTAATCTTTAATATAATCTATCAGGTAATGCTTGCTAAAGGACAAAAGAAGAAAGATTATTATTTTATGGGACAAAGAAGGAATCAGGATAGGATAACTTCTTTATATGAGCAGATGTTAGACGCCTCACGGGAAATTAAAGCTTTTGATATGAAAGATAAGTTGAATAATTATCTTGATATTTATAAGAGAAGTTGGACTAAACAATATTTCTTAAAAAGAAAATATTGGGACAGATCTAAAGTAATATATCCAGTTATTATTACTATATCTAAATTTATTGCCTATATAATAGTTATTAAACATATTATGGATGGGGTTATGAGTGTTGGTGATTTAGTATTAATTGTTACTTACATTGATCAAATAGAAAGAGAAAACTTTGATTTTTTTGAGAAAGTTAATAAAGTTTGTAATAGTTCTGTTAGAATAGATAGACTTTCTAGAGTAATAAATTATCATAATAAGAATATGTTAGAGTTTGGAGATTACTTAGAAGATAATATATTTGGGGATATTATCTTTGATAAAGTTACATTTAAGTATGAAAATAATATAAGTCTTAATAAGGTGAGCTTTGAGATAGAACCTAATAAACTTACAGCGATAGTAGGAGAGAGTGGTAGTGGTAAAAGTACGATCTTTAGAATTCTTTTAAGACTTTATAAAATAGAATCTGGTCATGTTTATATAGATGGTGTTGATATATATGATTATGGTAGTGAAGTTTATCCATCAAATGTCTCTATTGCTACTCAAAAACCTTTTATATTTAATATGAGTATTAAAGAGAATTTATCTTTAGTAGATAAAAATATTTCTAATCAAATAAAAGCTTGTAAGAGAGTAGGAATACATGACTTTATTATGAGTCTCCCTAAAGGTTATGATACAGTGTTAAGTGAAGATGCTACTAATGTTAGTGGAGGGCAAAAACAGTTAATTTCGATGGCTAGAACATTGTTATCTAAAGCGGAAATTTTACTATTTGATGAAGTTACTAGTGCCCTTGATCCTAATACTACTAAACATATTATTAAAGTTTTGAAAGATTTAAAGAAAGATCATACAGTTGTTATTATTACTCATAAGAAAGATTTAATGAAAATAGCAGACGAGTTAATTGTTATTGATAAAGGTAAGGTTGTAGGAATTGGTAAGCATAGAAAGTTATTAGAAGAAAATAGATATTATAGGAGATTATTTAAACAAAGAAGTTGATAAATATAAAAAATTAGATTATAATACATTTAAATGCGATTATATTCAAGGAGTACATATAAAGTATTGATAGAGAGTTAATGGTTGGTGGAAATTAACAATATAATATATGGAAGGTAGTGAATAGAGCAGGGTTTCTGAAATAGTAGTAAGTTACCACGGTATGAGTCCGTTATAAGTAATGAGTTAGTTTAATAACTATAAATTAAGGTGGTACCGCGTAGTTAGTTTTTCTTTGACGCCCTTAAATTATAGTTATTTTTTATTTTAGGAGGAGTCTATGAAAAGAGGAAGAGTCGTCATTATTCCAGATGAAGGACAGATAATTAAAGATGAATTTGAACAAGATGTTTTAGATGATGAATATCATGTTAAAGCTTATCAAAAGTTTTCAGATGAAAATAATTTAGGCTTTAAATTTAGAGAAGATGAATCACATAGAGCGGGTTTTACTATGGCAGAGTTAGGACATTTTAATTATAAGACTGAAGATGATATTGGTGTTCTTGCATTTTATCTTCCAAGTAAAGTTACAGATAGACAGTTAGAATATTTTGAAAGTCATATGCTTGATTTTGAAGAATATACAACGATTGGTGCTTATATTTTTAGAAGAGTGGATGATGCTGTTTATACTGATGAAATATATGGACTTGAAGCGATAAGAAGCCAAATGGTTAAAAGAAATATGAAAGATGAGGAGAAAGGTCATGTTAGATAAGAAATATAATCATAAAGAAGTAGAGAAAAATAAGTATAATGAATGGGTAAATAAAGGATATTTTAAAGGAGATAAAGATAAGAGTAGAGAACCTTTTTGTATAGTTATTCCACCACCTAATGTTACGGGTAAACTACATTTAGGTCATGCTTGGGATACAACACTACAAGATATTTTAATTAGATATAAGAGAATGTGTGGATTTGATGCTTTATGGGTTCCTGGAATGGATCATGCTGGTATTGCAACACAAGCGAAAGTTGATAAGAGACTAAGAGAAATGTGGATTAATCCTAGAGGGATAACTCGTGATGAATGGTTAGAACATGCTTGGAGTTGGAAAGATGAGTATGCTACTACTATTCATGAACAATGGGCAAAACTTGGGCTTAGTCTTGATTATACGAAAGAAAGATTTACTTTAGATGAAGGACTTAGTAAAGCGGTTAGATATGTCTTTGTTAAACTTTATGAGAAAGGTTTAATTTATCGAGGAGAGAGGATTATTAACTGGGATCCAGTTCAAATGACTGCTTTATCTAATGAAGAGGTTATCTATAAAGAAGATAAGGGAGCATTTTATCATATTAAATATTATATAACTGGTACAGATGAATATTTAGATGTAGCGACAACTCGTCCTGAGACTTTATTTGGTGATACTGCAGTTGCTGTTAATCCTAAAGATGAGCGTTATAAACATTTAATTGGCAAGACTGTAATTCTTCCTATTGTTAATAAAGAAATACCAATCGTTGGTGATATTCATGCTGACCCAGAGTTTGGAACGGGGTGTGTAAAAATTACTCCAGCACACGACCCCAACGACTATGAAGTAGGTATGAGACATAACTTACCTCGTGTTGTTGTTATGAATTTGGATGCTACTATGAATGAGAATGCTCCTGGTTATGAGGGAGTGAGTCGTGAAGAGTGTCGTGAAAAACTAGTAGAAGATTTAAAGAAACAAGATTTATTAATTAGTATTGAAGAGATGATGCATAATGTCGGACATAGTGAAAGAAGTGATGCGGTAGTTGAACCTACTTTATCTAAACAATGGTTTGTTAAGATGAGACCTCTTGCAGATAGAGTTCTTGCAAATCAAAAGAATAAAGATACTAAGGTAAACTTTGTTCCAGAGCGTTATGAAAAGACAATGAATCACTGGATGGAAATTACCTATGACTGGTGTATTTCTAGACAGTTATGGTGGGGTCATAGAATACCTGCTTGGTATAAAGGTGATGAAGTTTATGTTGGTATGGATGCACCAGAGGGTGATGGATGGGTTCAAGATGAAGATGTACTAGATACTTGGTTTTCATCTGCATTATGGCCTTTTTCAACATTAGGATGGCCTGAAGAGACTGATTTATTTAAGAGATATTATCCTAATAATGTTTTAGTAACTGGTTATGATATTATTCCATTCTGGGTTAATCGTATGACTTTCCAAGGATTAGAGTTTACTGATAAAAGACCATTTAAAGACTGTCTTATTCATGGACTAATTCGTGATAAAAAGGGGCGTAAGATGAGTAAGTCTTTAGGTAATGGAGTGGACCCAATGGATGTTATAGATAAGTATGGTGCTGATTCTCTTAGATTTTTCTTAACTACTAATACTGCTCCTGGAACTGATTTAAGATATGATGAAGAGAAAGTTAAATCTACTTGGAACTTTATTAATAAGTTATGGAATGCTTCTCGTTATGTTTTAATGAATCTTGAAGATATGAAGACATCAGGATACGATTATCAAAATTTAAGTAAAGCTGATAAATGGATTCTAACATTAAAAAATAATTTAATTAAAGATGTTATTAAAAATATGGATAGTTATGACTTTCATAATGTTGGTAATATGTTATATAAGTTCATTTGGGAAGATTTTTGTGATAACTATATAGAGTTAAGTAAAGCTAATATGAATGATACTACGAAAGCAGTATTACTTGATGTTTTAACAACTATATTAAAGC
The DNA here is from genome assembly GCA_944358305.1 of uncultured Bacilli bacterium. Lineage (GTDB taxonomy): Bacteria > Bacillota_I > Bacilli_A > RF39 > UBA660 > Onthousia. The sequence goes on along the minus strand of CALVQK010000004.1, from coordinate 52,253 downwards.
TTCTTCATCCATTTATGCCTTATGTAACAGAAGAAATTTATTCTATGTTACCATTTAAAGATAGTGAGTCTATTGTAATTAGTACTTATCCTAAGTATGATAGTGAGACTGTATTTAATGAGGATGCAGAAGAAATATCTAAAGTTATTGTTGACTTAAGAGAGATAAGAAATTTAAAAGCGACTAATAATATTAAAAAAGATGATAGAGTGATGTTTAGTACTAATAGTGATTTAGAATATATTTATAAGTCACAATTAAAGATTACTGATGAATTAATAGTTAAAGAAGCTTTGAATGATTATCAGTCTATTAATTATAAATCTAGTTTAATTGATATTACTTATTTCTTTAAAAATGAAGTTAATAAAGAAGAATTAGAAGCTGATATTAAGAAATTAAAAGACTCTATTAATAGACGTAAAAAATTACTTAGTAATGAAAATTATGTTAATAAAGCTCCTAAGAATATAGTTGATCTTGATAGAGAAAAATTAAAGGAAGAGGAAGCTAAACTTAAATTATTAGAAGCGCAACTTTAAAATAAAAATATAGATATATTTGACAAAAGATATAGCGAGGTGCTATGTCTTTTTTGTATTACATTATTTATTTGGAAGGAGAAGGTAGTATGGGCGATGAAAAAATTAATGTATACAAGAAAGGTAATGGCAGGTTTGAAGCTCGCTATTTTTACGGGTATAAACCTAATGGGACAATACGATATAAATCGGTGTCTGGGAAAACTTATGAAGAGACTTTAAAAAAGTGTAAGGAGGAGATAAATAAAAAGATACTAGCAAATGATTTATTGATATATAATAAAGATTATTTAGGTTACTATATTTATAAGTGGCTTAGAAGTGTAAAAATACGTTGTAAAAAGTCAACTTATTCAAGTTATCATTATACTGTTAAATCGAGAATAATTCCTATGTTTGCAAAAATAAAGAAAAAAGATCTTGATTTAGATCTAATTGATAATTATACTGAAGAATTACTTGAAGAAGGATTATGTCCTAAAACGGTTAAAGATATTTTGGTGATTTTAGAGCAAATCTTTAAAGTTACGGGAGTTAGTATAAAAGTTTCTATGCCAAAGGTGCCTAGAAAAGATATTCAGATTATTAAACCTTTTGAACAGGTTTTGCTAGAAAAAGAATTGTTAACTAATTTGGATTTAATTAGTTTTGGTATTTATTTTTGTTTATATACTGGTTTAAGAATAGGAGAAATTTGTGCATTACGATGGGAAAATATAGATATTAAAAATAAAAAAATTAAGGTAAAAAAGACAATTGTAAGAATAAAAAATCCTGATGTTAATGCTAAAAAGAAAACTATTGTAGTTATTGATCAACCTAAATCAATTTCTTCGATTAGAGAAATACCTATTCCGGATTTTATGATTACTTTTTTACTAAAATTTAGCGAAGGTAGAGGTCCTGATGATTTTTTAATTACTGGTACTAATAAGTATATGGAGACAAGAACGTATTTTAATAGATATAAAAAGATAGTAAAAGAAATTGGTCTTGATCATTATAACTTTCATGCTTTAAGGCATACATTTGCGACAAGATGTATAGAGAAAGGGTGTGATCCTAAGACTCTTAGCGAAATTTTAGGACATTCTAATGTAAATATAACATTGCAAAGATATGTGCATCCAGGTTATGAAAGTAAAGTAAAAGTTATCAACCAGTTAAATCCAATGTATGATGTTTAAAGATGTTATTGTTCTTAAAGTATTTTGCTTTGAGACTTTCTCAAAAAAACAATTGTATAATATCACTTTTAGTTAACTTTTACAATATTTTAATGAAAATAAATGGGGAAAAAATGAAAAAATGCTTGATAAATTTACTTTTTTTTAACTTTTCTTTAAGCAAAATACTTTGAGAAATAGTAAGAAAAGAGGAAATTATGGGTTACAGTAAAATATTTTTAGAGGGGTTAGATAAACCTTTTTCTTCAGATGAACTTAATGATTATTTTTTTAAAAAAGATAATGGTGATGTTGATGCTAGAAATGAAATAATAAAGCATAATATAAGGCTTGTAGTTAATGAAGTTTTAACTAAGTTTGCTAGTACACCTTATGATAATGCTGAATTAGTATCCGTTGGACTATTAGGGTTAATTAAGAGTGTTGATACTTTTGATGTTAATAAAAATATTAAGTTTGCAACTTATGCATCAAGATGTATTGATAATGAAATACTTATGTTTATGAGAAAAGGTAAAAAATATCTTAATGATGAAAGCCTTGATAAGACAATATCTAGTGATGGCGAAGGTCATGATGTGAAGATTGCTGATGGGATTTTTGATGAGAGTGTTGATCTTGCTGGTAATTATGAAAAATGTGAATTACATGATGCAATAAGACAAGAAGTGTTAGCACTTCCTGATAGAGAAAAGCAAGTAGTTTTAATGCATTTTGGCTTTATTGATGGTGAAGTAATGACACAAAGAGAAATAGCAAGTGTTTTTGGTTTGTCACAGTCATATGTTTCTAGAATTATTAGAAAAGCTTTAGAAAGGATAAAATTGCGGTTAGAAGACGGCAAATATTTAGATAGTTTTAAATCACTTGATTGTGTTAAGACTGGATTTGTTACTAATAAAAGAGATGGAAAAAAGAAAAAACATTGGGTTTTGAAGACAATATATGATTGTTTTCCTAATTTTACTAAACAAGAGGTAGATTCGTTGATATTAAGTTTACCTGAGGAAGAAAGAGAGTTAATAAGGTTGCGTTATGGGAAAGACTTAGAAAATCCAGTTACAGATGAGAAATGGTCAGAAGAAGCTTCAAAAAGATTTTATAGACACTTGATACCAAAAATGAAAAGATTGTTGGCTAAACATAGTGAGGAGAGTGCAATTGCATCTACTCCTTGTGGTTTTCAAGAAGTATTTGATAAAGAAGAGGTTTCTAGTAAAAAAGTACAGGCTTCTTTAGAAATATCTTCTGATGTTTTAGATAATACTGCTGTTAAGTTTGGAGAAAGTGCTGTTATAACAGAACTTGATTTTTCTAAGATACCTAAGTATGCTGAGTTTTTACAATTGTTATCTTTTAAAGAAGCTGTTATTATGGGGTTAATATTAGGTTGTGTTGATGGTAAAAAGTTCTCTATAAGTTCTATTGCTGAATTTCTTGGAATAAGTAAAGAAGAAATAAATAATATTGTTTTAAAATCTTTGGCATTATATAAGGAAAATATAGGTGGCTTTCCTCTTGTTAGTATAGATACTGTTAGTAAAAAAGATGAAGCAGTAAAGAAGAAAAAATATAAGTAGTTATTAGAATAATATTTACCTTTACTTAAATAAAATGTAATGATAAAATTTTAGTAGAGAGGATAGATATTATGAAAAAATATGGAAAAATAATTATTATTGTAGTTGGTATACTTGTTGTAATTGCTTTACTTATCTTAATTTATTTTAAAACAACATTTATTAGTAAAAATGAAGTGAAAGATATTATTGCTGCTAATATGAATGTTAATAGAAGTGATTTATATTTTGAAGATATTGATTTTGAACTTGATAAAGGTATTTATGAAGTAGAAGTATATTATCATAATAATGTTTATGAATATAAAATTAATGCTAGAGCCGATGCTGAAGGTGGAAATGTTATTTATACTGATTTTAAATATTTTACTAATAGTATTAATGATAATAATAGTTCTAATTCTAATACCAATGATTCTAGTAATGATAATGCAAATGGTTCTAATAATACTGCTAGTATTGCTGTTGAAGAAGCTAGAAATATTGCATTAACTCATGCTAATTTAAGTGCTGATTTAGTACAATTTTTAAGAACAGAGACAGAATATGATGATGGCATTTTAGTTTATGAAGTTGATTTTACTTATAATAATTATGAATATGATTATAAAATTAATGCTAATACTGGGGAAATAATTAGTTACGATAGAGATAGTATATATGACTAAATTTTAGCCATAATAGAAATAGGAGGTTGTTATGAAAAATATTTCTATATGGCAAGATACTGTTCAATGTGATAATTATGCGGTGTTAGAAGAAAATTTAGATGTTGATGTTTTAATAATTGGTGGAGGTATTACAGGATGTAGTACCTTTTATCAATTTAAGGATGATAAAAGAAAGGTCGCTCTTGTTGAGAAAAATAGAATAGGAAGTGGAGCATCTAGTAGAAGTAGTGCTAAGATAACTTTTTTACAAGAGGATATTTATACTAAACTTACCAATATTTTTGATAGAGATAAAGCCTATCTTTATTATCGAGCTTCTAAAGAAGCTTTGAAAATTGCTGATGATATTGTAAGTAAGGAAAATATAGATTGTGATTTTAAGAGGAGTAAATCTTATTTGTATACTTTAGATCCATTAAATATTAAGAAAATAGAAAAAGAAGAGAAGTTACTTTCATCTTTTGGAGAGAAAACTACTGATATTAAGAAATTACCTAATGGAATGAGAGTAGAGTCTTGTTTTTATGTAAATAATACTTATATTTTTCATCCTTTAAAATTTATAAGAGAAATTATAAAAAAATCTATTAGTGATAATCATAGAGTTTATGAAAATACAAAAATAATAAAGATAGAGAAAGTAAATGATTATTATAAGTGTTATACTACTAGTAATATTATAAGTGCTAAGACGGTAGTGTTTGCCTTACATTATCCATACTTTTTATTTCCTTATTTAATGCCTTTAAAATGTTATTTAGAGAAATCTTTCTTAGTATGTTCTAAAGTTAAAAAAGAATATGATTTTAATGCTATTAATATAGAGACACCACTCAAGTCGATGAGATATTATGATAATCATCTACTAGTGGTTTCATCATCTTGTAATTTAGCATTTGCATCTAATAGTAGGAAAATGGTTAAAGATTTAGAAGATAATACTGATATTACTAATTATGATTATGTTTGGAGTAATTATGATTTAATGACTTTTGATCATTTACCTTTAATAGGCTTTATTGATGATAATTTAATATTAGCGACTGGTTATAATACTTGGGGTAATTCTAATGGTATACTTGCTAGCGTTATAATAAAAGATTTAATTAATAATAAGTATAATATTTATAAAGAATTATTTGATCCTAAAAGGGGTTTTAATAAACAAAAATTAATTAATTATCCTTTAAATATTTTTAGTAGTGCTTATAGTTTTATTGATAGTAAGATAAATAAGAATAAAGCTTTTTATAATGGTAATCCTTATTTTACAAAGAAAGATGGTAAAAGTATAGCTGTTTACAAAGATGATGATGGGGTAGAGCATATTATTTATAATAGATGTCCACATTTGAAATGTAGTTTGGTTTTTAATGAAGTAGAGAAGACTTGGGATTGTCCTTGTCATGGGTCTAGATTTGATTTAGATGGTAAGTGTATTATGGGACCTAGTAATTATAATATTAGTTATAAATAGTTGTTTTCCTAAAATTTATTTTATGCTATACTTAGAATGTGAGGAATGGTAGTTATGAATGATGAATTAATTAGAAAAAGTAAAGTTAGTATTTTAAAAAGTTATGGAGAAAATTTTACAGAGAAAGAATATATTACTAATCCTGCTATTGGTAGGGAAGAAGAAATTAAACAATTAGTTTTGATTTTATTAACTCCTGAAAAATCTGCTATTTTAACTGGTAAACCTGGTGTTGGTAAAACAGCTATTGTTGAAGGGCTTGCTTACCGTATTCAGTTAGGAAATGTTCCTGATGTTTTGAAGGGGTATCAAATTATTAAGATTAATACATCTGCTTTACTTGGAGAAGATCCTGATACTGGAGAAAGTAAAATGCAAATACTTTTGGATGAGTTGAAAAGTTATTCTAATTTGATTTTATTTATAGATGAAATTCATACTTTGATGGGAAGTAGAGGAGAGTCTCTTGATTTTGCTAATATGTTTAAGCCGGGTCTTGATAGAGGAGATATTAAAGTAATAGGTGCGACTACTTCTGAAGAGTATGAAAGATATATTTTAAGGGATAAAGCTTTTGTTAGACGTTTTCAAAAAGTTGAAGTGTTAGAACCTACAAGAGATCAGACTATTGCTATTTGTATGGGAACTTTACCTAAGATAGAGAAGAAGACAGGAGCTAAATTAATGTATGATCCTTATGTAAAAGAAAAGATTATGGCATTTTTAACTGATCTTACTAGTGAGTATAGGAGAATTTATGAAATAGGTTCAAGGTATCCTGATGTTACTTTGACGATATTACAACAGGCTTTTTCTTATGCTATTTATAATAATAGGAAAGAAGTTAATATTTTTGACATAGAAAGGGCAATTGAAAATACTAAAAATGTTTATCCTGATGTTATAAAAAAAGAACTTCCTAGATTTAAGGAAGAGTTTAAGAATGAAATAGCGGATGGTCTAGATAGAGGACTTGCTAATGTATAAAAAAATAGCTTATTATCTTAGAATAACTTCTGTAGTATTATTTATAGTATTTGTATGTTTATTATTAGAAATTATATTTAATTGTGGAGTATTTGGTATATCTTTTCTTGTTATGTGTAGTTTATTTGTTTTAATTAATATATTTACAGTATTAAGTAGAAAAGATATTTATAAGGAATTAGTTAGTTATAATTTAATTTCTTTAGCTCTTACAATTTATTTAGGAATAATTGTTACTAAGTTATATACAGATTATAGAGCTCATAGTTTGATGTATACTTTAAATTATGATTATTTTAAGACTAATTTTATTATTGTTGATTTAGTTATTTTAGGAATTATTCTTAATACATTGTTTATTTACTTTTGGGACATAAAAAAAGACCAGTAATTGGTCTTCTTTTATTTTATATCAATAAGTTTTTTATTTTCATTTTCATCAATTTTTGGAACAGAAATAGTTAATGTACCATTATCAAATTTAGCTTCGATTTCATCTTCTTTAATATCACCTAAATAGAAGCTTCTTTGGTATTTACCATAAGTTCTTTCACGACGAAGATATTTTTTGCCTTCATCTTTATCTTCATCATTAGATGATTTCTCAGCAGTTATAACTAAGTTTCCTTTATTACATTCTACTTTGATTTCATCTTTCTTAAATCCTGGTAAATCCATCTCTACATGATATGTGTTATCTTTTTCGTAAATATCACATTTCATCTTACTTCCTTCATTCTCAAAAAATTGATCAAATGCATTATCAAAATAAAATCTTGTTGGTAACATATATTATCACTTTCCTTTCCTTACAATTATGTTATAGCACCGATTTTAGCACTTGTCAAGTGTAAGTGCTAATTATTTTTATTATTTACAATTTTTTAATTTTTATACATTAATGTAAAAAATACTTGCTTATTTAGTGGTTTTATGTTTATAATATTTATGTATTTCAAATGGCGGCGTTGGTGAAGTGGTTAACACGCTGGTTTGTGGCACCAGTATGCATGAGTTCGATCCTCATACGCCGCCCCAGAATGGAAAAAAGTCGAAAGACTTCAAGATAGAAATCGATTCTTATGAGTCGATTTTTTGTTTGTTAGAAAGTAATTGGTAATATTTGGTAATTAAAGAGAAATTAGAAATAAGTAAAGAATTACAAAGAAAGATAAACAACTTATTTTATGGAGCAATTGTAGTTTAATAATTACAAAAAGTAAGAATCTGTTTTGTTCCGCATTCGAATGACAAATAGGCTATCTTAGGTAACTTTTGATAGAAGTTCTGTTAGATAAAAGTCTGACAAATTAGATTTCGTTAGACAATATAAATTTTCTAAAATCTTTATAATATAGTTAAATTCGTACTGAAAATGTTGTGTGTCATACATAATTATCCTGTTGAAAATAGACACATGAAAATTTTCGGAAAATTAAAAAAATGAGCACATGAAAATGTATTAAGAAATATTTTGGAAAAGTCTAGAAATGTGATATAATTGTTGTAAAGGGTAGGCAGTATTTAATCTTTTTTAGATGAATACTGTTTATTTTTTGTAGTAGAGGTGGTTAGATGGCAAAAGAAAAATATGAGACACAATTTAGTATTTATAAAGTAGATTATGATCAATCGGTAAAATATTTTAAAGAGTCTAAAAAAATTAATATCAGATCATATCAAGAATTAAAAACAAATATTCTTAATAGTATTATCGAAGAAATTAATGAAAAAAGGTGTACAGAGATAACTAATTTAAAATATAATAATTTTGATGGTATTCTTTTTAAGACTAAGCATTATCCTAGCTGGTATGGTATGATGAGACAAGTTTTAACTGATTCTGGCGGTGCTAATGTTGGTAACTTGGATATAGATATAACAAACGTACATATATCATATGTTTTATGCTATATGGAAGATAGTAATATTTTTCTGTTAACAGGTGGTTTAGGTAGTTCTTATATAACAGAATACACAAAGAAAAACTATGGATTATATTTACTTCCAAAAATCATGAAAGAAAACACTCCAGTCATTAGGAGTGTATTAGAGAATAGATTATCTGGTAATAGATTATCAAATAGACATTCAAATAGAAATGTTACTACTATAAATATAGAAAATGATATAGGGGCAATATTTAGAGAATTATCTTTGGAAGTTGATAGTAAAATTGTAGAGTTACTAGGAATAGAAGTTGATAACTCAAAAAAGATAAAGAATTTAAATATTGATGTAAAAGATTCACTTGTGGTTAAAAAATCAATTGGAATTGATGACTTAGCAACAGTGCTAAATCAATTGATTCATATTGAACAAATAGAAGATAATTTTTCATTAGGATATTTTGTGGATATAAAAAAACATGGCTATTCGTCTCAATATGTCAATGAACTTTTTATCAATTCTTTAGCTAATAGAAAATATGATAATTTTATTTTAGTAGGAAATGAATATACTGAGTATTGTATTGGTGGCTCTTCATATGTAATAAACGATATTGATGGTAATTGTGTATTAGAAAAAGACAGTTTTATTACGATGCAGGATATATATGATAATTGCCTTCCAGAAAAACCATCAAAAACATTAATTGAGAAATTTATGCGATATACTTTGACTGTATATGATAGTGATAATAATATAATATTATATCCTACAAAAATAAAACAATGTATGCAAGGGATTATTGAATCAGATGAGCAAATTCCATTTTTATTGTTTAATGGAAATTGGTTGATGTTTGATTCTAATTATGTTGGCAATCTTGATTCAGAATATAGAAAAACTTATAGAGAGACAGCGAGTGTTAATACAGAATTAACATATATAATAAAAAATAAAGATTCTAAAGCAACTGAAGATTCATATAATACAAGTTTTGCTGAATCAGATAGAATTATAGTGACTCATAAAGTATTCAGTAATAATGTTGAATTGGCTGATTTGATTTATTATGATGATGATAATTTATATTTAATACATAATAAATGGAAATTTCGAGGATCAGATGCAAGGGATCTTTTTAATCAGATTTTGGTTTCTTCTGAATTAATTAGTCATTATTTAATGGAAAAAGATAAAAGAAAAATTTTTGAAGAATATTACGATGCAGTTATAAAAAAGTACCCTAATAATATCAAAATGAGACAGGTATCAAAAGAAGAATTTGTTGATTTGTTTAAAAAGCCTAATATTTATTATATTGCAGGTTTTATGGAAAATTTGTCAGAAGATATAAGGTCTAATTATGTTAAATATTTAGTATTGGATATCAACAAGAAATTACATGAAAAAGGATATAATTTTCTATTGTTTAATATTAATGGCTAAATTTGTAAAATTTAAAATAATACTTATATAGTTAGAGACAAAATAATTTTTTTATGCTAAAATTGAATTGTAACTATTGGAAGGTGAGCGGGGTATGAAAAATATTAATTTGGAAAATTATGAAGATAGTTTAAACTCTGTGAAAAAGAAAAAAAATGGTATTTTTTATACTGATGAAAGTCTTGCTAATTATATGGTAGATGCTATAAATATAACTTATACTGATAAAATAATTGATCCATCTTGTGGTACTGGTATTTTTTTGCGTTGCTTAAAAAAGAAATTTAAGGATAAATTTAATATTCACAATATATATGGGATAGATTGTGATAAAAATGCAATAAAACTATTAAAGGAGTATTTTTATGTATATTATGATAAAAAAGTTGTTGATAAAAATATAATATATGGTGATAGTATAAATAAAAAACAAAAAATACTTGATTTTAAGGATAATTCAGAAAAATTTGATTATGTGATAGGTAATCCCCCTTATGTATCAGGAAAGGAAAGTGAAAACTATAATCCTAATGCTTTTAACTATAAAAAGTATATTTCAGCCAATGTAAATTTAGCAATGTTAATGTTAATTAGATCACTAGATATAATAAAGAATGACGGTGTAATTTCTTTTATTTTGCCTAAAAACATTTTATTTGTTGATAGTTATAAAAAAATTAGAAATGATATAGTACATAATTATACTATAAATGAAATTGTTGATTTGGGTTTATATTTTAAAAATGTTCGTGGAGAGCAAATAATCTTAACAATTACTAATAAAAAACCAGAATATGGTCATAGAGTAAAAATAAAAAAACTAATTAGTAAGAAAAATTTAAAAATGGAAACTACGGAAGTTTTTCAACATATATATTTAGCTAAAGACTCAATTATCTTATATAATGGAGATAAAGAATCAGATTTAATGAATAAGATAGGTCAACAAGGTCAAAAATTATCAAAATGTGTTATTGATATATTTAGAGGTATTCCTGTTAATGATGATATGAATAAAAAGATAGCATATAGAGGAAGAGATATAAAAAAGTTTGGAGTAAAAGGTTATATAATGGCTACTCCAAAAGATAGAGAAAAATATAGTGAGAAAATAAAACTATTAAATAACAAGAAATTAATTATTCAAAATATCTTTTCTACTGAATCAGGTATTATTGCTTCTTATATGGATGAAAATAGTATTACAACAGAAACTGTTACTAATATTATTGATTCAGACGAAAAAAAATTAAAATATATTTTAGGTTTAATAAGTTCAAAATTATTGAATTACTATCTCATTATTAATATATATAATAATTCAAAGTTAACTATGCATACAGATAAAAAATATATTGGAAAATTGCCAATTGTAATTAGCAGTATTTATTATACTCAGATTATTAATCTTGTTAATGATGCTTTAAACGAGAATTACAACACAATTACAGATATAACAAACAAAATTGATAAATTGGTATATCAAATTTATGGACTTAATAAAAAAGAAATAGAATTTATAGAAAATAGGATGAAAAAAATATTATCAAAGGAGTGGTTTTGATGGCTGAGAGATTAAATGACTTAACTGGTAAAGAATGGTTACAGAATTCATTCAGCATTTGGAGAGATATTTCTAAAACTACATATGAGAGAAAGATGAATCATCCTGCATCATTTCCATCTGAATTAGCAGAAAGAATCATAAAAATTTGGACTAAGAAAGGGGCAAGTGTCCTTGATCCTTTCTTAGGTAGTGGTTCTACTATGGTGGCAGCGTTAAAAAATGATAGGAACTGCGTGGGCATAGAACTGTCAAAAGAATTTTGTGATTTATCTAAAAAAAGAATTAAAGATGAGGGATTAGTTTCATCAAACTATAATATTATAAATGGTGATAGTTTACTTGAAATTTCAAAATTGGATAAAAAGTTTGATTTAACAGTAACATCGCCACCGTATTGGAATATTTTAAATATGAAAAGATCAGCCGATAAAAAAAAGGAAGAGAATTATAGTACTAATATTAATGATCTGGGAAATATAGAAAGCTATCATATGTTTTTAAAAAAAATTGAATATATATTTAAAGAAGTACGTGAAAAAACTAAAGATAGTGGCTATTGTATAATAAATGTAATGGATATAAGAAAAAAAGACAAGTTTTATCCATTTCATATAGATATTATTAATGCTATGCAAAACTCTGGATGGACATTAGATGATATAATTATATGGGACAGACAGAAGGATTATAATAATATGAGACCTTTAGGATATCCATATAAATATAGAATTAATAAAGTTCATGAATATATATTAATATTTTCTAATAAGGTGTGTAGAGGAAGTGAAAATAACTAATGAATATAAAATTTGCTTATTTACTTGGAATGATAATTGGAAATGGTACAATACGAAGAGGAATTCATGAAACAACTATCGTTATAGAGATACCACATAAAAATTTTAAAGTAGATAATCGAGATGTAAAATTATTTGTATCGGCGAGTTTAAATGATATCAGAAATTATTTAGAAACATTATTGGATAGAAATTTAAAAACTTCACAAACAGATTCTGTCACAAGAATATCATTTTCTAAAAACAATGGGGATTATTTAATTACTGAATTAAACAGATATTTATCAGGCTATAGTAATCATGAAAACATGAGAATACATGAAGATATCTATAATGAAAGTAAAGATGTAAAACTATCCATTTTGCAAGGAATAGCAGATTCTACAGGTTATGTACGCAGGTCGAATCGTTATTTTAAAAATTTTCATCGAGTTTATATTGAAATACCACATAATTGGTATTTAGTGATAGATATATGCAATTTGTTATATAGTGTTGATATTCCAGTTCAAACTATTGATTTTGCTCATCCTAATATGCGAGATGGAAAATTAAAAAAATATAATAATGGAAATAAGAAATTTTGGAAAAAGGAGCACCAAATAAAAATATTTGTAAATGAATTTTTACCAATAGGTTTTAAAGTTCGTCATAAACAACAAGCTTTAGAAGAATTTACAAAGGAAATGCTAAATAGCACTGGAATGAATCTAGATAAATTAAAAGAAAAAACACATCTATTTTATTGGCAAAAGAAAGCTAAAAATAGATGTAGATTAAATCACCCTGGTGTATATGATGAGTTTATTCCAGAAGAAATTCGTGGGAAACAATATAATGGCTGGCAGGAAATAGCCTATGATTTAGGATATAAGGAGAAATAGTATGGCAGAGAAAGATTGGTATCCGGAAATTGCAAAATGGGTAGAACAGTATTTGCATGATAAATATAAGAATTGTGAAGTAATTGTAACATATGAATCTGCCATCCAAAAATTAGATGTTATTTTACAAAAATATGGTATAGATTGTCCGTGGGCAAAAGGGTTAGATATAGAAGTTGATATTGTCGGGATACTTAAAGGATCAAACAAATATAAATTAATATTTGTAGAGGTTAAAGATGTGCCATTAAAATTGACACATTTGGGACAACTATGGGGATATTGTCAACTTGTTAATCCCGAAGAAGCTTTTTTAATATCAACAAAAGGATTAGGTACTTTGGGAAAGTGTCTTGTTGATTTAAGAAGAATTGATATTTTAAAGTATGGTGAAATGCATAAAAATAAGTCTATGAAAGTAGTAAAATGGGATCCTATAAGAAAATCTATTGATTATTCCACACTTATAGAGTAAAATGATAATGATGAAACTATTTGTGATTTCATTCAATCAGAGCTAACATACACTGCAAGGAATCGCTTTTTATCTAATTACTTTAAAAGATGATATTAAACACCCATGATTGTAAAAGTCGAACTACTATAAAAATAAAGGGTGATAGACTGATTTTTAATCAGTCCTTTTATTTTTGTTATTATGTGTTATAATAAGTTAACTGGTAATAATTTCCAAATTATTATATTTATTAATAAAAAAGAAGTGGGTGTTATAAGTGGTAAAATATATTAGGTGTAAAGATTATACTACACTTTATTCTGATGACAATTGGGCTACATATAAAGTAGCAAAAAATGAATCTCCAGAAGGTAAAGAAGAAACTAATAAGGATATTAGTACTGAAGTTAAATTACGTTATATGTTAGGTGAAGATAAAGCTAAAATTATCATTGGTGAACTTTACAAGATTCGTACAGATTTTCAATTACAGAAGAAAGATGGTTATGGTCATGCTTTTGAAATATTTGCAATTTCTGTTTTATATAATATAGATTATGATGTTGTATATGATAATTATATTATTCAAGGACAAGAAGATGGTAAAATAGATGCTATATATTGGAGTGAATCTCAAATAGAAGTTTATCAAATAAAATTAGATTTTCTTGACTTAAATGACTTAAATGTTATGAAAACAAATTATGTAGAGTTTTTAAAAACTGGTAATATCTCAAATAGTAATACTTCTTCATTATTATCTTTTCTTAATAAGCATAAACGTGATATAAAGTTTGATAAGGATGTAGTTTATAAAACTATTTCTACTAATAATAGTGATAAAAATAATATTAAACCTGAAGAGATATTTAAAAAGTTTTTTGAAAATATAATAATTAGTAAAGAAAATAATATTAAATTAGAATTATCTGTACCAATGTATAATGGAGTTGCTAGATTAAATGATAAGAAAAATGTTTATGCTTATTTTGTTAGTGCGAAAGAGTTTATAGATAACATTTTAAATTGTAGCAGTATTAGAAAAAAAGAAAATTTATATAAATTATTTTATGATAATGTAAGAGGTTATTTAGGAATAAATAAGGCATTAGAAGATACTATTGAACATGATTCTTCTAACTTTGTAAAATATAATAATGGTATTACAATTACAGGTGAAGTTCAAGAATTAACAGGAACAGGTGGTAATTTTATTGTTAATAATCCTGTAATTAATAATGGCCAACAAACAATTCAAAATTTAATAGATAAGTATCCTGATATAGATGGTGTAGATTTATTAATTATTTTAAAAAATGAAAATAATGAAAAGGTAAAAGCAAAAATATCACAATATACAAATTCTCAAAGATTAATAAAACCGATTGATCTATTATCTTTAGATAGTTCTTTAAGAAATTTACAAAAGCAGTTATTTCATTTAACTAAAAAAGAAAAAGAAGAAAACTTCTTTTTAGAACTTAATACTTCTGGTACTAAAAGTTATCAAAAAGTAGTAAAGAAGATTTATGCTAAAAATAATATTATATCTTTAACAGAATTTTGTAAGTTGTATTTTTCTGTTGAGGATTATAAATTAGGTAATTGGAAAAGTAATATATCTACAATGCTAGGTGAACTTTTAAATAAAGCTGTAGAATATAGTCTAGAAAAGTCTTTATTGATTTGTAAAATTATTAGTAAGTATAAAAATTACTTAGATAGTATAGAAGATAAAAATGTTAGAAATATAGTAAAAACAGCAGATCTAGCTTTTATGTTTATTATGTATAAATATAATTTAAATGAAGAAGAAACTCATAAAATTATTGATGAGATAAATGATAGATATTATTATAATATTCCAGAAGCTGATAGGAAAAGTAAGTTGATAGACTTATATAAGAGTAATACTATTGCGCAACAGATTAAAGAAGTTATTGAAGATGATAAAGAAAGTTTGGCAACTGTTACAGTTGATTAAACTTTTTTTATTTATACTTGTATAAAACTGTCGCTAAACTATTTATAAATGCTATACTATTATTAGAAAGTTAAAAAGGAGAGTATTATGAGATTATATACAAATGAAATAGTATTTAGAGGACATCCTGATAAAGTTTGTGATCAAATTAGTGATGCATTACTTGATGCTTATTTAAAAGAAGATAAACATTCTAGATGTGGTATAGAAGTTATGGGTGGTAAAGGTAAAATCTTTGTTACAGGAGAAGTTACTAGCAATGCTCATGTTGATATAGAAAAAATTGTAAAAAGAGTATTAAAAGATGTTGGTTATGATACTAATTACGAAATAATTGATAATTTAGGTAGACAAAGTCCTGATATTGCCCTTGGTACTAATGATTTGGTAGGTGGAGCAGGAGATCAAGGTATGATGTTTGGTTATGCTTGTAATGATACTAAAGAATTCCTTCCTCTAGCAATGGTTATTTTGCAAAGATTTAGTAAATGGTATGATGAAGAAAGAAAAAAATGCTCATATTTAATGAGTGATGGTAAAGCGGAGATTACTGGTTATTATGATGATAAGATAAAGTTAAAGAAAATAAAATATTTTACTATATCTTATCAAAATGATGAGAAACATCGTGATTATACTGATAATTTAATTAAAAAAACTTGTTTAAATATATGTAATGATTATGGTATAGAAATAGAAGAGTTTTTAATTAATCCAACGGGAAGATTTGAAATAGGTGGTTTTTTAGGTGATTCAGGTCTTACTGGTAGAAAAATAGTAGTTGATTCATATCAATCTTTTGCTAAAGTAGGTGGTGGTGCTTTTTCTGGAAAGGATCCTACTAAAGTAGATCGTAGTGCAGCTTATAAGGCAAGAGAAATTGCTAAACAGTATTTGAAAAAGTATGATTTATCTTGGTGCGAAGTTGTTATTAGTTATGCTATTGGAATAGATGAACCTTTATCAATATATATAGATAGTGATAAAGGTTATATTGAACCAGAAGAATCGTTATATTTAGAGTGTACTCCTAAAAATATTATTAAAGATTTGAATTTATTAAATACTTGTTATGAAGAAAAAGCTAGATTTGGTCATTTCCAAGACTAGTTTTCTTTTTACTATTAATTGGAAAAAACTGGAAAAATATAAAATGTTTTGACTTTCTTATTTATTCTGTAAAGTACTTTTCTAAACTTGTTATCATTGCATCAATGCTTTTACAAGGAGTTCTTTCTTCTGCTTTTTCTTTAGTAAAATATTTTTCAAGTTTAGAATTAATAAAAAAGTCTCTTTGTTCTAGAAAATCACTATAGGTAGAAGCACTTGTTCTATCTTTTTGTTATATATTAAAGTAGATAGTCTTGTAATATCGATTATTTCCATAAGGCCTTTATCAAAAGTAAAGAAAAGAGGAATATAATAATTATCTTTATTAAAAAAGCTTCTATTTTGTTCTATTCTTCTAATATGAAATAGATCCCAACTCATATTTTTTAAATCTTTTAAAATCTTTTTTGAACCTTTTTGAATTTTTCTAAAGAATAACATATTATTTCCTTTTTGAAAGTAGCTTTTAGCGATTAAAAGTTCTTTAATACATAAAGAGCCTAAGTCTTTTTGCATAAATGCTAAAAATATTTCAAGTTTATTTTCTAGTGATTTGTTTTTATATTGTAGTTCGATTTGACACATTTTAAGTAGTAACAAATAACATAAGTTATATTGCTTTATAATACTTTTAAATTCTTTTCTTTCTAAAATTTCTAGCCACATTTGATATTCTTGATTTGCTTTTTCTTCTATTTCTTTCATACTTATATTAGGAACGATTAATTTATAGTTAAATAAAGCTTCTTTATCTATATTTTTTAAAATTTCATAAGAAATTAGATTTTCTTTTATTTCTTTTTTGTTTTCTTTAACTCCCTTATAGTTTTCCATTAAATATTCTAAGCCATCAAAGTTAACATCTTCTTTTATGAGATAAGTAATGGCATTTAAAAATTCTTTTGGTACTTTGCTAAAGTTTCTTTTTACACTACGATCTAGATAACTTATCATGTTACTATCTAAAGAGACAGAATAATCATATGGGATTTTAACTTTTTTACCTTGCATCATTTCGATAACTGTTTTTTCATCTAGGAAAAAAATACCATTATATTTAAAGGCGTTTCTTAAATACGCTTTCTCTTCAATATTTTTAGTTTTTAGCGGAAAAGGAATATCATTAATGCTTTTATTTCGGGAAAGAATAATTTCAAAGTCTTTTAAAATTGCTATGTTATTATAGAAAAGACTAAAAGCTGTTAAAATATCCTCTTCTTGTGCTATTTCATTTATTAATAAATTTGCTTTCTTCATAATATTTTAATTTTAGCATATTAAGGAGCTTTTATTAACTATATGTTAATATTTTTCTTTTGGTTTACATTTTTTTAAAGATGGCGTAAGATAAATTTAGGTGATAAAGATGAAATATGTAATGATAGAAGTAGCTTTTGATAGTAAAGAAGAAGTAGATTTGACAGCTAAAAAATTATTAGATGAAAAATTAGTTGCTAGTTTACAAATAGTTCAAAGTAATAGTAAATGGAATTATAAAGGTGAGTTTGAAGAAGCTAAAGAATATTTAGTTTATATGAAAACAAAAGAGTCTTTAATTAAGGAAGTTTATAAAGTAATTAAAGAAATTCATAGTTATAATGTACCTGAGTTTGCCGTTTTTCCTTTGACTAGCCATAATGATGCTTATTTAAATTGGATAGATGAAGAAACTAAGTAATTTTCTCTTGACCTAGAGTTAAGTCTAAGTAGTAAAATTAAAACGTAGAGAAAGAAGGTGTTGTTTTGAAAAAAGCAATTGTGTATTATTCATATTCAGGTCATACTAAAAGAATTGTTGATATGATCAAAGAAAAAATAGATGCAGATGTTTTTGAAATTAAACCAAAGGAACCTTATTCTACTGATTATGATACAGTAGTTGATTTAGGACAAGAAGAAGTAAATAATAATGTCTTAAGAGAAATAGAAGAAGTTAATATTAATTTGGATAATTATGACACTGTTATTTTAGCGACTCCTGTTTGGTGGTATACTTTTGCTCCTGTTGTTCATACATTCTTAGAAAAGTATGATTTAAAAGATAAAACTGTTATGCCAATTATTACTAATGGAGGATGGTTAGGTCATACGGTAGAAGATATAAAGAAGTATTGTCCTAATGTTAGAAATGAATTGATTCTTAAATTTGATGGTAATAATTTAGAAACTAGTAGTAGTGTAATTGATAAATTTATAGAGGAGATAGATAATTAATGGAGATAGAAAATATTGTTAATAATTTTATAAATAATGATATTAAAACTAATATTGATGAAAGAAGTAAATATCTTACTTTGTTGCCAGCTTTAATATCTACTAATAGTAAAGAAGTATTTAAAGATAAGTTAATGGAAGCAGTAAATTATGTAGATAAAGAATCATTGAAGGAAGCTATATATCAGACTGTTCCATATTTGGGATATGGTAAAGTTTATCCATTTCTTGTAATAGCAGAAGAAGTCTTAGGTAAAACAGATGAGGCTTCTACTACAACTAATGATAATAGATATTCTAAAGGATTAGAAACACAGTATAATCTTTTTGGTAAAGAAAATATAGATAAATCAAGGAATAATGAAAGCGAAGATTTTAAATTTATCTGGGATTATTTGGCAAGTTACTGTTTTGGAGATTTTTATACTAGGAAGTATTTAAGTTATAAAGAAAGAGAACTAATTACTTTTGCAACTCTAGCATCTTTTCAAGATGTAGTGCCTCAACTTTCATCTCATATAAATGCTAATCTAGCATTAGGAAACAGTAAAGAGTTATTAATAGAAGTAGTAAAGAATTTAGTTCCATATCTAGGCTTTCCTAGAAGTTTAAATACAATTAATTTAATTAAGAATATAACAAAGAAAGGAGAAGATAAATAATGAGTGAAATTAAAAAAGGAGGAGACTTTGGTTTAGGAGAAGAAAATACTGCTTTTGCAAAATACTTTATAGGTAAAAGTTATTTAAATCCTTTAACTGACCCTAATAAAACAAGTCTATTTATCGCCAATGTAACATTTGAGCCAGCTTGTCGTAATAATTGGCATATTCATCATGCTAAAAGTGGCGGTGGTCAAATTCTTATTTGTGTTGATGGAGAAGGTTGGTATCAAGAAGAAGGAAAAGATGCAGTATCTTTAAAACCTGGTATGGTTATTACTATACCTGCTAATGTAAAACATTGGCATGGAGCAAAGAAAGACTCTTGGTTTAGTCATTTGGCAATAGAAGTACCAGGTGAAGAGACATCAAATGAATGGTGTGAGCCTGTAACAGATAAAGAGTATGAAAAATTAGGAGAATAAACAATGCAGCAAGTGAGAATTTTATGCTATGGTGATTCCAATACCTGGGGATATATTTCTGGAAGTAATCATCTAAGATATGGAAATGATAAAAGATGGCCTAAAGTTTTAGCAAATCTTTTAGGAGATAATTTTGAAGTAATAGAAGAAGGATTAAATAGTAGAACTTTAATATCAAATGATTTAAGACCTGGTAAGGAAGGAAAAAATGGTTATGAATATCTAATTCCTTGTTTAGACAGTCATGATCCAATAGATTTGGTTATACTAATGCTTGGTACTAATGAGTTAAAAAATACCTATAATAAATCTGCTTTAGAAATTGGAAAAATATTAGAAGAATATTTTGTTAAAACTATTTTAAATAGAAAATCTCAATTTAAGGAAAGCTATCCTAAATTATTGATAGTGACACCACCTGTTATTGATGAAAAAACAGATTACTGTAAAAAAGATGATAAGTATTTGGGGGCAACAGAAAAATCAAAACAATTAAATACAATATATGAAGAACTTGCAAAAAAATATAACTGTTATTTCCTAAATAATGATGGTTTAGATGTTGGTATAGATGGAGTTCATTTAACAGAAGAAAGTCATAAAAAATTAGCAGAATTATTGTATATTAAAATAAAAGATATTTATATTAATTAAAGGAGGAAGAAATTATGGAAAAATCAAAAGTATATTTTATTAAGGATATAACTCCTGAAAATATTATTAAAGCATATGAAGCTGTTGGAAAGAAATTAGAAGGCAATGTTGCTGTTAAAATGCATTCTGGAGAGAAAGGTAATAAGAACTATCTAAGACCAGAATTTGTTAAAGAGGTTATTAACTATGTTCATGGTACTGTTGTTGAGTGTAATACAGCATATCCTGGTGCAAGAAACTCTACTGAAAAACACCTAGAATTAATTAAAGAACATGAGTGGGAGAAATATTTTCCATTTGACTTATTAGATGCTGAAGGACCTGATATGGAATTAGATATTCCTAATGGTAAAGTTTTAAAGAAAAACTATGTTGGAAAAGATTTAGAAAAATATGATTCACTACTTGTTTTATCTCATTTTAAAGGACATGCTATGGGAGGATATGGCGGAGCATTAAAACAACTATCTATTGGTTGTGCTTCAAGTGCTGGTAAAACATTAATTCATACAGCTGGTGTTACTGATGATCAAACAAAATTATTTAATAATTTACCAGAACAAGATAGATTCTTAGAAGCAATGGCAGATGCTGCTAGTAGTGTAGTGGATTACTTTAAAGGTAATGCAGTTTATATTAATGTTATGAAAAATATTTCTATTGACTGTGATTGTGATGGTAATGCTTCAGCTCCTTGTATGCAAGATATTGGAATACTTGCATCAACTGACCCTGTAGCAGTAGATCAGGCTTGTCTTGACCTTGTATATAATTCTACTGATCCAGGTAAAGATAAACTAATAGAGAGAATAGAATCACTTCATGGTGTTCATACTGTAGAAGCAGCTTATGATCTTGGTGTGGGTAATCGTGAATATGAACTTATTGATTTAGATAAATAGAAATGCTGTTATTGTTTAGACATAGGTATTATTACTTGTGTCTTTTTGTTTATTGGTAATTGCTTTCTTGCTTTTCCTTTTAAACTATGCTATATTTTATCTGTTATGATATATGGAAAAGGGTAATGCTATATGGATTGGTTAACTATAAAAGAATTTCTAAAAGACTCAGTAAAATTTATTATAATTGTATTTATATTAATAGTTTTGATGGTTTATGTTGTCTCTATTACACAAGTAGTTGGTGATTCGATGGATCCAACATTAGAAAATCAGGATGTTTTAATTTTGAATAAAGCTAAATATAGATTTTTTGATGTAGAACGAGGAGATATAATTGCTTTTACTTATGAAGATACAAAATATTTAATTAAACGTGTTATCGGTTTACCAGGCGATCATATATCTATTATTGATAATAAAGTGTATATAAATGGCAGATATTATGAAGAGGATTATTTAAAAGATGTTGATACTGCTGATTTTGATTTGCAAGATTTAGGTTATAATGAAGTTCCAGAAGGTATGTATTTTGTACTTGGAGATAATAGAGATAATTCACTTGATAGTAGAAAAATAGGTTTAGTTGAGGAAGAGGATATAATTGGAGAAATCGCGATAAGATTTTGGCCAATTACTAAATTTAGATTGTTTTAAGTTCTAAATTTTAAAGATTTAGAACTTTTTTAATAGAAATGTGTAATTTTTGTGTAAAAAATTGTTGCTTTTTGTTAATTCCATGTTAAAATATAGGTACAAGGAGAGGATATTATGGATAAGAAAAAGGCAGGACTTTTAATCATAGTATTATTCTTGATTATTGGACTTGGTTCATTTGTGTTTGCAAATCCTGATAATCAAGAAAATTTTGAGGAAGGAGAAACAGAAGAAAGAGATAGACTTGATGGTGATACTGATGGTAATGGAAATACTGATTCAGAAGAATCTGAAACAGATGCTCTATTAACAGATGGATCAGCTGATCAGACTGGTGTTATTGATAATAACCAAAACACTTTATTTAGAAATGGTTTAGGTAGCGTTGGTAATACTGATGGAACAGGATTTACTACTGGTCCTAGTGATAGTGGTAATAATGGTCAAGTTCCAGTTGATAGTTATGATTATTATGCTGATGCTTTAAAAGCAGTTGAACAAGCTGAGTCTTCTCTTTTACAAGGTGATGTTGACTATGCAGCTAGCCTTGTAGACAAAGTAACTAATCAATCACAAAAAGATGAACTTAATAGTCGTCTTGAGGCAGTACAAGATATTATTGATGTTACAGCTTTAATTGAAAGATTAGAAACAATGGTTGCTAATTCTACTAATAGAGATGGTATTCTAGATTCTATAGATTATCGTGATGATGAGAGAATAGAAGAATTAGTTAACGATTTAGTTAATGGTTCTGCTAAAGATAATTTAGCAAGCCGTTTAGAAACTGTTAACAAAATACTAAATGATATCGAGGGTCCGGATATTAGTGGTATTGATAATAATAGTTTCACAAGAAATGATAGTGTATCATTAACAATAAGTGATGATAATGAAGTTACTACTACAGTAATGTTTAATGGTAATCCTGTAGATTATACTGATTCATTTACTGAAGAAGGAACTTATGTTGTAACTGCTGTTGATGCTGCATTTAATGAGAAAACTTTGACATTTACAATTGATAGAACTAAACCAGTAGTTGGAGGAGTAGAAGATGGTAAATACTACAATACTGATGTAGCAGTTACTATTGATGATACTAATCCTGATACAGTACATCTTCATAAAAATGGAGAACTTGTTAAACCTTATAATGCAGGTGATCCTATAACTGAAGAAGGTACTTATACAGTTGTTGTTACTGATAAAGCTGATAATAAGTCTAAAGAAATTACATTTGTAATTGATAAACATGTAGAAGAACCTAAATGGGTTTACATTCTAAATTTAAGCGATGAAAATAATCGTAAGACTATTAGAAATGGTCAAACATTAAGGGTTGAAGTTAATTTTGATGAAGAATTAACTGAACTACCTGTATTAACTATAGGTAATTCACAAAGTGTTACATTTAAAAAATGTAATGAAACAGATTATGGTAAATATGTATGTGTAGCAGATATCACTATTGATAATTCAGTTGCTAACTTAGAAGATGGAAAAGAAATTCCATTTACAGTAACTAATATTATTGATAAAGCAGGTAATACTATTACTTTAAATAATGATAATGTTACTAATACTAAAAACTATGGTCAAGTAACTTATGATGGAAGTGCACCAGTAGTTAAATCATTAGGTGTTACTGATATTAATGAGTTTAAAGATGAAGTAGGTAAACTATATGCTAAGAATGGGGATACTGTTCGTGTATTAGTTTACTTTGATGAAAAATTAGGTGTTGAACCTACAGTGAAATTAGGTGGTAAAGAATTTACTGCTACATATCGTGATCAAAGTTCTAGACCTGAAGATAATCATTATGCTTATTATGCAGATATTAAACTAACAGAAGATATGAACTTAAACGATGGAATCTTACCATTTGAAGTATATGGTTATGCAGATGCTATTGGAAATGTTGGTGTTAATTTAACAGAAAAAGATGTTAATATGTCATCATATCCAAGTGTAACTATTGATAATACAATTCCAGTATTAAACTTCAATAATGGATTTATTACATCAGGATATACTGTTGAAGCTACAGATGATAATTTTGCTTATATGACAGTACAATATTATGATGGGCGTGGAACTGAAACTATCGAGAGTAATACATTTACTTTAGATAAAGAAGGAGATAATACACGTTATAATATTAAAGCATATGACAAAGCTGGTAATGTTTCTGAATATAGAGATATTTACCTAGATACTGAAAGTCCAGTTGTTGGAGGAACTGCTATCAATGGCGGTAAAGAAGTATCAGTTGAAAACAACGGTACTTATCAAGAAGTAACTTTAAATATCAGTGATGGTAGTTTAAAGAAAGTATCTTTAGTAAAAGAAGATGGTACTGAAGAAGTACTTGAAACTTATAAAGATAATTTTAAAAATACAAAATTAACATTTGAAAAGAAATATGCTGAAGAAGGAACTTATACAATTAAAGCAGTTGATAGAAATAATAATGTATCAACTATTACCTTTACAATTGATAAGACTCCAGCTAGTAGAGTATATTCAACATTAGATTTTGATAAATCTGGTAAACAATATTATGAGATAGATAAAGAAAAAGTCTATTATGTTAAAAATGGAGATAGTTTTGTATTCAGAATGCAATTTAGTGAAGAATTAAAAACTGCTCCTACAGTTAAAGTTGGAGGAATGGAAGTTCCAATGACTTTAAATGAAAAGTTCTTAAATAATGAAGGTAAATATATTTATGAAGGAACTGTTAATATTACAGAAGATTCTAAATTAGATCAAGGTAGATTAGAAATTGTTTTATCTAATGTAGTTGATATGGCAGGTAATAAATCTACTGATGAAGTTGTTCTTAATCAAACACCTACAAGTAATGGTAGAGTAGCTATTTATGATGTTACTTCTCCAAAAATTACATTAAATGGTGAATCTGAGGTTAGTGTAGAATTAAACTCTGAATACAATGATGAAGGAGTAACAATTACTGATAATTTTAGTGAAAATATAACTCCAGAATTAAAAATATATTATTCTGAAACAGGAAAAGATGGTACTTGGACAGATGCTAAAGATAATAAAGTAGATACAAGTGTATTAGGTCAATATAAGATTTGGTATACTGCTAAAGATTCATCTTCAAATGTTTCTCAAGTTACTAGAATAGTAAAAGTTGTAGATACAACAGCACCAGTAATTACATTAAACGGTGAATCTGAAGTTAGTGTAGAATTATACTCAGAATATAAAGATGAGGGAGTAACTATCACTGATAATTCAAACGAAGAAATAACTCCAGAATTAAAAATATATTATTCTGAAACAGGAAAAGATGGTACTTGGACAGATGCTAAAGATAATAAAGTAGATACAAGTGTATTAGGTCAATATAAGATTTGGTATACTGCTAAAGATTCATCTTCAAATGTTTCTCAAGTTACTAGAATAGTAAAAGTTGTAGATACAACAGCACCAGTAATTACATTAAACGGTGAATCTGAAGTTAGTGTAGAATTATACTCAGAATATAAAGATGAGGGAGTAACTATCACTGATAATTCAAACGAAGAAATAACTCCAGAATTAAAAATATATTATTCTGAAACAGGAAAAGATGGTACTTGGACAGATGCTAAAGATAATAAAGTAGATACAAGTGTATTAGGTCAATATAAGATTTGGTATACTGCTAAAGATTCATCTTCAAATGTTTCTCAAGTTACTAGAATAGTAAAAGTTGTAGATACAACAGCACCAGTATATAGAGCTTTAGGTATTTATGGCGGTGAACATTATGATAATACTTGGTATGTTACTAATGGTGATAAAGTTTATATAAATGTTCACTTTAATGAAAAGTTAGCTGTTAGTCCATATGTAAAAGTTAATGGTAAAGATGTTTTTCAATATGGTGATCCTGTAGAAGAAGAAACTGATGATGGTGAAAAATATTATATTTATTCAAAAGTATACAAAGTTAACGATACAGATGGAAAATTAAGTTTTGAAATTTATGGATATGCTGATGCATCAGGTAATATAGGAAAAACATTGACTTCTGATGATGCGAAAATAGGTGCTCAAAATGGTAATATAATAGTTGATAATACTAATCCAACAGTTTCAATTGGTGGAACAACAGGATATAAATATTGGTTTACTGAGCAAACATTTGATGTTACAGTAACAGAAGCTAATTTAGATAGTGTATATTATGCTTGGAATGAATCTAGTAATGACGGAAATATGCATAACATCTTAGATTCTGATAAAGCAGTTAAAGTTGATTCTAAAGATATCATTGATAATGGAGATGGTACTTATACAGTTAAAATTACTATTAATACAGAAGGACGTTATGTTCTTAATGTGAAA
Organism: uncultured Bacilli bacterium; assembly: GCA_944358305.1. Lineage (GTDB taxonomy): Bacteria > Bacillota_I > Bacilli_A > RF39 > UBA660 > Onthousia. The sequence goes on along the minus strand of CALVQK010000004.1, from coordinate 25,792 downwards.
GCAGTAGATAAGGCTGGTAATGCTACTTATACTCGTAATGGATGGTATCAAATTGATAGAACTAATCCAACTATAGTATTACACAAAAACAAAGAAGAAAGTAGTATAGAGCCAGGTCTTCACAACTATTGTGTTTCTGCAACAGTTTCTGATAATAATATGAAGAGTATTAAATTAAATGATGCAGATTATGAATCAGATACATATATTTGTGATGATGGTAATTATACATTAACTGCTACAGATAAAGCAGGAAATACTAAAACAATTACTTTCCAAATAGATAGAACAAAACCTGTTATTACAATTAATGATGTTGATTATACTGGTAGTGATAATGAAGAAATGTTCTATAATTCAGTAGACTTTGACATTACTGAAGCAAATGATTATACTTTAACAGTAAATGATAAAAAGGTAACTCTTGATGAAGCTAAGGAAATGTTTAAAACAGATGGTACTTATAAAGTGGGTGTTAAAGATTCTGCTACAAATTATACTCAACTTACATTTACAGTAGATACTATTCCAGTTGGTTTAGTAAATATAAGAGTTAATTCAGATAATGCTAATAAAGATGTAGCAAAAGTTGGAGATACAATAGGTGTTTACTTAAATGTAAATGAACTTTTAAGAGAAAATCCTACATTTACTATAAATGGCAAAGAATATAAAGTTAATGAAACAAGACTTAATAATGGAAGTCCTTATACATATGCTGTAACTTATAAGGTTACTGATGATATGGAAGAAGGTAAAGTTGAGTTCACTATTTCAAACATCTATGATAAAGCTGGTAATAAATTAGCAGATTTATCTAATGAAAATACTAAACAAGAAGTAGTAATCGATAAAACTGCTCCTACAATTAACATTAATAATTGGAAAGATTTAACTTTACAAATTGGTGATACTTATGAAGATGAAGGGGCAACTGCTACTGATAATATAGATGGTAATGTAACTGTAGATGTAAGTTATCTATATTATGATGAAGGAGGTAAGAGAATTACTCCTAATCCAACAGAAATTAAATTAGATAAAGTAGGACAATTCGTTATTATATATGCTGCTACTGATAGAGCAGGTAATAGAAGTGAAAAAGTTCGTCGTATTAATGTATTAGAAGATAACGAAGATCCAGTACTTATAGGTGTTGAAACAGGCGGTAGTTATAAAGGAAGTATCCATTATGAAATGAGTGATGATAGTGGTTCATTTGAACTTTATTATGATCTAGGACATAATTATCAATCATGTGAAGAATTAATGGAAAAAGGTGCAACTATGGGTACAATTACTGGTTCTTATATTGGTGATTATCCTGTACCAGGAAATTATAGTGGTGTTAGTGTATGCTTAGTTGATGCCTTTGGAAATACAACTTTCCGTAATAATATTACAATAACACAATAAAGAGTCTAAACGACTCTTTTCTTTCTCTAAAAAGATACATTTTACTGTTGCACTTCAGGTTATTACATGATACTATATTTATATAGCATTTAATAACTAATCATAGGGCGACTTAATTTCTTATATTTAAGAAAGGGGAGCATACTATGAATGAAGAAGTAAATAAAAGTAAAATAGAAATAATAACAGAATTTATTTTTTCCATTGTTACTCTTATTTCAATAGCAATAATATTTGTATTAATACTTTTTTAATAGTGTCTAATCAAGTTATTAGATGCTATTTTTCTATTGTCAAATAATGCCTATACTCTTGACGAATATTGTTTATAATGATAAATTTTAAGTAGTAAAGATAGAAGGTGTGTTATTTTATGGCTTATATTAAATTTAAAGAATTATCTAAGTATTTTGATTTTAAAGAAGAAATTGCAACTGATAGATTACCAGACTATGCAAAAGAATATGTCAGTAATAAAGAAAGTATTATAGGTAGTTATAAAAATAGTAAAGATTATGCTGTTTTTACCGATAAGAAAATGATTTTATTTGATAGAGATACTCTTGCTGTTTATTATAAGAAAATTCATATTTTTCCTTATACATCTATTTCTAGTAGTGCTATTAATTTTAAGCCCGGTAAAGTAGAATTATTATTTAGTTTCGATAGTGGTTATCAGTTACATATTAATTTTATTGAGATGAACCATGATAAGAAAGAGAAACTAAAAACTATTTATAAAACTATGATGAATACAAAGCTTTAAATAGCTTTTTTTATTTTCTTGTGCTATATTAAAAGTTGGATGTGGTGTCTATGAGTGAAGAGATTTTGAAATATGTTAGTAGAAGCGATTTAGAAAAAGGTCTTAATTATGATAATAGAAAAGTTAAATATATAGGAAGTGGTTTTGATCTTGATTCTGAGAAACATAGATTTGTTGTAACTTCTTTAGAAAGTTTAAAATCTTATATAATAACAGTGGAAGAAGATAGTAGTAAAAATATAACTGATGTATTTTGTACCTGTCCTCAGTTTAGTGCTACTTCATCTTGTAAACATGTCGCTGCTGTTTTAGTTAAGTATCAAGGAGAGTATTTTTTTCTTAATGAAGATGAACAAACTGATTTGTTAGCAGCAACTCTTTTAAATGATATAAAAAATATAACTAAATCTAATAATGTTATAAAAAAAGAAGCTATTGTGGTTCCTTATTTGAAGTTAGAAAGTCATCCTGATTATTATAGTTACTATAGAAATAAATATATATCTTATTATGAATTAAGATTTAAGGTTGGTTCTAATAAACTTTATGCCTTAGGAAATAAAGTTAATAGTTTTATTGATAAATATCGTAATGGTGGCGTTCTTAATTTTGGTAAAGAATTTGCTTATAATAATAGAGAATATTATTTTAATAAAGAAAGCAGAAAGCTTATTAGTTTTATAGAACTTGCTTATTCTAGACTTTACCGTTCTGATCCTTATTTAATTCCTACTAAAAATAATTTAGATGAGTTATTTTCAATAGTAGATACTATTCATGTAGAATCTTCGTTATTTACTAAAGAATTACATGTAATTAAAGGTTTACCTTTTAGTTTTAAAATTGTTAAAGAAAAAAATACTCATATTTTAAAAATAGATTCTGATTTATCTACTCTTACTAATTTGTGTAGTGATTATAGTTATTTAATAGATAAAGATGGTATTTATAAGTTAAATGAAGTAGAAAGTATACTTGCTAAAAATATATTAGAAGAAGGAGTAGATAGTTTTATTTTTTCTTCAAAAGAATTTAAAGAATTTAAAGATTATCTAATTCCTAATATTAAAGATAAAGTTAGTCTTGATAAGTCTGTTGATGATATGGTTATTGTTAAGACACCTTCTGTTAAGTTATATTTTGATATATTAGAATTATATATAGAATGTAAAATAATCTTTAATTATAGTGATATAGAAGTTAATTATCTTGATAAAGAAGATAGTGATGTTATAAGAGATAAAGAGTTTGAAAGAAGTGTGTTTTTAGATATCGCTAAGTATGGTTTTGATAGTGAGTTAAAACTTTATGATATAGATGAAGTTGGTTATTTTTTAGAGAATGGTTTAGAAGAACTTATTAGTAATTATGAAGTCTTTACTAGTGAAAAGTTTAAAAATACTAATTTAATAAAAAAAGTGAATGGTAGTACTAGTTTTAGTATAGGTAAAGATAATATTTTAAATTATGAGTTTAAACTTGATAATGTTAGTCCTAATGAATTAGATGATATTTTTGCAAGTCTAAAAAATAAGAAAAAATATTATAGATTAAAAAGTGGCGATATTTTAGATTTACTTGATCCTTCAATTAAAGAGTTAGAAGAGTTAAGGGAAGATTTAGAATTGGATGAAGAAAAAGGAGAAATTCCTAAATTTAGAGCACTTTATTTAGATAGTTTAAAAAGTAAGAATAAATTTATTAAAACTAATAGTTTGTTTGATGAATTTGTGGAGAAATTTAAAGAATATAAGAATGCTTCGATTAACTTTGCGAAAGAAGAAGATAAACTTTTAAGACCTTATCAAAAAGATGGTGTTAAATGGCTTTATAATCTTTATAAGTGTGGTTTAGGTGGAATACTTGCTGATGAAATGGGACTTGGTAAAAGTTTGCAGACAATTATTTTTATTAAAAGAGTTTTAGAAGAAGATAATAATGCAAAAATACTTATAGTAGCACCTACAGCATTAGTTTATAACTGGGATAATGAATTTAGAAAATTTAGTGGTGATATAAAAAGAAGTATTTTTGTAGGTTTAAAGAGGGATAGACATGCTAGATTAAAGATAAGTGACAGTAATGTTTATATTACTAGTTATGGACTTTTAAGAGAAGATTTAGATTTATATAAAGAACTTAATTTTAAAGTAATGATTATAGATGAAGCGCAAAATATTAAGAATCCTACAGCTTTGTTAACAAGGTCAGTTAAGAGTATTAATAGTGAGATAAAATTAGCTTTAACAGGTACACCTATTGAAAATTCTATTTTAGAGTTGTGGAGTATTTTTGATTATGTAATGCCTGGTTTCCTTGCTAATAAAACTAAATTTAAGGAAAAATATAGTATTGGTAAAGATTTTGATGATGATACTAATTTAGTTCTTAGTAAGCTTAGAGAACAAGTTAGTCCATTTATTTTAAGGCGAAAGAAAAATGAAGTATTAAAAGATTTACCTGATAAGATTGAAAATAATATTTATATAGATTTAAGTGACGAAGAGAAGAGGATTTATGCGGCTCTTGTAAAAGAGACAAAAGAAGAAATGGAAGAGTTAGTTAGTGGTGGCTTTTCTAAAAATAAAATGCAAATACTTACATTACTGACAAGACTTAGGCAAGTATGTATTGATCCTAAAATAATATTTGATAATTTTAATAAGACTTCATCTAAGATTGAACATTTAATAGATGTAGTTAAAGAAGTAGTTAGTAATGGTCATAAGATTTTGTTATTTACTAGTTTTAAAACAGCTTTAAATATAGTTAAAGATAATCTTACTAAAGAAGGCATTACTAGTTATGTTATAGATGGTTCTGTTAGTAGTAAAAAAAGACAAGAGTTAGTTGATAAATTTAATAGTGATGATACTAATATTTTCTTAATTATGTTAAAAAGTGGAGGGACAGGTTTAAATCTTACTAGTGCTGATATTGTAATTCATTTAGATTTATGGTGGAATCCCCAAGCTGAAAATCAAGCGACAGATAGAGCGCATAGGATAGGCCAGAAAAATACGGTTGAAGTAATTAAATTAATTACTAAAGGAACTATTGAAGAAAAGATTCTTGATTTACAAGAAAAGAAAAAGATACTTAGTGATAAGTTGATAGAAAAAGATGGGGATGAGTATAAGAGTTTTCAAAACTTATCTGTTGATGATATTAGGGAACTATTAAAATTTAATAATGAATAATAAGAGGTGTAGGAAAATGATAAAAGTATGTTTTGTTTGCCAAGGAAATATTTGTAGAAGTACTATGGCTGAATATATATTTAAAGATTTAGTGAAAAAAGCTGGTTTAAGTAAAGATTTCTTAATAGAATCTAGGGGTGTAGCTGCTGATGTTGGTTCTGATATACATCCTGGCACTAAAAAAATGTTGGATTTAAATAATATTCCTTACGATAGACATTATGCTAGGCAGTTAGTAGAGGAAGATTATGAAAAGTTTGATTGTTTTGTAGGGATGGATAATTATAATGTTTTATCTATGAAAAGATTATTTGGTACAGATAAGAAAGTGTATAAGTTATTAGATTTTACTAAGAAAACTAAAGAGATTGATGATCCATGGTATACTCATAATTTTAATATTACTTATGAAGAAATAGATAAAGGGTGTAGAGCTTTGTTAGAATATATAAGATGTAAAGATAAGTAAAATTTACATCTTTTTATTTATATCTGTGTTAGAATTAAACTAGAGGTGATAAGATGCGTGCAGTTGCATTAAAAGGGAAAAATGAATTTGAAATAAAGGAAATAGAGGAACCAGTTATTGATAATACTAATGTTGTTATCAAAGTATTAAAAGCAGGTATTTGTGGATCTGATTTGCATTACTTTACAATGGGCGAACCTGTCGGTTTAGTCATGGGACATGAATTTTGTGGTGAGGTAATTGATCCTGGTAATTGTGATGATTTAAAGGTAGGAGATAGAGTAACAGCTTTACCTATTTCTCCATGTAATAAATGTCCTGCTTGTTTAAGTGGTAATCCTCAGTATTGTAAGAGTACTTGGACTGAAGCAGTAGGACTTTCTCTTGATAATCCTGGAGCTTTGACAGAAAAGATTAAAGTTAGAAGTGATATGGTTTTAAAAGTTCCAGATAATGTTAGTGATGAAGAGGCTGCTATGGTTGAACCTACAGCAGTGGCTTTGCATGGTATTCATTTAGCAGATGTTAAGGTAGGTTCTAAAGTCTTAGTAATTGGTGGAGGAATTATTGGCTTAATGAGTGCGATGTTTGCTAAAAAAGAAGGAGCTAGTTTTGTAGCAGTCAGTGAAGCTAATCCTAATAGGGGAGAAAAGGCAGTTAATTTAGGTGTTGCTGATAAGTATTATGATGCTACTAGTGAAGATATGGTTAATGAAGTCCAAGCTGATACAAATGGTGGTTTTGATATAGTTATTGAATGTTGTGGTAATTCTAGTGCTGTTACATCATCTTTAGTTACAGTTAAACCTGGTGGAGTTGTTGTTTTAGTTGGGGTTGCCACCGGCCCTATTAGTATTCCAACTGTAGTTGCTGTTATGAGTGAGTTAACTGTTAAAGGGGCTATCGCTTATACTAAAGAAGAATTTGCAACATGTCTTGATTTAATAGCAAATAAACAAATAGAAGTTATGAAATTTGTTAGTGATGTAGTAGGTTATGATGAAGTTGAGAATGCTTACAAAAGATTAACAAGTGGTAACGATGAAGCGGTTAAAATACTAGTTGACCCAAGTAAATAGTTCATGGTAATATTAAGTAAATAGGATAGTAGAAAGAAGGTAAAAAGTATGAAGAAAATGTGTTTACAAAAAGTTACCTGGGGGGGGGTACTTTAGTAAGTATCTAAGTAATGAAATTACTTTCTTTCATTATGACATAAGAGCAGGATAATAATATTCTGTTCTTTTTAATGTCAAAATAATGAAAGGAGTAAAATTATGAAGAAAAAAGAAAATATAGTGATAATAGTAATATTAGTTGTAATGTTACTGGCAATAGTTGGTGTAAGTTTTGCAGCTTTTAGTTTTAGCGGGACAGGTAATACACCAAATACAATAACAACAGGATCAATAACAATGACATATGAAGAAAGTGATAATACAATAAGTTTAAATGGAGCCTTACCAACAACGGATAGAACAGGAATGGTAAGATTAAATCCAGGAGAATATTTTGATTTTACAGTAAGTAGTGAAATTGTTGGAGATGTAAATATCAATTATGAGATAAGTGCTAAAGAAGTAGGAGATGGTACAATAGACGGTTCTAATATCAAACTTTATTTAACAAAGTTAAATGATGATGGAAGTGAAGAAGCCCTAATGGTACCAGAAGTATATAATGTAGAGGATAGTGCCAATGATTATACAGGACGTCCTTCAGGAGAGATGAGTTTATATACATCTAGTATGACAAGTAGTGAAAGTAATAATTATAGACTTAGAATGTATGTAGATGAAGATTATAATCCTCAAGGAGATGGCGGAAATCTTACATTTAGTGTACAGATAAATGTATATGGAAAAGCAGGAGATAAATATGTGCCTCTAACTACTCAAGAGATACTAGAAGATAATGAGTTACAAGAAGAAAAAGAAAATATGTTTAACTATGCAAGTAATGGCAATTATACTAATGATGAATATGAACAGTTAAATAACCCAGAATATGTAACAAATGGATTATATAGTATGGAAGATGCAGACGGAATAAGTTACTATTATAGAGGTAACGTAATAAATAATAATGTTCAATTTGGAGAATATACAGAAGATTATTATGTATATGAAGGTAATAGTACAGGATCGTATTATCAGAGTAATGTTAGTTGTGAAGAAGCTGGCAATAGTAGTTGTACTCAAGTTAAGCTAGCTTCAGCAGGAGATAAAATGTACTGGAAGATAGTAAGAGTAAATGGGGATGGAAGCTTAAGACTAATATATAATGGAACAAGTGCAACACCTGATTTTAGTGATTTAGCTCACTCATATGCAATAGGATTAGCACCATATAATTTAGAGCATAATGATCCAAAATCTACAGGATATACATATGATAGAGATACAAATGAAACTGATTCATTTATAAAAAGAGAAGTAGATACATGGTATGAAAATGCCTTAGGAGATACAATATATGATAGTATGGTAATAGGGGGAAGATTTTGCAGCGATAGTAGCAATTTTCATAGGGATGAGGCTACAGGTAATTATTTATTTGCAAGTTATGATAGATTAGTTCAAAATTTAAGTAATTTTGCAAAACCAAATAGTCCAACATTATTATGTCCAGATACAGATGAGACATATGGAGGAAGTTATAGATTAAAAGCAGGCTTAATAACAGCAGATGAATTAACATTAGCAGGTGAAAATTTTAGTGTAGAGAATGATAGTTATTTAAATCCTGGTGATCCTAATATGTTTTATTGGACAATGACGCCTTACAAATACAATTACGGTTATTTTTATATGTGGATTGAGTTTTATTATTTGTATTACCGCGCTGTCAGCGACGGTGGTGACGCCGTGCGTCCAGTTATCAATGTGGCAACTGATAACGGATTTGCTAGTGGAGATGGTACTGCTAGTAATCCTTATGTAATTTCTTAAAGAATTTCTATTATTAGAGATTCTTTTTTAAATATTTTTTAGCACTCATTCTTGACAATTGCTAACTCTGGTGTTATTCTACTTAATGTAAGTAAGAAAGAAGAGTGATTAATTTGAAGAAAAAACAATTTAAAGCTGAATCTAAAAAGCTATTAGATTTGATGATTAATTCTATTTATACTAATAAGGAGATATTCTTAAGGGAGTTAATCTCTAATGCAAGTGATGCTATTGATAAACTTTATTATGAATCACTTACTAATAAAAATATAAAAATTAAGAAAAAAGATTTAGAGATTAGACTTATACCTGATAAAGACAATCGTACTTTAACTATTGTCGATAATGGTATTGGTATGACTGAAGAAGAACTTGAAAATAACTTAGGTACTATTGCTAAGAGTGGTTCTGAATTGTTTAAAGAGAAAATGTCTGATGATAAAAACATGGCTATTATTGGTCAGTTTGGTGTAGGATTCTATTCTAGCTTTATGGTAAGTGATGAAGTAGAAGTAATTAGTAAAGCTTATGATAGTGATAAAGCTTACAAGTGGACATCTAGCGGTGCTGATGGATATTCTATTGAAGAGATAAACTATGATAAAACTGGTACAAAAATAATTCTTCATTTAAAAGAGAATAATGAAGATAATAATTATGATGAATATCTAGAAGATTATGCTCTTGAAAGATTAGTTAAGAAATATTCTGATTATATCTCTTATCCTATTAAGATGGAAGTAGAGACTATTACAAAGAAAGATGATAAAGAAGAGAAAAAATTAGAAGATAAAACCTTAAACAGTATGGTTCCTATTTGGAAAAAACAAAAGAGTAGTGTAAAAGATGAAGATTATAATTCATTTTATACAGATAAATTTTATGATTATGAAGCTCCTTTAAAAGTAATACGTAGTGAAGTAGAGGGAAGATGTTCATATACAACACTTTTATTTATTCCAAGTCATGCTCCATATAATTATTATTCTAAAGACTATGAGAAAGGACTTGAACTTTATTCTAAAGGTGTTCTAATCATGGATAAATGTTCTGACCTTTTACCTGATTACTTTAGTTTTGTTAAAGGTATTGTTGATAGTGAAGATATATCTTTAAATATTTCAAGAGAAACATTACAAGAAAATTATCAAATTAAATCTATTGCTAAAAGTCTTGAATCTAAGATTAAAAAAGAATTAGAAAAGATGCTTAAAAATGATAGAGAAAATTATGAGAAGTTCTTTAAAGACTTTGGAATGCAACTTAAAGTTGGTATTTATGAGTCTTATGGAATGGCTAAAGAAACATTACAAGACTTATTACTTTTCTATTCATCTAAAGAAAAGAAAATGGTTACTCTTGATGAATATATTTCTAAGATGAGTGATGATGATAAGACAATTTACTATGCTTGTGGTGAGACAGTAGATAAAATTGATTTATTACCTCAAGTTGATGCTGCTAAAGAAAAGGGTATAGATATTTTATATTTGACTGATTACTTAGATGAATTTGTCTTTAAAGTAATGATGTCTTATAAAGATAAGAATTTTGTTAATGTGGCAAGCAGTGAAGCAGATCTTGAAAGTGATGAAGAGAAAGATGAGTTAAAGAAAGTTAATGAAGAATATAAAGAAATGTTTACTAAAATGCATGATGCTTTAGGTGCTAGTGTTAATGAAGTTGCATTTACTCATCGTTTGAAAAATCATCCAGTATGTTTAACTAGTAAGGGTGCTGTATCAGTAGAAATGCAAAAAGTAATGGATGCAATGCCAACAGATACAGGTGTAAAAGCTGATACTGTAATGGAGATTAATGAAGATCATCCTATTGCTAATAAACTTAAAGATTTATATGAAAAGAAAGATTTTGAAACATTAGAAAAATATAGCAAGATACTTTATGCTGAAGCTAGACTTATTGAAGGAATGAGTTTGGATAATCCAACAGAGATAAGTAATTTAGTATGCGAAGTATTAGCAAAGTAAGGCCTTATGACCTTGCTTTTTTCCTTTAGTATATTTGATTGTACTTTAATTACCTAAAGGGTAGAGCGGTATTAATGAATAAGTTTAGTAATTGTGATAGTTTAAAAGCTTATTTAAACAAGGAAACTAGAGGGTTTAATATTAGTATAATTAATGTTTATAATCTTTTTTTGGAGATTTATTGTTTAAGTAAGATTGAGCATAGCAAAGATATAATTTTTCTCGGATTGTAAAATGATTTTTATTTTTTCAATGTTAAAATAATTATTGTATATTCAATTTTTGTTTAAAATGTTTGCCATGGAAAATTTAATTGTGGTGTGTTCTTAAAAATTTGGTAAAAAAGATTGAATAAGTTATTAAGATATAATATAATGAAATTACGTTATGTTATACTTAGGAGGCGGTTAAAATTAAAGTATTAGTTATTGTACCAGCATATAATGAAGCATTAAATATTGAAAAAGTAATAAAAGATATTAAAAAAAATGTATCATATGATTACGTAATAATTAATGATTGTTCAACTGATAATACTAAAGAAGTATGTCAAAAAAATAACTTTAATATGGTATCACTTCCAATAAATTTTGGACTTACTAGTGGTATACAAGTTGGAATGAAATATGCGAAAATGAATGGTTATGATATTGCAATTCAATTTGATGGTGATGGTCAGCATGAAGCAAAATATCTAAAAAAATTAGTTAATGAGATTGAAAAAAATAATGTAGATATTGCAATTGGTTCAAGATTTGTTGAAAAGAAAAAGCCTTTAACAGCAAGAATGATAGGAAATAGACTAATTAGTTTTGCAATAAAGCTTGTTACATGGAAGAAGATAAAAGATCCTACTTCTGGAATGCGTGCATATAATAAAAAAGCAATAGATATGTTTAATTCGGATGCTAGTTTAACACCAGAACCAGATACTGTTGTCTATATGATTAAAAAAGGTTTAATAGTTAAAGAAGTACAAGTAGAAATGAAAGATAGAGAATTTGGAGAAAGTTATTTAAATATTTTTAAATCAGTAAAATATATGGTGAATATTTTGCTATCTATAATATTTATTAGAACATTTACAAGGAAGGAAAAGTAGGAGGTAATAATTTATGTCATTAACATTAAGAATTATTTTACTTGTTAGTTCATTGGTTTCTTTTTATTTGTGTGTTAAAAAAATAAAGCAAGCAAAACTTAAAGTAGAAAATTCAATTACATGGATGATAGGTAGCTTTATTTTAATACTAATGAGTATTTTTGATAATGCGGTTGGATGGCTAGCTAATAAGTTAGGATTTATGGCTTCTGTAAATTTTGTTTTCTTTATTATTATTGTGTTTTTGCTAATACAAGTATTTATAGATAACATTAGATTATCTATACTAAATGAAAAAATAAAAAATTTAAATCATTATATTGCTTTAAAAGAGAATGCTGATGAAAGAAAGGAAAATAAAAAGAAATAATACTAGTGAATCTAGATATAAACTGTTAATTGTTGTACTTGTATATAATCTAGAGAAATATTTTTCAGGATGCTTAGATTAACTTCTTATTAGTAAAATTTAAATAATTGAATAAGAAGTTTAATTATGCTTGAGTTTATGAAAAAATAAATAAGGTAATTGCATAAAATTTTGTCTAAAGAAAATTAAATATAAGGGATGGCATAGAATATAAGATTTTTAAATCCTAAGTAGTTTATACATTAGGATTTTTATTTTCTATAATCATTTCTTTATTTTTAAAGTAGTAATGTTTATTACAAATATCTCTTAATTTAGGTCTATGAGTAACAATAATTAGAGTTTTATCATTTAGATATTTATTAATCATATCATATATTTTTTCTTCTGATAAACTATCTAAATTAGAAGTTGGTTCATCTAAAATATTCTAGTAAAATACCTCTAATAATATTAAGCCTTTGTTTTTGTTATGTGAATAATCTAATACCTTTTTCTAGACTATTAATCCAATCAAGAAGTCTAGCATCTTTTAAGCTTTTTAATTATTGGTGGTTTACCTATTTTACAATAGATCCTATATCGTCAGTAATTAATGCTTCTTTTAACATACCTGGTTTATTTATATTAAAGATAATAATAGGGATAGCTTCTTCCATACATAGAGTTATTGCTGTTAAGTCCATTACTTTTAACTTTTTATTTAAAACTTCACTATAAGTTGTTTCTTTAATTAGTTTAGCATCTTTATATTTTTTAGGATCTTTATCATAAATACCATCAACATTAGTTGCTTTTACTAAAATGTCAGCATTAATTTCAGCGGCTCTTAAGGCTGCGGCTGTATCTGTTGAAAAGAAGGGGTTACCTGTTCCACAGCCAAATATTACAATACGTCCTTTTTCTAAATGCTTTTCGGCCTTTTCACGTAAATAGAATTCAGCAACTTTGCGCATTTCAATAGCAGTTTCAACTCTGACGGGAACATTTATTTGTCTAAAAGCATCTTGAAGGGCAAGAGCGTTCATAGTAGTTGCAAGCATACCAATATAATCTGATGTTTGGCGTTCCATGAAGTCATTTGCCCTACCACGCCAGAAGTTTCCTCCACCGACAACTATGCCAATCGAAAAGCCCATATCAAGGCATTCTTTAACTTCTTTTGCAATTTCTATTACTCTTTCAAAGTCAATACCATTATCTTTAGAACCACTTAAAGCTTCACCACTAAGCTTTAATAAAATTCTTTTCTTCTTCACTTAAAACACTTCCTTTGCTATTAGTATAACATGTCGTTTTTTTGATAACAATTAATAAATAAATTTCTTTTAAAAACAAATTAACTTTGATATACTTTAAGTATAGCGAAAGGATAGTGATTAAATGAAATATGTTTATGCCTTTAGTGAAGGTAATAAAGATATGAAGAAGTTGTTAGGAGGAAAAGGAGCTAATCTTGCAGAGATGACAAGAATTGGTTTACCTGTACCTCGTGGTTTTACTGTAACAACCGAAGCTTGCTTAAAATACTATAAAGATAATGAAGAGATTAGTGACGATATTAAAGAAGAAATTTTTAAAGAATTAGCTAATCTTGAAAAAGAAACTGGAAAGAAAATGGGAGATACAAAAAATCCATTATTAGTATCAGTTAGAAGTGGAGCAAGAAGTTCAATGCCAGGAATGATGGATACAATACTTAATCTTGGTATGAATGATGAAGTTGTAGAGACACTTGCAACACTTACAGATAACAAGAGATTTGCTTATGACTGTTATCGTAGATTTATTCAAATGTTTGCTGATGTAGTTATGGGCTTTCCTAAGAGTTCTTTTGAATACTTATTCGAAGATATTAAGAAGGAAAAAAGGAAAGAACTTGATACTGATTTAACGGCAGATGACTTAGTTGAAGTTGTAGATAGATATAAGGATGAATATAAAAAGCATGCAGGAGAGGATTTTCCACAAGATGCTAAAGTGCAGTTAATTGAAGCTGTCAAAGCTGTATTTAGAAGTTGGAATAATGATAGAGCGATTACTTATAGACGTCTTAATGATATTCCTGGTGACTGGGGTACTGCTGTTAATGTTCAAGAGATGGTTTATGGTAATATGGGAAATACTAGTGGTACTGGGGTAGCATTTACTAGAAATCCTGCTACTGGAGAAGCTAAGTTATATGGAGAATATTTAATTAATGCTCAAGGTGAAGATGTTGTGGCAGGTATTAGAACACCACAATCTATTGATACTTTAAAAGAAGTTATGCCAGAATGTTTCGATGAGTTTGTTAAAATATGTAAAACGCTAGAAGATCATTATAAAGATATGCAAGATATGGAGTTTACTATAGAAAATGGTAAGTTATTTATGCTTCAAACTAGAAGTGGTAAAAGGACAGCAGAAGCGGCTTTAAGAATTGCTGTTGAACTTGTTAATGAAGGTAAAATAAGTAAGGAAGAAGCATTAATGAGAGTAGAGCCTAAACAATTAGAACAACTACTTCACCCTGCTTTTGATAAAGATGCTTTAAGTAAAGCAGAAGTTATTGGTAAAGGTTTAGCAGCTTCACCTGGAGCAGCAACAGGGCACTTATACTTTAGTGCTGATGATGTTATGAAAGCTCATGAAAACGGTGTAGAAGATATTATTTTGGCTCGTGAAGAAACTTCTCCTGAAGATATAGAAGGTATGAATATTGCTCGAGGTATATTAACAGTAAGAGGTGGAATGACATCTCATGCTGCCGTAGTTGCACGTGGTATGGGTACTTGTTGTGTTTCTGGTTGTGGTGATTTGATAGTTGATGTTAATAAGAAAACTTTAACTACTAAAGATGGTAAAGTCTTTAAAGAAGGTGATTATCTTAGTCTAGATGGTTCTACTGGTAAAGTTTATGGAGAAGAGATCAAAACAGTTCCAGCATCTATTAGTGGAAATTTTGAAACATTCATGAACTGGGCTGATGAAGTAGCAGATTTAGAAGTTAGAACTAATGCTGATAATCCTAGGGATGCTAAAGTTGCAAGAGACTTTGGGGCGAAAGGTATTGGGCTTTGTCGTACAGAGCATATGTTCTTTGATATGATGCGAATCTTTAACTTTAGAAAGATGATAGTTGCACCTACTAAAGAAAAAAGAGAAGAGGCACTTGATAAGATTTTACCTTATCAAAAGGAAGATTTTAAAGCATTATTTAAAGTTATGGATGGCTATGAAGTTACAATTAGATTCTTAGATCCACCCCTACATGAATTCTTACCTCATACTGATGATGAGATTAAAGCTCTTGCTAAAGATCTTGAAATGGACTTTAATGACTTAAAAAATAAGGTAGAGTCTTTAAAAGAATTTAATCCAATGATGGGACACCGTGGTTGCCGTCTTGCAGTTACTTATCCTGAGATTGCTGTTATGCAAACAAAAGCAGTTATATACTCAGCTTTAGAAGTAGAAAAAGAAGGTATTACTGTAACGCCTGAGATTATGATACCTTTAGTAGGGGATGCTAATGAATTAAAATATGTTAAAAATATTGTAACAACAACAGCAGATGCTATAATTAGTGAAAATAATAGTAAGTTGAAATATAAAGTTGGAACAATGATTGAAATACCAAGAGCAGCACTTTTAGCAGATGAAATAGCTAAAGAAGCAGAATTTTTCTCATTCGGTACTAATGATTTAACACAAATGACTTATGGTTTTTCTAGAGATGATGCTTCTAAATTCTTAAAAGATTATTATGAGAAAAAAATATTTACAAGTGATCCTTTCGCAAGCTTAGATCAAATTGGAGTAGGTAAATTAGTTTCTATGGCTGTGTCTCTTGGAAGAAAAGCAAGACCTGATATAAAACTAGGAATTTGTGGAGAACATGGAGGAGATCCTAAGAGTATAGCTTTCTGTCAAAAAGTTGGTCTTGATTATGTTTCTTGTAGTCCATTTAGAGTACCTGTGGCAAGGCTTGCTGCTGCTCAAGCTAAATTAGAAAATAAATAATAGAAAAAAATAGTTACTAAATTTTTAGTAACTATTTTTTATGCATGTATTTGCTTCTTAATAGGAATTCTTTTATTTCTTTTTCTATTTCATTAAGATAATTGTCAAACTCTTTATCTGTTATATTTTTATCATTTTGTATAGCAATTAGATAGTCTATTTGTTTTGACATTCTACTAAAGGCACTGGGTGAAGCCATAACATCATTTACATATTGTGCTAAAGGAGATGGAGTAGTAAAGTTTTCAAAACTTTTATCTATTAGGGTATTAATTTTAGGATTTTGTTTAAACATATTTAAAATATAAAGATGAAGATCATAAGCTCTATAAGAGAAATTTTGTAATTCTATTTTTAAACTATTTAAAAATGAAGGTAGGTTATCATTAGTATTTAAATATTCATTTAATAGTGTTAAAGCTTCATTAGTATAAGATTGCACTATAGCTTCTTCTAGTTGAAAATGCTTTCTTTTCATAGTCATGGTATTTAAGTTAAATCTATTAATACTTATTCCTTCTATATCTTTAATGACTGTGTTTGTTTTGCTTATTCCTCCATGTCTTAATAAATGAAAAAATTCATGTATTAATTTCATTACAGTTTCAGCTTTGCTTATATTTTGATTATTTGCAGAAAATACTAAGTATCTATCTTCTGTTAAAGTATCTTGTTTATCATCATAATTAATTTGTCTTATGATAGCAGCTCCACTTTTTTCTAAATTACCATCATCAACAAATCCTTCAATATTTTTAGTAGCAAGTTCTAAAGCGGTTTCATTTCCAATAATTATATTTAAAGATTGTAATATATTTGGTAATTTAGATAATGCTAATTTTGGCTTTATTAAAAGAAGAGCAAGAGTAGCACTATATAAAGCATATAGATGTTCTTCAGAATATTGCTCTTTTAAATTTGAATTTACTAACGATTTGCATTGATTCCATAATTCATTCATTAATAACCCTCTTTTCTTTACAGGGCTATATTTTAACATTATTTTTTTATTTTGTCTATAATTATAATCTTGGCAAATAATGTAAAACCTTTTAAATACTATTTTAATTATAAAAACAATTGTATTTTATTAACAAGTGAATATAATATAAATGTATACTTATTGACATATATGTCAAAATATAGTATATTATTATTGCATTTAAGAAATGTAATATGTAAATGTTAGCCGCTCTTGGATGGTGCGGGTTATAAATTATTCCAATCGTGAAATGTTAACCGCTCTCGGATGGTGCGGGTTATAAATTATTCCGATCGAAAATGTTTGAAAACTTTATTCTTTTGAGTAAAGTTTTCTTTTCTTTAAAAAAACGAACTTTTGTACTTGTAAACATAATTATAATTTGATATATTTTAGTTACAAGTTATATTTATTATTAGGGGGTGTATGTTAAATGAAAGTTGAAACAGGATATATTTACCATATAAAGGATGATTTTTTTGACAAAATAAATGATAAAGGGTTAATGATAAATCATGAAAATGGAAGGGCTAGACCTACTTATTTTACTATTAGAGACAAGGATATACTATGGTTTATTCCTTTAAGCAGTAAAGTTTCTAAATATCAATCTATAATAGATAAAAAGGTTAAAAAATATGGAGATTGCCGTTCTATAATGATAAGAAAAATTGCCAATAAGAAATCAGTTATATTATTACAAAATGCATTTCCTACATTAGAAAAATATATTGATCATCCACATATAATAAATGGAAAACCACTTAAAGTAATAGATACATTAAAAGATGAAATATTAAGTAATTTTAATTATCTATTGTCTTTAAAGAAACAAGGAATTAATTTATTTTTCCCTGATATTGATAAAATAAAAGAAATGATGCTTGAAGAACTTGGCAAATAATGTCAAGTTTTTTTCTTTCAATGTTAAAGTGCAAATATTTATGGTATACTCTTATTGGTATGAAAAGGGGAATTGCTATGAGTAAGTCTACAGGAAAAAAACAGAAAAAACAAAAATATAGTACAAGAATTGAAAAAAATAAAAAGATTTATTATAAAAATAATTCATCTGCACGTCCTAATAATGTTAAGAAAAATAGCAATAACAAAGTAGTTTTATTTATACTAGTTGTTAGTATTTTCTTTAATGCATTTTTTTTACTAAGGACTAATAGTTTAACTTCTTCTATTGACGATTTAAATTCTACTATTGATAAAAATGAAGAAGAGTATAGTACTATGATAGATAATTTGAAAAGTGAATATACTAATTATTTGTTTTTAGGAGATTCAATTACAGACTTTTATGATTTGGATGAATATTATAAAGGCTTGCCTGTTGTTAATAGTGGTGTTTCTGGTAATACAACAACGGATATTTTAAATGACATGAAGAATAGGGTGTATAATTATAATCCTTCTAAAGTATTTTTATTGATTGGTACTAATGATTTAATTCATAATATGGAAGTTGAAGAAATAGTTTCTAATATCGAAAAAATAATATCGGATATTAAAATTGATAATCCTCAGATAGAAGTTTATGTTGAAGCAATTTATCCTGTTAATGATGGTATAGATAAAACAGTTGTTGATGAGAGAAATAATGCAGATATTATGGAAATTAATAACAGATTGAAAGAATATTGTGAGGGTAACAATTGTACTTATATTGATATGTATAATTTATTACTTGATGATGAGGGTAATTTTAGCGAAGAGTATACTGACGATGGGCTTCATCCTAATGATCGTGGTTATGAAGTTATTACAGAAGAGCTTAAGAAATATTTAGACTAGCTAGGTATTATATGTTATACTATAACTGAATCAAGGAGAGAAGTATGGAAAAAGATAAAGTTGAATGGCTATTTGATAAAGTGTGTAATATATTGCATTTAAAGTTTAAATCTAAAACTCGTAAGTTATTAATTCAAATATTTAAGTTTGGTGTTGTAGGAGTTATTGCGACATTAATAGATTGGTTTGTTTTCTTTATAGCTAATGATATATTGCATATTTATTATATAATTAGTGCTATTTTATCATTTACAATATCAGTTATATATAATTATATTGCTAGCATTAAATGGGTTTTTGATGTAAATAAAGAAAAAGATCCAAAGAAAAACTTTGTTATTTTTATAGTTCTTAGTATTGTTGGTCTTATCTTAACTTTAATTATTATGAAAATAGGTGTTGATATATTAGGTATTAATGCAATGTTTATGAAAATTATCTCAACTGCTATTGTAATGATTTTCAATTTTGTGACTAGAAAAATGTTTTTAGAATAGGTGGTTAATATGAATAAAATATCTGTTATTGTACCTTGTTATAACGAAGAAGAATCAATTCCTTTATTTTATGATACTATTAATAAAGTAATTAATAAGATGAAAGATGTTTCCTTTGAACTTATTTTTGTAGATGATGGTAGTAGTGATAAGACTATTAATGTTATTAAAGATCTTTCAAAAAAAGATAAGAATGTTAGGTATATTTCTTTTTCAAGAAATTTTGGAAAAGAAGCAGCTATTTATGCAGGACTTGTTTATAGTACCGGAGACTATGTAACTTTACTTGATGCTGATTTACAAGATCCACCTGAACTTATAGAGAAGATGTATAAAATTATTACAACAGAAGATGTTGATTGTGTAGGACTTAAGACAGATGCTCATAAAGAATATGGTATCTTTAGAAGATTTTTAACAAGATGTTATTATAGGTTAATATCTAAATTATCAAAAGTAGAAATGGTTCCAGGGGCTAGGGATTTTAGATTAATGACGAGACAAATGGTAAATGCAATACTAGAATTAAAAGAGTATAATCGTTATAGTAAAGGAATATTCAGCTTTGTTGGCTTTAAAACTAAATGGTTAACTTATAAAGTTCCAAAAAGAGTAGCTGGTGCTAGTAAATGGAGTATCTTTAAATTATTTACTTATGCGATTGATGCAATTATTGGTTTTTCAACTGTGCCTTTAACTATTGCAGTTTTTGTTGGAGTATTATTTTGTTTAATTTCTTTAATTTCTGTTATTTTCATTATTATTAGAACTTTAATTTTTGGAGATCCTGTAGCAGGATGGCCTTCTTTAGTATGTATTATGTTTTTCTTAAGTGGCGTTCAACTTTTCTGTACAGGTATTAGTGGTGCTTATATTTCTAAAACTTATACAGAAGTAAAGGATAGACCTATTTATATAGTTAGAGAAACAGAAAAAGATTCAAAAAGAAGGAAGTGATAGAATGTCTTCTTTTATTAAAAAAAATATTAGTATAATATGTATGTTATTCCTTTTAAGTGGACCTATTATTGATTTTGTTACAGGAGTAATGTTGCATATTTTTGATATTAGTTTAACTTTGGGTTTAGTTTTAAGAATACTTTTCTTATTCTTTATTTTTTATGTTGCTACTTTTATTTATAAGAAAAAAAGTAATTTAGTGTATTTTGGAATCTTTGGTATTTATTTATTGTTATTTATATTAGGATTAACTCTTTTTAAAGAGAATCCTAATTATTTTAGGGAGATTCAAAATACTTTTAGATTATTCTATTTCCCTTTACTTTTAATATCTTTATTTAGTATTAGAAAAGAAATTAAGATTACAACTCTTAGTTTAGTTATAACTTTATGTTTATATTTAATATTAATATTTATTCCTTTAGCATTAGGAGTAGGTTTTGAAAGTTATGCCATTACTAAAGAAGGAACATTAGGATTTTATAATTCTGCGAATGAGATTAGTGCTATTATAGCAATATTGACACCTATTTTATTTATTATTTTTTATGAAAGTAAAAACTTAATATTTAAGTTATTTATTACGTTTATTTATTTAGTTGTTATATTAAGTGTAGGAACTAAGACACCACTTCTTGCTTTAATAATAAGTCTTTTTGTAGTTTTTATTTATATATTATATAAATCTTTTATAGATAAGAAATATCATGTTGTAACAACTTTTACAGCGATTATTGTGGCATTAGGACTTGTTCTTATAATAGTTGCACCTAGAACTAGTTTTTACAAGAATATAGAAGTACATCTTGATTATTTAAAAGTTGATAATATTTTTGATATTTTTAAAGATGAGAGGTTAGTTGATCATTTTATCTTTAGTCAAAGATTGACT
Organism: uncultured Bacilli bacterium; assembly: GCA_944358305.1. GTDB lineage: Bacteria > Bacillota_I > Bacilli_A > RF39 > UBA660 > Onthousia. Next base: position 4,388 of record CALVQK010000004.1, on the reverse strand, counting down.
TTCTTAAATAATAAAGAAAAGTTGTATGATGAAGCGAATACTTATCAAAAAATCTTTGGTCTTGGTTATTATGATAATGGTAAAGAATTAAAAAGTATAGAAATGGATTATTTTGACGTTTATTATAATCAAGGAGTCGCTGGTTTTATTATCTTTTTTGTACCATATATATATGTTTTAATATCAGTTTTACAGGAAAGAAAAGCTTTCTCATTTAGACAGTTGATGTTATATTTAAGTCTTTTCTTAATTATAGTATTATCATTATTTACAGGGCATATCATAACCGCTCCTGCTGTTAGTGGCCTTGTTTCATTCATTTTGTTATCTCTTGTTAAAAATGATAAGAAATGTTTATTATTTACAGGCGTTAATTTAAAGCTCGGTGGTATTGAAAAATCTTTAGTTAATTTAGTTAATAAGATAGATAAAAATAAATATCAAGTAACAATAATATTAGAAGATGCTAAAGGTGAACTTTTAGAAAAGTTAGATAAATCTATTAACGTAAAAGAATTTAAAGTTTCTAATAATAAAAATAAAATAATAAGAAAAGGAGTTAATATTTTAAGAAGATGTAGTTATGCTTTATTTAATTATCACACCTTTGACTTTAGTTGTTGTTATGCTACTTACAGTTATAGTGGTAATAAAATATCTAAACTATCATCAATAAACAATTCTATTTATGTTCATAGTGATTATAGTTATATCTATCCAGATTTAGAAGATTTTAGAAGATTCTTTGATACTAGAGGGATTTATGATTTTAAAACTATTTTCTTTGTTTCTTTAGAATCATGTCGCAAATTTACAAAGATATATCCTTTCTTAAAGAATAGATGTTTTGTTTTTAATAATTTTATTAATTTAGAAGAAATAGAGGCTTTAAGTAAAGAAAAAATATCTTTAACTAAACCAAGAGGCAAGACTTTATTTGTCTTTGTGGGTAGACTTGATGATGCTTCTAAAAAATTAGGTAGAGCTTTTAAATTAGTTGCAAATTTTGATAATGTTGTTCTTTGGGTAGTAGGAGATGGTCCTAGTAGAGAAGACTATGTCAAGGAAGTTAAGAAACTAAAAATAGAAGATAGAGTCGTTTTTGTAGGTTCTAAAATAAATCCTTATCCTTATATGAAAAAGGGTGATTATTTAATTTTAACTTCTCTTTATGAAGGGTTCCCAGTAGTTTATTTAGAAGGACTTGCTTTAAAGAAAAAATTAATTACGACGATTAAAGTTAGTGATGATTATTTAAAGATTGGTAAAAATTATGGTGAAGTTATTCCTTCTAATGAGATGAAAATGTTAGAGAAGGTTAAAGAAATATTAAATAGTAAGAAAAAGACTGATACTTTTTTAGATTTAGAAGAAATACAAAATGTGCGAATGGAAAAATTAGAGACTATCTTTGATGGAGGTGATTTCTAATGCAGAAAAAACCTAGGTTTAGTATAATTGTTCCTGTTTATAATACAGAAAAATATTTAAAAAGATGTTTAGATAGTATAAGTAAGCAAAGCTTTACTGACTATGAGGTTATTATTATTAATGATGGGTCTACTGATAATAGTTCTAATATTATTAGTAAATATCCTTATAAGGTAATAAATCAAGAAAATCAAGGTTTAAGTATGGCTCGTAATAATGGGGTTAAGGTATCAAGTGGAGATTATTTAATATTTTTAGATAGTGATGATTATATAGAAAAAGATTTATTAAAAGAGATAAATGAGTCTTTATTTAATAATCCTGATTTAGTAAGATTTCAAATAAAAGAAGTTTTTGATAATAAAGATTATATTAATTATAAAGAGGAACCTTTTGAAAATAAAGATGGAGTAGAAGCTTTTAAGTTAATTACAAAATATCACTTTGTAGAAAATGCTTGGGCTTATGCTATTAAAAGAGAGTATTATTTAAAAGAAAAATTTTCTTTTAAGAAGGGAACATACCATGAAGATTTTGGACTTATACCTTTAGTTATTATTAAATCTAAAGTAGTTAATAGCATTGATTATTTAGGATACTGTTATTATCAAAGAGACGGCAGTATTATGAATAGTAGTGATTATGCTAAAACGGAAAAGAAAGTAAAAGACTTTTATGATCATTATTTATATTTAGTTAAAGAGATAAATAAAACTAAATTGGATAAGACCTATTTTATGAGTTTTATTAGTAATAGTTTAATTTTAAAAATAACTGAGTTAGAAGGTAAGGATTATAAAGAAGCTTTAAATAGATTGAAGAAAGATAAGGTGTTTGATAATTTACTTGATGATAATTTAGGAAGAAAAATTAAAAAGACTTTAGTTAAATTAAGTCCTAAATTATATTATAGGAGGTAGTTATGGTTGATATAAGTATAATAGTACCAATTTATAATGCTAGTAAGTATTTAAAGAAGTGTTTAGATTCTTTAGTTAATCAAACTAAAAAAGAGTTAGAATTTATTTTGATTAATGACGGTTCTACTGATGATAGTGAATCTATTATAAAAAGTTATGAAGATGATAGAATTAAATATTTTAAAAGAAGTAATCATGGTATAGGTAAGACAAGAAATTTTGGTATTAATAAAAGTACTGGTAAATATATTATGTTTTTAGATAGTGATGATTATTTAAAGACTGATGCTTGCGAAGTATTATATAAAAGAATAGAAAAGGAAAAATTAGATCTTGTAGTGTGTGATTTTTATAGAGTTAATAGCAATGTTTTAGAAGAAAAAATTAATGATTTTAAAAATACTTCTTTAAAAGATAATCCTAAACTTTTATTAGATATTAACCTTGCTCCTTGGAATAAGATTTATAGAAGTGATTTAATTAAAGATAATAAGATAAAATTTGTGGAAGATTTAAAATATGAGGATGCTCCTTTTGTCGCTTTAGCATTACTTAAATCTAAAAATATTGGTAAAGTTAATAAGGCTTTAGTCTATTATATGGTTCATGATAAAAGTGAGACTACAGTTAGGGATGAGAGAATATTTGATATTATAAAGATTGTAGATATTATTAGAGGTTATTTTAAAAATTATGATTGGAGTAGAGATGTTGTTGATATGTTAACTATTAAGATATTAGTTAATTATAATATTCAGCAAAGAAATATAAGCGATAAAAAACTTAGAAATAAATTTATTGATAGTACTTTTGATTATTTTGAAAGAAATATTCCTAATTATAGGCAAAATAGTTACTTTAAAGAAAGAAATATGTTAAAATCATTTATAGAAAAGAATAAAGGTTTAAGTAAACTTTATTGTGATTTGTATGTAAGGAAGTGAATGCTTTGGTTAGAGAGAGAGAACGGTGGGCTGATATATTAAAAGGAATAGGTGCAATTCTTGTTGTAATAGGACATTTGGTATTATATGAAGGATATGCTAAAATTTATATTTACTCTTTTCATATGCCTCTTTTCTTCTTTATATCCGGTTATTTATATCATCAAGAAAAAAACTTTAAAACTTTTTTGAAGCGTAAAGTTAAAAATTTACTTGTTCCATATTTTCTTTTTGCATTTATTTCAATTTTAGTAACTTATTTTCTAGAAGGAATATATTTATCAAAAAGTGAAATACTAGCTACTTACTTTTTTGTTAATGGATCTTTTGCCTTTAATTCTTCACTTTGGTTTTTGATTATTATGTTTTTTACATTAATTTTCTTTTATATTATAAGAAAAAGTATTAAAATTGAAAAACCAATTTTTGCTTTAATTACAACAATAATATTGTTAGTAATTTGTGTTTTTTTAAATATTAAACAAATAAAATTATATTTTGGATTAGAAATTGTTCCCCATGCTTTGTTAGTATTTTACTTAGGATATTTATATAAGTTGAATAAAGTAAAAATTAATAAAGTTATTAATAAAGTTTTACATAATAATATAGTTTTTATTTTTCAAGTTTGTATATTGTTAATAATTTCTTTTTATCTTTCTTTATTAAATGGCAGGGTTAATATGTCAACAAGCATTTATAATAATTATTTTTTGTATTTAGTAGCTGCTATTATTAGTATTTATGTATATGTTTTAATTTCAAAAAAGCTTGAGCTTTGTAAAAATAAATTTAATACTAAGTTTGCTGATGTTTTAGTTAGATTTAGTTTTTTATCTTTATTGATGTTTTGTACACAAAGATTAATATTTAAAGTTTATTATAAGATTCAAGATGCTATTAACATTGATTTAATGAGTGGAAAGAATATTATAGTGACAATTTTTATGATTATACTCACATTGTTAATATATTATTTGTATGATAGAATTAAATATATAATTACGAGGAGGCTAAATTATGAAAAAACTTAAGATTATATTAGGAATATTTATATTCGGCATTTTTTGTTCTGTAGTTTCTGTTCATGCTG
>CALVQK010000003.1 GCA_944358305.1 uncultured Bacilli bacterium | reverse complement strand
CACCAATTAGTAATTATCCCCTTATTTTTATAAGGGTTTTAATATATTTGAATAGTGATTTATATGATAGCATTTAATGGTGGATTAACAATTGAGTAAGTAAGAAAATTTGAGAAAGAATAATATGTTATTTATGATAAAGTTTCATATCAAAACGTTTATATTTTTATAACTGACACTTTTGGTTATGTATCTATATATTGGTGTTGGAAATTATGGCAATTATAGAATAGAATATAGGTTATCTAGAAGATTTATTGTTTTAGATAAAATAAATGAATTTTTATATTTGAACCATACAATGAAAGAAAGTTAGCAGAGTTTAGGAAAAGTATAGTGAGTATATTGTGATACTATCTAGGGAAGATGAAAAGACGAAAGGTTTAATGTCGGAGAAGAGTTTGACATTTAGAGGTAAGAAGCTAGTGATGATAAAAGTAATTTTATAGAAAAATGCACAATAGATGTGCAAAATATAAGTTATTTTCGACAAAAATGCACAATTTTTTTAAAATATTGTGCATTTTTACATTTACAATTTACTTTTGCCGTGTTAAACTTTTTTTAGGTGATTAATATGGAACCAATTAAAGTTGATATGCTACCAATAAAATATAATATTGATAAAGAATTATTAAATTTGATTTCGGAGGCTAATGAAAAATATGGTGAATATAAATCAAATCTAAAGAATAGTCAATTTGATTCAAAATTTTTTCTTGATTCAATTATATTGAGTGAAAGTTTAAAGTCTACACAAATTGAAGGTACACAGATTTCTCAAGATGAAATGTATTATTTGAAATATATGCCAAAAACTGATGATAATTTAGAAATTCAAAATTTGAAAAAAGTTATTGAGTATGCAAAAAATCATTTGAAACATGGAAAAATAGATATTAAATTTGTAAATACTATTCATAAAATATTATTGGATAGTGTTAGAGGTAATGAGAAAGAACCAGGTAAGGTTAGAGATGTTCAAAATTGGGTTGGATCTAAAGGATGTACTATTGAAGAAGCTATATTTGTTCCACCAATACCAGAAGAAGTTCCTATATTACTAGATAATTTGTTTCAATATATGAATGATGCTTATATTGATCCTATATTTATAAATATGGCTATATCTCATTCTCAGTTTGAGACAATACATGCTTATCGTGATGGTAATGGAAGGTTAGGTAGGGCATTAATTCCGATTCAGTTAGCTATACTTACTGAAGATGAACCTATTTTGTTTTTATCAGAAATAATAGAATTATATAAGCCTAGTTATTATAGATATTTGAATGAGAGTAGAAAAGGAAACATGTTAGGGTTTATAAAATTCTTTTTACAATGTATTATTGATCAATGTAATAATTATATTGCAAAGATAAATAGAATAAAGCAAATTTATGTTAATGATATGGAAAAAATAAGAAAATTAAATAGTACTGCTGTATTTAGAATAATGCCAGTAATTATGAAACAGGTAGTTTTTACTAAAAAAGAAGTAGCAGATGAGTCTCTAGTTTCAAGAAATACAGTATCAACTATCATCGATAAGTTAGTAGATATGGGAATTTTAGTTCAAGATTCAACTTATGCAAAACTAAGTTATAGATATGATGCGATATATAATGTGTTTGTTGGAAGAGAGTTTTAAATTAATTTTTGTTAATGCACAATGAATGTGCAAAATAGCAGATTTATTTGATATAATGCACAATTTTTTTGAAATATTGTGCATTTTTTAGGAAAGTATAAATAAAATTTTAATATTGTTTTTTTCTTTTATAAATAGTATTCTCTATATAAGGAGTTTTTTGTATGAGAATAGGTATTGATATAGATAATGTAATTTCTAATTTTGATGAAGTTTTGAAAAAAGAGTTTTTAGAACATGATAAGGCATTAAGAAATACAGGTATTGTAGATGATAATCTTTATATAACTAGTGGTATGTTTGATTGGAGTAAAGAAGAAATCTGTGATTTTTATTATCCTAACGTAGAAAGAATTGCTAAGAGTTTATCTTTAATTGATGGCTCTAAGGAATATATAGATAAACTTAAAAGGGAAGGACATTTTATTTGCATTATAACTGGTAGAGATAATGGAGAATATTCTAATCCTTTTGATATGACCAAGGAATGGTTAAATAAGCATAATATTTATTATGATGAACTTATTTTTACTAATGGTAAAGATAAGGAGTCTAAAGCTAGAGTTTGTTTGGAAAACAATATAGATATTATGATTGATGATTCTGTTAGTTTGTGTAAGGCTTGTCTTGATAATGGTATAGTAGCGCTTTTAATGGATAAACCTTGTAACAGAAGTAGTAATATTACTAGAGTTTATAATTGGGAAGACATCTATAATTTTATTTCTTTTTATAGAGATAGCAGATGATACTTCTTATAGAAAGGCATCTAATAACTGTGATTAATTATATAGATATTAATTGTATTTATAATGATCTATTTAGAAAGTTAGGAAACGATAATTAAAATTTAAAATAGTGAGGTAAATATATGAATTTAGAAGATATATTAAAAGATACTGTAATTAATTTTGATGGTAAAATAGCAATATATTATGATGACTTAAAAGGTCATACTTTAGAAATGAATGAGCATGATTTGTATAATGGTGCTAGTTGTATAAAAATATTTATTTTGATTGAGTTATTTAATCAAATATATAAAGGAATCAAATCAAGAAATGATAAGTTAAAATGTGAAGAAAAGCATTATGTAAATGGAAGTGGAGTATTACAATATTTATCTAAAGATGTAGAATTAAAAGTATTAGATGTCGCTACTTTAATGATGGTTATAAGTGATAATGTCGCTACTAATATGCTTATTGATTATTTGGGCATAGAAAATATAAATAGAGCGATTAAAGAACTTGGGTGTGATGATACAGAATTATATAGCAAGTTTAAACAAGGAAAAGATGAAATGTTTTCTGTTATAACCGCTAAAGATTATGCTAATGTTTGGAAGAAAATAAATAATAAAGAATTATATGATGCTAATATGTCTGAAGAGATAATTGATATATTAAAAAATCAAAAATATCATGAGATGGTTGCAGATGGCATTGATGATATTTATAAATTGACAGATGATAGTGTTATAAAATATATAGCAACAAAAAGTGGTAAATATAAAAATGTTAGAAATGATGGAGGAATAGTTTCAACTATTTATGGTAACTATGTATTAGTTATTTTAATTAATGGTTTTAGAGATGAGTTTTATATGAATGATGATTATGTTTATTCTTATGGTAAAAAAATTAGTAATATAGTTTTTAATAATTTTATATTCGAAAGGAAAGATGATTAAAGGTGAAGTTGACAAGTATTGAGGTTTTAAAATTATTAGAAGATGTTCGTGGTAGTGTTAGTAATGATCATTTTATTGAACATTCTATTTGTGTTGGCAATGCTGCAGGAGTAATAGCAAAGGCACTTAATTTAGATGAAGATTATGCAAAGATTTTAGGATATATTCATGATATAGGTAAAAAGTTTAATTATGAAAAAGATGAAGTTTTTGCTCACGAAGTTTATGGATATAATTATATAAAATCATTAGGATATGATGATGAATATGCTGGTATTTGTGTGAAACATTCTTTTTTAAACAATGATGTAGAGTGTACTTCAAGTGATAGAGAAGAAATTGATAAAAATAGTCCAAATTATGAGTTTGTAAAAAATTATATAAAAGAAGAGTATTCTATATATGATAAAATAATAAACTTATGTGATTTGATGTGTACTGATAAGGTCTTGACTGTAGATAAAAGAATGATGGATCTATTATTAAGACATGGCGTTTATAAGAAGACACATTATCATATTGAAGAGACTTGTAAGTTAAAAAAATATTTTGATGATTTATTAGGCTTTAATTTGTATGATTTGTTTCCTAGTATAAAAGATAATTTGTAAAAGCACTATATATAATAGTGTTTTTTGATTGCCTCAAAGTAAATATTATTCATTTATCTTATCACTACAAAACCAATCTATAGATTTATTTGAGATTTTTGAAAATTCTATTAAGAATATGGTCGGTATTAGTGTTATTCCATTTTCATATGCACTTATAGCAGAGTGAGTGGTATTAAATTTTTTGGCAAGTTTTTCTTGGGTTAGTTTTAATTTTTTTCTTGTTTGTAATAGTTTTTTACCCATACTTTTTTTATCTATAGTTGGATGTGGATATTTTATGTCCTTTAGTTTAGATAATCCACATAAATAATCCATACTAATTTTAAACATATTGCTTAGTTCTAATAATTTAGGCAAAGGAATAATATTTTTACCAAGTTCCCATAATGAATAAGCTGATCTTGTCGTATTTAATCTTTCGGCCATTTCTTTTTGGGTTAATTCATTTTCTTCTCTTAATAGTTTAATATTATAAAAATTCATTATATCACCAGTAAAATTATCCCCTTTTTGCTTTTAATTATGACAAAATGCTACTCAATATGACATTTTTGTGATATGATAGAGAAGAAAGGAGAAGTAAAATGGAACGAATAGAAGAAAATTTAACTAAAGGTGAGAAAATATTGATTAAGGCAGAACAGTCTAATATAATGCTTATTGTTGGTGCAGTTATAGCGGTTCTATGCTTAATGATTAATGTTGTTTTAGGATTGTTATTTATTGTTCTAATTTATCTTCGTTGGATTATAAGCTTAAGAACTAATAGTTTATGTATTACTAACAAAAGAGTATACGGTTCTGTTGGTTTTATAAAAAAAGAAGAATTAGATATGCCTTTAAAATCAATAAATGCTATATCCGTTTCAAAAGGGCTTTTTGGTAGTATATTTGGATATGCAAAAGTATCTATAACTACTCATGGCGAAGGTTGGACTTTTAAATTTGTTTCAAATGCTAAAGAACTTAAAAAAGTCTTTTACGAAGCACAAGAATAAAACAAGATTTAACTCTTGTTTTTTTGTGTAGAAAAGTGTTATTAATTATGGTAGAATTTTTTTAGGAGGGTTTGTTATGTTGTTACAGTATTATTTAGAACAATTAGATTATAATAATATGCCATTATTTCTTAAAAAATATTTTGAGTGCCCATCTTTAATTAGATTAATGAGCATTGGTTATTTTTGTGGGATGGATTTTGCTTCTGAAAGTGTTTATGATTTTAGTGAATATATTAGTAGATTTGCTCATTCTCTTACAACTTCTCTATTAACTTATAAGGTAACTAAAGATAAAACTATGACTATTGCAGCCTTATTTCATGATGTTGCAACTCCTTGTTTTTCACATGTTATAGATTATATGAATGAAGATTATGAAAAGCAAGAAAGTACAGAAGAACTTACGGAAGATATTATTAAAAGTGATCAGTATTTACTTAAATGTTTAAAGGAAGATAACATAGATGTAGATGATGTTATTAATTTTAAAAATTTTAGTATTGTTGATAATGATAGACCAAAGTGTTGTGCTGATAGGTTAGATGGAGTTATTTTAACTGGTATAGGTTGGACTAAAAATATTTCTAAAGACGATATTAAAAATATTATTAGTGATGTTAGAGTATTTAAAAATGAGGAAAATGAAGATGAAATTGGTTTTAGTAATAGAGATGTTGTTTCTAAAATAATAGATGTTAGTAAAAGTATAGATATATATTGCCATACTGATGAAGATAATTATATGATGCAGTTACTTGCTACTATAACAAAATTATCTATTGATAGAGGATACATTTCTTATGATGATTTGTATAGACTTAATGAAATAGAATTATTTAATAGATTAAAGGGTAGTGCTGATAAAGAGTTATTGGATAAGATTTATCTTTTTGAAAATATAGGTATAGATTCTATTCCTAAGACAGATATTCCTAATGTTAAAATTAGAGTTTTAAAACCGTTAGTTGATGGAAAAAGATATAATTATTGATAAAGAAGAAAACTTATTTTGAGTGATAAGTTTTTTTATATTAATTACTTCTTAGTGATAAAGTGTATTTTATAAAAAGTTAATTATTGTAGATTTATTTTGTTTCATTTGGTATGATTTAGGTAGGAGGTATGTATGAGGAAATATCGTTGTACTATTTGTGGTTATATTTATGATGATGCTAAAGAAAAGGTAAAGTTTGAAGATTTACCTGATGATTGGAAATGCCCTCTTTGTGGAGCACCAAAGAGTTTATTTGAAGAAGTTAAGGATAATGATACTTCAAAAAAAGAAGCTGATAAAAAAGATACTTCTTATGTAGAGGAAGTAGATGATGATTTAAGAGAGTTATCTAATTATGAAATATCTTTAATATGTTCTAATTTAGCAAGAGGATGTGAAAAACAGTATTTAGAAGAAGAAACTAATCTATTTAGAGAGTTATCTAGTCATTATGAATCCTTAGAAAAAAGTAAAGAAGGTAATTTAGAAGATATTATAGATATGGTGACTAGTGATATTAATAATTTTGGTAATTCAATGGAAGTGTTTTCTAAATATGATGATAGAGGTGCTAAGAGAGTTGTTAATTGGGCTAGTAAGAGTACTAATATTATGAAAGTAGTAATAGATGCTTATAAAGAAAAAGGAATAGATTATATTAAGAATACTAAAATATGGGTTTGTGATATATGTGGTTTTATTTATATAGGAGATAATCCTCCTAAAGTATGTCCAGTATGTCGTGTTCCTAGTTTTAAGATATTGGAGGTGTGTTAAGCTGGTATGAAAGAAAAAAGTGAGAGATACGCTTATCGTGATTTAAAAATATGTACTAAAGATTGTTTATGCCTTTTTGTATGCCCTACTGGTGCTACTGATAATGAAACAGGACAGATAGATTTTGATAAATGTATTGGTTGTGGATCTTGTGCAGCTTCTTGTCCATCAAAAGCGATTAGTATGTTACCTAGGGTTTATCCTAAACAAAAAGTTAAAGATAAACATGTTATAAGTGAATTATTTAAACTTGCTGATAGTAAGATAGAGCAGATTAAAATTTTAAAAAATATGATAAATGAATCTAGTAATGATGATGAAAAACGTTTATATAAGGCTTTAATTCATTCTAATAAAGTAATAATAGAAGATTTATTTCGTGAAGCAGGCTTTATGTTATCACAATCAACCAATACTAATAAGTTTTTAAAAAGTTTGTTAGGTAAAGATAAAGAGATAGATACTATTATAAATAAACTACTTTCAAAGTTAGTTGTGAATGATTGAGACATATTAGAAAGAGTGATACTTAATGGAAATAGAAGATACTTATAGATATATGATAAGTGGATATTTTGGTGTTATGGAAATGGATACTTATAATTTAAAAGAATATGTTTTAAAAGATATAGAAAATTATATTAGAGACTTTGTAAAACAAAATCCAAGTTCTAATTTTGATTTTGTTTCTGAGGTTGAAAAAATTAAAGATACTGTTCCTGTTAAGACTAAATTACAAGATGCTTTACTTGTTTTAAATAAAATGGAAAATGCACCAATGGATTTAATTTTAGAGATTAAACATAGATTGAAACAAAAATAAGTTGTTGTTTTAAATATTAATAAATTTATAAAATAATATGCAAATAAAAACTATTAGTCAACATAAAGTTTCTAATAGTCTTTTTTGTTTTTATTAATTTAATATTTATCTTTCTAGTATGTAACCATCAACTTCTCGTGTTTGTTCATAATTTTCAGATGCTTGTCTTTCCATGCTTGAATAATGTAGATATTCTGCAGTTTTATCCATCTCTTCTACCATTAAAGTAGCTAAAGCATTTAATGCATAAGATTTCTTTTCAGCTATAGAAAGATTAGCATAGTTGTCAAGGTCTCCTTTTTCTTGCATATCTGTTACAACTTTAGTAGCTATCATTGAGATTGTTTGCAATCCATTTTTTGATTTTTGATTTTGAAAATCTTGCATTAACATAATTTTCCCCTCTTTTATAAATAATTTGTTCGTATTATATATCATTATTTACAAAATGTAAATTTTTAGAAGAGCAATATACTTTTAGTATAATTTTTTTTATGTCGGCCATATTAATATTGGGAGGAAATAAAATGGAAAATAATTATGAGGTAGTACCAAATATTATTAGTTGTAAAGATTTAGATTATCTATCTGATATGTTTAATTGGAATTATGGAGCTTATAAGAGTACTAGTAATGCAATTAACAGTGTTACTGATAATGAAATTAAAGATATGCTTAGTAAAGCTAGCAATGTATTTCAAGGTAATATTAGTAAAATCTTAGATATTTTAAATAGAGGAGGTAACAATGAATAATCAAATTAAAAACCCTAAAGTTGAGACTCCTACTGGCATGACTTTAAATGATAAAGATTATATTTCATCATTACTTAGTACTTTGAAACAGTTAGTTAAAAACTATGCTGTTAGTTTAACTGAAGCTTCTTGTGAAGAGTTATATGAAGAATATAAAGAGATGTTTGATACTTATTCATCTTTACAAAGAGAAGTTTATGAACTTATGTTTCGTAAAGGTTGGTATGTATTAGAGCAGGCAGACACTAATAAAATATCTAGTAAATATCAAACTTTGAATCAAGAATTTATGGATTTGAATGGATAAAGACTAAAAAAGTCTTTTTTTCTTTTAGGATTGTGTTATACTAAAGTTATATTTTAGTAGTTGGGGGTAATTATGGATAATGAAGAATTAGAAAAGAATGTTAACTTTGTTATGGCACACTTAGATGAAGTGTTGGATAGCAGTAATGATATGTTTGATGATGTTGTTAGTTATGATGTTCTTAGTAAAGTAGATGGTAATTTACGTAAAGAAATTAATGGCTTAGTTAATATTATTAACTATTATAAGAAAAGAAATGACTATAGAAGTGTTTCTAAATATAAAGAAGCTTTAAAAGAGGTTAAAGGTACATTAGAAAAATTAAATAACTATAAAAGTAAGTATGTTGGAAGGCTAGAAGAATTACATGAGGCTTTAACTCGTTCTGATACGATAAGAAAGAAACCTTTAATTGCAATTTCATCTAAACCTAAAAATGATAAAGTTACAGATACAGATTTATATACAGATTATAGTGAGTTATTGAAATTTAATGAACCAGTTGTTGCTGAGTTGTTTGGCAGCTTTTTATACGATATTAGAACTAGTAAGTTTATGGATGAATATTCATATGGTTTACAATATGAACTTCCTATTGAAATAGAGAAGCTTTTAAAGAGAACTGAAAATTTGAGCGAGGAAGAATTGTTAACATTAAGCGTACTTACTATAGACGTTTCTCGAAATAAGATTAGATCAATAGGTAAAGGCTCTGTTTATGCTTCAATAGAGAAAGATTTTTTGAGGAGATTAATTAAAATTTTTGAAGAGTTAAAACCAGTTAAGTATGAGTCTATAGATGAAGATACTAGTGCTTATTATGATATTTTAGAAGAATTAATAGATAATGATGCTAACTATACATACATTAGTAAACTTATGAGATATATTCCTAATTTTGCATGTGCAAGAAAAGATGATAAGCATTTTGCTTTTCTATTATTAGATAGATTTATAGAAAATTATAAATTAAAATTAGTTAATCAAGGATTACCTTATGTAGAACCAGATTTTTATAAAGAATTACTTAGTTTGAATTTTTCTTTAGGGCCATTTTTTAGTGAACAGGAGAAACTTGATTTTAGTTTGTTATTAGTTACTTTTAAAGATTATATTATTTCTAAAAACTATAATAATAGTGAGAAAGTGTTTGATGATATAGATTTTATTGCAGATAGTATGGATAATATAGAAATTAAAGAAGAGAAAGTAGATGACAAAGTTCTAGAAGAACTATCTTCTCTTAAATATAGAATGGTTGATGTGTCAAATTCTTATTTAAAGAATGGTTATAGTGTATTTCCTGCTTTCAAATTTAATAATATTTCTAATTATGCCTTTTCAGTTGATTATAGTAGTGATGATAATATTATTTTAAAAATTCATATTTTAGATACTGCTAGCTTTATAAAGGATGATAGTTTAATTTATGAAAAGATGAAAAACAATGATATAGAACTACCTAGATTTGAACTTAATTCTTTTTATCCTGCTATGACATTTGTTTATACAATATTTAGTAATAATAAGATAAGTGATGTTAGAGTAACTTCTTCTGTTGTTAATATAAGTGAAGAGTATTCTAATCAAGATTTAGGTAATTATGTGGATAATCCTCGTATTAAAGATTTGTTTAGTGTATTTAAAAGAATAAAAGATTCTAGAAACATTGATGATATTTATTATAGTCAAGATGGTATTAAAGATTTTATTGATAATATTTTAAATAAAGATATTACTAAGAGTTTTGTTAATAATAATATGCCTTTTATATATAAGACTTATTTAGAAGATAGCGATGATTTGATTAGAATTAATCATAATGCTGTTTGTGATAAATTAATTGATATACCTAAAAAGGAAGCTCATAGGGTATTTGATATATTGGATGAAGTATATGATGCTTATTATGTTCCAACCAGTGGTAAGTTAGAGCTTGATAGTAGTAAGTTCTTAGGTTTATATCTTTTAACTACTATTCATAGAGTTCAAGATGACGCTTATGATATAAATAAGGTTCAAGAAGAGTTAAATGAATTGTTAATCACTTTAAATAGTAGAGAAAAATATTTACCAGCTTCAGTTTCTAAGAATAATGAGAGAAAAGTAAGAAAATTAGTTAGAAATTATAATAGAAAGAAGAAGAAAGATATTGTTTAGTCAATATCTTTTTGTTATATTTAATATGGTAAGAGAGATATAATTTGCTTTAATGGTATATAATATAATTTAGAGGAGGAATTATGCTTGAATTAAAGAATATAAATAAAAGTTATAAGACAGGGGATTTTGTTCAACATGCTTTAAAAGATGTTAGTTTAAAGTTTAGAAAGTGTGAGTTTGTCGCTATTTTAGGAAGTAGTGGTAGTGGTAAAACTACTCTTTTAAATGTTCTTGGCGGCCTTGATAGATATGATAGTGGTGACTTAATCATTAATAATAAAAGTACTAAGAAGTTTAAAAGTGTAGAGTGGGACTACTATCGTAATAACTGTGTTGGTTTTATATTTCAATCTTATAATTTAATTAGTCATATTAGTGTTTTAGAAAACGTAGAGATGGCATTAATACTTAGTGGCTATAAAAAGAAAGATAGAAGAGAAAAAGCCCTTGTTGCTTTAGATAGAGTAGGACTTAAAGATCATGCTCATAAAAAGCCTAATCAATTATCTGGTGGACAGATGCAAAGAGTTGCGATTGCTAGAGCTTTAGTTAATGATCCAGAGATTATACTTGCTGATGAACCGACTGGTGCATTAGACTCAGTTACTAGTGTTCAAATAATGGAGCTTATTAAAGAAATTGCTAAAGATAAATTAGTTGTTATGGTTACTCATAATCCAGAACTTGCTAAAGATTATGCTAATCGTATTATTGAGCTTAAAGATGGTGAGATTTTAAGTGATAGTAATCCTATTAAGGATAAAAGTAGTTCTAAAGAAAAGTTAACTATTAAGAAGACTGTGTTAGGCTATGGTTCAGCTTTGAAACTTTCTTTTAATAATATTAAAACAAAAAAAGGTAGAACCTTTTTAACATCTTTTGCTGCTTCTATTGGTATTATTGGTATTGCTTTGATTCTTTCTTTATCAAATGGATTTCAAATGAAAATAGATGAGTATGAAGCGGATACTTTATCACAAATGCCTATTACTATTAGTACACAGGCAATGAATGTTAATGAAGAGACAATGCAAAAGATGAATGAAAATAGAGATGAGCATGATGAGTATTCTGATAGTAAGGTTATTTATCCTCGTGAAAACAGTTTAGAGACGATGATGCATTTTAATACTTTAGATAGTGATTATATAGATTATATAGAGAATATGGATAAAGAAAACATTTCTGCTATTAGTTATGAATATGGGACAACTTTAAATGTTGTTACAAGAAAAGCTGATGGTAGTTATGAGCTAGTGCCTACTAGTACCAATTATAGTATGTCTACTACATCTATGACGGGTGTTATGGGCTGGAGTTTATATGCAGATACTGTTGATGGTAGGAGTATGTTAGAAGATAATTATGATGTTTTAGCAGGATCTATTGATATAAATACTCCTGGTATTGTAATTGCTGTTAATTCTCGTAATGAACTTGATAGTGGTACTTTAGAACAACTTGGTTTTGATACAAGTAGTGATATATCTTTTGATGATATTTTAAATAAGGAGTTTAAAGTTATTCCTAATGATATTTATTATGATGAGATTAATGGCTATTTTGTTCCTAGTAATGATTATGAGGCTATGTATAATAATAGTGATGTTATTACTATTAAGGTACAGGCTATTATAAGAGGTAAAGAAGATAAAAACTCTTTAACACAGTCTGGTATATATTATAATTCGGCTTTAGTAGATGAAGTTATTAATAAAAATAAAGATAGTGAGATTGTTAATCGTCAAAAAGAAGTGGATTATAATGTTTTAACAGGACAGGCTTTTGATGAGACAAGTTCAACTGTTACTAAAGATAATATTTTAGGTGTAATTGGTGCTGAAGTTATGCCATCTATCATTTATATATATCCAAAAGATTTTGAGACTAAAGATTATATTACTGATTATTTAGATAATTATAATGAAGGTAAAGATGATAGTGAACAAGTTTTATATACAGATTATGCATCTTTGATTAGTACTTTGTCTGGTAGTATTGTGGATGCTGTTACTTATGTTTTGATTGCTTTTTCATCTATTTCTCTTGTTGTCTCTTGTATTATGATTGCAATTATTACTTATATTTCTGTACTTGAGAGAACTAAAGAAATTGGTATTTTAAGAGCACTTGGGGCAAGAGGTAAGGATATAACACGTGTATTTAATGCTGAAACCTTTATTATAGGTGTTTGTAGTGGCGTTTTAGGTCTTGTTATAGCATACCTATTAACATTCCCTATTAACTCTTTGATTGAGAGTTTAGCTGATTTACCTAATGTTGCAAATCTTAACCCAGTTCATGCAATTATTCTTTTGATAATTAGTGTTTCTTTAACTGTTTTAAGTGGCTTTGTTCCATCTAAGATGGCTAGTAAGAAAGATCCTGTTGTAGCACTTAGGACAGAATAACTTTCATAATTTTAAAAACTTTGCTATAATAAATTAGTAAAGTTTTTTTGCCGGCTTAGCTCAGTAGGTAGAGCAACTCATTCGTAATGAGTAGGTCAATGGTTCGAGTCCATTAGCCGGCACCATTTAATTTTTTAATGGAGTGTTTATGAATAGAGATGTCATATTAGAATCTGATAATATTTATTATGTTAATGTTTCATATGATTTAATAGATGAATATTTGAAGTTATTTAATAATCCAAATATTAAAAAGTTTATTACTGCCGATCCTAACCCATATACTTATGAGAATAGATTTATGTGTGTAAAAGAAGCTTTGGAAACTGATACTTTGATTATATTATCAATGTTTGATAAAAAAAGTGGACGTTTTATTGGAAATGTTGATTTTGATAACATAACTTCAAACAATGCTGAAATTGGTATTGTTATAAATGAAGAATTTCAAAATAATCATTATGGATGGGAAGCACTTAAAAGATTTATAGATTATGGTTTTAATGATTTAAAGTTGGAGGAAATTTATTTGGGTGTATATTCTAATAATGATAGAGCAGTTCATTTATATGAAAAGTTAGGTTTTAGGCCTTATAAAGTTGATAAGAATATTGCAATTATTAATGGAGAAAACGTTGATACTATATACATGAAACTACATAAATAATAACTTTTTATTTTTCTTTGGTTGAAAAGATTAGTTCATCATGTTATGATAATAAAGTAAGAATAAAAGGTGGTGCTTATGGATATTGTTATTGAGTTTTTTAGGGATACATTAGATGGCCCTTTTTATATCGTTTGGGTAGTAGTTTTAGTCATTCTTATTTTTGCTTGTATTGGCTATTTAGCTGAAAAAGGTATAAATAAAAAACATGAGAAGGAAAAATATGCTACTGTCAATGAAGAAAATGCTGAAAATAATACAGTTGTTACGGAACCAGTAAATGAACCAGTTATGGAAGCTTCACCTCAGATGACAGAAGTTGTTAATAATGTAGCAGCTCCTGTTGTTGAGGATACTACATCTATGGCTCAGTCTACTGTTGTTTCTGCTAATACGGCTTCTGTAAATGACGTTAATGAAGTGCCACGGACAGTTACAGAGGTTACAGCCGCTCCTGTTAATAATACGGTTGTTATGCCAAATGTAGTTAGTCAGAATGTAGAGCCTACTACTGTAGTTGGTACAAATCCTACACCACAGGGTGTTAATAATGTTGTTATTCCAACTATTAATCAAGATGAAAACAATAAAACAGTTTAAAAACAGTTAGGAGAGATGTTATGGTTATTACTGTTACGAGTGTTTTGACAATCATAAGGAAAATTGTCGATATATCAATTGTATGGTTGATGTTTTATATTATTTTAAAGAATATTAGAAATAGTGTTAAACTTACTCTTTTATTTAAAGGAGTAGTAATTATTATTGTTTTAAAAATTGTTAGTGATTTATGTGGTTTTACAACTGTTGGTATGCTTCTTGAATATGTAATTATGTATGGACCTCTTGCTTTGATTGTTATTTTTCAACCTGAAATTAGAAATATTTTAGAACAGCTTGGAAGGAATCAATTATTAGGACGACATAAAGTGCTTACTGTTGATGAGAGAGAACACTTAGTTTATCAATTAACCCAAGCGATGGATTATTTAAGAAAAAATAAGATTGGTGCTTTGATTGTTTTAGAAAGAGATATTAGTCTTGGTAATTATATTGATAAAGCTAAGAAGTTATATGCTGATTTATCAAGTGATCTATTAATTGCTATTTTCTATGAAGGAAATCCTTTGCATGATGGTGGAGTTATTATTCAAGGTGATCGCATAACTTGTGCTGGAGCGGTATTCCCTACTAGTAGTAGTACGAAAATTAATAAAAGACTTGGGACAAGACATAGAGCAGCACTTGGTATTGCCGAAGAGACCGATGCAATTGCGTTAGTAGTTTCAGAAGAAACTGGTAGACTTTCAGTTGCTATTAAGGGAGAACTTTTCTATAATTTGTCAATTGATGATGTTAGAATGATGTTAATAAATGAATTAAAGCCTAAAGCTAGTAGTGATTATGATGAAGAAGAAATAGAAGAGGAAGAGATATATGAAGAAGATAATTAGAAGTATTGGAAAATTTTTTCGTCATATAGGTGCATTTTTTGACAAGTGGTTAATTACTCCTATTACTAAGTTAATTCTTAAAATTATAGATTTTTCTAAAAGTAATAGTAAAGGTCTTGAAAAACTAGTTGGTAAGAAACAAACTTTGATTGTTATTAGTTTAATATTAGCTTTGGCTGTTTTCTTTATTGTTGATAGTGAGGGTAATACTTTAATTGATCAATATGCAGAAATTTTATATGATCAAAAAGTCTCTGCTACTTATAATGAAGAAGCATATGTTGTTGAGGGATTACCTGAGACTGTTGATATAACTTTAGTTGGTCAGAAAAGACATATATTTTTAGCTAAACAATCTCCTAGTGGCGAAGTAACAGTTGATTTGACAGGACTTGGTCCGGGTCAACATAGAGTAAATCTTAGATATACACAACAATTAAGTTCTATAGATTATAGGATAGATCCATCTACAGTTACAGTTACTATTTATGATAAGGTTAGTGCTACTAAATCACTTACTTATGATATTTTACATCAAGATAATTTGGATACTAAATTAAATATAGATAGTGTTGAGCTTGATAGAAGCGAAGTTATAGTTAA
Source organism: uncultured Bacilli bacterium (assembly GCA_944358305.1). GTDB lineage: Bacteria > Bacillota_I > Bacilli_A > RF39 > UBA660 > Onthousia. The sequence goes on along the minus strand of CALVQK010000003.1, from coordinate 87,719 downwards.
AGGTGCTGAATATAAATTAGATGAAGTTGCTACAGTTAGAGCTTTAGTAGATGTTAATGATTTCCCTACTCAAGAAGCAGGAGAACTAACACTTGAAGATGTTCCACTTGTTGCATATGATGCCGATGGAAAAGTTGTCGATGTTGAGATCGTTCCTAAAGATGTAACTGCTAAAGTAACTATTTCATCTCCAAGCAAAGAGGTACCTATTGAAATTGTTCCTGATGGTGAGCTTGCTTTCGGTAAAGCGATTAGATCACTTAGTAGTAATATAGATAGTGTTACTGTTTATGGTAGTCAGGAAGCACTTGATAGACTTGATTCTTTAGAAGTAGAAGTAGATGTTACAGGACTCGATGAAGATAAAGAATACACAGTTACTTTAAAACGACCTAATGGTATTACAGAGATAAGTGAAAATACGATTACTGTTAATGTAACTCTTGATGATTCTACAACAAGAGAAATTGAAAATATCTCTATTGCTACTGAAAACTTAGATTCACAGTATAGTGTTCAAGCTCTTTCGGAAGAAGATAGTAGAGTTACAGTAGTAGTTACAGGTAGTAAGTCTATTATTGATAATATAGATCCATCTATTATTTATGCTTATGTTGATCTTGAAGGTCTAGGTGTAGGTGAACATGAAGTCGATGTTAAAGTCAGAGGCGATGATGTTAAACTTACTTATACACCTAAGACTAAGAAAGTAAGAGTTAGAATTACAGCTAATTAAAAGAGATTCACAAATATTTGAATCTCTTTTTTAATCATGATGGTCTAAATGGTCAAAGAGAATACTTATATCAATTAGACCAGCAATTCCTATTATAATATAAACTAATCTGGCTAGGATTTCGTCGCTACCTCCAAATAGAGAGGCTACTAAATCTACTTCAAATAAACCTACTAATGCCCAGTTTATCGCTCCTATTATAATTAGGACTAAGCATATTTTTTTTAATGTTTCCATAATTCCTCCTCTTTTATTTATTACATTCATATAATGGACTAATTTGTTTTATTTTATTCATGAATATTAAATAACTTTTAATAATATAATTAATTAGAATTAAAGATGAGGTGAATTTAATGAAAAAAATTAGCTTAGTTATACTTTTTTTAGGTTGTTTTTTTGTTACTGGATGTGGAAGAAATTCGGAGTCTGATGTTTTATCTTCTCTTGATAAAGAAATATCTAATAGTAAAGGATATATTATGACAGCGACACTTGAAGTTTTAAATAATGATGATATATATAATTATGAAGTGGAAACAGCTTATAAGAAAGATAATTATTATAAAATTACACTTACTAATACTTCTAATAATCATGAACAAATTATTTTAAGAAATGATGATGGTGTTTATGTTTTAACGCCTAGTTTGAATAAAAGTTTTAAATTTCAAAGCGATTTTCCTTATAATAATTCACAGATTTATTTATTACAATCAATAGTAAATGACATTTCAAATGATGATGAGAGAACTTTTAAAAAAGATGATAAGAATTATATTTTTACTAGTAGTGTTAATTATCCTAATAATAGAAATTTAGTTAAGCAGAAAGTTACTTTTAATGATGATTTGAATTTAGAAGAAGTAGTTGTTTTAGATAGTGATGAAGTTCCTAGCATGACTTTAAAAGTTAAAGATATTGATTTTAGTCCAAGTTTTAAAGATAATTATTTTGAAATAGATTCAATAATGAGTACTATTAATTTAGAAGAAGAAGCAGTAGAAACTAGTGCAATAGATGATGTTATTTATCCTATGGTATTACCAGAAGGAACGAAGCTTGAAAGTGAAGAAAAAGTAGATATGACTGATGGAGAGAGAGTTATTCTTACATTTTCTGGAGATAAACCATTTTTACTTGTAGAAGAGACAGTTAAAACAATGGATGAATTTACAGTTATTCCAACAATGGGTGAACCTGTTATGTTTATGGATAGTTTGGGAGTACTTTCAGATAATTCTGTTAGTTTTACATCAGGTGGAATTAATTATTATTTAGTAAGTGATGTTATGAGTCAAGATGAATTAATTGAAATTGCTAATTCTATAAATGTTTTACCTACAATGAAATAAGCACGAAAGTGTTTATTTTTTCTTTTGTTTGTGTTATCATTAAACATGAAACGAAAGGTTTGTGAAGATTTGTGAAAAGAGATTATTTAAATAATAAAAAGGGAATGCCTAGCGAAGTTAAGAAAACTATTATAATTATAGTAGTTGCAGTAGTCTTGCTAGTAGGAATGTATTTTTTAACTACTTTAATATTAGAGTCTGATAATAGTGATGAAGAAAAAGTAACAGAAAACGATATTCAGTATGATGAAATATTAGCAGGTGAGTCTTTTAATCAGACTGAAGAAGAGTATTACGTTATTTATTATGATTCTACTGATGAATACTCTACTATTAGTTCTTTAATAAGTTCTTATCAATTAAATAATGCAGATACTAAATTATATAGTGTTGATCTTAGTAATGGTATGAATAAGAAATATGTTACTGATGGTGATATTGTTACAGAAGATGCTAGTAGTTTAAGAGTAAAAGCTGATACTTTACTTAGATTTAATAATGGAGAAGTTAGTGAAGTAATTACTGATACTAGTGAGATAACAAGTTTTTTAAATAGTTAGTGTAAAGATAGACTTATTTAGTCTATTTTTATTTATCTTTTGAATATCTTTTCTTTAGATATTCTTTTTTTTATGATAGAATAAAATAGTAGCGGGGTGATACTAATGTTTAAAAAGAAAAATAATAAAGATAAAGAAATTAAAGAAGAAAAAGTAGTAGATGAAGAAATAGATGATAGTAATGTTAGAGAAATAATTGTTGAAAGAAGAAGTGGTTTTAATTTCTCTGAAGTTATAGTTATTATGATAATTGCTATTATGTTTGGTTTTCTTTTAGGTAATATAGTTAATTTTGTTGTTTTTGATGGTAGTAATTCTAGTAATGATGAATTGGATGAGTTAGTTAGTACTTATGATAATATTATTAATAATTATTACGAAGATGTTGATAAAGAAGAACTTATTGATGCTGGTATACAGGGGATGATTAATTATTTAGATGATCCTTATGCTACTTATTTTAGTGGAGATGCTAGTGATGATTTTAATGAAGAGTTAAGTGGTACTTACGAAGGTATTGGTATTGAAGTAATGCTTAAAGATGGTGTTATTAGTGTAGGTAATGTTTTTGATAATAGTCCTGCTAGTGAAGCTGGCGTTAAAGTTGGTGATATTGTTACTAAAGTAAATGATACTGATATTACAGGAAAGAGTTTGTCTGAAGTAGTTTCTATGATTTCAGGAGAAGATAGTGGTAATACTTCTAAATTAACAGTTAATAGAAATGGAGAGGAACTTAGTTTTGAACTTAGTAAAGCGACTATAGAGACTCCTATTGTAGAAAGTGAAATATATGAAAATAATGGTAAGAAAATAGGTTATATTAAAATAGAAATATTTAATAGTAATTCTTATAAACAGTTTAATAATGCTTTAAAGAAATTAGAGAAAAATGATATTGAGGGATTAGTTATTGATGTTAGAGATAATCCTGGTGGTTATTTATCTGAAGTTAAGAATATATTATGTTTATTTTTAAATAAGAAACAAGTGTTATATCAGTTACAGACTAAGAGTGAAACAGAGAAAGTTTATGGTACTAAGAAATCTATTGATAGAGATTATCCTGTTAGTGTAATTATTAATGATGAGAGTGCAAGTGCCTCAGAAATACTTGCTAGTGCCTTTAAAGAAAGTTATGGTTCTCATGTTGTTGGAATTAATTCTTATGGTAAAGGGACAGTTCAGTCTGCTAGTGATTTAAATAGTGGAGATACAATTAAATATACAGTTCAAAAATGGTTAACTCCAGATGGTAATTGGATTAATGATAAGGGAGTTGTTCCTACTGATAGAGTTGAGACAGTATTACAAGAAGGAGAAACTTTAACTTATGAAAATGATACAATGTTACAAACCGCAATAAGTGTGGTAAGTGAATAAAAGTATATAGTTTTTTAACTATATACTTTTTCTTCTGCTTCAATTCTACCTAATACTTTATCTATAGAAAAGTCTTTATAGAAAAGAGCAAGATTATAGATAAAATTAGTAGGGATTAAATATCTAGAATTTTCATAATGAGCATAGCCACCAGAGCTTGTATTTAGGACTTTAGCGATCTGTTCTTGAGTTTTTTTATTTTGCTTTCTAATAGTTTTTAAGTTTCTAGATATAACATTTAAATCTATTTCTAAGGGTAAATAAGACTTATTAGTGTTAGTTAGACCAAATAGATAGTCTAAGCTAAAATTGTATTTATTTGCATATTTAATTAGTTGTTTTAGGGGGATTGTGTCTTTACCTGTTTCCCATCCAGATATTGTAGAGTAAGTTACGTTAAAAAGAGCAGTTAAATCTTTTTGTTTAAGACCTAAGTTTTCTCTTGTATATCTTAAATTTTTTATAATCATTTTGCTTCACCAATTTAATTTTTCCATTTTTTGGTATCAATTTAATTTTTCTTGGGAAAATAGACGAAAATATGTTATAATCATATTAGGATAGTAAATTATTGAAGATGAGAGTTCTATCCTTAATAGTATTGTCAAATATACTTATCTATAATTATATATTGAAATATTTTAATAGTATTAAAAATATTGATCTGGGTAAACTTATAAAAGAAAGAGGTATCTTTTATGAAAAGATTATTACTAGAAACAAGCTTTAGTAAAATTTATATGATCTCTGTAATAGTAATAAGCTTACTTATAATAGGAGGCTATTTTTCATATGCTATGTTTACAGTAAATAGAGAAAAAGGAAATGCTATAAGTATAGTAACAGGGGACTTAACTTATAAACTAGAAGTAGATGGAAGTGAAGGTAATACTTTAACAGTTCCACAAAACAGCAGTAGAGAATTTATAGTAACCCTATCTAATCCAAATAATAGAAAAGCAAGATTTAACTTTTATTATTTAAATGATTTACCTAATAATGTAGAAGCAGGATATATAGTAGATTGTGAAACAAACACTTTACCAGAATCTGTTGGCGTAAACTTAGAAGCAAGTGGAACAGCAGGTTCTAGTAATATTTACAAAATAATGGTAGAAAATAACTCTAGCAATGATATAACAATAGAGTTAGGAGTAAATGTAGGGCTTGACTATAATGATTTAGAATTACCAAGTAATGGTCATATATTTAAAGAATATGAGAATGTTCCAAATGCCCCAGAGTTAGATGAAGGAATGATTCCAGTAAGTTATGATGGGTCCAATTGGGTAAAAGCTGAGTCTAACAATATAGATAATAGTTGGTATAATTATGAAGAGTTGATGTGGGCAAATGCTGTAACAGTAACAGAGGAAACAAGGGATACATATAAGAGTACTGATGTAGGAACAACAATATCAATGGATGATATAGAGACAATGTGGGTATGGATACCAAGATATAGTTACTCTATAGGAAGCGAAGATGGAACAAATTATTACGGAAAGAAAGGATGCTATTTAGAAACAGATCCTACTCAAGATCTACCAGGAGAAATAGATGTAAGATTTGTATCAACTTCTATAAAAGATAGAGGAACAGCTAGATATTTAGTTAGTTCAGGAATAGAAGACAATAGTTGGTATACCCCAGATGCCTTTACGTTTGGAGATGAAGAACTATCAGGGATATGGGTAGGAAAATTTGAGACAAGTAGTTCTAATCCAAGTGCAGAATATGGTGGTGGAAATACAACAGAGTTAGATGTCATGATAAAACCAAACGCACCAAGCTGGCGACAAATATATGTAAGTAATGCCTTTAATGTAAGTTTAAAGATGGATGATACTGGAAACAGATATGGCTTCACAACAAATGTAGGTACTCATATGATGAAGAATAGTGAATGGGCAATAGTAGCATATCTATCCCAAAGTAAGTACGGAAAATTAGGGAATACTAATTTTAGTGGAGCAAATAAAGAAATATATCAGAATAAATCGGATAACTTTATAACAGGTTGCAGTACTGGAAAACCTTATGACATAAATGCATTAAATGAGTGCAGTTACACTTATGATATAGAAATAAATGGAACTGGTTCATCTACAACTGGAACAATTTTTGGAATTTATGATATGAGTGGAGGATCTTTAGAATATGTAATGGCAAATTATAATGATGTAGTGGGAAATTCTGGTTTTTCTTCAATGCCAGAATCAAAATATTACGATAAATATATTACTGATGATGCTAATACAGCTTGTAATGGAAATAAATGTATATCTCATGCTTTATCAGAAGTAAGTAGATGGTATCAAGATGTTCATCTTATGCCTAATGATACAGAGGCATGGATGATGCGTGGCGGAGTGATGGATGGTGCAAATAATGGTATCTTTTATTACAGCAATGCAAATAATTCTGGCGGTATGGTTACATCTTACTCTTTTAGATTAGTAGCAACAATAAACTAGGATAATAAAACGCAAGATTATCTTACCTTATAGAGCTTATTCATAATAAAAGGAAATGAGTTTTTATTCATTTCCTTTTGTCATTATTCTTAATTTATCATAACTTTCTAATCCTTTAGAACTTCCTTCTGGAAGCAAATAAATATAATAAGCTTTAAGTCTTTACCTTATATACTTTCTGTTTTAATAAAGTAGGTGTCACAGTAAGTACTGTTATTGGTGAGTTTTTTTGATTCGCAATGAGTATGAATAGCTAGTGATAATTAGTTAGTTAATAGAGAAGGCTTTAATTAGCTTTCTTTTTTGTTGATTTATTTTATCTAATGTGATACATTGATGTTAGATGGGAGACTTGTAAAGAAAGATGGAAAAGGAAGGAGGAAGAAAAAAGTTAAAAAACTTGTAATTTTGAAAATTGGATGTGTTTTCGGATAACAATATTTTAAATTGAACTAGCGAATTAAGAAAATTGATAGGTGTTTTTATAACCAATTTAAAAAATTACCTTTTTGCAATAACTTTCTGTATCTGTTACTTTAGTTGCAGAAAGGAGTTATTATATGAAATACATTAGAAAAAAAGAAATACCTGCTAAAGTTAGTCCAGAGGAAATTAGAGAATATATGTTATCTAATAATTTCGTTTATGAAGCAACTTTTGATCCCGTGTTTAAATCAATAATGGGAAACTGTCCTAATTATTTAGCCGATTTAATATCTAATATAACAGATATAGATAAAGACTTAATAAAAAAGACATTTAAAGAAAAGAATGTTGAGTATAAAGTAAATAATGCTTTAGAAAGAAAGAAAACTTCAGATTTTATCTTTCAGTGTAGAGGTTATATCATTAATCTAGAATGTAATAATGAATACTGGGAAGGTCTAATAGAAAGAAATGAAGCTTACTTTTCTAAAATAAAAGGAGAATTATTAAATAAGGGAGAACAATATAGTAAGAATATAAAAGTAATTCAAATAAACTTTGATAATTATAAGGAATATGAAAAAGCTTTAGGGAAAGAATTAATATCAGATTTTAAGATAAGAAATGGCATTGGTTTAATAGAAACAGAGTCTAGTATAAAATATCATATAAATTTATATAAAATAAAAGAGAAATATTATAAAGGAGAAGATTTAACGAGATTAGAAAAAGAGTTATTAATATTAACATTAGATGATTATAAAGAAATAATAAAAATAAGTGAAGGAGATGAAATACTAATGGAAGTAAGAGACAAATTATATGAACTAACAAATGATATAGATAATATTGGGTTATATGATCCTGAGAAGAGGAGAAAAGAGGAAGAGGAGTTAAAGATAGAATATCATAGTAAACTTGCTAGGAAAGAAGGACTTGAAAAAGGAATAGAAAAAGGTGCTGAACAAAGAGAAAGATCTATCGCTAAAAATCTTTTAAAAGAAGGAATACCTATAGATAAAATATCTAAATATACTGGCCTTAGTGAAAAACAAATTGCTAATTTAGTATAGAGTTTTAAAAACTCTTTTCTTTTTATAAACCCTTAGCACTCCAACTTGACAAGTGCTAATAACAGTTATATAATATGTATGTGTAAGAAAGGAGAGATGTATTATGTATCAAAATCCAAATGAAGAAAATGAAAATGTATTAGAAAAATATGGTCGTAATATAAATGAAGCGGTTAAAGCAGGTAAGATTGATCCTGTTATAGGTCGTGATGAAGAGATTCGTAGTATTACTCGTGTTTTATCACGCCGTACTAAAAATAACCCTGTTTTAATTGGTGAACCTGGTGTTGGTAAGACTGCTATTGTTGAAGGACTTGCTCTTAGAATAGAGCGAGGTGACGTTCCAACTAGTCTTAAAAATAAAACTATTTGGGAACTTGATATGGCTAGTTTAGTCGCCGGTGCTAAATACCGTGGTGAGTTTGAAGAGAGACTTAAGAAAGTATTAAATGAAATAAAGAAAAGTGAAGGCTCTATTATTATGTTTATTGATGAGATTCATATGATTGTAGGTACTGGGAATACTGAAGGTGCTATGGATACATCTAATATCTTAAAGCCAATGCTTGCTCGTGGTGAGATTCATGTTATTGGTGCTACTACTTTAAATGAGTATCGTAAATATATAGAGAAAGATGGGGCTTTAGAGCGTCGTTTTCAAAAGATTATTGTTAGTGAACCTAGTGTTGAAGATACAATTACAATACTTCGTGGACTTAAAGAAAAGTTTGAAATTCATCATGGCGTTACTATTCATGATAAAGCTTTGGTAGCAGCAGCAACACTATCTAATCGTTATATTACTGATAGATATTTACCAGATAAAGCGATAGATTTAGTAGATGAAGCATGTGCAACCATTAGAGTACAAATGGACTCTGTTCCTAATGCCCTTGACTCTTTAACTCGTAAGATTATGAGACTTGAAATAGAAAGACAAGCGATTAAGAAAGAAAGAGATCAGCTATCTATGAAACGCAAAGAGGAAATAGATAAAGAGTTAGGAGAGTTAAAAGCTAAAGAAAAAGAATATAAAGAAGCTTGGGAAGAAGAAAAGGGTCTTAATGATAAGATTAATGCTAAGAAGAAAGAGATTGAAAAAGCTCGTTTTGAACTTGAGCAAGCTGAAAATAAATATGATTTAGAGAAAGCTGCTAAATTACAACATGGTACTATTCCTAAGTTAGAGAAAGAACTTGAAGAGTTAAAAAACCATGATAATAGAGAGTTTTTAAGTGATAATGTTACAGAAGAAGATATTGCTAATGTTATTTCTAAAATGACTAATATTCCTTTAAGTAAATTAGTTAGTAGCGAGAAAGAGAAACTTCTTAATCTTGAAAATAGTATGAAAAAAAGAGTGATGGGGCAAGATGAAGCCTTACATTTAGTAAGTGAAGCGATAATTAAGTCTCGTAGTGGAATAAAAGATCCTAATAGACCTATTGGTTCATTTATATTCTTAGGACCTACTGGTGTAGGTAAAACTGAAGTAGCAAGAACTCTTGCTTATGAACTTTTTGATGATGAAAGACATATGGTAAGAATAGATATGAGTGAATATATGGAGAAGTTTAGTGTTTCTCGTTTAATTGGGTCTCCTCCAGGATATGTTGGTTATGAAGAAGGAGGACAACTTACTGAAGCAGTTAGACGTAATCCTTATAGTATTGTCTTATTTGATGAAATAGAGAAAGCTCATCCTGAGGTATTAAATCTTTTACTACAAATATTAGATGATGGCAGAATAACTGATTCTAATGGTAGATGTGTTGACTTTAAAAATACTATTATTATTATGACATCTAACTTAGGTAGTGAATATATTTTAGATGGAGATACTAGTAAAGTAATGGATGAAGTAAGAAGTCATTTTAGACCTGAGTTTATTAACCGTGTAGATGAGATTATTGTCTTTAAACCTCTTACAAAAGATGCTATTTACGAGATTCTTGATAAAATTATTTCTGATATAGAGAAGCGTCTTTCTATGAATGATATTCATATTAAATTAACTGATAAAGCGAAAGACTATTTAGTAGGTGCTGGCTACGATGTTAATTATGGTGCTAGACCTTTAAAACGTGAAGTTAGTAAAACAGTTGAAAGCTTGCTTGCTCATCTTCTTGTTAAAGGTACTATTAAATATGGTGAAACTGTTACTTTTGATGTAGTAGATAATGAATTGCGGTTAGTTAACAAAGAAGATTAAGCATCTTCTTTTTCTTGTGCTTTTTTCTTTTCTGTTATATACTATAACTGTTTTTTTGGAGGTTTTATGAAAAGAGAAATATATGAAACATTATGCAGGGAAGATGCTGAAAATTTAAAAAGACATAATAGTAAAGCAGAAGCAATGTTTACAGAACTTACTAGTTATTTGTTAAAGAAGAAAAGGGGAAATATATTTTATTTAAAAAAGGTAGCTCCTCTTGCGGCTCATGATCCTGTTTCTATTTTATATAATCATTTGTTTTTAGATAATTCTACATACTTACGTAGGTTTTATGAGATTGCTAAGAAATATAATTATATTCTTAAGAATGATGCTTTAAATGCTGTTTCTATTCTTACTAGTAGTGATGATGTAGAAAAAGATATTAAAAGATTAAAACAGGCTCCTTTAATTAACGATATTAAATATGATGATACTAGTGATTTGTTTTTTATGGATACTTCTTTTAATTCTTTTACTTTTAGAAGTGCTAAAAGATCTTATCCTTTAGAAACACAAAAGATGGAAGAGATAGCTAGTAGGGAAAATAAAGAGTTATATAATCTTTCTGGCCTTGATTATTTATGTCATTTAACAGCTAAGACATTTATTAAAATGCATCCAGACTGTTATTTTGTTACTTGTAAATGTCCTAATATTTTTGAAGATACTTGGTGGTTGCATAGTTATATTTTGACAGAGGATGAAAGTACAGTTATAGATTTTGCTAATGATATGATAATATCTAAAGATGATTTTGAGATGTTAATAGAACCAACAGTTTTATTAAAATTAAAAGGTACTAGTATGGATAATTTAGAGGAAATAGTTCAAGAGTTAGATATTCCTAGAGATTTGGCTATTAGTGATGCTTTAACTTTATTAGTTATGGAAGGAGAAGCAAGACTTAGAGAAGGTAAGCCTTATGTTAAATATTAAAAGTTGCTTTATAGCAACTTTTTTAAATTAATTCAGATGTAATTACTAACTGTTTATTTTTATCTTTTTTACTACAAGTAGTTAGTATTAATCTTTTAGTATTAGTTTTATTTATTTCTATAGTTCCATCTTTTACTTGATCTTCTATTTTTGTTACTTTATAGGTTAATTTTTTGTTTTTATAAGTTAAATTTATAGTATCATTTAAATTCAGTTGATCTAAATTATTAAAATAAGCGATAGATCCTTGTCCAGAGTGAGCTGCTAGAACTATTAAGCCATTGTCATCATTTAAAATAGTGACATTTTCTTCGACATTATTGTGACTACTTTTTATATTATAAATATCTTGAGATAAATTTATTTTGTCAATTGTTAAAGTACCAATAATTTTTTCATTATTATTTATGTAGTTAGCAGTGTTAATGTTTTTCTCTATATTGGATATTTTGCTAGTTATCTCTTTTTTATCTGTTTCAATGTTATAGATGATTAGACAACTACTTAAGTATGCGGTTAGTATTAAGATGCTAACTAAACTTTTTCTTAACAATTAAATATGTAGGTAGTATTAGACTTAATATGTTGTAGTTGTCATTATCAGTACTTGTATTTGGTACTTCTATTGATATAGTTTCGTTAGGTTTTTCTTCATCTATTTTATAGTCATTAATAGTATAGGAATAATCTTTATTTATATCATCAATAAAAATATCGAATGGGTCTATTTTTGTATAACCTTCAGTAGTATTAGCTTGAACGATTTTATAATGTCCATATGGTAGGGTTACTTTAGCAATTCCAGATTCATTAGTTGTTGTAGTGGTTACTAGGTTGTTGTTTTTATCATATATCTCAAAAGTAATGTTTGGTTCTTGCAACATTAATAATCCATCTCCATAATACTTTTTAATAGTTATTTCTTTTTTTAGTACTTCATTTTCTACTGTTAGTTCTATATCAGTATTATTAGGAGTAAAATTAATTTCATATATTTTTTCATTAGGTAAGTAGCCAGTACCACTTTTTGTTTCTTTTAGATAATAAGTTCCATATGTTAAATTGTAGTCATTACTTGAGATGTTAATTTCCATATTATCATCTAAAGTTAAATCAGTAATCTTTTCCATATTTTCATTATATAAAGTAAATATAGTATCTTTTAGTGTTGCCTCACCAAGACTAGAAATATTTCCTGTATCTTTATCTGTTTTTTTTATTTTTAAATTTAATTCATTAAAACAGTATTTTAGTTTAGCAGTTCTATTATTAGGACTTCCGATGGTTGCTAAATGTTGACTATTAGGATTGTAATAAAATAAAATAGGATTATTGTAATTATAATATCTTGTAAAAGTAACTTCATGACATCCCGGTGAATTCTCATTTATTGTAACAGTATTATTATTTATGATGATATTATTATTACCTGAATTGAATGAACTAATAATATTATTAGTGTCTTGTATAGTTAAAGTTTTACCAGCGATACCATATATTGTTTGATTATTAAAACTTGGCATGGTATAACTTCCATTTATTAAATTATTCATTCTTCTTATATCAGAATCATAGGTATTTATTTTATTGCCATTTAATGTGTCGGTGAAATAGAATTCGCTATTTGGTTCTACAGTTTGCCATATCATTAGTTGAGTAATAGCATACCATTTTAAATCATCTTTGTGTCCTGGATAACCATAACCAAAGCCAATAATATCAATAAGTTTATTAAGTGTTTCTTCACTTATATCTTCTAGCAATGTTACTGTTTCATAATTGTTATTACTAGGGTTGAAAGTTTTAAATGGTTGTAGACAGTAAGCAATTTTACCATCACTACTTCTTCTATAAAGCCTTGCTTTTTGATAGTATTTTGTATTAGTATTTTTATCATATCTAACCATATAGATATTATCAATATATTCTGCTTCATAGAAAGAATCAGTACTAGCATTTACATTTGGACTAGATCCAAGTAAATAAATAAAACTAAGTGTTAAGAATAATAAAATTTTTTTCATAAAACGCCTCCTTTTTCTTAACGATGGTTACTCTAACATTGCTTATAAAATCTTGCAAATTGGTAATTTTGTAAATTGCTAGTAAATTTACTAGTAGTTTTTGTAAATTGCTCATAGCAATTTAATAAATTGGGCTTTAAAAAGGGGTGAATTTGTAAAATTGATATAAATTTAAAAAAATGTAAACTTTTTTTCTTAAATGTTTTTAGTGTTGCTTTTTTAATTTTTATATTTTATTATTTCTATAAGGTGATAATTGTGAAAAGATTAAAAGAAGGTTTGGCAGAATTTAATTGTTTTATCCTTTTTGTTTTGGTTTTAATTTTTATTCTAATATTGGTTGTAGTGTTATGGCCTGATGATAAAAATAATTCTTCTTCAATAGTTGTAAAAGATAGAGAAGAAGCAAGAGAAATAATGGAAGAGTTTCTTTTAGAAAAATATGGAGAATCTTATGAAGTTAGTTTACCAGCTAGAACAGATAGTGGTGACTTTCATGCTTATTTTTATGATCCTTTAGAAAAGGTAGTAGAAGTAGATGTGGAAACTGGAGAATGTAGGGATAGTAAAACAGCTGATATAGTTTTAGATTATCTTGAAGAAAATATTGAGTCAAAGATTAATGATAATTGGCTTGATAATATGTCAGAGTTTGCAGTTAATTTTGTCTCTTCTGTTCCTAGTAAGAACTGGCCTGTTGATAGTGATCCTTTAGATATAATTGCAGAAGAGAATATGTATTTTACATTAATTATTCTTGTAAATACAGATAGTATTGATAAGCTAAGTGAAGTAGAGAAAGTTAAAGCAATCTTGAATTTAGAGGAACTTGCTAATTTTGATATGACACTTGATATTTATTATGTTAATAATGAAAGTTATCAGAAGATAATACAGACTTATCAGAATAGTACTAATAATGATAAAAGATTATATTTATCTATTGATGATAGTAGTTATTATAATAGATTAACAGTTAGATATAATTATGACCATGAAATAACAAGTGAAGAAATATTAGAAGATTTTGTTAATTAGAGTATTTAATTTTACTCTTTTTTTCTTTATAATTATTAGTAGGTGATAGTATGGGAAAATTAGTAGTTATTGAAGGTGTAAGTGATGGTGTGGGTAAAACTACACAAATAAAAGAGTTATATAATAATTTAGTTAGAGATAGAAAGGAAGTAATATATCATCATTTTCCTAGTTATGGAGAGATAGGTGCTAGTTTAGTAGAAGCTTATTTAAAGGGTGACTTAGGTAAAAGAGAGTTGATAGGACCTTATGCAATTAGTAGTTTTTATGCTATGGATAGGTTTTATGTTTATAATCAAAAATTAAAACAAGCTTTAGATGATGATAAAATTGTTTTACTTGATCGTTATACAACATCTAACTTAATTTATCAGGGATCTTTTTTTAAGGGCAAAGAAAAAGATGAATTTTTAAATTATATTGCTGACTATGAATATAATAAACTTGGTCTTAAGAGACCTGATTTAGTTATATTTTTAAAATTAGATAAAAATATTAGTGATAAATTAAGAAAAAATAGAGACTATGATGGTATAGATGGTGATATAAATGAAAAAGATCAAGCTTTTTTAGATAAAGTTTATGATAATAGTCTTTATGTTGCTAGTAAATATAATTTTAAAGTGGTTGAGTGTAGCAAAGATGGTAAGTTACGTAGTATTGAAGATATAAGTCATGAAGTCTATGATATTGTAAAAAAAGAACTTGCTTTATAATACTATAAGATTTATAATAAACGGTAATATAGTTTAAGGAGAAATTTTATGGGAAAAATTATTGATGCATTAACAAAAGCTAGAATTGTTTATAAAGTAAAGGGTGATGAAAAGGAATATGCTGTTACACTTTTAAACTTTCCTTTTAGAATAGGAAAGGTTTTTGAAAATAAATTTAAATTAAGAGATAATATTACAGATTTGTGGTTCAAAAACTTTAATTATGGTGGCTTTTTAGATGTTAATAATTGTAAAAATGTTATTATATCTAGTAAGGTGTCTGTGATTAAAACTATTACTTTGGATCATGAAGGTGATAGTAAGGAAAAAGTTGATGTTGTGCTTAATCTTTGTGATGATAATGATAAAAATGTTTCTCAAGTTATTGCAAAGGGGGCAAAATATTTTTCTTATGCGAAGGATACTTATGATGAATTGAGAGTAAATAATGCCTCTTTAATTGAGATTAGAGGTAATGAATGTAATTTTGATTTATGTGCTAGTGGTAAAAAACTTGAATTTTTATGCGATAAAGTTAATATGCAATTACTTAGTTTTGCAGGCGATGACGTTCTTATTATTTCTTCAGGTAAAATTAAGAGAGTTTTTCTTGACGATGTATCTAATTTAAAAGTAGAAGGATCTAGTTTAGAAAGTCGCGATGGCTGTTTTAGACTTAAAAATGCACCTAATATTATAAAATCTGCTTGGCTTTTTGATCAGCCTTTGACATATAATCGGGGTTCCCTTGGTAGTCATGATGACGGTTTCCTTTTGGATGATGATACGTTTAGTAAAGATAAAGGTATAGACTTAGGAAGAGCTTATCTTAGTTATACTTTATCTCAAGTATTAGATAAAGTTAATGTGAAAAATGGTATTAAAGAGAAAAAGTTTAATGGAATTATTCAAGAGGATATAGATGAAGTTAAGAGATATTTAGATAATTTAGAATCACAGAAAAGTGATTTTAGGAATGGTTTAGATGAAGTTAAAGTAAAAAGTTATTTTAAAAAGTAATTAGTCTTATTTTAGACTAGTTTTTATTTTGGTTTTAGCATATAATAAGAGTAGTTTTGGAGGTGTCTAATATGACTGATTTAGAGATTGCTCATAATACAAAATTAAAGCATATTAAGATAATCGCTAGTAAGTTAAATTTAACTAGTGATGATATTGATTGTTATGGTAAGAATAAAGCTAAAATAGTTAAGGAAAAAGGAGAGAAGAATGGTAAAGTTATACTTGTAACAGCAATTAACCCTACTCCTTATGGTGAAGGTAAAACTACAGTTAGTATTGGTCTTGCTGATGCTTTTAATAAGCTTAATAAATCTATCCTGCTTGCTTTAAGAGAGCCTTCACTTGGACCTGTATTTGGAATTAAAGGTGGTGCTACTGGTGGTGGTTATAGTCAAGTTGTGCCAATGGAAGATATTAATTTACATTTTACAGGGGATTTTCATGCTATAAGTGCTGCTAATAATTTAATTAGTGCAGCTGTTTATAATCATATTGAACAAGGTAATGCTTTAGATATAAAGACTGTTACATTTAGTAGGTGTTTAGATGTTAATGATAGATCTTTAAGAGATATTAAACTAGAATGTAAAAGTGATGAGTATCTAGATCATTTTAATATAACAGCAGCTAGTGAAGTTATGGCTTTGTTTTGTCTTGCTACTGATATAGATGATTTAAAGTTGAGATTATCTAAGATAATAGTTGGTTTTAATAGTAAAGATGAACCTATTTATGTTCATGATTTGAAATTAGAAGGAGCTTTAACAGTTTTACTTAAGGATGCTTTTAAACCTAATTTAGTAGAGACTTTAGAGGGTACTCCTGCTATTATTCATGGAGGTCCTTTTGCAAATATTGCTCATGGATGTAGTAGTGTTACGTCTATTAAACTTGCTAGGAGCCTAGCTGATTATGTAATTACAGAAGCAGGATTTGGTAGTGATTTAGGTGCTGAAAAGTTTCTTGATATAGTATGTCCTAAAGCAGATATTAAACCTTCTACTATTGTTTTGGTTGTTACAGTTAGAGCTTTAAAATATAATGGTAATGATTCCTTAGAAAAAGGTATATGTAATATAGATGCTCATCTTAATCATTTAAAAGGTTATAATGTACCTATTGTTGTTTGTCTTAATAAATTTGCTGATGATAGTATTGATGATATTGAATATATTAAAGATTATGTTAAAAGACGTGGTTATGCTCTTGAGGTAAGTGAAGCTTATAGTAAGGGCGGAGAAGGAGCTTTGGGTCTTGCTAATGCAGTTATTAAGTCTAGTGATATATCTAGTAACTTTACTCCTCTTGTTTCTGATAGTCTTAGTATAAGAGATAAAATTAGTAAGCTTAATAAAGCTGTTTATAATTCTAATTATGTGGATTATAGTGATAAAGCTTTAGAAAAATTAGAACTTATAGACAAATTAGGCTTATCTTATCTTCCAATTTGTGTTGCAAAGACACAATATTCAATAAGTGATGATCCTAAGCTTTTAGGTTATCCTAAAGATAATATATTACATGTTAGAGATTTAATTATAAATAGTGGGGCTGGGTTTATTACAGTACTTAGTGGTAAAATTTATACAATGCCAGGACTTCCTAAGAAGCCTAATTATGAAAATATAGATTTAATTGATGGAGAAATTATTGGTTTGTTTTAAAAATAAAGATAGAAAGGCAGTGGTTTTATGTTGAAAATATATAATACTGATGTTACTAGTGGTGAATTTAGTAGAATTGATACTTATGAGGTTGGTAGTTGGGTTAATTTAGTTAATCCTACGGAAACTGAAATAGATGAAGTTGTTAATGCTTTAGGTATAAAAAAAAATTTTATTATGAGTATAATCGATGACGATGAGAAGCCACGTATTGATGAAGAAGACGGAGTTAAGATGCTTCTTTTAGATGTTCCTGTTTATGAGACTAAGAATAATATTAAGACTATTACAACTCTTCCTTTAGGTATTTTAGTTGTTAGAAATGATTATATAGTTACAGTTTGTTTGCAGAAGTATAGTATTATTGACGAATTTACTAAAGGTAAAGTTAAAGAGTTTTATACTTATAAGAAAAGTAGATTTATTATTCAGATGATTTATAAACTTGCTTTGTTATATCTTAAAATGTTAAGAGAAATTGATAATAAGATAGAGGTAGCAGAATCTAATATTTTAAATGCTACTAAAAATCAAGAACTTTTAAATTTACTTTCTATTGAAAATAGTTTGACTTATATTATTACAGCTTTAAGGTCTAATGGAGTTGTACTTGATAAGATTTTAAAAGGTAATGTTATAGAGCTTTATGAAGAAGATGAAGACTTACTTGAAGATGCAATTATTGAAAATAATCAAGCAATTGAAATGAGTGATCTTTATAGAGGAATTTTATCTAGTACATCTTCTACTGTTGCTACTATTATTTCTAATAATCTTAATACGATTATGAAATTTTTAGCTGGTATTACGATTGTATTTTCTATTCCTACGATGGTAGCATCTTTTATGGGAATGAATGTTACTTTTGGTAAATTTGCTGATAATCCTTATGCTTTTGTATTATTGTTGTTATTATCATTATTACTTTCTTTGATAGTAGCACTTATTTTAAAAAAGAAAAATATGTTATAAAAAAACTTCCTTTTTAGGAAGTTTTAATTTGTTGGTGTTGTTTCTGTTGGATTAGTAGTGGTTGTTTGTTCTTGTTGTCCGTTTTGATTTATATTTTCTTGGTTATTTTGATTAGCATTAGCATTAGTATCAATATTAGTTGATAATGTAGGCTGGCTTTCTGTTACTACTATAGTACCAGTATAAATACTATTATTATAGGTAATAGTGTATTGGTAATTTCCAGCTTTATTTACATTAACATTACTAAGATCTATAAGCATAGCGCTTTTTATTTCATCAGTAAGTGGTTCTATTACATAAGTACTAATATCAGTTGATAATGCTGTACCTATACTTACGTTTACAGTTTTTAAAGTTATACTTTGTAAACCAGTATTAGTTATTTCAGGCTCTTTTACAGTTATAATACCTTGATATATTTTTTCTTTATAGGTAATTGTATAATTATAAGTTCCTGGTTCAGTAACATTGACACTGCTTGTGTCTAATTTTAAGTTTGCTAAAACTTCATCTGAAACAGCACTATCTAAATAGTCAATTATTTTGACACTTAATGGGGTATTGACTTCAATGGTTAAATTTTTAAGTTTAATGTTAACATCTGCATCTGTACTTACTTGTTTTTGTTCAACAACGACGAGAATTTTTTCTTCTACATTATTCGATTGTAAAGATGAGTACATTACTCCTGAAGCGATACAAAGTATTCCTAGTAAAGCAAGGGCAGATACACTAATGATTCTAATATGTTTATTCATATATATCATCCTTTACTCTTATAAACATTATAATAGAAATATTTTCTATTTACAAGAAAAATAGTGATTACTTTACATATAATCACTATTTATTTCTACTTTTATAGTCTTGATACCATTCTTCAGCCGTATCAGTGATACTATTCCATATTTCGCTACCACTATCTTTTATACTATCTTTGAACCCTTTTATTTTGTTATATAAATCTTCTCCAATGAGATCTTTTATACTAGCTAGGAAATTATAGTAAGCACTAGCAGTACTATCTTTTATATTTCCTAAATCGCTTTGCCAATCAGGATTTATTCTATTCATGGTATTACCTAAATCAGTTATAATATTAAGACATTCTTGTTGAGCTTCAGGGTTAAGTTTACTGAAAGAACTTCCTTCATATTCTTTATCATAGAAGATTATGTCAACAGCATCAATAAAGAAGTCACTCCATATGGCATTTGTTAGGTCAATGTTTTCAGTGTAGACTATACCATTTTCTGTATGAACTGTATTGTTTATTTCTGTTTGTTTTTCTTTAAAATATTTAACTATTTCATCTTCATTACTAGTTTCTGCTTCCTCATTGTTAGTATTAGTGTTGTCATTTTCATTAGTATTTTGGTCATTACTATTTTCTATTTCAGTGGTAACTTCAGGAGTTTGTTCAGCATAGTTTTGTTTACTAGAGCATCCTGTTGTTAATAAGGTAAAGGAAGTTATTCCTGCTGCAATTAAGGTATAAATTGCTTTTTTAAAATTAATATTACTTTTCATTTCCTCCTCCTTTTAATTTGCCTTTATAATACCATAATTTATTTCTTTTATCAATGTTTGGAAGACCTATGAACTCTGTTATAAATAGAGTTTATTTTCCATTTTCCTCTTATAAAACTTTTATATAAATCTTGATCGAAGTCTTTATAATTACCATTTGAATCTATATATTTATTTTCTTTGTTATAATCTTCACTTATTTGATATTCTTTAGCATTTAATTGTTTAGCAATTTTTTCATTTCTATAATTCTTTTTATATTTTCTTATAAGAAAACCATTATCTCTAAAGTAATAGGTTACTTCTTTATAATTATTAGGGCCTAAGCCTATTCTACTTATAGTTTGGCTTTTTTTATTTTTTATGTGATTATCATGTTTTGTTATAGTTCTTGATATTATTTCTTTATTATCATGAAAACCATGGAATTCTTTTGTTTCAGTAATATCATAGAAATCACTTTCTTGATTTGGATAGATAGTTGTTTCTTTGGTACTATAGGTTGTATAGTAATCGGTGTTTAGAGTTTTCCAGGTTGCTTCTTCTTCATATTCTTTATTTTTTATTCTATAATTAATATCACTTTTACTGATGTTAATTGTTAGTTCAGTAGTTCCATTAGCTTTACTTGCATTGTTAATTACTAAAACAATGCTCTCATTATTTATTCTTTTTACAGAACCATATGTTAAAAATGCTTTTAAAGCGATTAAAACTTTACTTTGAAACTTTTCATCATTAGGTATTTTTGTTAGATCTTTAATTATTATTTCTAAACTTTCTAATTCTCTTATAGTTAGTCTTTTTTTCTTTTGACTTGTATCTATGTTAAGATTTAATTTTTCTAAGTATTCTTCACTAAGATTTACTTTAATTCTTCCTATTATTTGTTCAAGTAGTAAGATATAATGTTTATCTTTATTATTCATTTGTTTTTATTCTCCTTTTGTTTTATCTCCTTGGTAAATATTATTTTTGCTCATCAGTTTATCAATTTCATTTAAAATGGTAAATTTTTTTATTAACCAAGTTGGTTCTATTATATTGTTTTTGTCAGGGTCAGCGGTTAGGCGATGAATGACAATTTCCTTGTTTAAATATTCTAATTGTTTTACTACAATATTAACATATTCTTCTTTGCTTAAAATTTTAAATTTATTTTTAGCATAGTATTTTTCTAAGGGTGTATCTTTTAGTACTTCTAGCATATGAATTTTAATACCATCTATATTTAATTTGTTTAAATATTTAACAGTGTCTATCATCATTTCTTCAGTTTCATAAGGAAGACCATTAATTATATGAACAACGACATTGATGTTCTTTTTCTTTAGTTTTTTTACCATATCAGTAAAACCTTTTAGAGTAGAGCATCTATTTATTAATTTGCTTGTTTTTTCATGAATTGTTTGGAGTCCTAATTCAACTATTAAAAAAGTCCTTTTGTTAATATCTTCTAAATAGTCAAGACATTCATCTGTTATACTATCACTTCTGGTAGCGATAGATAGACCAATACAATCTTTCTTTTCTATAAATGGTTCAAAACATTCTTTTAATCTTTCTAAAGGGGCATAAGTATTGGTATTAGCTTGAAAGTAAGCGATAAATTTAGCATCAGGCCACTTTCTTTGCATCATTTTCTTCCCTTTTTCAAATTGTTCTATTAGACTCTCTTTAGGATTGCCTCCAAATTCACCACTTCCTAGTTTTGAACAGTAGATACAACCACCAAAGCCGACTTTTCCATCAATATTAGGACAAGTAAAGTTAGCATTAAGACTTACTTTGCATACTTTAGCATTGAATTTCTTTTTATAATAATATGTTAGGGTGTGGTATCTTTTGTTATCAAGACTGTATTCAAATTTATTTTCCATATTCAACTCCTAGAATTTGTAGATATTTAGCAAGTTTATATTCTTTAGTAAAAACCATACTTAGTTTTTTAGGGGTTCTATTTTTTTCTATATTACTTAAGAAAAAGAGAACTAGAGTTTTAGAATTAATTTTTTTAGTTAAATTTTTTATACTTTTTCTCGTTTCGGCATCTATTATTTCTTCTTTTCTTACTTTTTCATTTAAAGCTTTGATAAAACTTTTAAAACTATATATTTTACTTTCATCTAGTTTAAATATTTTACCAAGTTGTTCAATAGATGATAGGAAACTTTTTTCACTATTATCTAGTAGTACTTCATTATTATTTAAATAGTATTTAGTAATAGAATTTTTTTTGAAGGTAAACTTATTACCATCTAATTTATTAAAGGCTTTTAGTGTATCATTATAACCAAATTTTATATTTGCTTTGGCAGCTTTTTCATCAAAATTTAAGAAAAAAGAGATATGATTTCTAGGTTTAATTATGATACTATCTATTTGTTTAGTTGGCTTTTTCTTAAAACCAGGAGATCCTAAATCAACAATTATTAAAAACTCGGCTCCTAGTTCTATAGCTAGTTCAATAGGTAAGTTATCATAATAGCCACCATCTATATATTTGTTACCATCTATTTCTTTCATTTTAAATGCAGGATAACAAGTAGCGGATGCCATTAGATAGTCTACTAAATTTTTACTTGGTATTTTATCTTTGGATAAAATTAGAGGCTTTCTAGTTGTAAAATTATAAGTAATAAGGCCAAAGTCTATTTTACTATTATAAAATTTTCTTTTATTAACGGTATCATTGATGATTGTTTCTATTTTCTTGATGTCCATACCACCATTCTTAATAAAATTCTCTCCAAAAAGTTTAATAATATCAATGCTTTTATTAGATTTAGGTAATTTATTAAATAAATACTCTAGGTTTAATTTTTGCCAAATTCTTTTAGCTTTAAAGTATGAGTTTTCACACATTAAAACACCATTTAAGGCGCCGATAGAAGTTCCTGTTACAATATCATATTTAATATGAAGGCATCTTAGGGCTTTCCAAACTCCTAGTTGGTAGCTTCCTTTAGCACCTCCTCCTGATAAGACAATTGCTGTTTTCAAATATATCACCAAATATAGTATACCACGTTTTTAATTTATGGTATAATTTTTATATATAGTAGGAGATGATAGTTTGGATAATGGTATGATTTCAAAAGACGATTTAAAAGATAAGTATGTCTTTTTTGATATAGATGGGACTTTAGCAGCTTATCGTTTTAATGACCATGTAAGTGATCCTTTAGGAACTTCTAATGGTATGAGTATCTTAGAGATAGAAGCTGGTATTTTCTTTAAGCGAAAGCCTTCTTTGTTGATGCAGAAAGTTTTATTAGAAAACGAAGCGAAAGAAAATATTGCTCTTAGTTATTGTTTAAATGAGAAAGAAAGATCTGATAAGAATTTGTGGTTAGATAAATATTATCCAATGATTAAAAAGAGATTTTTAATAGATTTAGATAAGAATAAAGCGAGGACTATTTTAGATTATTGCCATGATAATAATATTTTACTTAAAGATGTTATATTTGTAGATGATGTTCTTGATTATTTGAAGGAAGCGGAGCGACTTGGTATTAAATCATATCATATAAGTAGTTTCCTTGATTATTATATGAAGTAAGTTGTAGGAGGTAGTGGTAAGTAAATGGTGCAGAAAAGAAAATTAAAGTTAAAGAGCAGTGCTAGAAAACCGTTAATTATAGTAAGTGCAGTTATTTTAGTTATAATAATTATAGTTTGTTTTTATTTTAATAGAGTAGGTGAGCTCAAAAGTTTAGGGTATAGTGAAACTGCGGCGAATAGTATAATATTTAAGTTTAAGTATTCTTATATTATGGGGCTTCCTTTTAATAAGACTCTAAATGCGGCTTTTGAAAGTGATGATTATATAGAAAATAATCTTGATAATTATGCTAAGATTGATTATGAGGAACAAGAACATTTAATTACTAATATAAATAAGTTACTTGATAAAGGCTATAGTAATAATGAAGTTTCTTTGATTATTTCAAGAGGTGATGATGAGTCTGTTAGTGAGTTTGTAAAACGTGATAAAGTTAAATATATTGAAGAATTTTTAGCGGTTGATTATGCCAAACTTGAAAATTATGATAGATATTTAGCTTATAAAGAAAAAGAAAATGATGATGCAGAAACTACGGTTTTATATGTAAATATGGATTTTGATAAAGAAGATTATGTTGATCCTTTAGTAATTGATGAATTTGATGATTATGTTTTAGTTAATAAACATAGACAACTTAGTAGTGAGTATGTTCCTGATGATTTAGTTACTATTGATGATGAGTATGTAAAAGCTGATGGGGAAATTGAAATAGAAAGAAATGTGGCTAAAGCTTTTTATGATATGGCAGAAGCAGCCGCAGAAGATGGTATGGAGCTTATGGTAAGTTCTGGGTATAGGAGTTATGAAGATCAAGAAGAGATTACTAATACATATTTAGAGCTTTATGGACAAAATTATGTGGACAATTATGTAGCAAAACCTGGTTTTTCTGAACATCAGACAGCGATGAGTTTAGATATTGCTAGTAAGACTGTAGATACTTTTGTTAATAGTGATGAATATGTTTGGATGATGGATAATGCTTATAAGTATGGTTTTATTTTAAGGTATCCTAAAAGTAAAGAAGATATAACAGGATATAAGTGTGAAGCTTGGCATTATCGTTATGTGGGTAAGGAAATAGCAGAATATATTCATGAAAATAATATTACTTATGATGAGTATTATGTAATGTTTTTAGATAATTAGTTTTTACTAAGAGTTATGAATATGAATTTATAACTCTTTATTTTTTCTTTTCATTCTTTTATATTTGTGATAAAATTAAAGAGAATAAAAGGATGGAAAGGAGAACGGTATATGTATCCACTAGGTAAGCAGTTTGAAATTGATGGTAGTAAAGCTAAGAGTGATGAGAAATGTATTTATAAAGGTAATCATTATCGTATTACTGTTTTATCTGAAAGATTAGTTAGACTTGAGTATAGTCCTAGTGGCGTTTTTGTTGATGTTCCAAGTCAATTTGTTATGAATCGTTCTTTTATGTTTCCTGAATATCAAACTAAACAAGATGCTAAGTTTTTAGAGATTACTACTAAGTATTTTCGTCTTACTTATGTTAAAGAAGCTCATTTTACTGGTACTAAAGTAGATCCTATGAAAAATTTGAAAATTACCTTATTTATGGGTGAAGGAGAGAATGATAGAGATTGGTATTATGGTCATCCTGAAGTGCGTAATTTAGGTGGCAATATGATTAGTGAAGATGTTAATACTCCTAGAGCTTTGAAGCGAGGACTTTATTCACTTGAAGGTTTTGCTAGTTTTGATGATAGTAATAGTCTTTTATTTAATTCTGATGGAACACTTGAGAACCGAGAAAAAGGTAGTTTAGATATTTATGTTTTTATGTATAAAAATGATTTTGATCTTGCGATGAAGGATTATTTCCATCTTACTGGTAATCCTGAACTTATTCCTCGTTATGCTTTGGGTAATTGGTGGAGTCGTAATACTACTTATAATGAACAAAGTGTTAAAGAGTTAGTGACTGATTTTGAAAGACGTAATGTGCCATTAGCAGTATTTCTTTTAGATAAGGATTGGCATTATCGTAATGTAGGTAAAGCGAAAGACTTACATACTGGGTTTACTTTTAATAAAGAGTTATTTCCTAATCCAAGTGAAATATCTAAATTTTTACATAGTCATAATATAAGATTTGGACTTGAGATAGATCCTGCTCAAGGTATATATCCTCATGAGACTTATTATGCTCAAGCTTGTTCTTATCTTGGTATTAATGGTGATAAAATAATTGTTTTTGATCCTTTAAATCCTAAATTATTAGATGTGTATTTTAAACTTTTCTTACATCCTTTGGAAGCTTTAGGAGTAGACTTTTTCTGGCATGATTATAAAGGGGATAATAATGCTTTAAAATTACTTGCTTATAATCATTTTAATTATAAAGATATTGGTAGAAATCCTGCTAAGAGGAGTATTATGTTAAGTCGTAATGGTATATATGCTGCTCATCGTTATCCTATTCTTTATGCTGGTAATACAGAAGTCTCTTGGGACGGTTTAAAAGAAATATCTTCTAGTATGATGGCGGCTGCTAATATAGGTGTTTCTTTTTGGAGTCATGATGTTGGAGGTAATCATGGTGGTATTGAAGAGAGCGAACTCTATATTAGATATGTAGAGCTTGGTACTTTTAGTTCAATTCTTAGATTCCATGCAGCGAGGGGGCATTATTATAAAAGAGAGCCTTGGCGTTGGGATATTAAAACGGAAACCATTGTTAATGATTATTTAAGGCTTAGACATAGATTAATTCCTTATTTATATACTGAGAGTTATAACTATTATAAGAATGCTAAGATGTTGATTGAACCATTCTATTATAAATATAAATGGGTAATAGATGATAATAATTATAAATATCAATATTTTTTAGGTAGTGAACTTTTGGTTTGCCCTATCTTAACTAGAAAAGATACAGTTATGAATAGGACTATTCATAGATTTTATATGCCTGAAGGTACTTGGTATGACTTTAAGACTGGTAAGAAGTTTCCTGGTAATAAGAAGTATGTTTCATTCTATAAAGAAGAAGATTATCCTGTTTTTGCTAAGGCAGGTTCTGTTATACCACTTTCAAATAGAAGTGATGTTAATAATGTAGGGCTTCCTTTAGATATGGAAATTCATATCTTTCCAGGTGTTTCTAATACCTATACTCTTTATGAGGATGATGGACTTACTTCTTTATATAAAGAGGGATATTACTTAAAGACTGATATTGATTATAACTATATGCAAAATAATTATACAGTTATTATTAGATCAGTTGAAGGTAAAAGTGGTATAGCCCCAATGAGACGTAATTATAAGTTTAGATTTAGAAATACAAAGATGGCTAATGATGTTACTGCTCATTATAATGATCAACAGATTAAGATTGAAGCAATGTATATAGAAGAGAATGATTTTGTCGTTGAAGTTAATAATGTTAATACTATAGGACAGTTAACTATAAATTGTAAAGGTAAAGATATTGAAATAGATGCAGTTAGACTTATTAATGAAGATATTGATAGTATCTTGATGGACTTACAAATAAGTACATATTTAAAAGAAAAACTTGCTAATATTGCTTTTGGTGATATGCCAATTAAGAAGAAAAGAATCGCTATTCGTAAGCTTAGAAAAACTGGTTTATCTAAAGAACATATGAGGCTTTTCTTAAAACTTATGGAATATATAGAGACAGTATAAGATAATAAAAATTCACTTTTTAAAAGTGAATTTTTATTTGTGTTTAGGTTTTTCTATTTCTTCTTGAGGGTTATAAAAAGTATTAATATCTGCAACTAATTTTGAAGCTTCAGCTTTAGACATTTGTTCTGTTAAGACTTTTTGTTTTACTTGATTTAAAAGATCTTCTTTATCTTTTTCTAATTCTTCATCTGTTTTAGGTATTGCATTTAAATGAGTTTCTTTAGCATTACTAGAAATGATACCATCAGTAATTGTAAGTTTTGTTGGTCTAGTTCCTAAGTTGTGTTCAATGCTAATAGTAGCACTTTTTTCTTTTTGTTCTAGTTCTTCTTGCTTTTTATATTGGCGATAAGCTTCTTGTTCTTCTTCTAGTAAAGACTTTAATCTATTTTTCCCTGCTTCTATTGTTTTCTCTATTTCTTTGTCACTTATAAGTGTTTCTTTATTTTTTCTTCTTTCATCAAGCTCATCTATTTTGCTTTCTAGATTTGTGCGTTCACTTAGAATTTTTATATACTTTTGATATAGTTCATTACTTGTCATAATTTCTTTCCTTTCTTTTATTATTATATCATTAATTTGTGTTAGGAGAAAACTAGTATTCTTTGTTTTTCTATGATAAAATACAATTAAAGGACGGTGGTTTAGTTGAAGGCAATGGTTACAGGGGCTTCTAGTGGTATAGGAAGAGATATTGCTATTAATCTTGCTAAACTTGAATTTGATTTAATTCTTATTGGAAGAGATAAGGAAGCATTAGAAGATGTAAAACTTAATATTAATAAAGTTAATGATAAAGTTAAAGTTAAAATAATAGTTGTTGATCTTTCTAATTTACAAAAAGTAAAAGAACTCTATGTTTTAACTAAGAATGATGATATTGATTTGCTTGTTAATAATGCGGGATTTGGTGTGTTTGGGGAGTTTATAAGCACGGATATAAATACGGAACTTAATATGCTTGATGTTAATATTAGAGCACTACATATGCTTACTAAGTTTTATTTGAAAGATATGGTTAAAAAAGATAAGGGAACTATACTTAATGTCGCTAGTTCAGCTTCATTTATGGCAGGGCCATTACTTAGTAGTTATTATGCTTCTAAAAGTTATGTTTATCGTCTTAGTTTAGCGATTAATGAAGAGTTAAGAAGAAGAAAAAGTAAGGTTCAGATTTCTGTTCTTTGTCCTGGGCCTGTTGATACTAAATTTAATGAAAGAGCGGGGGTTAGTTTTAGTGTAAAGGCTCTTAGTAGTAGTTATGTGGCTAAATATGCTCTTTCTAAATTATTTTCAGGTAAAACTGTCATTATTCCAGGTTTTAAAATGAAATTAGTAAAATTTGGGGTAAGGTTTTTACCTGATAAGTTTGTAGCAAGACTTGCTTATAATATTCAAAAAAAGAAGGTAAAGTAGTATGGATGTAGTGGTTTTGGTTGATAATTTGATGTTAGGACCTTTTACAAAATTTAAAATAGAAATACCACTTAATTCTATGGTGATTATTACTGGTTCTAATAATAGTGGAAAAAGTTTGTTACTTAAAGTACTTGCAGGAATAGTTAATGTAAAAAATAAAGTTGTTTATAATAAAGAGATAATTAAAAGTGATAAAGATATTGCTTATTTTAAAAATAGTGTTTTAAATTTTGATACTGTCATTAAAGTTTTAAGATACCCATTAGAGTGTTTAGGGCTTGATGATGATAAGATTTCTGTTTTAGTTAAAGATATTGCTAAAGACTTAAAGATAACTAGGTTGCTTGATAGTAAGATTAAAAATCTTAGTAATTATGAAAAGTTAAGAGTAGGTCTTGCTAGTGTTATTGTTAGTAATCCTAAACTATTACTTTTAGATGATCCTTGTATTTATTTATCGCCGTTAGAAAAAGAAGAATTTATGGGGATTTTGGAACAATTAAGATCTAGAGGTATGACTATTGTTATTTCTTGTTCTAGTTTAGAAGAAGTTGTTTATACTATTAATAGTATTTTATATGTTCTTGATAAAGGGACTATTGTTAGTAGTGGAGATATGTTAGATGTTTTAAGTAATGATAGTCTTCTAAATAAAGTAGGTTTAGAACTCCCTTTTATGGTTGATTTATCTGTTAAGTTAAAATATTATAATCTTGTGTCTAAAATAAATATGAGTCCTTTAGGGATGGTGATGAGTTTATGGAAATAAAGTTTTCTCATGTAAATAGTAAAAGATTTACAGATTTGTCTTTTATTATACCTAAAGGAGAAGTAGTTGGTATATATGGTGATAATGGTGAAAAACTTTTGAAACTTATTTCTCTTGATGAAGACTCTAGAGGAATAATATATTTTAATAAGATTAGAAAGTTAAGACGTAATTACTATCTTTTTAAAAAAGATATTGTCTTAATTGAAAGAGATTTTGTTAATTTATTTAATATTGATAATATTTATGAATATTTTATTTGTTATATCAGATATAAAAAGATAGAACTTAATGATGTTGATGATAAAATAAAAGGGGCTTTAAAGATTGTTGGTTTGAAATCAGATATTTTAGAAAGACGTATTTCTACTTTAACTTTTAGTGAGGTTAAATTATTACAACTTGCTCTTGCTTTTCTTTCTAATCCTAAAGTGATCCTTTTAGATGAACCTTTTAGAGGCTTTGATTTAAATAATAGGAAAAAGATTGTGAGAATTATTAATAGACTTAAAGATAAGTTTTTAAAGACAATAGTTATTTATAGTAGTAATCCTAATTATTTATATCAGTATACAAACTATTTAATTGTTCTTTATGAGAATAAAGTTGTAGTAGAAGGAAAAACTAGTGATGTTTTTTTTGATAGTGATGTTTTTTCTTTATATAAGATTAGAAGACCAGATATTGTTGATTTTATTTTGTTAGTTAAAGATAAGAAAAGCATTAAATTACCAAGAAGGATTGATGTTAAAGACTTAATTAAAGATATTTATTGGAATGTGAAGTGATTAGATGCGTTATTTAATTAGATTTAGTTATGATGGTACCAATTTTAAAGGGTATCAAAGACAAGATGGCTATAGGACAATTCAAAGTGAGTTGGAAGATGCCGCGACTAAAATTAATGATGGAAAAAAAGTAATAGTTCATGCTGCAGGAAGAACTGATAGGGGAGTACATGCCATTGATCAAGTTGCTCATCTTGATATAGATGTTTCTATTACACCTTATAAGTTGAAAAGAGCGATGAATAGTAATTTAAGTGATGAGATTCATATCAATTCTGTTAAGGAAGTACCAGATGATTATTTTGTTAGGCATCATGTTGTAAAAAAAGAGTATCATTATTATATAAATATGGGAGAGTTTAATCCAATAATGAGGAATTATATCTATCAACATTGTTATCCGCTTAAGGTTGATAAAATGAGAGATGCAATACAATATTTCGAAGGTAAACATGACTTTAGAGCTTTTGTTACTGAAAATAATGTGAAAGAAAATTGTGTTAGAGAGATTTATTCTGCTACTATTACTTTAGATAATAATATTTTAGATATTAAGTTTGTAGGGAATGGTTTTTTAAGATACCAAGTTAGAAATATGGTTGGAGCTTTACTTAAAGTTGGAACTTCTAAGATTGAACCCAAAGATGTTAAAGAGATTCTTGAAAGTAGGGTAAGAGGAAAAAATGGAGCGACAGCGAAGCCCTGTGGCTTATGTCTTGTTAAAACAACATTGGAGGATGATCTATGATAGGTGTACTAGATTCAGGAATTGGTGGCGTTTCTGTATTAAGAGAGATAATTAAATTAATTCCAGGAGGTCATTTTATTTATTATAGTGATTCTCTTCATAATCCTTATGGCGATAAAAGTTCTGATGAAGTATATGGTTTTGTTAAAAAAATAGTAACTTATTTCTTAGAAAGAGGAGTTGTTGCTATTGTTATTGCTTGTAATACAGCTAGTGCTGTTTGCGTTAAGAAATTAAGAGAAGAATATCCTGATGTTTTATTTATTGCAATAGAGCCCGCTTATAAGATGGTACATGATTATAATCCTAAAGGTGAAACTTTAGTTATGGCTACTAAGGGAACAATCGAAAGCGAAAAGTTTTTAGCTTTATATCATAAATATGATAATAATAAAACAACACTTATTCCTTGTAGTGGTTTAGCAGATTTAGTTGAAGAAGGCAATATGGAAAAAATAGATCAATATTTAGGAAAACACCTTAATAAATATAAAGGTGTTTCTAATGTTGTTTTAGGATGTACTCATTATCCATTGATTAAAGATAATATTAGAAAAATCTTAGGTAATGTTAATTTTTTTGATGGTTCAGTAGGCGTTAGCAAAGAGCTTTTTAGACAGTTAAATTTACGAAAGATAGATTATACTAATGATAAATTAAAGATAGAGTTTATTGATTCTTCAGAAAATTCTTTTAAAGAAGAGAGATTTAATATATTACTCTTTCAATAATATTATTTGACTTGTAATTCTTTTTTTGATATAGTTTATTTAGATTTTCGTTGAAGTCTAATAGTAGAAATATAATTATTTTAAGAGACTTAGTGGTTGGTGTAAACTAAGATGTTTATATTTTGAAGTTACATAGATGGAGAAAAGCGTGACTTAAGCGTTAATTAGAATGAAGTGCATAGTTTCTATGAAATAAGGTGGTACCACGGGCTAGCTCGTCCTTAGTTTGTAGGAGCTTTTTATTTTTAAGGGAGGATTAAAATGACATTATATGAAGAATTAAAATGGAGAGGACTAGTTAAAGATATATCTAGTCCAGAACTTGTTGATAAACTAAATAAAGGTGGTCTTACATTTTATATTGGAACAGATCCAACTGCTGATAGTTTGCATATTGGACACTTTTCATCATTTTTAATTGCAAGACGTTTGAAAGAGGCAGGACATCATCCAATTTTGTTAGTAGGTGGAGCGACTGGTCTTATTGGAGATCCTCGCCCTACTAGTGAAAGACCTATGATAAGTAAGGAAGAGTTAAATCATAATTTTCTTTGTTTAAAGGAACAAGCTGAAAGGATATTTGCAAGAGGCGATAAAGACTTTAGAGTTGTTAATAACTTTGATTGGATTAAGGATATTAATGTAATAGACTTTTTAAGAGATTATGGTAAATACTTTAATATTAATTATATGCTTGATAAAGATATTGTTAGAAGAAGACTTGATAGTGGGATTACTTATGCCGAGTTTTCTTATATGATTTTACAAGCTTTAGATTATTTACACTTAAATAGGGAATTTGGTTGTACTTTACAAGTTGCAGGACAAGACCAATGGGGCAATATTACAGCAGGAATTGATTTGATACGTAAAAAAACGGGAGAAGAAGCTTATGCTTTTACAATGCCACTTTTAACAAAGTCTGATGGAACTAAATTTGGAAAAAGTGAAGGTGGAGCGATTTGGTTAGATAAGGAAAAAACTACACCATATGAAATGTATCAATTTTTGATTAATGCTGAAGATTCTAAAGTAATTGATTATTTAAAATTCTTAACATTTTTAAGTAAAGAAGAAATAGAAAAAATAGAAAAAGAACATTTAGAATGTCCTGAAAAGCGTCTTGCTCATAAGACTTTGGCTCGTGAGGTTATTACTTTTATTCATGGCGAAGAAGCTTATAAGGAAGCTTTAAATATTAGTGAATCATTATTTAGTGGTGATATTAAGAAACTTACAGGTAAAGAGATAGAAATGGCTTTTAAAGGACTTGATAAAATTACTATTAATGAAGATATGAATATAGTAGATTTGCTTGTTAATACAGGTATTTGTAGTAGTAAAAGAGAAGCTCGTGAATTTGTTAGTAATAATAGTATTACTATTAATGGAGAGAAGATTAATAATATAGAATCTATTATTGATAGCAGTATTGCTATAGAAGATAAATATTTGGTAGTAAGACGTGGTAAGAAAAAATATTTTATTGTATGTTTTGGAGGTAGCGATGAAGAAAAATAAGAGTAAAAGGGAATTAAAACAAGATCAAAAGAAAGTTGTTAAATGGTTAAAAGTTATTATAGTATTATGTATTGCTATTATTGTAATTGAACTAGGTTATATTGGTTTATCTTATTATAATAGAAATAAGTCTATTATTTATACAGATACTTTGAATAGTTTTGAGAAAGTTTCTGATGGTTATTTAGTTGCTGGTAATAGTGATTTTAAAAATAGTAGTTTTAATTCATATCAAGATGAATATAATAAAGCTAAATTTGCTAAATATAATAATGATTTTGAAATAGAATTTGAAAGTGCTTATACTAAAGGTTATGGTTCTTTCTTTAATGATGTAGTTGCTTATGATGATGGTTATATAGCTGTTGGTGGGGCTCAATATGATGAACAACAAGTTGAAGATAATGCTACTGATGGTTTAATAGTATTATATGATAAAGATGGTAAACAAGTAGATACAAAGACTCTCCAAATAGCAGGAGATACTAATTTTACAAAAGTTTTATTAGTAGATGATGGTTTTATTGTTATTGGTCAGAGTATTTTACAAAACATGGTAATTGGTAATAATCCTAACGGTGGAGCTTTGATGATTAAATATAATTTTGATTTAGAGGAAGAGTGGCGTACTAATTATGGTGGTAGTAAATCTGGTATTTTCAATGATGCTATAATTGATGGAGACTATATTTATTTAGTTGGTAAAGATGCAACTCGTTATGGTATGATTGCTAAATATACTCTTTCTGGAGAACAAGTATTTGCTAAGACTTATGAATATACAGATACAGTTGGTTTTAGTTCTATTGTTAAAGTAGGAGATAATTTCTTTGTAGTAGGATCTAAGACTATTAATATTGATGCTAAAGATGAAGATAAAGTTACTGAGGGACTAATTGTTAAATATGATAGTGATGGTAATGTATTAAATGAAGTTACTTTTAGTAGAAATAATGCTCTTAGATTTAATAAAATTGTAAGTGATGGCGATGATTTAATTGTAGTTGGTCATACTTATAAGAAAGATGAAGAAAAATCTACTGATACTTATAATTATTTAGATTATCGTGGTGTTATTGTTAAGTATAATAGTGACTTAGAAGAATTATCTAAAGCGACAGAAAACGGTGAAGGTATTGATTACTTTAGTGATGTTTTAGTTATGGATGATGGTTATTTAGTAGGTGGTGCATCTTCTTCAGAAGAACTTGGTAGTAATAATAAAGATTATCGCACTTATTTCTTAAAATATAGTAAAGATTTGGAAAGAGATTTTTATAAGTAATGCTTTATGTAGTTAAAAGCTTTAAGGAGGATAAAGATACTAGTGGTAAAGGTAATCCTCCTTTAAGTGAAGAAGGAGTACAGTATGGTAAAAAATTAAAGTTAAGAAATAATGCCATTAATTTTGATATGTGTTATACTTCATATTTATTAAAAGATTTTAGTAGTGCTCTTATTCTTGTTGGTGATAAAATAATAGTAGAAAGAAGTCATATTTTAGAAGATGAAAAAAAAGATGAGATTATTAGTCTTATTAAATCTCTTCCTTTAGATAAATCTATTTTAATTGTGGCAAGTGATAGTGTTATTTCTATTATTAAAGATAATTTTGATTGTATGGAGTTAAAGTAGAAGAGTAAAAAACTGCAGTGATGCAGTTTTTTTATAGGCTTGTTAATGATACATCATCTAGATCTAATGATTGATTGCCATTTGCACTTACTATGAATTCTATTCTAATTCCTGTAGTTCCAGCTGGGGCTTGTGATGTAATTAATCTATAATATGCAAAATCACGGTTGCTGTTAGTTATATCTTGTTCTCTTATCATAATATTACCGCCAAGGATATCACCCGAATTAGTTATAAATATAACATTAGCATTAAGTGATACTTGAGCTCCTTCTCCTCTTGCAAAGAAACTTAATTCATAAAAGCAACCAGGTTCTATATTGTTTATTACTTGTGATAATGTTGAACTATCTCCTATGTTAACAGACCAATTTCCTGAATGAACTCTTCCTTGGCTTTCTTCTGATATTATATTATCAGGGTTAGTAAATAACCATCCAGTTGGTTTATTATCGATAACATTTTCCATTCCGCCATTTGTTACTAATTCTCCTCTAGAAACACATGAACATGCACAGTTTCCAGTAGGACCTGTAGGACCAGTTGCTCCAGTAGGCCCCGTTGGACCTTGGATACCGTTAGTTCCTGTAGCTCCAGTTGCTCCTGTCGCCCCAGTAGGACCTGTAGGTCCAGTGCTATTCTTAGTTAGACATTTAACAACTTCGCAAAGGCAGTTATCCTTACAATCTTTATTATCATTATAAAATTTCATATTTACCTCCTTTGCTATATGTTATGTAGTATAAAAAATGTTAAATAATTAATGTGTTTATAGTTCTAAAATTTAAAAAAATCAAGGATTTAAATGAACTTGTTAGTTCAATCCTTGATTTTTTCATTTTCTATTTGTTATAGAATTCAACGATTAATGATTCATTAATATCCATGTTAAGTTCGTTTCTTTCAGGATATCTTACATAAGTACCTTCTTTTTTATTTTCATCAAAAGTTACATATTCAACACGTTTATTAACTTTTTCTAAAGCTTCAGCAGCAGCTTTATGATCTTTAGAGTTTTCTTTTAAAGCAATAACACTTCCAGGTTTAACTCTGTATGAAGGAATATCAACTTTTTTACCATTAACGGTAATATGTCCATGGTTTACAAGTTGTCTTGCACCACGACGAGTAGTTGCAAATCCCATACGATATACTAAGTTATCTAAACGAGATTCTAGTAATATTAAGAAGTTAGTACCATGTACTCCTGGCATTTTAGCAGCTTCATTAAAAGTTTTTCTAAATTGTTTTTCATTAACACCATACATGAAACGTAATTTTTGTTTTTCTTTTAATTGTGTACCATAATCACTTGGTTTACCATGTCTAGCATTTCCATGTTGTCCTGGTCCATATGGTCTTTTTGCAAGTTCTTTACCTGTTTCAGATAATGAAAAACCAACACGTCTTGATTGCTTATAACTTGGTCCTGTATATCTTGCCATAATTTTCTCCTTTCTTTATATTTTGCATTTCCCTTGAGTTGTCTTCACCATTTATTCAGGGAGTATTTCTTTCACTTTACAGCACAAAAGTTACTAAAACTTTTTGAAAACACATTGAATAAAGTAAGACATTGCTGTTTCAAGTAAATATGCTCTAATATCATATTATGAAAATGTTTTTTTGTCAATAGCTAATAAAAAAGAACCTTTTGAGTTCTTTCTAATAAGCCATAATTGCAAAGAATTGGATAACTACGAATATAAATGTGACGATTGAAAGCCAAAAACCTGCTGTATTAAATCCATTTTTTCCTTCTTTTCTTTCTGATATTGCTAAGCAAATTGCAATAATAGCAAACACACTTTGGAATAAAACAGTTCCAATTGCATAACCGATTCTTGAAGCATAATCTTCATAATTTAAAAAAGATAAATCAGTTAATATACTGAAACCGGCAAGTGAATAGACAACGCCAAGAATACCTAAAACCATGCTAGCAATTCCTTTTCCACGACTCTTTTTTGAAAGTAATTGATTAAAATTTAGAGCACAGCCACAATTAATGCAAACAACGGCCTTTTCGTCTACTTGCTTTCCACAATTTGGACAATACATATAAACCTCCTTATATTTTAGTTATATATTATGCCTTTTAGTTTGTCAATCTTTATAATAGATAAGTTATTAATGCCTTGTAAATTCTTATTATATATTAATATGAAAAGAGGTAGATTTAAACCTTTTTTTATGTTATGATGTTATAGTAGAGGTGATAGTAATGGGACATACACTTTTGTATATAATATGTGTTATCATTGTAGTTTTGATTTTAATAGTTGCTATTATCACTATTTTAAAAAGAAAGCAAAAAAATTATTACCAAAATATATATGATAGTTTGGAAAGAGAAAAGAATTTGATAGGTAGTACTCCTGTATTATTAGAACTTTCTAAACTTGAACCTATTATTAAAAATGAGAAAATGGAAGAGAAGTATCAAAAGTGGGAAGATAGGTTTGATACAATTAAAAATGTAGATATTCCAAAAATAGATGATATGTTAATAGAATTAGATACGCTTTTAGATAAAAAAGAGTATAAAACTGCTAAATTTAGAATTGCTAAATGTGAGATAGAAGTTTATAAAGTTAGAGAACAAGCAGATGATTTACTTGATCAGATTAAAGAGATTACTTTATCTGAAGAGAAATATCGTAGTATTATTAGTAAACTTAAGACTAAATATAGAGCTTTAAATAAAGAGTATAATGATCATAAGAATTTATATGAAGAGATGGCAGAAGCGATAGAGTTACAACTTGAAAATATTGAAAAAAGATTTTTAGAGTTTGAAAAAGCTATGGATGAAAATATGTATAGTGAAGTTGTTCATATCGTTAAAGCCTTAGATACAATGATTGAACATATGGAAATAGTAGTTACAGAAGTTCCTGATTTAATGCTTATGTGTAAACAGCTTATTCCTAAAAGAATTAAAGAGATTGAAGATACAGGTAAAGATATGACTGAAAAAGGTTATCCTATAGAATATCTTAATCTTGATTATAATTTAGAAGAGTCTCGTAAAAATGTAGGAACTATTTTAGATAGAATAAAAGTTTTAAATCTTGAAGACTGTATGTTTGAACTTAAAACTATACTTGATTATCTAGATAGTATATTTGTTGATTTTGAAAAAGAGAGACTTTCTCGTAAAGTATATGAAGAAGGTATTAAAGACTTTGGTAAAAAGTTAAAGAAAACTGAAAGAATAGTTACAGATATTTATGAACAGTTAGATGATATTAAGAATATGTATGATCTTAAGGAAGAAGACGTTAAGATTATAAATGAAGTTAATAAAGATTTAACTGCTATTAAAGATGAATATAAAAATATATTAGATAGAGTTAAGAATAAAGCAACGCCATATTCTTTAGTAACTAAAGAAGTTGATGAGTTAACACTTAAACTTAAACAGACTGAATCAACTTTAGATGTTGCTCTTAAGAGTCTTGGTAATATGTATGAAGATGAACAAAGAGCAAGAGAACAGTTAGGAGAGATTGATAAGTTACTTAAAGAATGTAAAGAGAAGATGAGAGAGTTTAAACTACCTATAATTAGTGATAACTATTTTGTTGAACTTAATGAAGCGAATGAGGCAATAGAAGAGGTAGTTAAAGAGTTATCTCGTAAACCGATAGTTATTAAGACTCTTAATACGAGAGTAGATACTGCTCGTGATTTAGTTTTAAAACTTTATAATACAACTTTAAGTATGATAGATAAGGCTAAATTAACAGAAACTTTAATTGTATATGGTAATAGATATAGATCTTTGCATGAAGATATTAATAGTGGGCTTGATAGAGCTAGTTCTCTTTTCTTTAAAGGTAATTATGATAGTGCTTTAAAACTTTGTATTGATACTATAAAAATAGTTGATGATAGTATAGAAGGAAAGATAAAAAACTATGATGCCAAGATTTAATCAGAATGGAAAGGGAACTTATGAATTTTTAACAGTTGCAGTTACTTGTTTAGTACTTAGTGCGATCCTTTTGTTTATAGTAATTAACAATAATAAGCATGAGAAATTTCAAGTATTTAAATATAATGCTAAGACTGTAGGTATTAATGCTGTTAATTATAATAATGAGACTAGCGAAGATATTGTGTATTTATATGAATTAATTAATAATAAGTTAGTAACTAATATTAAAAATAATTTTTCTGGTAGTACTTATTGTGATATATATGAATCTAAAGTTGTTTTTGATAATGATTCTAAAAAAGTTACTTTAAGATGTGGTGAATACTTAATATATAATCAAGATGTTACAGCAGAAGATTATGATATTTATAAAGTTAGTGACTGGTCTTTTGATGAACTTAATGGTGATAATGTAGATACAGTTAAAGTTTATGGCCTTATGAAAAATGGAAAGAATCTTCTTGATGGATATTATGAAGAAGAATTGTTTGTTAAATTAGTTGCTTTAAATTATGGAGATAAATATAGTAGTCTAAAAGATATTGCAAAAAATTATGATATAGATGAAAAAACTGCTTATAGGAAAAGAGTATTAGTTGATTAAATTAATATTCTTTTTTTCTCTTTTATGTTATAATTATAATGGAGTAAAGAAAGGTAGGTATGGGATTATGAATAAAAATAATGAAAAAGATTTTTTTGATAGCCCTAGTATGGTTACGTTTATATTGATAGGATTATTAGTAGTACTTATAATTTTATCTCAGTCTTTTGCTATTCAAAGCCATATGGAGGCAGGAGATATATTTAGATCTATTATTAATCATAATAGTATTTATTTAGTTAGTTTAATATATTTTATTTTAATTAGAGTTAAGTTTGGTAAAAAATATTTTGATTACTTGAACTTAATTATGTTTACATTTTATTTATTAACTACTTTTGCTAGTTTGTTTACAATTTTTCAATCTTTTGGTTTTAGTTCTATTTTAACTTTAGCTTTTAATGTTTTAATTACATTATATTTTGGTTATTCTTTCTTTACTAGTACAGTTATAGGTAAAGATTTAAAGTTATCTGATAGTCCTTTGGCAGAGATTAATAATGGGCAATATTATTATTTGTTGATTGGTATAATTGCTATTAGTTTGATTGTATCTTTAATATCTGTTAATAGTTTTGAAGATGTAGTTGTTTATTTGTTAGAAGCTATTTATCAGTTTATGTTTGTTAGATATATTTATTTATATAAAGAGTATATTGAGAGAAAAGAAGAGAGTAATAATATTTCTAAAGATAATGATAAGCCTAAAGAAGAAAATGTTATAGTAGAAGATAAGAAAGAAATAAAAAAAGCTGATGATACTGCTTTAAAGTCTAAAGAGGTTAAAAGAAGAGGAAGACCTAAAAAGAATAAAGATGAGGAGGCTTAGAAATGAAAGATTTATTTGATGAAATTGATGAACAACGTCAAGATTTACCTAAATTAAAAAAAATAAGTAATGAAGTTCAAAAGAAAAGAAATTATAACTTTTATCAACAGTTAGCTGTATGTTTGTTTATATTTTTGTTTATTACTGGTGTTATTATTGGTAATTTATTTCCGGCTTGTAGTGAGACATCTGAGCTTTTTGCAACTTGTACAAAAACAGAATATAATTTATCTTTAACTTTGTTATTTTGGCTTGGTAGTTTTGTATTCTGTAGTATAATTTATGGACTTGGTGAAGTTATTAGATTACTTAATGTAATTGCTAGTAATACTAGTAGAAAGTAGGGTTTTATTATGAGTGAGAGAAAAATTAGTAATTTTAGAGCAACTCCAAATGCAGTTAAGGCTGCTAGAAAGAGAAAATTACGTGCAAGAAGAATGATAGTAAAAGGAAGCTTAGTTGCTATTACGACAGGTTTAGTTACTTTAGGTATTGTTGGGTGTAAAACTTTTTTAGATAAATCTGATGAAAAACCAATAGATGTTTCTATTAATACTGAAGAACCATATGCTATTGATATTAGTGCAGAAGATTTATCAAGCTTAAATGTTGTTCTTGTTAATGATGGTATTAGTAGTGAAATGATTGATCAAGCAGCAGAAGATTTGAATGATAAAGGGCTTGAATGTGAAGTTAGAAATATTGATGAATTTTATAAGGATGGTACAGAGTGTTTTGTTTCCTTTACAAGTTATAATGGATCAGGTTATAAGGTAGATGCTAGTTATGAATCTGGTAATAGTCATGCCGATTTGTTAGCTTTAGGTATGGCTGCTGAATTTACTGGTGGCGATATGCAAAAAGGTGTTTATGATACAACTTCTGCTTATCCTAATCTTATTCCTTCGAATATAGAAAAAGCAGTTGATGGACAAAAAATGCCACATGTTACAATAGCTGTTTCAACAGATACTCCTTCAATTGATACAGAAAAACTAATTGATGGTTTAGCACGTTATAATGATGCTTTAAAAAACATTTCAAGTTTAGATCGTAAGTTTTTGTTAAGACCAGGTTCAATTGATTCAGAAGATTATCAAAGTAGTTTAGATCCAGATGTTCTTAGTGCAAATGGATTAGATAGTAGTTATGATGTTAAGCAAGATAGTATTTTGCGTAATAAATGGCTTCCTAAAAGTTTTGATAAAGATGCTGTGATTACAGTTGGTTTAGTTAATACTAAAGGTAGTTCTTTAACTTAAAATAGAACTTAGTTTAAAGCTAAGTTCTATTTTTGATTATATTGTCTATTATTATTCATTTTGTCTATGATGGCTTTGTCTCTATTTTCATTCATAAATAGAATATATGGTTCAATATTTAAAGATTTGGCAATGCTTTCTAATTTAGGAATAGTTGGACAATGTAGTCCTCTTTCTACATCTGTTATGTACCTTGGACTAAGTTTAGATAATTCAGCTAGTTTTTCTTGGGAATAATTATTTACGTAACGATAATACTTTATGTTAAAAATAAGTAAGTCTTTTAAATTATTGAATTTTAATTTCATACATACCTCCTAATAAAGGTATGATATTATTTACTGCAAAATATTCACACGAACTATTTACTGCAAGACTATTTTATTATATAATAGGAGTGGAAAGGAGTAAATTAGTATGGATGATGATTTTAAAAATTTGAAAGAGAGAAAAAGTGGTTTTGCTACTGCTGCTTTGGTATTAGGTATTATTGGTATTTGTTTATCCTTTATTCCGATTCTTAATAATGCGGCTTTCTTTTT
Organism: uncultured Bacilli bacterium; assembly: GCA_944358305.1. Classification (GTDB taxonomy): domain Bacteria; phylum Bacillota_I; class Bacilli_A; order RF39; family UBA660; genus Onthousia. The sequence goes on along the minus strand of CALVQK010000003.1, from coordinate 45,536 downwards.
AGGAATACTTGCAGTAATATTTGCTTTTGTTTCTTTTGCTAAGAAAGCAAGTAAAGGTAAAGCGATTGCTGGTTTAATTTTAGGAATTTTATCTGTTGTTATTACATTATCTTTACAAAGTAGTTGGGCTGAGTCTTTAGATAAAGTGTCTGATGATTTAGATAATGCGGTTGGTAATAATACTGAAGAGATTCTTGGTAATGATGTTGATGTTAGTATTGGTAATTTTGAAGGTTCTTTAGGTGATTATGGACTTGTAGATTCTAAACTAACTGTTACAGTTACTAACTTAACAGATGAAATTAAATCATTTAATATTCAAATTGAAGCGGTTGATGCAAGTGGTAGTAGAATTGCAACTGATTATGTCATGGCCAATAGTTTAGGAGCTGGACAAAGCCAAAATTTTGATATTTTTACTTATGTTAGTAGTGAAGATTTAGAAGCGATGCAAAGTGCTACTTTCAATGTCGTAGAAGTATCTATGTATTAGAAAAGATCTACTTAAATTTGTAGATCTTTTTCTTTTAAATTAATATTATTTTTTATAAGATAATCTTCTAAGGTTTCTTTTTCTTTTAAGATTATTTTTTTGATAGGTAAAGTGTTAAAATATTTAACTTTTTCATAATATTCATTTATTTTTATTTTAACATAGTCTTTACTGTTTCCTATTTTTAAAAATCTATTTTTATATTCTTCTAAACCTTTTTCTTCTGGCTAACATATTATGAAGTCAATATTATTTTTTAGATATTCATTTACTATATCTATTCTATCCCATACTAGTGTTATGTCATATTTCTTTTTGGCTTTTTCAATAGCTTTTTATAGTTATTTGGGAAATCTTTATTAGGAGATCTTTTTAAACCTTTTTGCTCTTCTATATTTAAGCTTTCTAATTCTATATCTGTATAAGCATAAGTAGTGGCATCTAAATCTATAACGTTTTGATATTTATTACCTAAATATGTTTTTTCAATGTTAGAAAAGTCAGCGATTATTAGATTAGTTTTCATTAGGTATCTCTTCATTAGTTGAAGAGTCTTCTTTATTTTCTTCTTGTGTTTCATTTTTATCAGTTGCATTTTCATTATTGCTGTTATTATTTCTTGCTACAGTTATAGTTAAAACTTCGGTGTTTTCTATTTTCTTATTTGCTTTAATACTTTGATTTATAACGGTGTTATTTTCTTTTTCATCAGTTTCTTCATATTCTATTCTGTAAGTAACACCATTTTCATTTAAAATGGTTGTAGCTTCTTCTAGACTCATACTTGTAATGTTAGGAACAATGACATGATTATCTAGTACTCCTACAGTTAAAGTAATAACTGCATTTTCATGAGTTTTAGAACCTGCTTTTTTGCTTTGTTCTATAACGATACCAACTTCATCTTTATTAGTTGTTTCTTCTTCTTTCATCTCATAACTTAAATTGGCAGTATCAAGTACTCTAGTTGCTTCTTCATAAGAATAGCCTATAACATTAGGAACTTCTATGTTATTTTCCATATAATAATTGTAACCTAAGATGCTAACTATAGCGATTAGTCCTAGGGATAAAAGAATAAAGAACAGTAACAGTACTTTTGTAAAGATACTAGATCTAGGTTTATCATTATACTGCACATATTTTTTGGACTGTGGTTTTTCTTTTTTTACTTTAGTCTTAGTTTTGTTTTTGGTTTTAGTTTTATGTTTTACTTTATTTTTCTTTTCTTTTTTGTCTTTTTTACTTTTATCATTTTTGTTTTCTGTTTCTTCTAAAAAATAATAACCACAGTTTTTACAGAATTTAGCATCATCAGGATTTTCTGTTTTACAGTTTGGACATATAATCATTATATCACCTCGAGTATATTATACATCTATAAAGTGTTTCTTTCAAATGTGATATAATTTAAAAGGAGATGATTGTTTTGAAAGTATTAATTTTAAATGGTAGTCCTAGATTACATGGCTGTACTGCTAGAGCATTAGAAGAAGTTAGTAAAACTCTTAATGAAGAAGGAATAGAGACAGAAACTATTGTTGTTGGTAATAAGGATATTAGGGGTTGTATAGCTTGTCATACCTGTTCTAAAAGTGGTAGATGTATTTTTGATGATATTGTTAATGAGGTAGCTTTAAAGTTTGAAAAAGCTGATGGTATTATTATTGGTAGTCCAGTTTATTATGCTGGTAGTAATGGAACAATTATATCTTTATTGGATAGATTGTTTTATAGCACACGTTTTGATAAGACTATGAAAGTAGGTGCTGCTGTTTTATCTTCAAGAAGAGCAGGCTCTACATCGGCAATGGATGAGATTAACAAATATTTTACTATTTCTAATATGCCTATTGTCTCTAGTAGTTACTTTAATGAAGTTCATGGCTTTAATGCCAAAGATGTAGAAAAAGATAAAGAAGGTCTAGAGACGATGAGAAATTTAGGTAGGAATATGGCTTTTATGATTAAAGCGATTAAGTTAGGTAAAGAAAAATATGGACTACCTAAAATAGAAAGACATGAATTTACTAGTTTTAGTGATGGCCTTTAAGTTTATTTGACAAGAAGGTATCTATATGTTATCATTAGAACACTTAAAAAGGAGTGTGAGTGGTATGAGTCTTTTAGATGCTAGTGTAAATAAAAAAATTTATTATATTGTTTTACAGTAGTAGTTTAAAAGATTTTCATACTTTTTAGAGCTTGATATGATATTTGTGGAAACTACTTTACAGTAGTTTTTTTGTGGAAGGAGTGTTCGTTCAATGAAAAAATTAAAACATTTCAAAATATTTTGGGATTATATAAAAGATGATAAGTTGAGACTAATTATTTATATTATTTTAGTAGCTTTATCATATTTACCTGCTTTAATATCAGTGTATTTTTGGGGTGTTGCTGTTGAAGCTTTAACTGCTAAAGATATTAATACTTTTGTCTTTTATTTAGCTTTATATGAGGGGATTTACATTATCTTCTACACTTTTTTACAGATACCAAGAGATGCTTTATATACATATTTTGAGATTAAGTTTACAAAAAATGTAAGTAAAGATTTGTATAGAAAGATAGATAAATTACCTGCTATTGCATTTGAAGAGATAGGTGTAGGGGAGTTTATTAATCGTTTATATACTGATCCAGATAGAGTTATGGAATTATTATCTAAAATGGTTAGACTCATTTGTAAGGCGGTAGTTGTTATTATTGTAATTGTTATTGCAATAAGAATATCAATTGTCTTATTTATAGAAATTTTATTACTTGCCATTATTATGGGCTTTATTTCCATGAAGTTTTTTCCTAGAATTAAGAAAAGTCAGGAAAAAATCAAAAAAGAAAGTGATTCTTATGTAAAAGTTGCAACAGAAAATGTTACAGGAATTAGAGAAATTAAATCTTTAGGTATTACTAAGATAATAGAAAGTAATGTTTCTAAAGTTATTGATAATTTATTTTCTCATACTGCTAAAGTTAGAAAGTATGAAAGATGGTATTATGGCTTTAACAATTTAGCTTATTTCTTGATTCAGTTTTTAATACTATTTACAACTGGTAAGTGTTATTTAGATGGTGTTATTAGTCTTTCTGTTTTCTTAATGATGGAGTCTTATATTTGGAGAATTGATGAAGTAGTTGAGAGTATTAGTGACTTTGGAGTTAGTTTTAATAAAGTAACAGTGTCTTTAAAAAGAATAGGGGAGATTTTAAATAATAGTTTATATAATGATGAAGTATATGGGGATAAGGTATTAGAAAATATTAAAGGTGTCATTAAGTTCAATAATGTTAAATTTAAGTATAAAGAAGATGAAGATTTTACTTTAAATGGTCTTAATTTAGAAATTGTACCAAAGAAGAAGATTGCTATTGTAGGACGTAGTGGTAATGGTAAGAGTACAATATTTAATTTATTACTTAGATATTTTGATGCTACTAAGGGTTCTATTACTATAGATGGTATTGATATTAGAGATTTAACTGAAGAGTCTTTGAGAGGCAATATTTCTATTATTAGACAAAGTCCATTTTTATTTAATTTAACAATACTTGAAAATTTTAGATTGGTTAAGGAAGATGTTAGTTTAGAGATGGTGCGAAAGTACTGTAAAAGAGCTTATATAGATGATTATATTATGAGTTTACCAAAAGGATATGATACGGTAATTGGCGAAGGTGGTATTAATTTATCGGGTGGACAAAAGCAAAGACTTGCTATTGCAAGAACACTTCTTTTAAATACTAAGATAATTCTTTTTGATGAAGCGACTAGTGCTCTTGATAATGAGTCTCAAGAATATATTAAGAAAACTATTGATGATTTAGTTAAAGATCATACAATTATTATAGTTGCTCATAGATTATCTACTATTGTTGATGCTGACACTATTCATGTTATTGAAAAAGGAAAGTTAGTTGGTAGTGGTACTCATAAAGAGTTATTAAAGAGTTGTAAACAATATCAAAACTTATATACTGCAGAAAGTGAAGTTTAAAAAAAGAGGTTAGGCCTCTTTTTTAATAACTGCTTCTAAAAATAATTTTTTTTGAAAACCTCCATTTGTTTCTTTCTTTTTATTTGCTTGTTTTATAACATCTTCTAAAGTAAAACCTTGATATTCGGCCATGGCTCTAATAAGTTCTAGTTTGTCTCCTAATTCTTTTAATATTTCCTCTTTATTTTCAGATTCTTCAGCTTCTTTTACTTCTTGTAATTCTTCGGTATCTTTTTGTAATAAGGCATTCCAATAGTCTTTACTGTCTAATACATGGAAAATTGGCTTTTCTCCATTTGATATACATATTTCTGGAATATTATCACGAACTAATTTTCTGTATTTGTTTTCTTTAACTTTTCTGTTGTAATCCATTGCATCTTGTGGGAAATCTTTATTGAAGTTTAATAATGTATTATTTGATTTTTGATTATGCATTTCAGTGGCAAAAGCTTTTATGACATTAACAATATTATTTGCTTCAGCTCTTGTAATATTATATTTTTCGCATTCTTCGTCTGTAAAATTTACAGCCATTAAATGAAATTCAAAGAAAATATCTGCTAAATCTTTTCCTTCAGCAATTTTTTCTACTACAAAAGGATGATTCCTTAACTCTTTGATAATTCTTGAATCGTTCATATTAATATTTTGTTCACTTTGATATTTGATAAAGGTAGTAGAAGAGTGTACTTTATCTATCATGTGAACAATTTTAGATTCTAGATCAACTCTTTCTTCATAACTGTTTAATATGTTAGAAAGATTTATCACATCATCAAATTTACTTGATAAGTAATTGATAGCGACTGAAGTTACTCTTTTTATTTCTTCTTTAGAAACTCCTTCAAACTTTGTTATATCTCCTGTAATAGCTTCAGGTAGGTCATGACATATTATATAATTAATTATTTTATCTTTATTGATATTTGTAGGTAAATATTTTTCTAATATTTTGAATATTAATATTAAATCTAGAACATGGTCTTTTACATCTTCAAGTCTTTTTCTATCAATATACCAAAGAGTTGGGCCGGTTCTTACAGTATCTCCTAGTATATCAAAAATCATAAATAAGTTTACTTCTTTTTTAAAGTTATATTCCATATTGGTATTCCTCCTTGAAAATATATGCTTTATTATATAACAAATTTGTAAATAAGAAAAGTATTACTAATAAAGCAATACTTTTAGAGTTTGTTATGTAGTTTTAATATTTCTATTAACATTTTGTCACGGTATTCAGCCAGAGATTCATCATCATTACCTATTTCTTTAGGTCTATTTTTTAAAGCTTCTTCGACACCTTTTCTTGCTATTTCAGGAAATTCTTCTGGAAAATCTTTGAAATCAGCCATATCATGTAACCATAAACTAATAGATGAGTTTAAGTGTTTCATAAGACCATCTACATGACCTTTACCACCACCTAATTCAAAGACTAAACTAGGTCCCATAATAGCCCATCTTAATCCTGGCCCATAGGTAACGGCTTTATCAGCATCTTCAATAGTACATACACCTTTCATTACTAAATCACATACTTCTCTATAAACAGCCATTTGAATACGATTACAGATAAATCCTAAGGCTTCTTTTTGTAATACGACTGGTTCTTTACCAATAGATTGATAAAACTCTTTAGCAGTGTTTATTACTTCATCAGTTGTATAATCTCCTTTAGTAAGTTCTACTAGTGGTATTAAATGTGGTGGATTATAAGGATGAGCTCCAATAAACCTTTCTTTGTGTTTTGCATCCTTTGCTATTTCTGTAATTAGTAGTCCTGATGTAGATGAGGCAATAATTGTATCTTCTTTGGTATATTTTTCCATCTCTTCAACCATTTTTCTTTTAATATCGTAGTTTTCAGGACCAGACTCAGTAATAAGTTCTACATTTTTTACAGCTTCTTCCATTGATGTAGTATAATTAATTCTACTTTCAATTTCTTTAATTTCTTCTTCTGTTACAACATTGTTTTTCTCTAAGTTAAGTAGACTTTCATGTATTCTTGTCTTTGCAAGATTTAAAGCATCATCAGTTATATCATAAACATTTACTGATAGTTTTTTTAGAGAATAATATAAAGCCCAACTATAACCAATTACACCTGCACCAACACAGGCAACATTTTTAATATTTTTTGCTTCCATATTCTACCTCCATCTTAATTGTAGGTTTTATATTAAAAGAAAGCAAGTTAATAAGATCGATTTTATGTTAAGTTATGTCTATTTAAATAAAATAAGAAAGATAAAATTTTTATATAGTAGATTTCAGATGAAATCGATAACTTGTTAGATAAAAATAAAAAGCAGCACTATTGCTACTTATAATTCTAAATGGCAGGGGCGGAGAGAATCGAACTCCCATCAAAAGTTTTGGAGACTCCTATGCTACCATTATACCACGCCCCTATGGGTTCTTACTAGAACATATTAATTATAGCATAAGTTCTTTTATTTTGACAATATTTTTTAATGAAGTGGTGGACAAACATTAGGATCTGGTGCATAAAAACAGTGATTTTTAAATCTTCCTGCTAAGGCTTGATCATACCAAGTACTAATACAATTGCTATTTCTTCCAGGAGCATAGAACCATAAAGCATTAGTAGCAGGGTAGTAATATTCTCCTCTTAGGGTTCTTTCTGCTAGTTCTCTTTCTTTGATAGTGGAACCTGATGTGAATTGAGGGCTGTTGATGCCAGCGAAACCTCCTGGATTTTGAAATACCATTTGCGTAACTGTATTTATATTTCTAAAAGTATAACAGTTAGCAAGGACTCTGTTAACTCCTACATTACCGACCATAAGCATACCATAATCTCCTTCGCCTACTGCTTCTGCTCGCATTAATCTTGCTAGCAAATCTAATTCTTTACTTGTATATTGAACTAATTGAGACATATAATCACCTAATATAATCTATGACTTTTATGATAAATTGTTCTACTAAGTGATGTAAAACTGTGATAAAATTAAATAAGAGGTGAAGTCCCATGAAAAAGAAAAAGAGAAAAAGAATTGCTATTATTATATTTATTATTCTTTTATTAGCTTTAGTAGGAGGAGCTTACTATTATTTCATTTATCTTGGTAATGATATACCATTAGTGGAAAAAGAAGAAGAATTAAGTGTTTATGATGTTAATAGTAATAAACGTCCTATTGCTGTTATGATTGATAACAATGTAGATAATGATGAACAAGTAGGATTGCAAGATGCTTATTTAACTTATGAGATCATTGTTGAAGGTGGCTTAACTAGAATGATGGCTCTTTATAAAGATGTAGATACTAGTGTAATTGGGCCAGTTAGAAGTAGTAGACATTACTTTTTGGATTATGCTTTAGAGAGCGATGCTATATATGCTCATTATGGATGGAGTACATATGCTGAAAATGATATTAAAGCTTTAGGTGTTGATAATATTAATGGCCTTTATGATGATGCATTTTATAGAGATAGTAATATAGCAGCTCCCCATAATGTTTTTACTAGTATTGATAATTTATACTTAAAAGCTGAAGAGCTTGGTTATGATACTACATCTAATGATTATGAGAATTTAAACTTTGTTGCTAAAAGTGTGGATTTAGAAAAAACTGATAATGCATTAAACTGTGATGGCGATAATTGTAGTTTAGAAGGAACGGCTTTAACTAGTGTTGAGATTCCTTATTCAAATAGTGAGGTTAGAAGTTATACTTATGATAGTGAAAAAGGTTATTATCTTCGTTATATGAATGGCATTGCTCATACTGATAGAGATAGTGGAGAGCAATATCATTATAAAAATATAATTATTATGAAAGTAGATAATAATACTCTTGATGATTATGGTAGACAAGATTTAGATACTGTAGGTACGGGAGTTGGTTATTATATTACTAATGGATATATGATGCCTATTACTTGGGAGAAAGATTCTAGAAGTGGTAAGACTTATTATTCTTATAGTAATGGCGATGAAATAGAGGTTAGTGATGGTAATACTTTTATACAAATTATGCCTAGTGATAGAGAGATTACAATTAATTAATTGTAGTCTTTTTTGTCAAGTTTTAGAAACTTTTTCTTTAAAGTTTAATTATTCTTTATAATATGCTAAAATTTAGTTGGGTGGTAGTCGTGAGAAAACCAAAGTCTTTAGGAGAAGTTAGAATTAAACCTAAGAATAATAAAAAGAAGATAATTATAATTACAGTTATTAGTGTTTTAGGGCTTTTGTTATTAACAGGACTTTTTTACTTTTTATTGTCTATGAATGATGATTCTAAGAAAAAAGGAGATGTGAAAATCGATGATGCGACGACAGTAGAGAAAAAAGATTTAACTGTTTATGATGTTAATAGTAATAGACGTCCTATAGCTGTTATGATTGATAATAATGTAGGTAATAATGCTCATGTAGGGTTACAAGATGCTTATTTAACATATGAAATTATTGTTGAAGGTGGACTAACCAGGATAATGGCTATTTTTAAAGATGTTAATACTAGTGTTATTGGACCAGTTCGTAGTAGTAGACATTATTTTTTAGATTATGCGTTAGAGAGTGATGCTATATATGCTCATTATGGATGGAGTACTTTTGCCCAAAATGATATTAGATCTTTAGGTGTTAATAATATAAATGGTCTTTATGATAGTGGGTATTATCGTAATTACAATATTGCAGCACCTCATAATGTTTTTACGAGTATAGAAGATTTATATAATGTTGCAGGAAGTAAAGGTTATAGTACTACTAGTGATAATTATAGTCTTTTGAATTATACTCCTGATGATGTTAATTTTAATGCTACAAGTGACTTGTTAACTGCCAATAATATCAGTATGACTTATTCTTATAGTCAGGTTAGAAGTTATACTTATGATTCTACTAATAGATATTATTTACGTTATATGAATAATAGTCCGCATACTGATAGAGATAGTGGGGTACAATATCATTATAAGAATATAATTATTATGAAAGTTAATAATAGTACACTTGATAGTTATGGTAGACAAGATTTAGATACTGTAGGTAATGGGGAAGGATATTACATTACTAATGGTTATGCTATACCTATTACTTGGAGTAAAGATTCTAGAAGTGGTAAGACTCATTATTATTATGGTGGTAATGAGTTAGTTGTTAGTGATGGTAATACAATGATACAAGTAGTACCATTAAATAGTAGTATTTCAATTAATTAAGGGGGACCTATGAAGAAGTTTAGTAAACATAGAAACGATATTATAAACGTTTTAACTTTAATTATTATTAGTTTAGTTATTGTTTTGATGCTTGTTAATTTTACTAATTTTTTTGGCTCAAAAGTTGATTGGCTTAGTCAACATATTGTGTTTCCTGATTATTTAAGAAAATTATTCTATGATACAGGAGAAATATTCCCCAACTTTGCTTTTAATCTTGGAGGGGGACAAAATATCTATAATATATCTTATTATGGGCTTTTTAATCCGATTATTTTAATTTCTTATTTATTGCCTTTTGTATCTATGATCACTTATATACAGTTTAGTATGATTGTTTGTTTAATAGTAAGTATTGTTTTAATGTATTATTTCTTGAGAAGAAGATTTGATTCAAAGATATGTTTTGTTAGTACTTTACTATTTTTAACGGCAGGATGTTTGATTTTCCATTTTCATCGTCATATTATGTTTGTAGATTATATGCCCTTTTTACTTATGGCTTTAATAGGTGTTGATAAATATTTTGATAAAAAGAAAATTTCTCTTTTAGTTATATCTATTGTTTTAATGATTTTAACTAGTTATTACTTTAGTGTTGTAGGGCTTTTGACAGTTTTACTTTATGGTATTTTTAGATATATAGAAAATAAAAAAGATGAAAAAATTACTGTTAAAGATTTCTTTAAAGAAGGTTTTAAGTTTATTTTTATAATGTTAATACCTGTATTAATTTCTGCAGTTTTATTACTTCCTACAGCAGTGGCTTTATTTGGAGGTAGAACTGCTACTAACAAGAATATTTCTTTGTTAAGTTTATTTATTCCTAATTTTGATATTTCTAATACGCTTTATTCAACATATTCTCTTGGAGTTAGTGCTATCTTTATAATTGCTTTGATATATGGAATTGTTACTAAAAAAAGAGAGGTTAAAGTTATTAGTATAATCTTTAGTATTTTATTAATTTTTCCTGTTTTTGATTATATATTTAATGGTGGAATGTATTTAAATGGCAAAGCATTTATACCACTGTTACCACTTGCAATTCTTTTAATTGGTTATTTTCTTAAGAATGTTTTTGATAATAAAAAGAAGTTAAAAATAAGTATAGTCATTTCTTTATTGATTGTAGTTATTAATTTGTTTATTTATTTTTATAAAGAAGAGTCTTTATGTTTATTATTTTTTGTTGATATGCTTATTTTAATTATTTTATTATTAGTTAGTTATAAAGTTAAAAAGAAAATGATTATCTATGTCTATCTTGGTATTCTTTCAATTATCTTAGTGATTCCTACTAACTTTAGTGAAATTTTTGTAACTAATGAGTTTTATGATAGTTTAAATTATGAAGAGACTAGTGATAAAGTAAAGCATGTATTAGATAATGATAATAGTTTTTATAGAATGAGTGATCAAAGTGTTAAGTTAGATAAATCTAATTATATTTATGATATTGACTATTATACGGGTAGTATTTACTCTTCTTTATCTAATTCTTATTATAAAGATTTTTATAACAATTTAATTAATAATGAATTTATTTATAGAAGTTATGGAATGCTTACAGGTAATAATAATATTTTATATAACTTTTATATGGGTAATAAGTATTTACTTAATAGTAGTAATAATATGTTAGGTTATGAGAAAATAGATGATGGTATTTATAGAAATGAAGATGTTTTACCTGTTGGTTATAGTACTAGTAAGATAATGAGTTTAGATGAGTATAATAGTTTATCTTATTTTGAGAAGTTAGATGCTTATTTGAACTATGCTATTGTTGATAGAAATTATAGTTATAGTTATGTTAAAAAAGTAAAAGACTATGTTCTAGATTATGATGTTTTAGAAAGTAAGAATTTAAAGATAGAAGAAGATAATGGAGAATATTCTATTAAAGCTTCTAAAGATAATAAGCTAGTTGTTAAGTTAAATAACATTGTTGATAGTGATATTGTACTTTTAAGATTTAAGATGCTTTATAACAATAAGTGTAGTGAAGATGATTCTTATATTACTATTAATGGAGTTAGTAATAAACTTAGTTGTAGAAGATGGAAGTATCATAATAATAATTATGATTTTGAATATTCTTTAAATAGTGATACTTTAGAAATTACTTGTAGCGAGGGTAAGTTTAGATTAACTGACTTTGATATGGCTTTATATGATTATAATGACTTAGTATCTATTAATGATGAAATATCTCCTTTTGTTATTGATAGAGATAAGACTAAAGGTGATATTATCGAGGGTAATATTAATGTAAAAGAAGATGGTTATTTTAAATTATCTATTCCATATGATAAGGGCTTTGAAATATATGTAGATGGTGTTAAAACTGATTATGAAGTTGTTAATAAGAGTTTTATTGGTTTTAAGATAAATGAAGGTAGTCATAATATTAGAATTGTTTATATAGCGTCATTTTTTAAAGAGGGTTTAGTTATATCTTGTGTTGGTTTAGTAATGTTTGTAGGAACTGAATTTGTTTATTATAGAAAAAGAAAAAATGTTAAATAGTGCTATTTAAAAGTAGCACTTTTCTCATAAGAAAAATTTATGGACTTAGAGTTAGGTGTTTGATAAAATATTTATGGAGATGATTTGATGGAATTTATTGATAAAATAAAGAATAGAGTTAAGAATGATTATAAAAGAATTGTTTTACCTGAATCTAATGATGTTAGAGTAATAGAAGCTGCTTCTATTATAAAGAAAGAAGCTTTTGCTGATATTATTTTAATAGGTAAGGAAAGCGAGATAGAAAGTCTTGCTAAAGATAATAATATTGATATTAATGGTATTACTATTATTGATCCTGATACTTTTAGTGATAGTGAGAAGTTAATTAATGATTATTATGAATTAAGAAAACATAAGGGTATTAGTTTGGATGATGCAAGAAATACTATTTTAAATGATTATGTTTATTTTGCTAATATGTTAGTTAAAGATGGCTATGCTGATGGAGTTGTATCTGGAGCTTGTCACAGTAGTGCTGATACACTAAGACCTGCTTTACAAATAATTAAAACTAGTAAAGATACAAAAGTTGCATCTGCTTTCTTTTTAATGGTTGTTCCTAATTGTGAATATGGTTCTAATGGAGTATTTGTTTATTCTGATTGTGGAATGATTCAAAATCCTACTAGTGAAGAGTTAGTAGAAATTGGAAAAGAGAGTGCTAATACATTTAAATTATTAGTAGAAGAAGAACCTGTTGTTGCTTATCTTTCTCATTCTACTTTTGGTTCTTCTAAATGTGCTGATGTTGATAAGGTTGTTAGAGCAGTTGAAATGGCTAGGAAAGAATATCCGGATATTAATTTAGATGGAGAGTTACAATTTGATGCTGCTGTAGTTCCAGAGGTTGCTAAGAGTAAAGCTCCTAATAGTAAGGTGGCAGGTAAGGCCAATGTCTTAATTTTTCCAGATTTAGATGCAGGAAATATTGGTTATAAGATTACAGAAAGACTTGCAAAAGCTAAAGCATATGGTCCTGTTACACAAGGCCTTGCTAAGCCTGTTAATGATTTATCACGTGGATGTAATGCTAATGATATAGTAGGTGTTGTTGCGATAACTGCTTTACAGGCAATGAACAGTAAGTAGGTGAGGTATGAAGATAGTATCTTTTAATGTAGCAGGTTTTAGAGCTTGTTTAAAGAAAGGTTTTGAAGATTTCTTTAAAGAGACTAATGCTGATGTTTACTGTCTACAAGAAGTTAAGGCAATAGAAAGTGAGATTCCTTTTAGACCTGAAGGGTATAACTTTTATTTAAATACTGCTGATAAGAAGGGGTATTCTGGAGTTGCAGTTTATTCTAGAGTTAAACCTCTTGATGTGGCATATGGAATAGATGTTGATATGCACGATCATGAAGGTAGAGTTATAACGCTTGAATATGATAACTTTTTCTTAGTTTGTGTATATGTTCCTAATGTCAAAAGAGACTTGTCAAGACTTTCCTATAGGATGACTTGGGAAGAAGATTTTCTTAAATATTTACATAGTCTTGATAAGAAGAAGCCTGTTATTGTTTGTGGAGACTTTAATGTTGCTCATAAAGAAATAGATCTTGCTAATCCTAAAGGTAATGTTGGTAATGCTGGTTTTACTATCGAAGAACGTGATGCTTTTACAAGACTATTAGAAGGTGGCTTTACTGATGTTTATCGCTATCTATATAAAGATAAAACTGATACTTATACTTGGTGGAGTTATATGGGAAGAGCAAGAGAGAAAAATATTGGTTGGAGAATTGATTATTTCTTAGTGTCAAATAGATTTATAGATAATGTAAAGGACATGAAAATAGACAGTGAAGTGTTTGGAAGTGATCACTGTCCTATAGAATTAGAAGTTAAGTAAAAAAGACAGTTGTATGATATCAACTGTTTTTTTCGTTAGAAATAATTGTAGATGTGCTATAATAGTAGTATAAGTTTTTAGGAAGAATGTGATGCTATGGATCAAGAGAAAATTGGTAAATTTATAAAAAAACTTAGAAAAGATAATAATTTAACTCAAGATGAACTTGCTAAAAAGTTAGGTGTTACTTATCAAGCAGTTAGTAAATGGGAAAATGGTAAAAGTATTCCTGATATTGCTATTCTTAAAACTATTAGTGAGTTATTCGAAGTTAATATAGATGAACTATTAGAGGGTAGTGTTAAAGATAATAAAAGATTAAATAAGAAAGTATTTATTCCCATAACAGTTTTAGGTATTTGTATTATAGGAATTTTTGTGTTTTTTGTCGTTCATAAAGAGACTTATGAGTTTAAAGTATTAGAGACTGATTCTAATGATTTTGATGTTAGCGGTGTTCTAGCTTTTTCTCCTGATAAATCATCTATTTATATATCTAGTATTGATTATAATAATAGTGATGATGATACTGAATATAAAAGTTTAAGTTGTAATCTTTATGATGTTAATGGAGATGCTAAAACAAAGATTAGTAGCTGTGAAAGTGATAGTAGCGATGTAGATACTCTTTCTGGTTTGCTTAATAGTATTGATTTTACAGTTGATGATTATGCTAGCAGTTGTAAATTATTTAAAGATAACCAGTTAGTCTTAGAGATAAATGCTACTAGTCTTGATGATAAGACTATTACTTATGAAGTTCCTTTAAGTTTTGAAGATGATTGTTTAGACTCAACTAATAGTTGAGTTTTTTCAACTGTTGTTTTATTTACTTACTATAGTTTTATAATGTAAAATTAGAGTGAATGGAGGAAAATATTATGAAGAAAAAGAAAATTGTTATTATAATTATAGTTATTATTTTAATACTTGCTATAGGGTGTTTAGTAGTTTTTAATAATATGAGTACTAATAGCAAAGAAGTGAAAGTTGTTAGTAGTTTAATTGAAAAGGAAAGTAAATTAGAGGATGACTTTCCTACGGAACTTAAAGATATTGATAATGCTGATGTAATTGTTAATCCTTATGATATTTCACCTTTAACAGCATTAATTATCTTTAAGACTGAGACGTCCGTTAGTCCTAAAGTTACTATTGAAGGTGATGATGAACTTACAACTTATGAATATACTTTTGATGAAGGAACTGAACATTATTTACCTATTTATGGACTTTATCCTGATAGAGATAATACGGTGGTTGTAGAATATGAGGATGTAAGACATGAATTTACAATTACTACTGAAGCATTACCAGATGATTTTATTTTACCTATTTCTGTTGATGCTAATAAAGATGAGTTAAGTAATGATTTATATTTCTTTACACCATCTAGTGGTGGTTATACGTGTGCATATGATGTAAACGGTGATGTTAGATGGTATTTAACTATTAACTCTATTTGGGAGGTTAATAGACTTGATAATGGACATATGATGCTAAGTACAGAAAGATTAGTTAATAGTCCTTATTATATGACTGGTTTATATGAGATGGATATGTTAGGTAAAATATACAAAGAATATAGTTTGCCTGGTGGTTATCATCACGATTATTATGAGATGCCTAATGGTAATTTATTAGTCGCTAGTGATGATTTTACTAGTGGAGATGGTACTGTAGAAGATTATATTGTAGAACTTGATAGGGAAACTGGTGAAGTTGTTAAGACTTTTGATTTAAAAGATATCTTAAATATGGAAGATGGTAAGAGTGAAAACTGGGTAGAGTATGACTGGTTTCATAATAATTCTGTATGGTATGATGAAGAGTCTAATTCTATAACTTTATCTGGTAGACATCAAGATGCTGTTATCAATATAGATTATGATAGTGGTGATTTAAACTGGATAATAGGAGATTCTACTAACTGGAGCGAAGAATATCAGAAGTATTTCTTTACATCTGTTGGAGATGACTTTGAATGGCAATGGAGTCAACATGCTGCGATGATTACACCTGAAGGTTATGTGTTTATCTTTGATAATGGTAATAATAAATCTAAGAATGAAGATGAGTATGTTCCTGCAGAAGACAGTTATTCTCGTGGTGTTATGTATAAGATAGATACAGAAGAAATGACTATTGAGCAAGTATTTGAATATGGAAAAGAACGTGGTAGTGAATTTTATTCTCCATATATATCTGATGTTGATTATTTAGATAGTGACCATTATATAATTCATTCTGGTGGTATTGTTTATGTAGACGGAAAGAATTCTAATCAACCAGCAGGAATTAGTGGTGCGGATCGTTTAGTCAGTGATACTGTAGAATATAAAGATGGGGAAGTTATCTTTGAACTAGTTTTACCTACTAATAATTATCGAGTTGAAAAGATGGGTTTATATCCTCTAAATGAAAACTTTACTTTAGATAAGGCAGAGTCTGTTGGTAGTTTAGGTGAGACTGAAGTTACTAATAGTGAGTTAGGGTTTATTTTAAATAGCAAAGATTTTAAAGATATAGAAGAAGAACATAATATCAGTATTACTAAAGAAGTTGATAGATTAGTATTTACGGGTAAATTTAAAAGAGGAACTGATGTTAATGTTATTCTTTATAAAAATGGTACTAAAAATATTTATAATGTTTCTATAAGTAAGAGACCATATACTGCTTTATGTGTTGATATATTTACAGAAGAAGAAACTAAAGAAGGTATTAGTGTAACAAAATATATTAATGAAGATGGCCTTAATGGAAAATACTCTATTTATGTAGAAGTAGATGGTACTATTTATAATACTAATAGATATGTTGAGTTTTAAAAAGTTAGTGTTTGCATAAATGTAATAATTATGATATGATGTATATGTAAGAAAAAATTCATACAATATTAAAAGGAACACTTAATATTCGCGTGTTGAGTGAACCCTACAAAATTGTTGGTACCACCTAATTCAACAGTTGTGAGTTAGGTGGCTTTTTCTATATTAAAGCTAGAAGCAATAATAGATTTTGAAAAAGGATTATAATTACTAAAGCAACGATTAATGAATCTTTCTTGTTCATTATATCAAGCCTTCTCCCATAAAGAATTCGGCTCCACCCAACTATTAAATGTTCCTTATAAATATAGTATCAAATTAGTATCTGTATAGTAAGAATTGATGTTGCAAATTAGTTACAAGTTTTTGTAAATATTAAATGTGTTAAGGTAGTGGTATTTATGATTCTTTTTGTAAGTGGTAGATGTGATATAGTAGCTTTCTATACTCCTTGGTTTATGAATAGATTAAAAGAAGGGTTTGTAGATGTTAGAAATCCTTTTTATAATAAGCAAGTGAGTAGAATATATTTTAATGATGTAGATTTAATTTATTTTTGTACTAAGAATCCTAGACCTATTGTTCCTTACTTAAAAGAGATAAATAAACCTATATTATTTAATGTTACTATTACTCCTTATAAAAGAGATATTGAACCTAATGTATTAGATAAAGATAAAATAATAGATAGTGTTATTGAAATTTCTAAAATAATTGGTAGTGACAATATATATGTTAGATATGATCCTATATTTTTAAGTGATAAATATAATTTAGATTATCATATTAAAGCATTTCGCAGACTTTGTAGTTTACTTAATGGTTATGTTAAACATATTATTGTTTCTTTTATAGATGATTATAAAAATGTAAGGAAGAATATGGGAGTACTTAGAGTTAAACCTTTTACTAGTGATGACTTGAAACAAATAGGAACATCTTTTAGTTTTATTGCAAGTGCTTATAATATGACAGTACAAACTTGTTTTGAAAAAGAAAATCTTGTAGAGTACGGTTTTATTATAGGAGATTGTTTAGGAGTAGAGCTTGCTAAAAGATTGACTGGTAAAGATAAATTTAAAAAGAGTAAGGTTAGAAAGGGAGGCCTTTGTAATTGTGTAGAAATGGTTGATATTGGTTATTATAATTCTTGTAAACATTTTTGTAAGTATTGTTATGCTAATTATAGTGAGAGTGAAGTTGTTAGTAATTTTATGAAACATAATGTAAATTCTTCTTTACTTATTGGTGAGTTAGAAAAAGATGATATAATTAAGGTGAGAAAAAGTTAAAATTAGTGTAATAATGAGTATGATCAGAGGTGATGTTTTTGAATAAAAAGAAAATTATTATAATATCTGCTATAGTTTTAGTTGTTATTCTTGTTGTGTCATTAATAATTTATTTTAATACAAGAATAGTTGAGGATAATAGTGGTTTTACTTTAAAAGATGATTTGACTATTAATGTTTATAGTGATGTTAAAGTTAAAGATTTTATTAAAGATATAGATGGTAAAGTTGTAGATAATAAAAAAGTCGATACTACTTTTTTAGGTACAGTTGATGTAGAATTTATCTATTTAAATAAGGATAATAAAAAGAGAAAAGGTACTTTTGAAGTTGAAGTTAAAGATTTAGAAGAACCTTTAATATGGTTATCTAATAGTTATAGTGTTAGAGTAGGAGAAGATGTTAATTTAGAGGAAGAAATACTATGTGTTGATAATTATGATAACAATCCTAGTTGTAAAATTACAGGTGATTATGATTTAAATACAGCAGGGAATTATTCTTTAGTTTATGAGGCAGAAGATAGTAGTGGAAATACCGAGAGTGTAGACTTTACTTTATATGTTTATGAGCCTCGTGAAGTTACTGGTGGAGGAAGTAGTAGTGATGTTACTAGTACTGATTTTAATACTATTTTAACTGAACATAAAAGTGATGATACCTTAGTTGGTATTGATGTTTCTAAATGGCAAGGAGCGATAGATTTTGCTAAAGTAAAAGAAGCAGGGGCTGAATTTGTTATGATTAGAGTGGGACATCAAAATGGTGTAGGTGGAGATTATATTCTTGATCCTTACTTTAAACGAAATATCAAAGCAGCAATAGATAATGACTTAGAAGTGGGAATATATTTTTATTCTTATGCAGATAGTAAAAAAGAAGCGAAGGAGCAAGCAGAGTGGGTAATTAAGCAAATAAAAGACTATGATATTACTTTACCTGTGGCTTTTGATTTTGAGTCGTTTACATCATTTAATAGTATGAATCTTAGTTTATATCAGTTAAATGAAGTGGCTGAATCTTATTTTTCTGTCTTAGAAGATGCAGGGTATGATACGATGCTTTATGGTAGTAAGAATTATTTAAATGCTATTTGGAAATATAATACTAATAAAGTATGGCTTGCTCATTATACAGATGAGACTGATTATGATAAAGATTATATGATGTGGCAGTTATGTCAAGATGGTGTTATTGATGGTATTAATGGTTATGTTGATATAGATATTTTATATAAATGATTTTATTAATTTGTGTTATACTAAAAGAGGAAAGGATGATTATGTTGAAAGATAATATTTGGAAGAAGTATGATGCAGTAGAGGTTTCTAAAGTATTTGAAATGGGTGAAGATTATAAAAAGTTTTTATCTGTTTCAAAGACAGAAAGAGAATGTAATAAAGAGATTATTAGACGTGCAGAGGAGAAAGGTTTCCACAATATTGTGGATTATATTGAAAATGGAAAAGCTCTAAAACCAGGGGATAAGATTTATGCTGATAATAGAGGTAAAGCAGTAGCATTATTTATAATTGGTAAAGATTCTATTACTAAAGGTATGAATATATTAGGGGCTCATATCGATTCTCCTAGACTTGATTTAAAAGCTAATCCTTTATATGAAGATACTGATTTTGCTTATTTAGATACACATTATTATGGCGGTATTAAGAAATATCAATGGACTACTATTCCGTTAGCTTTACACGGGGTTATTGTTAAAAAAGATGGTACTAAGATTGATGTTAATATAGGTGAGAGTGATGATGATCCTGTATTTTGTATAACGGATTTACTTCCTCATTTAGCAGGAGAGCAGATGAAGAAGAATGCTAGTAATTTAATAGAAGGGGAAGCTTTAGATGTTTTAGTTGGAAATATGCCTCTAAAAGGAGAGGATAAAGAGACTGTAAAATCTAATGTGCTTTCTATCTTAAAAGAGAAATATGATATAGGAGAAGATGACTTTTTATCTAGTGAAATAGAAGTAGTACCTGCAGGATGTGCTCGTGATATGGGTCTAGATAAAAGTATGGTGTTAGCATATGGTCAAGATGATAGAAGTTGTGCTTATTCTTCACTTATAGCATTTTTAGATGCTGAAGCGACTGATAAGACTTTAAGTTGTATTTTAGTAGATAAAGAAGAGATTGGTAGTGTAGGTGCTACAGGAATGAGATCAATGTTTTATGAAAATACTGTAGCAGAGATTTGCCGTTTAGAAGGTGAAGACAGTTTAGTTGCTTTAAGACGTGCATTTTCAAATTCTAAAATGTTATCAAGTGATGTTAATGCTGCTTATGATCCTTTATATGCTTCAGTTATGGATAAACGTAATTCTTCATATTTAGCTCGTGGTTTAGTATTCTGTAAATATACAGGAGCTCGTGGTAAGAGTAGTAGTAATGATGCAGATGCTGAGTTTATTGCTGAGTTAAGAAATGTATTAGATAGTGAAAATGTTTCTTATCAATTATCTGAACTTGGTAAAGTAGATGCTGGTGGCGGTGGTACTATTGCTTATATTCTTGCTAATTATGATGTAAAAGTAATTGATGGTGGTGTGGCTGTTTTAAATATGCATGCTCCATATGAAGTTACTAGTAAAGTAGATATATATGAAGCATATCGAGGTTATTTAGCCTTTTTAATGAAAGCATAGTTAAATAAACTTATGCTTTTTTATTCTATTATTAGAGGGGTAATTTTAGATATTATTACGAAATAAAGAGAGTGACCTCTTATAGTTAGTCATGTATAATAGAGTTATTATAGTATATGGAATATCTAAAAAGGAAAAAATAGTTTGTTATAATACTTAGTTTTGATTTTATATGAAAGTATAGAGGAAAGTATATGAAAAGAGAAGTTAAGGTATTTGTATTTAGTATGATTATAAATTTTTTTATATCTATTTTAAAAATAGGTGGGGGACTTTATTTTAATTTTGCATCTTTAATTTCAGATGGAATGCAAACATTAAGTGATTTTATTACTGATATTGTTTCTTTTATTGGAATAAAAGTATCTAAAAAACGTCCTACTAAAAGTCATCCTTTTGGTTTTGGTAAGATGGAGTATATTATAAATTTAGTAATAGGAGTTATATTATTACTATTATCTATTTTTATAGTAGTTAATGGTTTTATTAGTAAATGGCATATTCCATCACTTTTAGTACTATTTATTTTATTTGTAGCTTTAATGCTTAAGGTAATATCTTTGTTTTTTCTTTATTCAGTTGGTAAAAAGATAAATAGCCAGTTGTTGATTACATCTTATCAAGAATCAAAGATGGATTTATATTCTTCTATAGGCGTTATTGTGGCGACTATTTTATTACAGTTTTCAGATGATATTGTTATATTTAGATATGTTGATATAGTAGTTGCACTTGTAATGGGATTTGTTGTATTTAGAACAGCTTTTAATATTTTAAAAGATAATTCTATGAATTTAATAGGTAAAGTTGAAGATAATTTAGAACTTTATCAGAAAATTGAAAAGTTTTTGTTAGATATAAAAGGAGTAGAGAAAGTAAAATTTTATTTAATTCGCTATGGCAAATATTACAAGATTCAATTAATGGTAGAGATGGATGCTAATCTTACACTTAGACAAGTTACAAGATTAGAAGAAAAAATGAAAAAAGAACTAGTTTCTCATAGAAGTTTTGGAGTTAAGTATCCTACTATATATGTTACATCTAATCTTGATGATTAAATTGATGATTTTTTTGATTAGTTTTAAAGAACTAGAGTACTTTAAATAATATAGGGTATTTAAAGTTAAATATGAAGAACCAGAAGTCTTTATTTTGAGTTAAGGGGAAGATAGAACTAAAAGTAGAGAACTATAGAGTTATATTAATTTAATAAAAAAGGGAATAGACAAAATTTTATCTATTCCTTTTAAAATTAACGTATAACAAATAATTACTCGTCAAGAATTTGCCATAAATCTTACTAAATTTTCAATTGATGATTTTTTCATTTCATAAGAAGGGTGAACATATAATTTTAAAGTTATTTCTATTGAAGAATGTCCCAAAATCTCACTTAAAGTTTTAATATCCATCTTTGATTCAATACATCTAGTTGCAAAAGTATGTCTTAATGTATGAAATTTATTATGTGAAATATTACATGACTTTAAAGTTCGATCATAGAAACTCTCAAACAATCTTGGATCATAAAATTTTTCACTTTTTGATAATAAAAAGTATTTCTTCTCTCCTTCAAACTGCTTTAACATCCTTATTAAAAAATCTGGTATAGGTATAATCCTATTAGAAGTACTACTTTTAGGTGTACTTTCAATAAGAATAGTTTTTGAGCTAATATTTTTATCTTTATTTCTTATTCTTTCAATTGTCCTTTTCACAATTAAAGAATGGTTTTTAAAGTCAATATCATCCCACTTTTGACCACAAACTTCTCCTACTCTTAAACCAGTATACAAACATAATAGAAGACAAACTTTTCTTATATTTACTTTATTTTTCAACCATTCTTCTAAAGATACTTGTTCTTCTTTAGTAAGAATATAAATTGTCTGTGGAAAAGATCTAAATCTAATATTTTTTAAATTTAGATAATTAGTACAATAACCATTATCATAAGCATAAATCAAACTTGTTTTTATAATATAAAATAATTTTCTTTGAGTTGAAATAGAAATATTCGCTACTTTAAGAAAAAAATCATCGATTTCTTGTTTAGTTATTTTATCTACTAAATTAACTCCTAAATCTAAAGTAATATATCTATTAATCAAATCTTCATAATTTAATCTTGATTGCATTTTAAGCTCATCTTTAGAAATTAACCATAACTTTAAAATAGTATTAAATGTATACGTTTTTTCTATCATTTATAACACCACCTCCAGGTTATATATTTTAATTTACAATTTATTAATCAGTATTTTTATGTTACAATTAAATTAGAAAAATATCATATAATTATTTGTTATATGTTATTTATGGAAAGGAGCAGATTTATTGGTAAAAAGATTATTAAATAATTTTTATTAAAGAGAGGTGTAAAAATGAAGGAAAAAGAAATTATAAGAGCTGAAGAGTATGATATTAAAAAGATTCGTAATATTATTTGGATAATTGGTGGGATTATTACATTTTTGTGGTTTTTTATTTATGTAATTCCAGGAATACAGAGTTTAACTTCTTATGGGTATAGTGTTGGAAGTTTTGTTGGTTTTCATTTGTGTGTTCCATTTTTACCTTTTTTTGTTGTTGGTTTAGTTTTCTATTTGGGAGCTTCTAAAATAGAATTGATTGTTACTGACAAAAGAGTATATGGTGTGGCAATTTTTGATAGGCGAGTTGATTTGCCTTTGGATATGATTTCTGCTGTTAGTACTAGTATATTTAAAGGAATTGCTATTTCTACACCATCAGGTTTAATTAAATTTATAATGATAAAAAATAGAGATGAAATTCATAAAGTTATAAGTGAGTTGTTGGTTAAAAGGCAAGATAATAATTTAAAAAATAATATTTCTATTGCTGATTCATCTATTAGTGAAGCAGATGAGATTGCAAAGTATAAGAAATTGCTTGATAGTAAAGCTATTACGCAAGAAGAGTATGATAAAAAGAAAAAGGAATTATTAAAGTAAGGTAATGAGGTAATGAAATGAAAAAGGTAAAAGATTTATTTAATAAAAATAAAAAACTTTCGATAATTTTGACAGTTATATTATGTATTGTTTTGGTATTATTGATATATTTTATAGTTACAAGTGATAGTACAGAAAATACTGTAGAAACGGTTGAGGATAGAATACGTAATAAGGTAGAAGCGAAAGCAGTTACTTATATATATGTTGAATATGGAGTTGTTGGTAGTGGTAGAGTAACATCTTTAGAAAAAGTAAGTGATGAAGAATATAATGTTTATGGTAAAACAAGGGCTACAGATAATTATGGTGATAGTTATAGTGGCTATTTGAATGGTACGTGTACTGTTCTTGATGATGATGTTAATTGTGATTTAGAATATAGCGAATTATTAAAGGATTAGTTAATAAAAGGAATAAAGGTAATTTTGAAAATAAGTTATAAAAAGTGTAAAATTTTATAATGTTTATATGATATAATCATATTACATGGGAAGTGATAGTGATGAATGAAGAATTAGCAAATCAAAAGCCTGAAAATCAGAGTGAACGTAGAATGGAAACTCAACAAGATGTTCAAGTAATTCAACAAGAATTAAAAGTAAAAAAAGAAAAAATAATAGATGAAGCACCTAAACTTTCTTTTGAAGTTAAAAACGCTCCATTTTATTTAAATATATTATTTGATCAAAATGGGAATCCTAAAGGGGATTTTATAGTATCTGAACGCTGTAAGAAAAAAGTTTATGCTGCTTTAAAACATTCCCATCAAAAGGCAAGGACAGGAGAAATATACTGGGGTAATTTAGATAAATATTTTATCAAAACAACTCCTACTTTTTTAACTGAGGAAGAATTAATTGAATTACAAAAGCATCATAAATTAACTAAAAAAATTAATAATATTGATATAGAACTTGTTCCACCTATGTCTCAAAGAGATAATTATCCAATTCTTCCTCTTTCAGATACTATTCTTTATTCTGATAGAGTTCAAAGATATAGAGAAAATATTAAAGTTCCTAGAAGAAAAGTTCAAGAAATTAATAATATATTATCTGATTTGGAAATTTTAAAATCTAGATTACCAATGGGAGTTCATGAGGTTATAATTGATCAAGAAGAGGAGCCTGAAAAACCACAAAGACGTTCACATAAATAAAGTTTGGATAGTGATCTTTAAAAAGTATTTTATTTTTAGATCATTTATTATATATATTTATTCAATAAATAATAATAGATACTTAGCCAAATTACAAGAAGTTGCTAGTGATAAAAATGTATATGCTATTTTTGATGATGGCGGTTTATTTATAATAGAGATTCTAGTAAATTAGAAATATTTGGTATTGTTTTCAGAGAGGGGTGTACCTTCTCATTTTTAGTTAGGTGGACTATTTGTAAAAATACGTTGACAACCCTAAATATTAGTGATAAATTAATTACTAATATTTGAAGAGATGGAGTTATGATTGTGATTTTTAAAGAAAAATATAATATTAAATTTATTATAATTATTATAGTATTTTCTTTAATCATGCTTTTTATTTTTAAATGATGTTACTGTTGAAGCTTATAATGGCTTCTGTTTTTGTTTAATAAGAGATATTTAGGTAATTGCATTAATGGTTGGCTGAGTTATACATCTTAACGAATATATAAATGGAGGTGATTAATTTGAAAAAATGTAATTTTGATTATTTATTTGATACTCCTAATATTGAGAATATAGAGCTTTTTATTAATCAACTTACTAATAAGTATATTTTTGAATTAAAAAAAATTGAATTGTTAAATAGTAAGATTTTACTAAGATATGATAAAGATAAATATATTGAATTAATAAAGAAACATAAAAATATTGTATTGTCACTTATTAAAGAAGTTATCAATTTCTTTCCACAGTTATCTAATGTGCCTCATGTTGTTTTTATACATGGTAGTTTTGCTAAAACTTTAAATCGAATTAATAGCGATATAGATTTAAATATTTTGTATCCTAATAATTTTAAAAACGAACTATTGCCAATCGAAGAAATAATTTCAATAATTTTGCAAAAAGTTGTTGGATATAGTGGTAGGGATAAAATACATACTATGATGCTTTATACATATAATGATTTGAATGATAGTTTAGTTGAATCTACTGAAGAATGTACTATTTCGTTTCCAAACAAACAAATCTATAAGTATTATTGTCGGCCAAACTATGATGAAATAATGTATAAAATAAAAAACTCTTCTAGAGATTATAATGATTTTTTAAATTATATAAGAAATAATATTACTACTGGTGGGTGTGAAGAATGGTGTTATTCTTATGAACAATTAATTACTAATTGCGATGGCTATAATATATATGATGCGTTAAATAGTATTGATGAAGATAATGTAGATATAACGAATTATATTAATTATAATAAGCTAATAGAAAAATTAAAGAAAAAAATTGATGAATATAGTTTTGATATTAATAAAGCAGATACAATTAGTGATGTTAATTATAATTTAAAGGTTAAAAATTTAGGATTTATATATAAAACATTATCATTGATAAGAAGATATTTATTTATTAATGGAATTCCAGTAAATGGTTTAGATTTCTTTGAAATATTTGATAACCAAGAATTTATTAAGTTATTTTCTAGCGAAGAGTTGGAAATTGTAAAAACTAATATTTTTAGATATCTTTGGCAACTTTCAAGACTTGAAAATTTGTTTATAAGTAGCAATATTAATTTTAGTTCTAGAAATTATGATAGTTTTGATACTGAACTTGTTTGTCAATTATATAATGATTTATATAATGAAGATTTAATTTGTGTTCAAAATGAATCTACTGATAATCTCCATAAATCTTTGAAAAAAGTACTAACAAGAATTGAAATATAGGAGGAAATATGAGTAAAATAGTAATGACAATGCCAATAAAGCCACAGAAAGAAACTAATATAGGTATGTATATTGCTCCAACATTGATGAATGTTTTGAGTGATATTCTATCATGTGATAGTGTGATGGCTATTAATCTATTAAATACATATAAAGATAAGGATTCAGAATTAAAAACTTTTATAGATGATTTAGCTCGTCAAGGAATAATATATAATAATTTATTTATTGATAAAGATCATGCCTGTGAAATATTATCTTTAATTCAAAAATTAGTATATGATGGTTTTGTGAAAAAATCTAATGAAGAAATTTTTAGATGTGATTGTGGTAAAGTTGATATTTTGAAACAAGGAATTAACTCTAATATAAGTAAATTATACTATGAAAAAAATGGTATGTATTATTGTAAAGAGTGTGGAAGTGAATGTAAATCTTTTAGGGAAGAGGTATTAACACTTGAATTGTCAAAAGATATTGATGATTCAATATTAATAGTACCCACTTTTTTAAAAAATGATGTTAAACATTTGAGTAAAACTTTTAAAGGTGGCAAATTGCTTATTTCTAAGCAACGTGATACAGGTTATCAACTAATGGTTGATAATAAAAAATTTAATATTGATATTGATTTTCTTTGGACTAACTATTTTAGGCTTTTTGATAGCGAACAGATTATAATGCTTGCTAGTAATCATCAAACATATCAGATGTATTTATTAAATTATTTAAATAAAATTATTTCTGGAAGTGAGATTTGTTTTGTAGCTAATCCTTATATGAATAAATCAAATGTTATGAATACGTTAGCAGAATATGAAAAAACGGAAGATAGTATTTATAAAAAATTATTTATTCTATATAATTTAAAGTGGAGAAACAAAAATTGTGATTGGTCACCTAGTGTAATAGATTTTTTAAGTAATATAAGTACTACAAGAAGAAATAATTTATATAGAGTTATAGAGGGCTGTGGAAAGAAATTTGATGAAAGCGGGCTACCTTTAGATTTATATTTAGAAAGTATTTTACAAAAGGGAATAAATATGCAACGAAATATTCCTGAATCAAAAAAGTTAGTTAAAAAAATGCAATAGAATTAAAATAGTTATGGAGATGGTTATATTATGTATAGTGTGTTATTTAGTAAAATTGAATTTGGTATGGATTTAGTAGTAGAACGTTTAAAAGAATTTGTTAAATCTGATTATAAAGTAGCAATTTTTCCATGGGCTTTTCCTGGCGAGATAACAAGCGAAGAATTTGAGAAAGAGTATTTTCCTATAGATGGTAGAAGATATAATAAATACTATACTGAATTAAAAAAAATAGGTATTAGTAAAGAAAATATTAAAGTATGTAACCCTTATAAAGATACTAGAAATGACCTTATTGAAATTATTCAAAATAGTGATATTTTACTTTTGCCAGGTGGAAATCCTGAAATGTTTTTTAAAAAAGTTTTGCATGATACGGAATTAATATATTATATTAAGCATTACAAAGGAATAATTATTGGTGAGAGTGCTGGGTGTGAATTACAATTAAAGAGATATTTTATTACTGCTAAAAATAATTATTATAAGTATTTTGCATTTTATGATGGATTTGGAGTGTTAGATGATCCTTTTTATATTGATGTCCATTCAATAAATAATAAGAGATACTTAGCAAAATTACAAGAAGTTGCTAATGATAAGAATAAAAATGTATATGCTATTTTTGATGATGGTGCACTTATTTATAATAGAGATTCTAGTAAATTAGAAATATTTGGTAACGTTTTAACTTTTGTGCCAAAAGATAATTATAAATAGTAGCAAAATAGGCCTTTTTACATATTTTAATGTAGAGGTGAATATTATGAATGAGCGAAGAGTAACAGGTGTTGTGGTTGATGCTGGACATGGGAGATACTGTTATTCTACACAATGAATAAAAACTATCAGAACTAGTTGATTTACAAGGAAATTAAACTTTAAAGAGATATTTGAAAAAGTATCTCTTTTTGCATATTTAAAAAGGGGGGGAATTATATGAGTTATGCAATATTTAGAAGTCAACCAATTAATACACTGCAAGATTTAGCACAAATTGGTTCACACAATAAAAGAGAAAAGAAAGCTTATAAAAGCAATCCAAATATAAAATTAGATAGAAGTAAGGATAATATAGAATTAGTAAAATGTGATGAGAAATATGTTAAAAGATTTTACGAATTAACTAAAGACTATAAAAAAGAACATGAAGAAAGACAAAAGACAATTCGAGAAGATAGAAAAAAATCCTATTATAAAATGCTTAATGATGCTAGAAATGTAGTAGCAGATGAATTGTTATTTACAAGTGATAGTTTATTTTTTAAAGATAAAAGTAAAGAAGATATATTGAGGTGGGCTAATACTTGTATGGAATTTGTTTATAATGACTTAGGTTATACTAAAGAGCAAGTATTACATTCTACTATTCATATGGATGAAAAAATACCACATATTCACTGTGTTGTTATTCCGCTAGTAAAAAAATTAGATAAAAGAACTAATACAGATAGATATACTATCTCAAAAAAGCAATATATTAAAAATAACGAGCATTTAAGCGAATTACAGGATAAATATCATAACAGATTAATTAAAGCAGGATTTGACTTGGAAAGAGGTTTAAAAGGCAGTACAGCAGAGAATATCAATATAAGAGAATTTAAAAAAATGACTAAAAGATTAGATAAGTCATTAGAGAAGAGTACACTATTATTAAATGATGACTATAAAGAATTAAAAGTGAAATTAAGCAAAAGTAAGCCTACTATAACAGGTAAAGAAGTTAAAATAGATAAAGATACTTATCAAGCGTTAAACAAATTTATGAGTTCTGCTAAAAAAGTAGTAGAAGACATTCCTAAAACCCAATCCATGGTAAAAACTTTAGAAGAATATTCTAAAAATTTTAGAACTACTCAAAGAGAAAATATTCAATTAAATAAAGAAGTAAGTAGACTTGAATTAGAAAATGAAGAAATAAAACAAGAAAATAATAGACTAGAAAATCTTATATATAATTTACTTCAAAGATTAAAAGATTTATTTAAAAAACTCCTTCATATAGGAACTGATAAAGAGAAAGATAATGTATCAGAGGAAATTAAGTATCATTATGATAATAATTATTATAGTGATTTAGATTTGTGTTATATTTCTAAGGGAACAACTAAAGAACGAGAAATATTTGAACATATTGGTTATATTAGAAACAGGAATAGGGATTATAAGAGAAAAGATGATGATTTTGAAATAAGTATGTAATAAAAATGGAATCAATACCAGTTATTCCTGATTGATTCCATCTCTTCATCTTCTTCATAATATCGATATTTCGTATTATATGTTTCTGTATCTATAAAATCTTTATACATAGTCAATATAATATCTTCCAAATCATTTACAGCATTAGCATTTATCTTTTTTCCAACATGCAATTTACTTATGTGGGCAGCCTCATTTGATAAACCAAATTTTTCTTTTAAGTATGATTCAGAAACTGCTTTGCCAAATTTAACTAACTGTTCTAATAAACAATGGGGTAATAATAATTGAGAAGCAAAAGTGTCAGCTTCTTTTTCGTTATTTATACTATGTTCTGTATGTCCTAAAACTATATGACCAATTTCATGAGCAATAGTAAATCTCTTTCTTTCGTTACTTACAATATCTTCATTGTATAATATTGTTGCTTGCTTAATTCCGTTTTTTACTTGTACTATATTGTATCCTTCATCACATGAACCATTTTGTGTCATTTCTTCTAGTGGAACGTTAAATCTTTGTGAAAAATCTTGCATGCTTAAAATTTTTATTTTAGTATTTTGTAGTTTTATTTTATAAGGATCAATTGGTAAAGAAATATTATTATAAATTAAAGTTTGATAGGCCAAAGTAGTTGCTAGACTATAATTTGGTTTCATCCTCTTCTTCCTCCCAAAGAGCATCAATTCCAGCTTTAAGAATCCCTTTTAATTTTTGTTTTTTACTGTCATCTAATTGAGTTGCTTTCCTGAATAAAATATTCATTTCTTCATCTTTATTTAATTCATTATTTAAATTGTTTTTTCCATATAAAAAATCTATACTAACGTTAAAGTAATCAGATAATTTATTTATCATAGTTGAATCTGGTCTTGCTTTTCCGCTTTCCCAATATGAAATACCTGTTGAAGTAAGCCCAACTATATTGGCTAAATCTTGTTGAGTCATATTATTTTTTATTCTTAATTCTTTTATTCTTTCCCCTATAATATTTTCCATTTTGCCCTCCTTACAATTAAATTGTATCACAATTTACAAAAAAAGTAAATATTTTATAAATATTTTGTATATTTTGTTGACAAAGACAAAAAAATAAAGTAAAATGTAATTGTAACTTACAAAGTATGTAAGTTATTTAAAAGAAAAAAAGCCACATGATGAATATGTGACTTGAGAAACTGACATCCTCAAGCAATATTATATCAAATTCTTTTAATGCTTGCAATAGTAGTTTTGTGGCAGAAAATAGGAGGTAAAAATATGACAAACAAATACAGGACTTCTAAATCTGTTGCTACAAAAGCTAGTAGTCAATTAAGAAGTAAAGCAACTACTAAAAATACTAAATCTGTAGCAGGTAGTGCACTTAATAACAGAAAAAAATAAAAAAGAAAGGTTGATCTAATATGAGTAGTAGTTTAAAAGTAAAAGGTTTAGATGATTTGTCTAAACAGTTAAAAAATATGAGTCGTAAATTAAAAAAGTACGATGGAACACATGATGTTTCGTTAGAAGTTACACAGGAACAATGGGATAATATGACGGAAGTAGAACGAGAACAATGCATAGAAAAAGCAAAAAATAAATTTGTCAATAATATGCTAAAAGATGTGTTTAAATAGTTTGATAGTCGTTTTGGTAACACACTACGATATTGTCAAAGACAATAACGCTGTGTGCAAAGGGATTATCCCTTTTGAAACCCTATTAGCTCTATCGCCACTTTCATTGCTAAAGCAACAAAACGTGCCACGAGCTAAAAAGACTGACAAAATTAATTGTCAGTCTTTTCTAATGGTATATCGTCGAATAATTGTCTAATGTCTATTTCTAAAGCATTAGCAAATTTTCCTATTGTTTCTAATGTAGGAGTTTTGTCAATACTTAAGCACTCTAAATCTCTTACATATCCATGTGTTAGTTCAGTTAAGTCGGCTAATTCTTGAAGTGTATAACCACGTATAAGTCTATATTTTCTAATGTTTTTTCTAACTTGAATAGATAAAATTGATTTTGAATATCTTCTCATAGAAGTTATACACCTCCTCACGTTTAAAATTATTTCATAAAATCAGCAAAAAATATGTCGCCTGAGAGAAGTTTTGTGATATAATAAAAAAGAAAGGAGAAAACTTTATGAAAAAATGCAAATATTGTCAAACTGAAATTGATTCAAAAGCAAAGATTTGTCCACATTGTAAAAAGAAGCAAGGAAAACCGAAATGGTTAATAGCTTTAATTGTTATTGTTGTAATAATAATTATTGTATCTGTTGCTGGAGGCAATGAAGAGAATGCGAAAGAAGGGAATGTTTCAAATGGTGATAATAAACCAACAGAAAAATTCACTTATGAAGTGACAAAACAATATGCAGATGAATATGGTATGTCTTATTATATTGAGGGTAGTGTAAAAAATAATAAGGATAAAGATTATTCATATGTACAAATTGAATTTGTTTGTTATGATGCAGATGGTAATAATCTAGGAACTGCTATTGATAATACAAATAATTTACTAGGAAATCAAACTTGGAAATTTAAAGCAATGGCAATGTTTAGTGATGCAGAAACTGTTGATCATTGTGATTATCACGAAATAACAAGTTGGTAAAATAGTTAGAGGTCTTTTTAAGACTTCTTTTTTTTAGAAGTTTTTATTAAAATAGTCGATTTATATTTGTTTTGTGTTATAATAACAGTCAATGAAAAAGGGTGGTTTTATGTATCAATTATTGAGTATAATTAGTTTTTTTATTAGAGCATATTTATGTTATTGTACAATAGATAATATTCCAATATTAGCTAATCCAATATTAAATAGTATTTTAGGTGAAGTAATATCTTTATATACCATTTTATGGGCGATTAGTTATTTTATCGTTGGAAGATTTTATGATAAAGGTTCTAATCCATTGTTAGGTGTTATTTTATATTTTATTGTATACATTATAATTCTTGGAATTACATATTTATTATTGTTATTATTAACTTTTTTTGGAATTTTACCAATTACTATATAAAGAAAAAAACTTATCGCAACGATAAGTTTTTATAAATTTATTCTATCATCAGGTAATTTTGAATAATCGTATTTTTCAGCACACATTTCTAAATCTTCATAAATTAATTTAATTTCTTCTAGTATTTTTTCAGGTGGAAAGATTTCCTTGTAATAATCATAATCTTCTAATTTAAACATCATACTTTTCAACCTAGATCTACATTCAGCAACTCTAGTTCTTTTATCAGAAGAATCTTGTAATAAGTCCATTTGAGATTCTCTATATTGTCTCACTAATTCTTTCAAATTTTTAGGAGTTCTATTGTGTGCTTTGTCTTTGAAACTATCTAAAATGTCAGCATATCCTGCAGTTGTTAAAAGAAGTTCTAAACTTATTTCTAATACTTCAGATAAATTTCTTAACATATCAATGTCCGGCTTTTTGATATTTCCTTTTTCTAATTCGTTATATGTAGAGTGATGTGTATTTATTAATCTAGCTACTTTTCTTTGAGAGTAGCCTTTTTTCATTCTAGCGGTACTTAATATCTTGCTTAATTCTGCAAGGTTAGCATTATTTTCCATTAAAACCACCTCTTAAATGCTTTCTTCCAATTACATAATAGCATAATAAAAATTAAAAAGCAATATTTTTGTCGGTTATTCTTGACAAAAATATAATTACATTGTATATTATATTTGTCGGGTAATCTTGACAAAAAGAAAGGAGGATAGACAATATTAAAGATTGCTAAGACGACTAATGTTCTTTGAAATTTTACACAGGTCTTTAAAGGTTAATTAAAAAGGGGGGTGATAGCATAACAGAATCTAGTAAAGAGGGGTTTTGGTTAATACCTTATCAAGTAGGAACAGATAGTGCGCTCACATTACAAGATAAATTGTTGTACGGTCAAATTTTATCATTGACGAAAAAATCTGGATTCTGTTTTGCTAATAATTCTTATCTATCTGAGTTAAATAATGTTACACCTAAAACAATTTCTAATTCTATCGCTAATCTTAAGAAAAATAATTATATACGAGTTGAATATCATAAGGAAGAAATAAATAAATATAAAAGAAAAATATTTATGACGGATAAAGTAGTATGGAAAATAAATTACGGTGGTATAGAAAAAAATGTTAATACCAGTATGGAAGACAATTACTACCATAATAATATAAAGAATAAAAAGAGAAATAAATATAATACCAATAACAATGTTCCTTGGTGGTTAGATAAAGATATTGAGCCAAATCTTGCAACGCTAGAAGAACAGGCAGAGATGGAAAAACTATTAAGTGAATTTAAAAATTGAATGAAAAGGAGTTGGTTTTATAAATAAATAAAAAATTAAATCATAAAATTTAATAAAAAGGAAAAGGGGGAATTATAGAATGGAGGTAGTACTAAAAGCAAAACACACATTTAAAACTGATATATCAAACGAAGAATTATTTAGGGATAGATTTAATGAGATATTGTTAAAAGTTATATTACATCTTGAACAAAATTACCAAAGTAGTTAAAAAATTATAAATAACTATCAAAAAGGGATATAATATAAGTTGTAATCGATTTAGTTCTGATAGTTATATACAGAATTGGAGGATATAACTATGAGAGCAAGAGTTGGTATTTATGGGAGGTTATCACAAGAAGATATAGATAAGATAAACAAAGAAGATGAAAGCGAAAGTATTCAAAATCAAAAAAGAATGCTATTAGAATATGCTTTAAAAAATGATTGGGATGTAGTTGATATTTATATAGACGAAGACTATTCAGGTGCTGGGGTTTATAGACCAGAGTTTGAAAGAATGATAAAAGATTGTGAGAATAGAAAACTAGATATAGTTTTATGCAAGAGTCAATCAAGATTTTCAAGAGATATGGAAATAGTTGAAAGATATATAAATAATAAATTTAAAGAATGGAATGTTAGATTTATTAGTTTAGTAGATAATATTGATACTGATAATAAATCTAATAAGAAATCTATTCAAATATTAGGATTAACTAATGAATGGTATTTAGAAGATTTATCTGATAATATTAAAAGAACTATAAGAAATAAAAAGGAATCTGGACAGTTTACTGGTTCATTTGCTCCTTATGGTTATTTAAGAAGCGAAGAAGATAAACACAAATTAGTTATTGATCCTGTTGCCTCGATCATTGTAAAAAAGATATTTGAAATGTACAAGCAAGGTTATGGTTATACTAAAATAGCAACTTATTTGAATGATACTAATGTTCCTAGTCCTTATGAACACAAAAAAGCAAGTGGTAGTAAATTTGTATGTGGAAATGTAGGAAAAGAAAAATCATATTGGTATTCAGATACAATTGCCAAAATCTTAAAAGATGAAGTATATATTGGTAATCTAGTACAAGGAAAAACTAGACACATAAGCTATAAAAATAAAAAATCAGTTCCTGTTCCTAAAGATGAATGGATAATTGTTAAAAATACACATGAACCTATAATAGATGAAGATACTTGGAATATAGTTTCTGCTAAATTTAAAGGTAGGACAAAGCCAAGTAAATCAGGAGAAATTCATATGTTTACTCAAAAGGTATATTGTGATTGTTGTAAGAAAATATTTTACAATGGTTATTCTAAATCAGGAAATGGTACTAAACATTATTATTTAACTTGCAAGTCTAGAAAATCAGGTGTATTTTGTGAAAATAATTTATCAATTAGAGTAGATAAATTAAAAGAATTTATTCTTAACGAGATTAACGAATATATCAAAGTTTATCATAATTCTAAAACTTTAAATGAGAAATACCAAAAATTAAATACTGAAAATAATAAAAATGAGATTCAAGAACAAATAAAAACTTTAGAAAAACAACAAATTGACTTAGAAAAATTACAAAGCAAAAAGAATTCATATTTAAAAAAACTATATGAAGATAGAATAGAGGGTTTCATTACCGATGAACAATACAAAGCTTTTAGTAAAGATTACGATGATGAATTAAATGAATTGCAAAACAGGATTCAGTTAATAAAAGATGAAATCACTCTCTTAAATCAAAAGCACAATGATATGATTGATAGAGATAAAATATTTAATAAATATAAAACTATAAAAGAATTGGATAGAAGTATATTAGATGATTTTATAGAAAAAATATATATCGGTGCAGTAGATAAGAAAACGAATGAACGAGAAATCAATATTGTATGGGCTATATAAATTAGTCCATACAAGACTTGTGTAGAATAAACATAACCTCCACATGGTGGTGCTGATCCTGGTGCTGTTTCTTCTGGTTTACAAGAGAAAGACTTTACATTAGAAGCTTCTTTATATATGTATGAAAGATTACAAGAATTAGGAATACCTGCTGTCTTAACTAGAGATTATGATGAAAACTTAAGTAGAGAAGAGAGACTTAGACGGGCTAATGAAGCTTTTGGTGGTAGTAGTAATGCGATACTTATTTCTAATCATATAAATGCTGGAGGACATACTTAGCTCATACAACGATTAAATTTATAAGGGTATTAAGGCGGCCGAATTAACTCAAAATGGTTTAGGCGTATAAATTATTAGTAAATATACTAAATCGTTTAAATTTTTATTTTATTAAAGGAATAAGTAATTATTCTTTTATATATTTAAGAGTTGATTATAAATTAGAACTAAAGAAATGATATTTAATCTTGTCTGTTTGTTGTTTGCTTTAAAAAAATATGGTAAAATTAATATAATGAAGGAGTTGATTCTGTTATGAAATTAAGTGATGATTGTAAAAAAAAATGTCAGATTTTTACTCCTGAAAACAACGTGAAAGAAATGCTAGATTGGATTGGGTATAAAGAAAATCTATATGGAAAAAAAATTATTGAACCAAGTTGTGGACAAGGTAATATACTTATTGAAGTAGTTAAAAGATATATCGTGGATTGCTTGAATAATAATTATTCAAAAGAAGACATTAGAAAAGGATTATCACAAGATATTTATGCTATTGAATATGATTTTAAACATTATAAAAAATGCATAGATAATATTAACGAAGTTTTAAAAAAATATAATATTGGTGAAGTTAATTGGAAAGTATATTGTGAAGACTGTTTAAAATTTAATTTAAAGGTAAAATTTGACTATGTTGTTGGTAATCCACCTTACATTAGTTATAAAATGTTAGATGAACAAACGAGAAAATATGTTAAAGAAAATTTTAAAACTTGTACAAAAGGAAAATTTGATTATTGTTATCCGTTTATTGAAAAAGGTATTAAACTTTTAAAAAAGGGAGGGAAAATCGCCTTTTTAATTCCGGGAAGTATTTTTAAAAATGTATTTTCTAACAAGCTAAGAGAATATTTGAAAGAAGATATAACTGATATTTATGATTATGCTACAAAGAAATTGTTCAATGAATATGCAAGTGGAGAAAAGAAAAAAATTCTCACATCTTCTATAATTTTTGTTTTAAAAAAAGGAAGTAAAGCCAATATATTAAATTATTACAATTTAGATAATAAAAACAAGACAAAAATAGAAAAGAAAAAATTAGGAACTAAATGGATTTTTAACGAAATCAATCTTGGTGAAAAAAGATTTGGTGATTATTTTAAGGTTTCAAATTCAATTGCCACTTTGTACAACAAAGCTTATGTTATTACTGAGGAAGATGAAATATTTTATAATAACGTTGAAAAGGAAATTATAAAGAATGCCGTGAGCCCCAAAAGTATAGAATCAAATAAAAAAGAAAAGATAATATTTCCATATTACTATAATTCAAATGGTGATCTAATCAGAATAGATAAAGAAACATTTTCAAAAAAATTTCCTTGCGTCGAAAAACATTTAAGTAAATTTATTACTGAATTAAATAATAGAAAATTTGATAAAAATATACAATGGTTTGAATATGGTAGAAGTCAAGCTTTAAATGATATGAATAAATCAAAATTGTTATTATCAATTATAGTTACTGGAAAAATTAAGCCATATATTTTATCTGAAGACACTATACCTTATTCCGGAATATATATAGTACCTAAAAAAAATATGACTTTAGATATGGCCAAAGATATTCTTGAATCCGATAAATTCTTAGATTATATAAAAAGTGTTGGTATTAATGCAAGTGGAGATTCATATAGAATTACAAGTAAAGATATCAGTAATTACTATTTTTAGGTAGGTGATAAAATGGAAAAAATAAAATTTAATGTTTCATCAAAAACAGCAAGACTTATAGGTAGGGAAAACATTTCCGACTCTAATGGTGCAATAATAGAATTAGTTAAAAATGCTTATGATGCAGATGCAGATAGCGTTTATATAGAATTTAATATAATTTTTGAAAAAATCCCAGATAAAATTACTATATCTGAAAATAAAAAGTATTTTAATGAACAAGAATATAATACATTAATATCATTTTATAATCAAAATGGAGATATTTTAGTTAAGAAAGATAATCTTAATAATGAGCAAGAAGATATTTTGAAAAACATATTATTTAGTAAAAATAGTATTATTATTTTAGATAATGGTTCTGGTATGAATGAGCAAATTATTAAGACTATATGGATGAATATTGGAACAAGTGATAAGGAGATAAATGCTTATAGTAAAAAAGGAAGATTAAAAACAGGAGCCAAAGGAATAGGAAGATTCGCTTTAGAAAAATTATCACAAAGAACGACAGTTTATTCAAAGACAGATGCAGATAAATTGGTATATTGGTCTCTTGATTGGATGCAATTTGATAAAAAAGATTTACTAGATGAAATAAATGCGGACGTTGAAGTATTGGATTATAATTTTTCTGATATTGTTTCACAGTATATTG
Source organism: uncultured Bacilli bacterium (assembly GCA_944358305.1). Lineage (GTDB taxonomy): Bacteria > Bacillota_I > Bacilli_A > RF39 > UBA660 > Onthousia. The sequence continues at coordinate 6,651 of CALVQK010000003.1, read as the reverse complement.
ATGCTTCTGACTTGAGTAAAAAGAATATTAAGCTTAATTCAGGTACTCTAATTATCCTTTCAGGAACAAGAGAAATATGGGGAGATAGAATTTACAGCAGGATTAACAATAATCTTAATAGTATAAATCCTTTTGGTAGTGTTGATACATTTAATGTATATATTAATAATGTTATGAAAAAAGAATACAATTATTGTCCGCAAAGTACATTTTTATCGGAAGATGATTATGATTACATAATAAATGCGGAATATGATGGTGATAAAAATGTTTGTATTACTTTAACAAGAAATGAGGTGGATTTGTCCGCAACTAATGAACAGGTATTAGTTAATGACAAACCATATAATTTTAATATAAATGATTTTTGGAAGAGAGATGCTTTCAAAATATCACCATACAAAAAAGAAGAATATTTATCTACTTTAGCTAAAACATATGATGTACTTGATTTAATAAATGAAACAGCAATTGATGAAATTAAAAAGATAGGTAAATTTAGTCTTCAATTTTATTTTTTAAAATCAGGTAAAAGTGAATTTAATATTATTAAAGACATAAAAGTAAACAGAAGAAAAAAATTGTTATCAACTTTTTCCGGTATAAAAATATATAGAGACAATTTCAAAGTTAGACCATATGGTGAAGAAGGACCAATGTATGATTGGTTACAATTAGGTTCTCGAGTTCAAAAAAGTCCAGCTGGAATTACACATCCAACTGGTTATTGGAGAGTAAATACATATCAATTAATAGGAAATGTAAATATAAGTAGAATAGATAATCCAAATTTAGTGGATATGGCAAATAGAGAAGGACTTGCATTAAACGATACTTACTATTTATTTGTAGATTTAATTCAAAGTATTATTTCAAAGTTTGAATATGATAGACAGTATATATATAGAGAATATGGTGCATGGCTTAAAAAAAAATTAGATGTTATAAATCCAACATCTTTAATACAAAAAAGTATAATTGATGAAAAGGAGAAAAATCAAAAGAATGAATTTGATTTTTCAGAAGAAGAATATAAAGAAGCAATATATCAAACTACAAACGACAAAAAAAAATCTGTTGATACGCAAAGAATTTTAATGAATTTTAGTTCTGTTGGAGTAACGGCAAATACTTTTGCTCATGAAATGAAGAGTGTATCTACTAATCTGTCGACCAGAAGCAGACAATTAAAAATCTGTATTGATAATATTTTGCAAAATAGAGAATTTGAAGGACCAGAGTTTTTGAATCCATACATCCCTTTAGAAAACGGTGAACAACATGATATTTTGTTAAGTAAATGGTTAAAGCTAATTATGGATAGTGTAAGTAAGGTTAATTCTAAGATTGAAAAAATATCATTATTAGATTTCTTTAAAGAGTTGTATGATGACTGGAATGGATTACTTGGTAAAAAATCAATAACACTTAATGTTCCTAATGAGAATGATTTCAATATTAATTGTGAAAAAATAGATTTATATTTGATATTTAATAATCTTATATTAAATTCAGCGTATTTTCTAGAGCATGAAATTACTGGGAATGAACGTTTAATTGATATAACTTTTAAGGAAGAAAAAGAAGATATAATTTTTATATTTGAAAATAATGGTCCAAAATTAGACAAAAAATATGAGAGTGCTCCTGATATAATATTTGAAGCTGGAGAAACAACAAAAGATAATGGAACTGGACTTGGTTTATGGATATGTAAAGAATCAGTTCAAAGAAATAACGGTGAGATTCATGTTGTACCTAGTGATATTGGATTTAAAATTGAAATAAGGTGGCCAAAGGTGGAATAATATGAAAGAATATAAAATTGGAATTATTGAAGATGATTTAGAAGAATTAAACTCAATTAAAAGAACTATATATATTAATTTATCATTGAACCATACTATCATGTATAAAGATTATCAATTGAATAATAAAAGTACAAATTATGTTGATATTATAGATGAAATTAAAAAGGATATTCTTGATGATAAAATAATGCTATTAATTATTGATAATAAATTAGTTGTTGAAGGTAATAGACTAAAAGGAACATCAATTTATGAAGAAGTAAAAAAGATTACTAGTGATTTTCCTGTTATTATTATGACTAATTATAAAGATGAAGCATATGATAGTGATTATGTAGATCCAGATAAAGTATATGATAAAGAAAAATTCTTTTTGAATGGAGAATATACTAAAGAAAAAATTAATTCTATTTGTTTATTAGTTGATAAATATATGAAACTAAAAAATAATATAATTGCTGAAAAAAATAGATTAATTGAGGAATATAAAAGTGAGATTTCAAATGAAGGACAAGATAAATTAAATGAATTATTAAAAGTTGAACTGGAAATGAAAAAATATACACCAGTAGAAACAACATATTTAGAACAGTTGATATCTCCAGATTATGTGAGAGAAATAATCGAATTGTTGGATGAAATTAAAGATAAATTAGATTAAAATTTAAAGTGGTGCGGTGTTATGAAGTATAAAGATTTTAGAAATTTCAAAATAGAGAGAAATTGTACGAAAAAATACAATAGATATAGGTCTTATTTGCCATATTTAGGTGAAGATTTTAAGCATAGATGTGCATATTGTAATATGCATGATGAAACTATAACTGAAAATTATCGTGTAGACCATTTTATTCCACAAACTGTTCTTATAAATACAGACAGAGAAGGTTTAATTTGTGATTATAATAATTTAATGTATTGCTGCCCGAAATGTAACAGTACAAAAAGTTCTCAATATAAAGGCAATATACATGATGGTAGTTACAATAATGAATTATTTTATAATCCTGTTGAAGTTGACTATAATCAAATATTTTATAGAAATGAATATGGTGGGATTTCATCTGAGGATCCAAAAGGAAAAGATATGATTGTAAATTTAAAATTATTTTCACCCATATATCATTTTTCATTTCTAATTGAAGAGATAACAGAAGTGTTAGAAAAATTGAATCAAAAAATAGAATCAACAACAGATATTTATGAAAAAGAGAAATATAACGAAGCATACAGACGTTTGGTTTCGTTTTTGTTAAAAATCAGAGGATTATTTAATAGTAGTTATTATAATAATTCTATTAAAAGAAATAATGGTCAATGATACCATTTTATAGTAAAAATATACTGCATTAATAAATATACAACAGTTATACCTAGTGATTATAAGAAGATTAATATCTTCTTTTTTTTGTATAAAACTAAAATTATTATATGATATAATTATAAAAGGTGGTTTATATGATAAAAGTGGTAGCTGCTTTAATTGAAAAAGATAATAAAGTTTTAATAGCTAGACGTTCTTCTGGTGATCCTAATGTATTTGGAAAGTGGGAGTTTCCAGGTGGAAAAGTAGAACCAGATGAAAATGAAATGCATGCTATTGAAAGAGAAATAAAAGAAGAATTTGAACTTATAATTAAAGCAAAGGAATTTGTAATTAATAATATTTGTGAGTATCCAACTAAAGTTGTTGATTTAAGATTATATAAATGTGATTATGTATCTGGTGAATTTTATTTACATGATCATTCTGAGTATAAATGGGTAGATAAAGAAGATTTATTAGAATATGATTTGGCTCCAGCTGATATTCCTTTAGCAGAGTATGTAAAGAAGGTGAAGTAATGAAAGATGGTATTTATGAACAGCTTTTAAATAACGAATTGAAAAGTAAATTAAATAATTCAGAATTTTTTTATAAAACTAACACTATTTTAAAATCTCCGGAAAATGCTAAGAATTTAATAACAGAATATTTAAAAGAAGTAACAAGAAAAGCTATGGATTGTATTCAAGAAAAAAATGTGGATGTAGAAGACAGTGAAAGAGTGTTAAAAGAAATTGAAATTTGTAATGAAATTTTGGATTTATTAAGAACTAAATTAGATTTTGATGAGTATAAAGACTTAGATTTATCTATGGATGCAGAAGTTTTAGAATATGCATTTAGAAAACTAAATAATAATTCATTTGATGGTAAAAATATTGTTAGGCCAGTTACTTCATTAGTAGAACCAACTTTGTTTACAAATAGTTCTAAAGAGATTTCTTTATTATCAGAGTTAAGAAAAGAAATAGCTTCATCTGATGAAGTGATGCTATTAGTTTCTTTTATAAGAATGACAGGATTAATGCCTATTTATGAAGATTTAAAAGAATTTGCCGCTAAAGGTAAAAAGTTAAGAGTTATTTCTACAACTTATACTAAAGCGACAGAATATAAGGCAATTGAAAAATTATTGGAATTACCAAATACTTCTATAAAAATTTCATATGAAACTGAAAATCAAAGATTACATGCAAAAGCATATATCTTTAAAAGAAACAATGGTTTTTCTACATTCTATATTGGCTCATCTAATTTATCTAGATCAGCTTTAGTTTATGGTGATGAGTGGAATGTTAAGTTAACTGAAAAAAATTCGCCACAGATTTTTCAAAATGTTATTTCTGAATTTGAAACATATTGGAATTCATATGAATATAAAACTTTGAGTAATACTGAAGAAGATAAAAACAAACTAAAAGAGGCATTATCATATAAGACAGAAAAAGTTAACGTTTATCAAAATTTAATGACTTATAAACCATATGATTATCAAGAACAAATATTGGAAAAATTAGAGGTTGAAAGAGAAATTTATCATCGAAATAGAAATTTAGTTGTAGCGGCTACTGGTGTAGGCAAAACTGTACTTGCTGCATTTGACTTTAAAAACTTTTTAGAAAAGAATTCTAATGCTAAATTTTTATATGTAGTACATAGACAAGAAATTTTGAAAAAGAGTTGTGATACATTTAGACAAATTTTAAAAGACGCTAATTTTGGTGAATTATATGTAGGCAATTATAAACCTGAAAATATAAATAGATTATTTACAACACCATTAGGTTTGGAAAATATAATGAAACAAGTTGATTCTGATTATTATGATTATATAGTTGCAGATGAAATACATCATGGTGCGGCTAAAACTTATACTAATTTCTTAAACTATTTTAATCCCAAATTATTATTAGGTTTAACAGCAACGCCAGAAAGAATGGATGGACAAGATATAACAGAATTTTTCTGTAATACCATTGCAGCTGAAATGAGATTACCTGAAGCAATAAATAATAAATTATTAGTTCCATTTCAATATTATGGAATTACTGATCCTACTGATTTAAGTAATGTAAGATGGTCATCATTTGGTTATAATAATAGTGATTTAGATAAACTATTTGTGGAAGATAAAACAAGTGCTAATGTAAGAGTTAATACTATTATTGAAAATTTATTTAAATATATTGATGATATAGACAAAGTACATGGATTAGGATTTTGTTCTTCAATCAATCATGCAGAGTATATGGCTGATAAATTCAATGAAAACAATATCCCGTCAATATGTTTAACTGGTAATTCAGATAGTAATTTGAGAAATAATGCTATAAAAGATCTTGAATCTGGTAAGATTAAATTTATTTTCACAGTTGATTTATATAATGAAGGTGTAGATATTCCATGTGTAAATGTTGAATTATTATTAAGGCCTACAGATTCATTAACAATTTTCTTACAACAATTAGGTAGGGGACTTAGAAAACATGTTAATAAAGATTATTTAATTGTTTTAGATTTTATTGGTGAATGTAATAAGCATTTTAATTATGCTGATAAATTTAAAGCTTTAATTGGAATTGAAGAAGTTAGTGTTAAAGATTCTATTAATAATAGATTCCCGATGTTACCAGTAGGTTGCTCAATTTCTTTAGAAAGAGTAGCCGAAGAATATATTTTGTCTAATATTAAAGCTAATACAAGTAATAGACAAGTTATAATTGAGATGTTACAAAAATTTGAAGAAACAACGCATAAAGAATTAACTTTATATAATTTTATTAATCATTATAAATTAAATATTAATGATATTTATAAAAAAGATGTGTCTTTTTATAGATTGTTAACAGAAGCAGGAATTAAATGCTTTACTGAAAAAAATTCGATAGAAAATGCTATCGTTGGTAGATTAAAAAATTTATTAACAATTAATTCTCCAAAATTTATAAATTATATTAAGTCATTATTAAATGATGAAAATATTAATCATAATGAGTTGCTAGATACAATGACATATTACACATTATTTAATAAACTACCGGAAAAGGAAGGATTTAAAAATATAATTGAAGCCTTAGAATTTGTTAAAAACTCAGAATGTTTAAACTATGAAATAAACGAAATATGTAATTATCTTTATAATTCATTAGAAGTATTACCTATAAAAAATGATTTAGATTTTGATTGTCCTTTAGAAGTATATGGTGTTTATTCACAAGCTCAATTATATTCAGGCTTAGGTGTATTTAATGAAAAATATGCAGGGCCAATGTTACAAGGAGTATGGTATTTAAAAGAACAAAATCATGATATATTCTTAGTTACAATAAATAAAGAATCTAGTCATTTTGGTGAATCGATTGCATATGAAGATTATGCTATAAATGATGAGTTATTTCATTGGCAAACTCAGAATTCTGTAGCAGATGGAAGTGACACTTTAAATAGGTATATTAATTCAAATGGTAGAGTAAGTTTGTTTGTAAGAATAAATAGAAAAGAAAATAATCAAGC
>CALVQK010000002.1 GCA_944358305.1 uncultured Bacilli bacterium | reverse complement strand
TTCTTTATAAATTATTTCCCGGGAAATAATTACAGTACTTCTCTATATTAAATCACATACTTTCTTTATATGTTTCAGGTGAAACATTATATCTTTGTAAATAATAATTAAATAAAAAAAAGATTACTCTTCATTAGTAATCTCTTCAGCTTCTTTATCAACAACTGTAACAGTAGCAACCTTTTGATCATCCTTCAAATGAATCAATCTTACACCTTGTGTCGCTCTTTTTAAAGTAGAGATTTGATCCATAGGCATACGCATAATAACACCACTATCAGTAATAATCATAACATCTTTTTTACTAGTTTCATTTGCATTAACACAGTTAAGAGAAACCATTATACCATTTTTATCAGTCATATTTAAGGCTTTAACACCCTTACTTCCTCTATGTGTTAATCTATATTCACCTATATCAGTCTTCTTACCATAACCATTTTCCGTTACAATTAATACTTCTTGATTATCGTTTACCACATTTGCGCCAACAACTATACTACCATCAAGATCAATTCCTTTAACACCAGAAGTACCACGTCCCATAGAACGAACTTCATTTTCCACAAAACGTACCATTCTACCATTACTTGCACCAATTATAACTTCATCGCTGCTAGTCGTTTTATCCACAGCAATTAATTCATCATCATCTTTTAAAACTATAGCTATTTTTCCACTTTTTCTAATATTATCAAATTCCGCTATTTCTGTACGTTTTACAAGACCATTTCTAGTTACAAATAATAAATATTTGTAGTTTTCCACAGAAGGATCTAAACATACTATCGAACTAATGTTCTCGCCATTTTCTAGTGACAATAAATTAACTATAGGTAACCCTTTAGATTGACGACTAAATTCTGGAATTTCATAACCCTTAAGTCTATAAACTCTTCCTTTATTTGAGAAGAACAAAATGTAATCATGTGTTTTCATTGAAATTAAATGTTTTACAAAATCTTCTTCGTTCGTAGCCATACCTTTAATTCCAACTCCACCACGATTCTGAGTTTTATAAGTATCAGCTCTTAAGCGCTTAATGTAACCCTTATTTGTTAACGTAACTATAATGTCCTCTACAGGAATTAAAGACTCATCTTCTATAAATTCAATTGCTGTCATGTCAATATTAGTACGTCTTTCATCACCATATTTTTCTTTAATTTCAAGCAACTCTGTCTTAATAACATTTAAAACCTTTGCATCACTACTTAAAATATCTTTTAAATTAGCAATTAATTCAAGTAAATCATTAAGTTCGTTTTCAATTTTTTCTCTTTCTAAGCCAGTTAATCTTCTAAGTCTCATCTCTAAAATTGCATTAGCTTGAATTTCACTTAATCCAAAATTGTTCATTAAGCCACTTCTAGCCTCTTCATCAGTTTTAGAACCTCTAATTAACTTAATTACCGCATCTATATGATCCAATGCTGTCTTTAGTCCCTCTAAAATATGAACTCTTTTTTCAGCATTATCTAAATCAAACTTCGTTCTTCTAATAATAACTTCTCTTTGAAAATCAATATATTTTGCAATAATATCCTTTAAACCTAATGTTTTTGGAATACCTTGATCTAACATTAAGAAAATTATTCCATAACTAGTTTGAAATTGTGTATGCTTATAAAGTTTATTTAAAACAACTTGAGCATTTGCATCTTTTTTCAAAGTGATAGTAATTTTTATACCATCATTTAAATCAGAATGATAATCTGAGATACCTTCAATCGTCTTATTATGAACAAGCTCTGCTACTTTATTTTTTAACTCTAAAGTATTAACACCATAAGGCACTTCATTGATTATTATATATTGTCTTCCATTTTTTTCTTCAATTTGAGCCTTACTTCTAATAGTAATAGTACCTCTACCAGTTTCATAAGCTTTTCTTATACCACTATTACCAAGAATTGAAGCACCTGTTGGAAAATCTGGTCCCTTAATGTATTGCATCAACCCATCAACATCGATATCAGGATTATCTATGTAAGCAACACAACCATCAATGACTTCTTTCAAATTGTGAGGTGGAATATTAGTAGCCATACCAACAGCAATACCAGTTGTACCATTAACTAAAATATTAGGAAATCTTGAAGGTAAAACACTTGGTTCTTTTGTTGATTCATCAAAGTTTGGTTCAAAATCAACTGTATTTTTATTAATATTCCTTAAAAGTTCAAGTGATATTTTTGAAAGTCTTGCTTCTGTATAACGCATCGCTGCGGCACCATCACCGTCAATATTACCAAAATTACCATGTCCATCAACTAAAGGATAACGATAAGAAAAATCCTGAGCCATTCTAACCATCGCTTCATAAATAGAACTATCACCATGTGGATGATAATTACCCATAACTTCTCCGACTGTTTTAGCACTCTTTTTATGAGGTTTATCAGGAGTATAACCGGATTCAAACATAGAATATAGTATTCTACGATGAACAGGCTTCAAACCATCCCTTAAATCTGGTATCGCTCTTGCTGTAATAACACTCATAGAATAATCAAGAAAAGAATCTCTTACCTCTGTTACAATATTATTTTGTTCTAATCTGTCCATAACTTACCTCCTAAACATCAAGCCTTGCATAAGTCGCATTTTCTTCAATAAATTCTCGTCTAGGGGCTACTTCTTCACCCATTAACTGAGAAAAGACTTCATCAGCAGCTACTGCATCTTCTATTGTAATTTGCCTTAAAACACGTGTATTAATATCCATTGTAGTCTCGTTTAACTCATCAGCATCCATCTCTCCTAAACCTTTCATTCTGGCTATTTCATATTTAGTATTATTAAGAGAAAGTTTTGCCAAATATTCATCACGCTCTTCATCATTCAAAACATATTTTCTAGTTTTACCATGCGTAATTCTATATAAAGGCGGTTGAGCAGCATAGACATGGCCAGCTTCAACAATCGGCCTAAAGAAACGATAAAATAATGTTAGAAGAAGTACTCTAATATGAGACCCATCAACATCAGCATCAGTCATTATAATAATTTTATTATAACGAAGTTTTGATAAATCAAATTCTTCACCAATTCCTGTTCCAAATGCTGTAATAATAGTTCTAATTTCTTCATTAGATAAAGCTCTATCAAGTCTTGCCTTTTCGACATTTAAAATTTTACCTCTAAGTGGAAGGATCGCCTGAGTCATACTGTTACGACCTACTTTAGCAGAACCACCTGCAGAATCTCCCTCAACTAAGAATATTTCACTAATAGAAGCATCTTTACTTTTACAATCAGCCAATTTTCCATAGAAATTAGTAACATCTAAGTCACCTTTACGTCTTGTAATTTCTCTTGCCTTTTTTGCAGCAACTCTAGCTCTTGAAGCCGTAATACATTTTTCAATAATAATTCTTGCTTCATCAGGATGTTCTAACAAAAATCTTTCAAAAGGTTCCGAAAAAATCTTATCAGCAACACTTCTAACTTCGCTATTACCAAGTTTAGTCTTAGTTTGACCTTCAAACTGTGGATTAGGATGTTTAATTGAAATAATCATTGTAATTCCTTCTTTAACATCATCTCCAGTTAAAGAATCATCTTTATCTTTCAAAAGATTATGACTAACTGCATACTTATTTAAAATACGAGTTAATGCACGTCTTACCCCATCTTCATGAGTTCCACCTTCTGGTGTTGTAATATTATTAACAAATGAATAAATCGCTGCATTATATGATTCATTATATTGTAAGGCAACTTCAAGTGATATATCATTCATAATACCAGTTATATCAATAATTGTAGGATGAATAGGATTTTTATTCTTATTAAGCATCTCTACATATTCTCTAATTCCGCCCTCATAATGAAAGCTATCTTTCTTAGGATCTTCTCTATCATCATATAAAGTTATACGAAGACCTCTATTTAAAAAAGCTAACTCTCTAAGTCTTGTCTTTAAAGTATCATAATCATAAACTGTAGTATCCGTAAATATTTGATCATCTGGTTTAAATGTAACAGTAGTTCCTGTTCTATCTTTATCACATTCGTCAATAACTTTTAAGGGTTCCACAGGATGACCACCAGTTTGATACCTTTGATAATATATTTTTCCATCACGATATACCTTAACTTCGAGCCAATCTGACAAAGCATTAACTACACTTGCACCTACACCATGTAGTCCTCCAGATACTTTGTAGCCTCCACCGCCAAATTTACCACCTGCATGTAATACAGTATAAACAGTTTCTACTGTACTTTTACCAGTTTTAGGATGAATATCAACAGGAATACCTCTACCATCATCTTTTACAGTAATACTATTATCTTTATTAATAGTTACTTCAATATGTGTACAATACCCTGCTAAAGCTTCATCTATAGCATTATCAACAATCTCCCATACTAAATGATGAAGTCCTCTTGAACTAGTAGAGCCTATATACATACCAGGTCTTTTTCTAACAGCTTCTAATCCTTCAAGTACTTGTATCGCTGAAGAATCATAATTATTTTCTACCTTTTCTTCCATATTCTAACTCCTTTCAATTTCTCCATTATTAACTTTAAAAATAACAGCATCTTTTAAAGTCCTCTTGGAAATATTCTTTAAATCAGTAGTTGTTATAATACTTTGAATATCTTCATTTACATATTTTAAAAGCTTATTTCTCTTACTTAAATCAAGTTCACTAAAAATATCATCTAAAAGTAAAACTGGACTACTACCATTTTTTTCTTTAAAAATTGGAATAGAAGAAAGCTTATAAGCTAATACAGCACATTTTTGCTGCCCCTGTGACGCATAAATCTTCATATCAATATCATCATCCATAAGAAAATAAAAATCATCTCTATGAGGCCCAAATAAGGTCATTCCTGCACTTAACTCTCTTCGATAGTTTTTCTTATAAGTATCCTTCAACACTTCTTTTAAACTTTCTAGATCATAAGAATCAATAATTATATTAGGTTTATAAAGAATTTTAATAATTTTATTATCATCAGTAATATTATTATAAACTTCACTAATATAACTATTAATAAGAGATAAATAATTATATCTTTCTTGATAAATCAAAACAGCTTTTTCCACTAATTTATCTGTTAGAACATCTAAATATGCTCTATCAGCTATAGAATTAGTAAATAATACTTTAAGATATTCATTACGTGTTTTTAATATTTTATTATATTCATTATAAGTAATTAAATAGGAATAAGAAATTTGCGATAATGTTATATTAAGTAAATTTCTTCTAATACTAGGTGATCCCTTTATAATCTCTAAATCAGTAGGAGTAAATATAACAATATTTAAATTAGATATATAATCAGCGTACTTCTTTATTTTTTTAGAATTAACATAAATATTTTTCTCTTTTTCTAAAAATTCTATTTTTAAATCTTTTATTTGCTTATTATTTATAACTCTACCTTCTATTATAGCCTTTTTCTTATTAAACTTTATAACATCACTATCAAGACCATTTCTAAACGATTTAGTTAAACCTAATATAGCAATAGATTCAAGTATATTTGTCTTACCACTAGCATTATCTCCAATAAAAATATTCATTTTACTACCCAAAGTTATATTAAATCTATTATAATTACGAAAATTTGTAACTTTTAAAGACCTAATTATCATAATTAATCAAAAAAACGACCATATAATCACCTACACCCTATTTTAGTACTCCTATACACGCAAGAATATTATACCATATTTAAGCCCAAATAAACAGAAAAAAAGCGTTTATTTTGCTTTTTCTTTTCTGCTTCTTAAAATAGATTCTAACCTGCTTGCTCTCATAACCTGATTATTAAAAGAATTATATGAAATATCAATAGTAAGTATCTTACCATTTTTAAATTCTACTTCTGTTTTTGTGCTAGTAATTTTATGGTAACTCTTAACATTTTTTAAAGAAATCCAACTACAATTATCATCTTGAGGACTTGTTGTTGGAAAAAATATCAAATTTCTTGTATCTTCTACCATAATTGGTAATTTGTAACCACTATTCAATATCTCCCCTGCTCCAATCTTTCTACCTTCATAAGAACTACCAAAATATTTACAACTATAATCCATAATTTCCAAAGGTTTCATTTTAACCTCATAATTACAATCATCCTCAACAACTACAGACTCCCATATATCATTAGGCATAATTGCAAGTGTTTCATCATTAATTTCATAATCTTTCATAAAAATCCCCCTTCAAAAGCAATTTCTTGCTTTGCTATCAGTCTACTATATAATATTGTCGAAAAAGGAGTTTTTTTGTCACAAAAATGAAAAAAAAGTAAAATTTTCTTTACTTTTTCCATATTTTTTTAAATTTTAATATGTTCTAATAGGTAAAACTAACTGAGTTAGGCTATCATCTTCCTCACTTTTTAATAATATTGGTTTTATTTCCCCAACAAAGTGCAACTCAACTGTTTCTGTATTAAAAGATTTTAAAGCATCCATCATATATTTAGAACTAAATGATACTTTAACATCAATATCTTGATCTTTACTAATAGTCATCTTTTCTTCTACTCTACCGATTTCAGCGCTAGAAGATTTCATAATTAAATTATTTCCATTAGTTTCAAGGGTAACTGTATTTTTATCTTTGTCACTAGTTAAAATACTAACTCTATCTACAACATCATAAAAATCATTGATATTAAAATGAAGTTTAACTAAATAATCTTTAGGTAATAAATTAGATGTATTAGGATATGTTCCATTAATAAGCCTAGATTGAAATAAAAGATTTTGATATTTAAATAAAATTTTATTATTAAATATATGTATTTCTATCATATCTTCACTATCATCAATAATTCTTGTAAATTCTACTAAATTTCTACTAGGTATAACAATATTTTGATTTTCTTTACTAATTTTCTCTAGTTTTATAACTTTTCTAGCTAAACGATATGAATCTGTAGCATTACATTCTAATACATCCCCTGTTATATTAAAGTTAATACCATTTAATATAGCTTTATTTTCATCTATAGATGTAGCAAAAGCTGTTTGATTAACAATTTCTTTTAATATGCTAGGGGAAAGTTCTATATGACTTTTACTCTCTCCTAAATCAATATTAGGATATTCAGTTTCACTAATACCATTTAAATTAAATTCACTATTTTCTGTATAAACTAAAATTTTAAGTTCATCTACTACTTCTATATTAATATATTTATCAGGTAATTTTCTAACAATATCAGAAATATATTTACCTTGAATAATAATACTACCCTCTTCTTTTACTTTAATAACCTCTTCATCATCACAATTAATAAATGTCTGAATAGTAATATCATTATCACTTGCTGTTAAAACTAACTTTTTACTTGTTAATTCAAATTTAATACCTGCTAAAACAGGAATCACATTTCTACTAGATATAGCTTTTGATACTTTATTTAAAGCATCCATTAAAATTTCTTTTTTTATTGTAAATTTCATTATTTATTCCTTCTTTCTTATATATATTTATAATTATAGAGTGGAAAAAGTGGAAAACTCAAATTTTCTCTTATATTATACCATAAATTTTATTAACAATTGTTGTGGAAAAAAAGTTAAAAACTAAAACTTATCAACATCTATGGTTTCAAATCGTTCTCAAGCTTTTTTATGATAGCTGCTAAATCACTGTTATTTTTTATTTCTTGTTCAATCTTTTCAACTGAGTGCATAACAGTAGAATGATCTTTACCACCAAACTCTGTTCCTATTTTTGGAAAAGATTCACTTGTTAATTTTCGACATAAGTACATAGCTATTTGTCTTGGAAAAGCTATATTACTACTTCTTTTCTTACTTCTTATATCTTCAACAGAAATTTGAAAGTATTCAGCAACAATTTTTTGTATTCTTGTAATATCGTTTTTCTCGCTTAATCCTTTACTAATAAAGTCTTTAAGAGCTTCAATCGCAAGATTAATATCTATCTTAGCCCCACCCATAATTGTGGAATATGCTACTAATCTTGTAATAGATCCTTCTAATTGTCTAACGTCACTTCCCATATTAGATGCTATGTATTCTATAACATCCTCTGGAATCTCCGTTTCAAAGTTACCAGCTATTATCTTTTTTCTAAGTATTTCCTTTCTAAGTTCAAAGTCAGGTGGATAAATATTAACAGTAAGCCCCCAACAAAACCTAGTTCTAAGTCTTTCCTCTAATAGTTTTAAGTCATTAGGTGACCTATCAGATGAGATAATAATTTGTTTAGAATCATTATAAAGATTGGTAAATGTGTGGAAAAATTCTTGTTGAGTCTGAGTAGCTCCTCCTAAAAACTGAATGTCATCTATTATTAAAACATCAATATTTCTATATTTATTCTTAAAAAAGTCTATATAGCTAAAATTAGTCCCCTTCTCGTCTTTTTTATTAATACCAACAAAATCATCTCTAAATTGATCACTTGTGACATATAATACTCGCCTATTAGAATTGGCGGCAATATAATTACCTATCGCATGCATTAAGTGAGTCTTCCCTAACCCACTATTTCCATATATAAATAAAGGATTATACATTTTTCCAGGATTTTCTGCAACAGAAAGCGCAGCCGCTTGTGCAAATTTATTACTGTTACCGACTATAAAGTTTTCAAAACTATATTTTGGATTTAAATTAGATTTATTTTTAAAAGATTTAGGCACTCCCTCTTCTAAAATAGGCTCTTCTTCCTCTTTCTTTTTTTCTTTTTCCACTTTTCTGTTATTAACTTCATCTGGTAGTAGAAAATCTAAATCAAAATTAGTTCCTGTAACTTTATTTAAAGCATTCCTAATAAGGTCAAAATAATTATCAGACAAATGTTTTTTATGAATTGACATAGGTACTTCAATAATCGCTACACCATCATTTAATTCAATAAGTTTAACATCACTAAACCAAGTGTCGAAAGCTAGGGATGAAAGTTCATCTTTTATTTCTTTTAGAACATTTTGCCATAGAATTTCGACATTCACCCTATCACCTCCCACCTGAATTTCCTAAATTACCATTATAATACTCTAAATTTGTGGAAAAAGGAATAGTATTTTTTAATTTTTTAGTTTTCCACAATATTTCGACAAATTTCTCCACAAGACGACTCTAAAAATATCAACAAAAAATAGAGTTTTCCACATTTTCCACAATTTTTAAATTCACAAGTTAATATTTATTTTCCACATCATGTGGAAATAGTGGAAAAGATAACTTCTCCATATTTTTTATTAAAAAATAGAAATATTTAATAAAATATGTTAAAATCCTTACTAGGAAGGAATAGATGATTATGTCATATTTAGGAATTTTTTCTAAAGAAGAACTAGAAAAATTGAAAAGGAGATTATGTGATCCTAGCATATTAAATATAAATATAACTTATGTAGCTCCATTTACTTCCTTAGGAGATAACGATGAACTAGTAAGAGGAATAATCTTTACTTATAATAATGAAAGTGAAGATAAAACTGATAGTAAAGGTAGAAGTCGATAAAATAATTTCTTGACAAAGATATATATAAACTATTATAATAATGTAGATTTCAAGTCTGGAGGTGTTAATTGTGAAAAGAACATATCAACCAAACCAAAGAAGAAGAGCAAAGAAACATGGCTTTTTCGCTCGTAAAGCAAGTGCTGGTAATATTTTAAATGCTCGTCGTAAGAAAGGACGCAAAGAATTAGTAAAATAAAATTCACTGTTTTTGCAGTGTTTTTTTAACTTTAGGGACGTGATTAAATGAACAAGAAGTATATCGTAAAAGAAAGTAGAGTATTTGATGAAGTAATAGAAACGGGTAAAAAGGTAAAAAACTATAACTTTATTATATTCTATAAAGAAAAAGAAGATAATCCTACAAAATATGGTATAACAGTTCCTAAAAAAGTAGGGAAGGCTCATATTAGAAATAATTTAAAAAGAAAAGTAAGATCAATCATAAGAAACTATAAGAAAACCTATGAAAAAAACTATAATTGTATTATAATTATAAGAAACAGCTGCTTAAATTTGTCATATCAAGAACTATCTAGCAGCTTGCAATATTTATTAGATAAAATTAAGTAAGGAGCATTATATGAAAAAAAGAAAGATAAAATCAAAAATACTCATTATAATAATGTTATTATTTTTAGTAACAGGATGCCAGACAACTTTAGTCAATGAAGATAATGAAGCTGTTCAAAATCCAGAAACAGGCCAATCATTAACTGAAAATATTTTATGTCAGCCTGAAAATGAGCAAACAAGAAAATTATATGAAGAAAATGGAGTAGACTTAGATAAATTACCAAAATGTTCTGAATTTACCCCTGGTTCTACAGAATATGATGGACTATGGACAGGAATCTTTGTTAAGCCACTTGCATTTTTAATCTTAACATTAGGTAAATATATTGGTTCTTTCGCTCTTAGTATTATCATTATTACTATTATAATAAGGTTAATATTATTTCCATTTACAAGAAAGATGGCTGTTCAAAGTGAAATGATGAAAAAAGCTTCCCCAGAACTAGCTAGAATTCAAAAAAAATATGAAGGTAAAACAGATCAAGACTCTATGCTAAGACAAAATCAAGAAATGATGATGGTATATAAGAAATATAATTTTAATCCTTTAACAAGTTGTTTAATTTCTTTTATTCAACTACCATTATTATTAGCATTCTTAGAAGCAATTAACAGAGTACCAGCAATTTTTGAAGAAAACTTCTTAGGAATTCAGTTAGGAACAACCCCATTAGTAGGTTTTTCAAGTGAAACATTCTATATGTATATAATTCTTCTAGTTATTATTGGAGCATCTACTATCTTTATGTTTAAAACTACAAATACACAAGGTAGTGATCCATCAATGAAGATGATGCCAATAATGATGAGTGTTATCATAATCATAACTGCATTCTTTATGCCATCCGCTTTAGGTATTTATTGGTCAGTAGGTAATATCTTTGCCATAGTCCAAAATGTTGTTGTTAAAAGGGGGATGGAAAAACATGGTAAATAAGCATATTTATACTGGTAAAACTTATGAAGAAACCGTAGATAAAGCTAAAATAGATCTACAAGAGTTAGAAGAAAATTTAATTATAAATATCAAAGAAGAGAAGAAAAAATTACTTTCTAAAAAAGTTGAAATAGAAGTAATAGAAAAAAGAGAAGTAAAAGAATATTTAAAAAGATTAATCAAAACTCTTCTAAAAGATATGGGCTTTGAAGTTGAAATAGAAATAACCGTTAATAATGATACCCCAACATATCGTCTATATTCTACTAATGATGCTTTATTAATAGGAAAAGATGGTAAAAACTTAAAAGCTTTAACAACAGTAGTTAATGCTATTATGACTAAAGAAATAAATAGTAACTATCGTTTCTTAATAGATGTTAGTGATTATAAAGAAAGAAATGATCGAAAAATAGAATCCCTTGCCAAAAAATTAGCAAGAGAGGTAAAAGCTACTAAAGTAGAAGTAAAAATGGATTCTATGAATTCATATCAAAGAAGACTTGTTCACAATATTTTAAATAATAATAAG
Source organism: uncultured Bacilli bacterium (assembly GCA_944358305.1). Lineage (GTDB taxonomy): Bacteria > Bacillota_I > Bacilli_A > RF39 > UBA660 > Onthousia. Next base: position 103,992 of record CALVQK010000002.1, on the reverse strand, counting down.
TATGTCTACACAGAAAGTGTCGGAGAAGAACCTAACCGTTGTGTTGTTATAAAACCACGTGATTAGGTTTTTTTTGTAAAGTTTTGACTAATTTATAAAACTTTCCTTATTTTACCTTTACAGTCTTAAAAAACATCAATATAATAATAAGACTGAAAAAGGAAAGGAAGGTGTTATATGCCACAAGTAGTACAAGAAATAGTATCAGAAAATATAAATGATTTAGAATATATTAAGTTAGCTTTAACATTAGAAATAGAAAGAATCCAAAATACTTTAGAAGAATTGCCTAAGTATCAAGAAGTACAAAATTATATAAGTTCTACTAGAGAAAAAGAAAACCTCAAAAAAAATAATATATACAAAGATCCTAAAAAAGCAGAGGTTAAAGATAGAATAAAGGACTTAAGAGATTCTTACTCAGAAGTAGAAGAATATGCCACTAATAAAAGTACTTTAAAGTTTTATCAAGAAAGCTTAAAAAAAGTAGATAATTTTGTTTGTATAAATGGCATTATATATAATAAAGTTAAAGAAAATAGAAGTGAAAAATTTTTTTACTCCCCAAAAACGGCTTTAAAACATTTATTAATAATCAAGCAAAGTCAAGGACTACCTTTAGAAACAAGTCTTGAAGAATTAAATAATTATATAAATGCAATAAGAACATCATTACAAGATTATACTCATTATGAAGATGATAAAGAAGTTGATAATATTTTAATTTCCAAAGTCTATGAAAATCCGCATAATTATGATATAAGAAATGTAGAAGAGATGCCTGTTATAGATCAAATATCTTTAATAGATGATAGTAAATTGTCATCAAGAGAAGAAAATGCTTTTTATGGTCCAAGTGCTTATAAAGCTTTAGGTCTAACAAAACCAAAAAATCAAGTAAAAAGAATAGGAGAAAGGAAAAATGCAAGACACAATAGTAGCAATATCAACTAAATTAGGAGTAGGAGCCATTTCTATTGTAAGAGTAAGTGGTGCTCATGCTATATCTTTAGTAAATAAAGTATTTAGAGGAAAAGATTTAACCAAAGTAAAGACTCATACTATAAATTATGGCTTTATTAATAATGGTAAAGAAGATTTAGATGAAGTATTAGTTACTGTAATGAGAGCTCCTAAAACATTTACTAGAGAAGATGTTGTAGAAATAAATTGTCATGGTGGTATCGCTACAACCCTTAGTATCTTTGAACTTTTAATTGAACAAGGAGCAAGAAAAGCTGATCGCGGAGAATTTACAAAGCGTGCTTTTTTAAATGGGCGTATTGATTTAACCCAAGCTGAATCAGTAATGGATTTAATAGAAAGCAAAACTGAAAGTAGTAGAAAAGTAGCTTTATCATCTCTAGAAGGTTCCTTAAAAAAATATATTCAAAGCTTTAGGAATAAATTAAAACATGTCCTAGCAAACATTGAAGTTAATATAGACTATCCTGAATATTATGATATAGAAGAAGTAACAAAAGAAGAATTAAAAGAAGTAATAACAGATCTTGAAAAAGACTTACAAAATTTAGTAAAGAAATCAGAAGAAAGACAAATTATTAAAAATGGTATTAAAACTATTATTATAGGTAGACCTAATGTTGGTAAAAGTAGTATTTTAAATAGATTTTTAAAAGAAGATAAAGCAATTGTCACTGATATAGAAGGAACAACAAGGGATATAGTTGAAGGAAGTATTATCTTTGATGGTATAGAACTATCACTAATAGATACTGCAGGAATAAGAGAGACAGATAACCTAGCTGAAAAAATAGGGGTAGAGAAGAGTTTATCTTTAATAGATAAGGCTAACCTTATTATAGTAGTATTAAATTCTAGTGAAGAGTTAACAGAAAATGATAAATTTATATTAGATAAAGTGAAAGATAAGAATCCGATCATTGTCTTAAATAAAAATGATTTAAAACCTAAATTAACTAAAGATAAGTTAGACTTTAAACATGTAGTAAGTACCAATACTAATACTTTGAACGGTATAGATTCTCTAAAAGAAGAAATAAAAAATATGTTTAAACTATCAGAAATAAAAGAAGATGATTATACATATCTTGCTAATGAACGTCAATTAAGTCTAGCTAAACAAGCTTTAAAAAGCTTACAAGATGCTAAAGTTAGTTTAGAAAAAGATGCTCCAGTTGATATAATAGAAGTGGATTTAAAAGAGGTATTTGAAATATTAGGTTCTATCACCGGAGAAAATTACAGTGAAGAATTATTGGATGAATTATTTGCAAACTTTTGTGTAGGAAAATAAGAAAGTTGGGATGTATAAATGAATTATGAAATAATTGTCGTAGGAGGAGGCCATGCGGGAATAGAAGCATGCCTTGCTAGTGCTAGACTAAACCATAAGACTCTTTTAGTCACAGGAAATATAGATAATATTGCCGATATGCCATGTAATCCTTCAATAGGAGGACCTGCTAAAGGAATAGTTGTAAGAGAAATAGATGCCCTAGGCGGTGAAATGGCTAAAAATACTGACAAAAGCTCTCTTCAAATGAAAATGCTAAATACAAAAAAAGGTCCTGCTGTTAGAGCCTTACGTGCCCAAGCAGATAAAGTTATCTATAAAAAAGAGATGTTAAAGACATTACAGAATCAGGAAAATTTAGATATTAAAGAAGGACTAGTAAAAGAACTTATTATAAAAGATAACAAAGTAGGTGGAGTTGTTCTAGAAGATGGTGAACAAATAGAAAGTAAAGCTGTAATTTTAACAACAGGAACATATTTAAAAGGAACTATTTTAGTCGGAGATAAAAAGACTAAAGGCGGTCCTCATGGTGAAAAAGCAAGTAACTATTTAAGTCCTTTCTTAAAGAAGCTAGGCTTTAATATTTTAAGGTTAAAAACAGGAACACCTCCACGTATAGAAAAGAGTAGCGTTGACTTTTCTAAGATGCAAAAAGAATTAGGAAGTAGTGAAGATATAACATTCTCTTATGACAATACTACCGCTCTTGCTTATAAATACCAGCTACCTTGTTATCTAATTTATACAAACGAAACAACTCATCAAATAATAAAAGATCACTTAAATGAATCTAGTATGTATGGTGGTTATGTAGAAGGAGTAGGACCAAGATACTGTCCATCTATTGAAGATAAAGTAGTAAGATTTAGTGATAAAGAGCGACACCAATTATTTCTTGAGCCAGAAAGCATTTACTATGATGATTTGTACCTTCAAGGTTTTTCTACAAGTATGCCTCACTATGTTCAAGAACAAATGGTCCATAGTTTGGCCGGCTTAGAAAATGCTAAAATATTGAAATATGCTTATGCTATTGAATATGATGCCATTGACTCAAGACAAGTAAAACCAACTCTTGAAACAAAAATAATTGAAAATCTATATACTGCAGGACAAATAAATGGTACTAGTGGTTATGAAGAAGCAGCAGGTCAAGGATTAATCGCTGGAATTAATGCATCTTTAAAATTGGAAAACAAAAGTCCTTTGATTTTAAAACGTAATGAATCATATATTGGTGTATTAATAGATGATTTAGTTACTAAAGGAGTAAAAGACCCATATCGACTTCTAACTTCACGTGCTGAATATCGTCTTCTTTTAAGGGATGATAATGCTAATTTAAGACTAAGAGAATATGGGCATAAGATAGGATTAATTAAAGATGCTATTTATGATAAATTTCTAAAGAAAAAACAAGATATAGAAGAATTAACTAACCTTTTAAAAGAAACAAAAATTACTCCTAAAAAAGAGATAAATGATATTTTAATAAAATTAAATACATCACCACTTAAAGATAGTATAACTTTATATGATTTATTAAAAAGACCAGAGCTATCTATAGAAGATTTAATTAATTTTAAAGAACTAAATTACAACAAAGAAGAATTAAAAGAAGTAGAGATAAACATTAAATATGAAGGATATATTAAAAAATCTATGGACGAAGCTAAAAAAATGTTAGAACTAGAGGATAAAGCAATTCCTGAAGATATAAATTATCAAGATATTCCTAATATTGCCAGTGAAGCTAAAGAAAAATTAGAAAGTATTAGACCTATAACTTTAGGACAAGCTAGTCGTATTAGTGGGGTCAATCCTGCCGATATAGCTATACTTTCAGTTTATTTGAAGAAACGAGGAATATAAATGACTATAGAAGAATTTATAAAAGAAGTAGAAAAACTAGGCTTAAAAGTAACAAATAAAGAATTATCACAATTAGATATTATTTATAATACTTTAATAAATACTAATAAAACTATGAATCTAACAAGAATAACAGATAAAGAGGATGTCTATTTAAAACACTTTTATGATAGCTTAACTCTAGCAAAATTTTATGATTTAAACAAAGCTCAAACTCTTTGTGATATAGGAACAGGAGCAGGGTTTCCCGGTTTAGTCTTAAAGATATTTTATCCTAATTTAGATATAACTTTAGTTGATTCTCTTCAAAAGAGAGTTAATTATCTTAATAAATTAATAGAAAAGTTAAATTTAAAAGGCATAAAAGCCTATCATAACCGTGCTGAAGATTTAATTAAACAAAATAAAAAATTTGATATTGTAACAGCAAGAGCAGTAGCATCACTACCTAAATTACTTTTATGGACAATGCCTCTAGTAAATAAAAATGGTAGTTTTTTAGCCATGAAAGGCAATGTAGAAGAAGAATTAACTTCTGCTAAAGATATAATGAAAAAGAATAATTGGTATGTTAATAAAAAAGAAGTATTTCATTTGCCTAATAAAGAAGATATAAGAACAATTTTAGAAATCAAAAATAAAGCCTAGCAAACTAGCAAGAATAATGATATAATGTCATTAGTAGAAAAATAAAGAGAATAGAATAAGAGGGGATAATTATGGATAACAAGGAAAATGAAGTAGTATATTTACATTTAGATGATATAATTCCTAATAGATTTCAACCACGCCAAGTCTTTGATGAAAAAGCTTTAAAAGAATTAGCAGTATCTATCAAAGAACATGGAGTTATTCAACCAATTATAGTCCGTAATATTGGTAATAAATATGAAATAATAGCAGGGGAACGTCGTTACAAAGCTTCTGCCATGGCAGGACTTACAACAATACCAGCTATTATTCGTAATTTAGACGATAAGGAAAGTAGTAAAGTAGCGCTTCTTGAAAATTTACAGCGTAAAAATTTAAATCCAATTGAAGAAGCTAAAACTTATCAAAAAATTCTTGAATTAGATCAAATGACTCAAGAAGAGCTTGCTAAAACAATGGGAAAAAGTCAAAGTGCTGTTGCTAATAAATTACGTCTTTTATCTTTAACAGATGAAGTTCAGGATGCCCTTTTAAAAGAACAGATTTCTGAACGTCATGCTAGAACTCTTTTAAACGCTAAAGATGTTGATACTCAAAAAAAATTATTGAAAGAAGTAATTGATAATAAACTAACAGTTAGAGAACTTGAAGAAAAAATAAATCCAAAAGATAAGATAACAGAGTCAGATTTTGATAAATTACTAAATCAAGCTAATCAAGCTGATAATACACAACAAGCCACTATGAATGCTACTATGCCAAAAGTAGAGCCACTTAACATCGATAATCAAGCTATTCCCTCAACACCTATTTCAAATGATTTTAATAACAGTGTAGGAATAGATTATTCAACACCACCAAAATTTATTGATTATGATGTTCCTAATATTAATGATAATTTGGAAAGTACTGCAAATAAATCTATTGATATAAATGCTATAAAAGATAATGCTAAAGATATTAATGCAGAAATACCTTCTACAAATATTAATGAATTCTTAAAAACTGCTCCAACTCAAGCAGAAGAGCCAAAACAAGACACAAGTAGTTTTAAGTTTTTCTCCCCAATTGATGAAGAACCTAAAAAAGAAGAGCAAAAACAGGAAGAAACTACTTCTATGTTTGAAGCCCCAGCACCATCAAATGCTCCTTTTATTAATGATAACCCATTTAATTTAGGAGGAGATACAAAAGATTTAAAAGATTCAACTAGTACTTCAATGGACAGTCTTCTAGCAGGTGTTAATAATTCTAATAATAATGAAAATAAAGAACAAACACCAAATATTCCTCAAGTAGATACATTTAATAATCCTTTCGCTCATAATCCTATTTTTAGCGATAATATTAAAGACCAAGAAAATATTATAGCTAATAATAAACCTAAATACAATTTAAATGAATCTATAAATTTAGTAAGAGAAACTCTAAAGAAAATAGAAGAATCAGGCTTTAAAGTAGATAGTGAAGAAACAGATCTTATTAATAATTATCAAATAACTATAAAAATATCTAAAGAAAATAATAACAGCTAAAAGTAGAGTAAAATCTACTTTTTTAGATAAATTTCTTTTCATAATAATATATTTTTGATACAATAAATAAGACAAATAAGAGAAGAGAGTGATAATATGGCAAAGGTGATTTCTTTAGTTAATCAAAAAGGTGGAGTAGGCAAAACAACAACAAGTATTAACCTTTCTGCCTCTTTAGCATTTCTTGGTAAGAAAGTACTATTAATAGATTTAGATCCCCAAGGAAATACTACAACAGGTGTTGGCATTAATAAAGGAGATATTAATTTAAGTGTTTATGATGTTTTAACAAATAAATGCAGTACTAAAGATGCTATGCTAAAAACAAAATATAAAAAATTATATGTATTACCTGCAACTATAAATTTAGCAGGACTTGATATTGAACTATTAGAAAAAAGTCAAAGTGAACCTGGTTTTGCCAAAGGTGCCCAACTAAAATATCATCTAAAAGAAATAGAAGATGAAAATTTTGATTTTATAATAATAGACTGTCCACCATCATTAGGGCTAATTACAACTAATGCCCTAACTGCTAGTGATTCAGTTATAATACCAGTTCAATGTGAATTTTTTGCCTTAGAAGGAATTATGCAATTACTAAATACAATAAGGCTTGCTCAAAAACAATTAAATCCAAATCTTGATATAGAAGGAGTTTTACTAACTATGCTAGATTCAAGAACTAATCTTGGATTTGAAGTAGTAGATGATATTAGAAAATTTTTTAAAGAAAAAGTATATAATACTATTATACCAAGATTAATCAGATTAACAGAAGCACCATCACACGGAGAGCCAATAATAGTATATGATCCAAAAAGTAAAGGCTCTGAAGCTTATCTAAACTTAGCAAAGGAAGTGATTGATAGAAATGGAAAATAAAAGGCGTGCTTTAGGAAGAGGTCTTGAAGAATTATTCAATAATGAACCATTAAATATCTCTGAGGTAGAAGAAAAAATAATAACTACAACTCCAAAAGACCAAATAGTAAATCTAAATTTAGAAGAATTAAGAAGTAACCCTTATCAGCCTCGTAAAAACTTTGATGAAGAAAGCTTAAATGAATTAGCTTCATCAATTAAAGAACATGGCGTTTTTCAACCTATAATTGCTAAAAAAAGTATTAAAGGTTATGAAATAATAGCAGGAGAGCGAAGAGTAAAAGCTTCAAGAATAGCAGGTCTTAAAACAATACCTGCCATCATTAAAGATTTTAGTGATGAAGAAATGATGGAAATAGCTTTACTTGAGAACTTACAAAGAGAAAACCTAAGCGCTTTAGAAGAAGCTGAAGCTTATAATGTTTTGAAAACAAAATTAAATTTAACTCAAGAAGAATTAGCATTAAAAGTAGGTAAATCAAGAAGTCACGTTACTAATATGTTAGGCCTTTTAACATTACCTAATGAAATAAAAGATGAAGTAATGAAAGGCGAAATAAGTATGGGTCATGCTAGAGTCTTAAGTAAATTAGAAGATAAAGATCAAGCTATAAGCCTAGCAGATAAAGTAATAAATGAAAACTTAAGTGTTAGAAGATTAGAGGAATTAACTAATTCTAAAGAAGAATTTCATCGTAAAAAAGAGATAGCTCCTAAGAAACCAAAAGCAAAAGATAATGAATATTCTTATTTAGAAAGTGATTTATGTGAAAAATTAGGTACAAAAGTTAAAATAAAGAATAATAAGTTAGAAATAAGTTTCACTAATGCCAACGATTTAACTAGATTACTTGAAATTATGCATTTAGATAAGTAAAGGAGGTAAACCCCTTGCAAGAATTTTTTGAATCAGAAATATTTATATATATAGTTAGACCAATAATATATATTGGTCTTGCCTATATATTTTATAGAGTAATAACATTTTTTCTTAATAGAGCTCTTCATACTAAATATTTAAAAAATAAAAATAAAAAGCGCGTAAATACAACCTTAAGTTTAATAAATAATTGTCTAAAATATATAGTAATATTCTTAACAATATTAGTAGTTTTAAATAGTTACGGTATTGACGTAAGTAGTATTTTAGCAGGTTTAGGAATTATGGCTGCTGTTTTAACTCTTGCTTTTCAAGATTTAGCTAAAGATTTTATCGCTGGGATCTCTATAGTTATGGAAGATCAATTTGAAATTGGTGATAATGTTATGATTAATGGCTTTCGTGGCGATGTTATAGAAATGGGACTTAAAACAACAAGAATAAAAGATTACAAAGGTGCAGTTCAAATAATTTCTAATCATATGATTACAGAAGTGACAAACTATAGTTTAAATCCATCTCTTGCTGAAGTAACTATAGAAGTCGATGTCGATAATGACTTAGATAAAGTAGAAAAAATTATTAAAAAAACTATGGAAACTATTGATAAAACTTATGACTATCTTAAAGGCAAAACTGAACTATGGGGAGTAGAAATGATAAGTCAAAATTCTGTTACTTATAAAGTTGCTGTAAAGACTAAATCAGGAAGAGACTTTGAAATTCAAAGAAACATGAGAAAAGATATTCAAGCTGCTTTAACTGCTGCAAATATTAAAATGCCACAAACACATATGGAGGTTCGAAATGGAAAGTAAAAATTATACTTTAGGTGATAGGGTAGTTTTGAAAAAAGGTCATCCCTGTGGTACTAATGATTGGGAAATAGTGAGATTAGGAGCAGATATAAAGCTTAAATGCACAGGTTGTGGTCGTTTAATATTTATGCCTAGAATCGAATTTAATAAAAAAATAAAGAAAGTTATGTCAAAGGAGGATGAAGATGCATAATAGAAGAAAATTAAAATTGAAAAAATTCTACTTTCATCCAATTACAGTTTATTTAATCCTAACTTTTCTTTTGCTAATATTAAGTGCAATTCTATCAGCATTTCAAATGCAAGCAACCTATAGTACTATAAGTCCTACTACTAATGAATTAGAAACTACCTTAGTATCTGTGGAAAATATGTTAAACTTTGATGGTATGAAATATATATTTAGTAATGCTATGACTAATTTCTTAAGTTTCGCTCCACTTGGTATGCTACTTTTAACACTATTTGGGCTTAGCATTGCTAAATCTACAGGCTTTTTAGATACTTTATGTAAAAGAGTATTGATAAAGATTGATAAAAAAATACTGACTTTTATCGTTGTATTTTTAGCAACTATTTCGTCTTTAATAAATGATGTTGGCTACGTTATATTAATACCAATTTCTGCTATGCTATTTTTACTCAACAATAGAAATCCATATCTTGGAATAATCGCTGCCTTCGCAGGTGTAAGTTTTGGTTATGGCGTTTCTATCTTTGTAGGAAGTATGGAAGTAAACTTAATTCCAGATACGACAACAGCAGCTCGTCTAATTGATGCTTCTGCTCATATAAGTCTTACTTCAAATCTCTTTATAATAATTGCTTTTTCGATAATTTTATCAATAGTAGGAACTATTATCATTGAAAAAATTATCGCTCCACGTCTTGGTAAATATAAAGAAAAAGATGAACTATCAAAAACAGAAGAATTAGTAATAACAGATGCAAAAGAATTAGAACAACAAAAAATAGAGAAAGAAAGAAAAGAAAAAAGAGGACTTAAAGCTGCAATTATTACCGCAATAGTCGTTATAATCTTATTTATATATTCAATCATTCCAAATCTACCATACTCTGGTATGCTTCTAGATATGGAAGAAGATACGTATTTAGGACAATTATTTGGAACTAATTCATATTTTCAAGATGGATTTACTTACATGATTGCCTTACTATTTACTCTTGTAGGTATTGCTTATGGAATAGGTGCTAAAAGCATTAAAAATGATAAAGATATAATTAATGGTTGTAAAGAGACTTTTGTTCCTATAGGAGAAATGTTAATGTTAATATTTGTTGTTTCTCAATTTACTTCTGTATTTAGAGAGACAAATATAGGTACAGTTATTGCTTCATGGTGTGCTAGCGCCGTTGGTAATATTGGTTTTACAGGTCTACCTCTAATAATATTTGCCATTATTATGATAGGTATAGCCAATCTTTTTGTTCCAACTGCAAGTGCTAAATGGGAAATATTTGCCCCAGTTATGGTACCAGTATTTATGCAATCAAACCTTTCTGCTCCATTCGCTCAATTTATATTAAGAACAGGAACTTCAATAACTGCTGGAATTACCCCTTTACTTGCTTGTTTTGTTATCTATATAGGATACTTAAATATTTATAATAGAGATAAAACAAAACCAATAACTATTCATAAAAGTATAGGCTATCTTCTTCCATATTTTGGAATTATTGCTTTAACTTGGATACTCTTAGTAATTGGTTGGTACTTAATAGGCTTACCATTAGGCCCAGGAGTATATGCTACAATTTAAATACCGTAAGGTATTTTTTTCTTTTAAATATATAGAAACAATGCTATAATATGGAAGTAAGAAAAGAGGTAATATTATGAGTTTAAAAGCAGGAATAATAGGACTACCTAATGTTGGTAAAAGTACATTGTTTAATGCCTTAACTAAAACCCATATTTTAGCAGAAAACTATCCTTTCGCTACAATTGATCCAAATGTAGGAATAGTAAATGTTAAAGATGAAAGAATTGATAAACTATCTAGTATGTATAATCCAAAAAGAACAATCTATACTAGTTATGAATTTATTGATATAGCAGGACTAGTTAAAGGAGCTAGTAAAGGAGAAGGTCTAGGTAATAAGTTTTTATCTCATATAAGAGAAGTAGATGCTATCTGTGAAGTAGTAAGATGCTTTGATAATGGTAATATCATTCATGTCGATGGTAATATTGATCCTATAAGAGATATAGAAACAATTAACTTAGAACTTGCTCTAGCAGACTTAGAAACAGTAACTAATAGAATAAATAGAATTAGTAAGAAAGCTAGAATGAGTAAAGATAAAGATGAACTTTTAGAGTATGAAACTCTAGAAAAGTTAAGAAAAGCTTTAGAAGAAAATACTCCAATAAGATTACTTGATTTAACAAAAGAAGAGAAGTCTATCATCAAAAGTTTTAATCTTTTAACAGAAAAACCCTTGATTTATCTAGCGAATGTTAATGAAAATGATTTAGGTACAAACAATGATTATGTAAAAAAAGTTAAAGAATATGCTAATAAAGAAAATGCTAAGGTTATTACAATCTGTGCCAAAGTAGAAGAAGAGTTAAGTGAGTTAGAAGATGAAGATGCTAAAGAGATGCTAGAAGCCTTAGGACTTGAAAAAAGTGGATTAGATTCACTAATCTCAGCAACATATGATTTATTAGGACTTGCAACATATTTTACAGTAGGGCCTGATGAAGTAAGAGCATGGACTTTTAAAAAAGGTATGAATGCAAAAGCCTGCGCTGGTATCATTCATACAGATTTTGAAAAAGGCTTTATTAAAGCAGAAGTTATATCTTATAATGATCTAATAGAGTGTGGTAGTGAATTAAAAGCAAGAGAAGCAGGTCGTGCAAGACTTGAAGGAAAAGATTATTTAATGCAAGATGGAGATATCTGTCACTTTAGATTTAATGTATAGTGAGATAATAGTTATGATATATATAGAAGAGACAAATAATAAAGTTACACTTTATGAATTAAGATTAGATGTAGAAAGATTAAAGAGCGTAAGGAAAGAAATATAAGATAAATATAGTATAATAGTATTAGAAGTAAATATATTAAAGAGATTGGATGATTTTATGAAAAAAAATATTAAGTTAATATTAGTTATTATTTTTATTATTATTGCTGGAATTTTAGTTTTATTTGCAAATAACAATAAGCATGAGTATTACATTGTAGAATATTTAGCTAGCTATAATACATATAATGTATTGGATAGCACAAAAAAATACGAAGTAATAGAAACAAAAAGAGATTTTTCTTCACTTGTAAGTAAAATAGAAAATTTGAAAAGCTATCAAAACATATTTACTAATAATTTTTTTAAAGATAAAAGTTTATTAATTGTTGAGGCCGGAATAAATACTGAAATTGCTAACTTTAAATATTCTGGTAAAAACATAGATTTAACTATATATTGTGATTCACCATTAACGACTGTAGATAAAAATTATAAATATGATTTGTATATTATTCCCGTAAGTAAAGATTTAGAAGATATTAATGTAGAAATATTATCAAACCCTGATAAGCTATTTTAAAAAAATACGAACGATTAATATAAAGAGCTACTATTGTTATTTAAGTATAGAAAAATAAAATGAAAGAAAAAGATAGACTTTTCTTTTTTCTTTTGCTATAATACTACCGAGTATTTAATTACTCCTTACCTAGAAATAGGTCTTATGTCCAGAAGGAGGTGTGTTTAATGACTAACTATGAAATTATGTTTATCGTTAAACCAGATTTAGAGGAGGCTACTATAAAGAAAGAAGCTGAATCTCTAAAGAAGGTTTTAACAGATACTAAATGTAAAATTACTGAAGAGAAAACTATGGGACAAAAAGAACTAGCATATGAAATTAAGAAATATAAAAATGGATATTATTTCTTATATGTAGTAGAAGCTACTAATGAAGCAATTTCTGAATTTGATCGTCTAGCTCGTCTTAATGAAAACATTTTACGTCATTTAATCATTAGAGTAGATGATTAGGAAAAGAGGTACCTATGAATAAAGTATTTTTAATTGGTCGCTTAACTCGTGATCCTGAACTTCGTTATACAGGAAATAATACTGCAGTTGCTAGTTTTACTGTAGCAGTAAATAGAACTTATACTAATCAAGCAGGAGAGCGTGAAGCCGACTTTATAAACGTTGTTGTATGGCGTAGACAAGCTGAAAGTGTTAAAAACTATCTATCACAAGGTAGTCAAGTAGCAATAGAAGGTCGTCTTCAAGTTCGTAATTATGATGACCAAAATGGTCAAAGACGTTACGTTACTGAAGTTATCGCTGATAGTGTTGAATTTATTGGTTCTAGAAGAGACGCTAAAGATGCATCTCAATCTAACTTTAATAATCAAGTAAATGCTAATAATAGTCAACCAGCAGAGCCTACTCCATATGATTTCAAAGAAGACTCATCATCAAATAATGGAACTGATATTTCAGACAATCCATATGCTGATTTTGGAGCAAGTATTGAAATAAATGATGATGAATTACCATTTTAAAAAGGAGGGAAAACTATGGCAATGTCTAAAGACTTTAAAGATCATAAAGAATTTGGCCGTCGTAAAAAGAAAGTATGCATAATGTGTACTGGTAAAGACGTTAACTATAAAGATGTAGATACTTTAAAAAGATATATAAATGATAGAGGTAAAATTGTTCCTCGTCGTGTAACAGGTAACTGTGCTCGTCATCAAAGACATATAGCAAGAGAAATAAAAAGAGCAAGAGCTATTGGTTTATTACCATTTACTAAGTAAATAGAACGTCTATTTACTTTTTTCTTTAGGTTTTACTTATTATTCAAAATAGTATATAATATTACCAAGGGATAAAAGGAGGATCTAATGAAATTAATAGAAAGAAAAAAAGAACTAAAACAAAAACTAAAAAGTGCTAAGACAGTCTTTATAATGGCTCATAAAGATTTAGATTTAGATGCCCTAGGTAGTTCTATAGGTCTTTATATTATCTTAGAAAAGTTAAATAAAAATTGCTTTTTAATAATAAATGATACTAAACATGAAGCAGGAGTTACTAAAGTTTTTCAAGAATTAGAAGGCTGCTTAAATATAATAAAAGCAAGTGACATAGAGAAAAACCTCTATATCAGACAAAAGAAGAACTTACTAATAATATTAGATACAAATAAAGAAGAATTAGTTCAAGCAAGCGAAGCTATAAACTACTTCGATAAAGAGAATATTATTATTCTAGATCATCATGAATTAGGAGAAACTTCAATAGATGCAAGTCTTAGAATAATAGATAATGATATTTCTAGCACCTGTGAAATGATAACAAATCTAATAGAGACTTATAAAATAGAACTAGACCCTTATTATGCAACTCTTTTATTATCTGGAATAGTTTTAGATACTAATAACTTTACTTTGAAAACAAATAGTGAGACATACTATGCTGCTTATTATCTAGCTAGTATGGGGGCAAGTACTAAAAAAGTTCAGTATCTTTTAAAACAAGATTTAAAAGAGTATATCGAAAGACAGAAAGTAATAACTAATGTTGATATATTAAATGAAAGAATTGCCATTGCTAAAGGTAGCCCTTATATGGTATACCGTAAAGAAGATTTAGCAAAAATGGCTGATACTCTTCTTTTCTTCAACAATATAGAAGCTTCATTTGTTATTGCTAAATCAACATCTAAGACTATTGCTGTTAGTGGTAGAAGTTTAGGAAACTATAATATTTCTTCTATATTGTCACCTTTAGGTGGTGGAGGTAATAAAACTGTAGGGGCAGCACGTATTACTGATAGTACTATTAGTAAAGTTGAAACAAAATTAAAACAAATCTTAAAAAAAGAGGAGGAATAATATGGAAGTAATCTTTATTAAAGACTTAAAAGGACAGGGCAAAAAGGGAGAAATTAAACAAGTTAAAGATGGTTATGCTGAAAACTTCTTAATAAAAAAAGGCTATGCTATCATCTCTACTAAGAGTTCTCTAGCAAAATTAAAAGAAGAAGAAAAATTGAAGGAAGCAAATATTGAAAAGTTAAAAGAAGAAGCACGAGACTTAAAAGAACAGTTAGAGAAAATAACTTTAACTTTCAAAGTTAAAACTGGTGATAATGATAAAGTATTTGGAAGTATAAGTATTAAACAGATAAAAGAATCTCTAAAAGAACAAGGATTTAATATTGACAAAAACATGATTAAATTAACAACTTCTCCTTCATCATTAGGATTTCACAATATAGAAGTAGAATTATATAAAAATATTATAGCAAAAGTAAAAATACATTTAATTAAGTAGGTGATAATTATGGCTGTAAAAGGAATGCCTCAAAACTTAGAAGCAGAAAAAAGTGTTCTAGGATCATGTTTTCTATCTAATGCTGCTTTATTAATGACAATAGAAGCTCTAGATGAAACAGACTTTTATGACGCTAGACATGCCAAAATATTTACAGCTTTAAAAAACTTAGTTGAAGAAAAAACACCCGTGGATTTAACAACCTTAACAACTGCTTTAACCAAGCTAAATTATTTAAATGATGTAGGAGGAATTACTTATCTTACAGAAATAACAACTTTTGTTCCTACAGCAACTAATATAGAATACTATATAAAAGAAGTAGAGAATACATCTCTTTTGAGACGTTTAATAGAAACAGCAGAATCTATCGCTACTACTGGTTATAATAGTGAAGAAAGTGTTAATGATATTTTAGATAATGCTGAGCGTAAAATTTTAACAATCGCTAAAAATCGTAAGGCTAGCGAATTTAAATCAATTCAAAAAGTCTTAGAAAAAACCGAAGAAGACTTGCAAAAACTTGCTGAAGCCAAAGGAGAAATAACTGGTATTCCTACTGGTTGGTATGATATTGATAAAATAACAGCAGGACTTCATGAAAATGAACTTATAATATTAGCAGCTCGTCCTGGTATGGGTAAAACTGCTTTTGCTTTAAATCTTGCTACTTATGTTACAACCCATACTGATAAAACAGTGGCCGTCTTCAACCTTGAAATGGGTGCTGAACAATTAGCAAACCGTATCATTTCTTCTCTCGGTCAAATAGAAGGCTATAAATTAAGAACAGGTAAAATGTTAAATAATGACTGGAAAAGATTTGATCAAGCTGTAAGCAGACTTAGTGATGCTAACCTTTATATAGATGATACTCCTGGTATTACTATTGGAGAAATAAGAGCCAAATGTCGTCGTCTTTCCTCAGGCTCATCAGGCCTTGATCTTGTTATAATCGACTACTTACAATTAATATCAGGTGGTAAAAACTATGGCGCTAACCGTCAACAAGAAGTAGCAGATATTTCAAGAAGTCTAAAAACATTAGCTATGGAATTGCATATCCCCGTAATCGCTTTAGCTCAACTTTCTCGTAGTGTTGAAGGTAGAGAGGATAAAAGACCAATGTTATCAGACTTAAGAGAGTCTGGTTCTATTGAACAAGATGCTGATTTAGTTGGCTTCTTATATAGAGATGATTATTATAATAAAGAGTCCAAAAATGATGCTACAAGTATCAGCGAATTTATTATAGCTAAGCATCGTAATGGTCCTCAAGCTACCATTCAGTTGCTATTTAAAAAAGATACTTCAACATTCTTAAATATGAGTAAAAATGAAAGTGAGGAGGAATAAAATACATGAATATAAAAACGATTATTACTGTAGCAATCGCTTTAATTGTTAGTTTAATCATAATGTTTATAATTCCAAAAGAAGAAACATTAACTCCTAAAAGTGTATATCGTGTTTATCTAGCTGGTAAATCAGTAGGATTAATAGATGATAAAGATTCTCTTGATGAATATATAGATAGAGAACAACAATCATTAAAAGAACAATATAACGCTGACAAAGTTTATGCTCCAGAAGACTTAGAAATCGTTAAAGATGTAACTTATAATGAAAACATCTCAACCACAGAAGAAATATATAATAAAATTAAAGATATTGAACCGTTTACTATAAAAGGTTATGAAATAACAATTGAAGGTATTGATACAACTAATGAACAGGGAGAAACTGTAGAAGGAGTTGACCAAACTATCTATGTTCTAGATAAGGACGTTTTTGAAGAAGCTATGGATAATACTATAAGATCATTTGTAGATAGTGATAGTTATGATAAATACCTTAATAATGAACAAAAAGAAATAGAAAGTGGTTCTACTGGTACAATAATTGAAAATATCTATATAGAAAATAAAATAACTATTAAAGAAACAAATATACCATCAGATGAAACTATTTATGAAAATGTTGATGATTTAAGTAAATATCTATTATTTGGAACTCTAGAAGATCAACAAAAATATACAGTCCAAGCAGGAGATACTATTAGTGATGTTGCTTTCAATAATAAACTATCAAATGAAGAATTTTTAATTGCTAACCCAGAATTTACAGATGCTAATAACCTTTTATATGAAGGTCAAAGTGTAACTATTAGTATCATTAAACCACAATTTAGATTAGTAGAGATAGATCACCAAGTAACAACCCAAGATATTCCATATGAAACAGAAACACGTTATGACAATACTCAGTATACAACTTATGAAGAAACAATCCAAGAAGGTGTTGCTGGTTCACAACTAGTAACTTCTAAAGTAGAAAAAGTTAATGGTCAGGTAGAAAGTGCTGTTATTGATAATAGTGCCACCCAGGTCTTAAAAGAACCAGTTAAAAGAATAGTAGTTAAAGGTACTAAACAAAGAGGCGGAAGTGGCGGTGTTAATAGTGGCTTAAGTAGTAATACAAGAATTGAAGGATATTGGCTATGGCCAACAAGGACACCATATTATATTAGTAGTCCATATGCTTATCGTTGGGGAACACTCCATGATGGTATGGATATAGCAGGAGCAGGTTATGGTTCTCCAATATATGCATCAAACAATGGTATTGTAGTTGCATCATCTTATAAATGGGATAATGGAGAATACGTTGTAATTAATCACAATAATGGTTACTATACAATTTATGCTCACCTTGCAGAACGTTATGTAAGTGTTGGTCAAGAAGTATCACAAGGTGATACCATTGGTGCCATGGGACAAACAGGTTTTGCGACAGGGGTTCATCTACACTTTGGATTGTGGCGTGGTTTCCCTTATAGTAGTGGATCGTCTTCTCTAAATCCAATGAGTTTATTCTAATGAAAATAAAAGTTCTAGCGAGTGGATCTAAAGGAAACTGTTCTTTAATAGAAACAAAGTCTACTCGCTTTCTTATTGATATAGGAATTACTTATCAAAGATTAAAAAAAGAATTAGAGAAGATGAATTTGAATGTTGATGATATAGATGCCCTATTTTTAACCCATGCTCATAATGATCATACTAGTGGGCTTAAAGTTTTATTAAAGCATAGTAACTTTAAGATCTATGTCAATAAAGATATTATAAAAGAATTAACAATAGATATAGATCCTGAAAGAATAGAAATGTATGATAACTTAATGCATATAAAGAACAACATAGAAATATCTGTCTTTAAAACAAGTCATGATGCTAAAGGATCAGTTGGGTTTTTAATAACAGAAGATAATAATTCCCTAGTATATATAACAGATACAGGTTATCTAAATCGAAAGTATTTTTCTCTACTTTCAAATAAAAATATTTATTATATAGAAAGTAACCATGATGAGAAAATGCTTATGGATGGCCCTTATCCTTATTATTTAAAGCAAAGAATTATTAGTGATGAAGGGCATCTTTCTAATGAGACAACTGCTAAGTATTTAAAAAAACTAGTAGGAGATAATACTAAGTACATAATATTAGCCCATTTAAGTGAGCATAATAATACTGAAATCTTAGCTTTCAAAAGTACAAGAGAAGCTTTAGAAGATAGAAATGATATAAAAATATTAGTTGCCAAACAAAATGAGGCTTTAGAAGAAATAGAGGTATTATATGATAAAGTTGATATGTGTAGGTAAAATAAAAGAAAAATATTTAATCGAAGCCATAGATGAATATAAAAAAAGATTATCTAAATATACAAAATTAGACATAGTAGAACTACCAGATATCAGTTACAATGAAATAGATAAAGTAAAAAAAGAGGAAGGTAAACTCATTTTAAAGCACTTAAAAGAAACAGATAATGTTATCATTCTTGACATAAATGGACAAGAGCTATCATCATTAGAATTAACTAATAAATTATGTAGTCTAGAATCATTTAATAGTAATCTTTGCTTTATAATAGGTGGAAGCTATGGTTTAAGTGAAGAGGTTAAGGAAAGAGCAAATTATAAGTTATCTTTTTCTAAACTAACTTTTCCACATCAACTATTTAGAGTGATGTTGCTAGAACAAATATATAGAACTTATAAAATAAGGAATAATGAAAATTATCATAAATAGGAGAGAAGTATATGATTGGAAACGATTGGGATATTTATTTAAAAGAAGAATATAATAAAGATTATTTTAAAAAACTAATAGATTTTGTTAATAAAGAATATAAGGTAAAAGTTATTTATCCACCTAAAAATGAGATATTTAATGCCCTAAGACACACTCCTTATAAAGATGTAAAAGTAGTAATATTAGGACAAGATCCATATCATGGAGAACATCAAGCGGAAGGGCTATCTTTTTCTGTTAAAAATGGAATTAAAAAACCACCTTCACTACAAAATATTTTTAAAGAATTAAATGACGATTTAGGTATTCCTTTTCCTAAAACAAGTAGTTTAATACCATGGGCTGATCAGGGAGTGTTACTATTAAATGCTGTTTTAACAGTAGAAGCTAATATGGCAGCATCTCATAAAGATAAAGGCTGGGAGATATTTACTGATAAAATAATAGAATTACTAAATAAAAAAGAAGAACCAATAGTTTTCATTCTCTGGGGTAGTTTCGCTAGAAATAAGAAAAAATTAATAACCAATAAAAACCACTACATAGTAGAATCAGCACATCCTTCACCTTTATCTGCTTACAATGGTTTTTTTGGAAGTAAACCATTCTCTAAAACTAATAATTTCTTAATATCAAAAGGCTTAAAACCAATAGACTGGAAAATAGATTAACTAGTAATTATTTACTAGTTTTCTTTTACCAATTAATTGGTAAAAAATGGAAAAATATAGTTATTTTTGACACAACTTTATAAAACAGTTGCTATTCTTTGCAAAAAAAGATAAACTTAACTAAAGGAGTATAGAAAATGGAAGATTTAGATTATCAAAAATTAGCAAATAAAATACGAAACATTTCTATAATAGATAATAATTATACTTTTGAAACAACAGACTTTAATTCTGAAATAAAAGTTTGTCATTATCTAGAGGAATTTATTCCAAATGATATTTCTTTAAATCATTTTAATTCTAAACTTAGAAGTGTTGAAAAAAGAAATCCTTTTGAAGAAGTATTTTCACAAGAAGTAGTAGCCTTTCGTTATTATGATAGGGTAGAAGTAAATATAGATGGAGAAAGTTTTACTACTAAACGAAGAAACTTTTCTCATAAAATATATTTAGGCAAAAGATTAACAAAAGAAGAGTTAATTGCAAGAAGCCTAACAGATGAAAATCTTTTACCTGTAGTTGCTACAATACAAATAGAGAATCCATCTTCAATTATTATTTGTGATAATGGTACAGTTATAACTAATCTAGAAGATGATGCCAAAACCTTAGAAGAAGTAAAAGAAAACAGTAAACAAAAAACCATACAAAAAAACATTGACCATCAATAAGTCAATGTTTTAATATTTCAAAAGGTTCCCTTTTCTGTAATTTATAAGTTTCTACATCTTGATAATGAGAAAAAGTTTTAATTAAATTAGTAGGAAATTTATGAGAAAGATAAATTATTTCTTCACCATTATCGTTATAATACTTTAAAGCTGCTCTTAAATCATTTTCATTTTCATTTAATTTATCTATTAAAGAATCTAATTTTTTAAAATCAAGCTTATCTTCATAATCATCTATTAACTTTAAAATTTCATTAGTCATATTCATTAACTCTTGATAGAGTGCATGATGATTAATTCTCTTAGATTTAAGTTTTATTACTTCCGGAATATCTTTAATTTTAGCTTCTTCCAAAACAGGGACAATTTTAAGTAAAATTTCTTCTTTTTTTTGTAATAATATATCTAAATTATTATCTGCTTCATTAACTTTAACATATAGAAAGTTATACTTATTTTTATAAACTAATATCATAATTACACAAATTAAAATAACTAATACAATAATTCCCCCAATAATAGCATAAATCATCAGTATCACATCCTTAAAGATATTATAACAAATAAAAAGAGAAGAGTAAATTATCTTAAATTAATATCTTCTCTAAATTCTACATAGTTAAGGTAAACAGCCCAAAGTAAATAATTATAACCATTACTATTATCTCTTACCACTGCATAGTCACGTCCAGCCCCTACGATAGTACCAGTAAATATTTTATCACGCCACTCTAAAGAATCAGAATATGACATATAAAAACTTGCCTCTTTACCAATATTAAGTTCTAAAATGTTTTCAGCATAGTCCATGTCTCCACTTATAGGTACAGTATTGTTATTGTTAGGAATATTATTCATATTAGGGCTATAATCATAATCAAAGTTTTGATAAGGGGGATCAGTACTTTGATTAGGGTAAGTCTCATAATTATTATTCATAAAATCATCCTCTCAAAGTAATTCTATGAATAAAATTTTAAATTATACTAATTACTATTAGTATTTCCACTAATCTCATCAAAAACAGGATCATCTTCACTAGGTTCAGTTCCTTTAATATAATATTCAATAATTTTTTTATTATCAGCTTCCGTTGCCGGCTTTCCTGTAATAGGATTAACTAATACTCCAACCACATTATCAGGTTGTTCGTACCATGCTTCTTCTTTATCACGCATATAATTCTCCATAGTATTAATCCAAATATTTTGTGCATACTTATATTCGCTAGATTCTAATTCTCTTGCATCATCATAACCACACCACACAGCCGTTACAATATCTTTATTATAGCCAATATACCAGTTATCAGTATTAGTAGTTCCACTCTTTAGCGCATATTTATGAGTCATTCTACTAGCAAGATTAACTGCTGTTGGATAGTTATAATCAATAAAGTTAGCATCATAAGTTGCTGTTAATAAGTTGCTCAAAATAAATGTTAAACTAGAATTAAGAATAAGCTCTTTTTCTTCCTCCGCTTCATATAAAACATTACCCTCTTTATCTACAACTTTTGTAATAAAATGAGGCTTAACCTTATATCCTTCATTAGCAAAAGCAGAGTAAGCACCAGCCATTTCTAACATAGAAATCTCACTAGTACCAAGGGCAAGTGAAGGAACCTCATCAAGACTAGAAGTAATACCTAGTCTTTTTGCCATATCAATAAGAGTATCTTCTCCTAAAAACATATGTGTTTTAACGGCATAAATATTTTCGGAGTATGCAATGGCAGTAGCCATAGAAATAGGTTTATTACCGTAAGTACCATTATAATTTTGTGGAGAATATGTTTGGTCATTATTAAACGTAAAAGTTGTCTCTTCACTAGTAAAAGTAGTAGAAGCAGTAAATCCGTTTTCAAGCGCTGCATAATATAAAAAAGCTTTCATAGTAGATCCTACTTGTCTTTTCGCTTCAGTAGCCCTGTTAAATTCGGATTCACTATAATTTTTTCCGCCGACTAAAGCAATAACTCTACCAGTATTAGGATCCATCATAACACTAGCTGTTTCTAACTCACTATCAGGCATTGTGTTTTTAACAGTATCTTCTAACTCTTTTTGAGCATCCATATCAAGACTAGTATAAACTTTAAGTCCACCCGTCTCTAAAAAAGATTCAGGTATCTCATCTAAGCTCTTTAATTCATCTATAACTGCATCTTGATAATACATTATACTTTCTAATTTTTCATCTTCTTCCTCTCCTACAAACTTTAATTCTTCATCAAGAGCTTTATTATATTCATCTTCACTAATAACACCATCATCATACATATTTTTTAAAATCATTTGTTGTCTTTTTGTCGCTTTTTCTAAATCAACAAAAGGAGAGTAATTACTAGGAGATTTAGGAATACCAGTAAGCATAGCCGCTTCTGCCAATGTCAAATCTTTAGCACTTTTTCCAAAATAATACTTACTAGCAGTCTCTATTCCATATTTACCATGTCCATAATTTATAGTATTTAAATACCCTTCAAGAATTTCATCTTTACTATAATGAGATTCAATCTCTATTGTATACCACATTTCTTCCCATTTTCTTTGCCAGGTCTTATCAAAATCTAAAAACAAGTTCTTAGCATATTGTTGTGTAATAGTACTAGCGCCTTGACTAGTAGTACCGCTAGTTATATTAACAAAAAGTGCTTTTAATATTCTTAAATAATCAAAACCAATATGATTATAAAAATTCTTATCTTCTGTATTTATAGTCGCTTCCACTAAATAAGGTGATATATCATCAAGACTAATCCATTCTCTTGATCCACTTCCTTGAAAAAATACTTCATTATCACTATCAAATAACATAAAACTATTTGCATTCTTAATCTCTATCTTAGGACTTAGTTTTGCATAAGTATATACACATACATTTCCAACAATAAAAATCGCTATAAGAATTATAAATATTTTTAAACACTTTTTAAACACTTTCATAACTATCACCTAATTTTAGTAATACCCAAAAAAATCTAGTTAAAACAAAGAAGTTGTAACTTAACTACTTTTTTGTTATAATCTTGAAAGAAAAAGGAGAAATCTTTATGAAGGATATATTTATAAAAGCTAAGATAAAAAATAAAGATGAGGAATTATTTTATGAAGGTAAAGGAATACTAGATGATGAGAAAAATCTAATTCAATACCAAGATAAAAAAGCAGTTCTTACTATCTTTTTAAATGATGATATTATGTTACGAGAAACAGAAGATAGTATTTTAAGTTATAAGTTTATAGAGAATAATAAAACTAATTTTGAAGTATTTTTAAAAGATCTAAAACAAACAGGTTATGTTCCTATGCAAACATTTAATATAAATAAAAGCAAAGAAAGTTATGATGTAACATATAGAATAGAAGGCAATGACTTTAACCATGAATTTAAAGTAGAATGGAGGTTATTATGAATTTTTTAAATACTGTAGAAAAAAATATATTAAATAAATTTAAGGAAAAAAATATTCCACTAGAAGAAGTTAAACTTTTAACAAGTAGTAAAAAAGAGTTAGGCGACTATCAAATAAATGATGCAATGAAGCTTGCTAAAGTGATGCATAAGTCTCCAAGAGATATTGCAGAAATCTTAGTAGAATGTCTAGAAGAAACAGCCTACTTTAAGAATATTAACATCGCTGGTGCAGGTTTTATTAACTTAAGTTTTAAAGATGAGTTATTGAGAGAATATGTGGAAAAAGTTATAAATAGTTCCACAAAAGATGTGGAAAAACTTTCTAAAGAAAAAATTATTATCGATTATGGTGGTGCTAATATCGCTAAGACTCTTCATGTAGGACATTTAAGAAGTGCCAATCTTGGAGAAGCTTTAAAAAGGCTAGCTTTACACCTTGGTAAAGAAGTAATATCAGATGTTCACTTTGGTGATATTGGTCGTCAGTCTGGAATGGTAATATATGAATTAAAACAAAGATATCCTAACCTTAATTATTTTAGCGGTAAAGAAGAAACACCTTGGGATGAATTACCTATAACAGGAGAAGATCTAGAAGAAATATATCCTATAGCAAGTATAAAAGCCAAAGAGAATGAAGAGATAATGGATGAAGTAAGAGAAATAACTGCTGAGTTAGAATCAGGTAAAAATAAAGGTTATGCTGCTTTATGGAATAAAATAAAAGAAATATCAGTAAAAGATATAAAAGCAATTTATAAAGAACTAAATACAGACTTTGATTTATGGGAAGGTGAAAGTGATGCTTATCCATATATTAAAGAAACTATAGATATTATGGAAAAATCTGGCTATTTAATCGAAAGTGAAGGCGCTAAAATTGTTGAAGTAATAGAGGAAGATGATAAAGCTCCTATGCCTCCTTTAGTTGTTATTAAAAGTAATGGAGCAACTCTTTATGCTACAAGAGAACTTGCAACAATTACATCTCGTATGAAAAGATTTAATCCTAAAGAAATATGGTATATAGTAGACATGCGTCAAGGATTATACTTTGAACAAGTATTTAGAGCATCATATAAAACAGGATTAGTTTCTAAAGATACAGTTTTAGAGTATTATGGTTTTGGAACAATGAACGGAACTGATGGAAAACCATTTAAAACAAGAGATGGTAATGCAGCCACTTTAAAAAGCTTAATAGAAAGCGTTAAAGAAGAAATACTTACTCATATGAATAAAGATATGGATAACAAAGAAGAAATCTCTGAAAAAATAGCTATCGCTGCCATTAAATATGCTGATTTCTTGCCTAATAGAACAACAGATTATATCTTTGAACCTAGTAAATTTATTGATGTTGAAGGCAAAACAGGACCATATATCTTATATAACACTATTAGGATGAAATCTATTTTAAAGAAAGCAGAAGAGCAAGGCCTAAACTATAGTAATTACTATAATAAACCAACAGGTACAGAAAAAGAGATTATACTTTTGTTAATGGAGAAGAATAATATTTTACATAAAGCTTATAATAATAAAGACTTAAGTCCTATATCAGATTATTTATATAATTTAACTAGTCTTTATAGTAGATTTTATGAAGAAAATCATATTTTAACAGAAAGTGATGCAAAACTAAGAGAAAGTTGGCTTACACTAACAAAATTAGTAAAAGAAACAAACGAAGAATTACTTAATATTCTTGCTATAGAAGTTCCAGAAAAAATGTAAATAAATATAAATATATAAAAAAGTATTGCCTTTTAAAAGAAAACATGCTATAAGTTTATATGATTTAATTCACAAATAAGTTCTAATAGCATATAATGCTCTTAGCTATAGGAGGAATTTTAATGAAGTTGTCGAAAATGAAAAAAGAAGATTTAGAATTATTATCACATAAGGATATAACTTATTATATATTAGAAGAAGAAGGAAAAATGAATACTGCTGATCTTTTTAAAAGAGTAGTAACATTACTAGAACTTCCTAATAAGACTTTTGAAGAGAAAATAGGAGATTACTATACATTATTAACAACAGATAAAAGATTTATTCTTTTAGAAGATGGTACTTGGGATTTAAGAAGTCGCCATACTTCTGATAAAATTGTCAAAGTAACAGAAGATGATGATGAAGAAGATGACGAAGAGGAAATAAAAGAAGATACAATCTTACCAGATGAGGAAGAAGAAGATAGTTATGATTCTGGTGATACTGATGAAGATGACGATTATGATGATGCCAATGAAGATTTAAAAGATTTAGTTGTTGTCGATGAGGAAGATTTAGAAGAGAGCTAAAAATTAGTTCTCTTTTTTCTTTTTTCTGTTATAATTGATACATAGTAAAGAGTAGGCGGTGTTTTATCTAATGAAGTATTTAAAAGAAGTGTATAACGATTTTAAAGTAGTACCATTTAAGAAGTTTTTGACCTTTCTTTTCTTTTTAACTTGTATCTTAGGATATGTTATTATGGCAACATTTCCTTATTTTGCTAGTCAGATTATAAAATATGCCACTGAATTAAATGAAACCGCTTATACTTATACTCTTTATCTTACTATTGCTTATATCATTTATGAGGTTATCTGGTATTTTAATTATTATATTTACAGTCTTCTTCAAACTTATTACAGTGATACTATTCATAAAAAGCTATTTAATAAAATATGTACTTCATCAAGAAAAATATCTAAAACACTAGATAATGGAAAAATGTTAAGTTTAGTAGGGGATGATATTCCAAGTTTTTGTTATATGTTAGATTCCATAACTGTTTACTTATCTACTATTTTTATGATTATCTTAACTGTTAGCTTAATATTTAGAGCGCACTTTATCTTTGCTATCATAACCGTTATTTCTCTAGTTATTTATCTTGTTTTCATGACTAAAACAATGAATAAATTCTCTAAATATCTAAAAGAACAAAAGAAACATAATGATACAATAAATTCTACTTATGTAGAAGAATTAAATGCCCTAAAAGAGATTAAAACTCTACCTATAAAAGATAATCTTTTAAGAAAGTTAGAAACTAAATTAAAAAGATATAGTAGATCTTACTTTAAAAAGCGTAAATACTTTGCTAGAAATGAAAATACTAGTACTTTAATACCTCAATATACTAAAGTTATTTTATATCTTGTTCTCTTAATATTTATGGTTAAGTTAAATGCTACTATTGACTTAGTAATTTTAATTATTGGTTACTATGATCAATTAATAGAAAACTTAACAGAGCTTGTAGGATCATATCGTGAAATTAAAGAGTATCATGTTTCTGTTAAAAGAGTAAATGAAGCCCTAACTTATGAAGATGACTTATCTAATCTTTTCGGAAAATATGAAAACGACGAGATATATGGCTCTATAGTTTTTAAAAATGTAAGTTATAAATATAATTCTAAATATATTTTAGATAATCTAAACTTAGAAATTAAACCTAATACCTTAAATGTTATTATTGGACCTTCTGGTAGTGGTAAGACGACCTTATTTGATCTACTTTTAAGATTTTATAAAATAGATAGTGGTGAAATATTTTTAGATGGCGTTAATATCTATGAATATAGTGATAGTATTTATGCTTCAAATATAACTCTAGTTAAACAAAATCCCTTTATTTATAATATGAGCATTAGAGAAAATCTTCGTCTAGTTAATAGTAATAAAAAAAGAGGAGAAGAAGCGATAAAAGAAGTAGGACTTCATGAATTTATCATGAGTTTACCTAAAGGCTACAGTACTGTCTTAACTCAGAATGCAACTAATATCTCAGGAGGTCAAAAACAACTTCTTTCTATTGCCAGAAGTCTTTTAACTGATGCTGAAATTCTTTTAATGGATGATATAACAGCATCCCTTGACCCTAAAACTACGAATCAGATTATTGATCTTTTAGTAAGATTAAAAGAAGATCATACTATTTTAGTTATTACTAATAGAGAAGATTTAATTACTAAAGCTGATAAAATAATATACTTAAATAAGGGAAAAGCTAAAAGTTATAAATCTTTATCTGAATTAAAAGAAAAATTAGATCCTGAAAGTGAGGTGTTAATGTGAAATTAATGATAGATACCTATAAAAAATATTGGTCTTGCATTAAACCTCATAAAGGTTATTATACAATGATTTTTGTCTCTAAAGCTCTAGCTGTTATTGCCAGTATTCTAATACCGTATACAGCATCAGGTATCGTCAAATATCTAACTTTAGGAGACTATAATGAAGCTTCAAAATGGATATTTTATTTCTTTGCTTCTGCCTCTGCAAAGGTAATATTCTATTATTGGAATTATAAAGGAGGCGCTCTAGACTCTAACTATTGTTATGTGAAATTAAAAGAAAAAGTTTTTAATAAGTTAGCTACTTATGATTTAGAATTTGCTAAGCATAAAAATATAGATGAAGTATTACAGGCCTCATCAAGTGATATTTGGAAAGTTGTTGGCATAAATGATAACTTAAGTGATATTATTATAGGTTTTATTAGAATTATTGTAATTGTAATACTAACCGCCTTAACTTCTCCATTAGTAGGATTTGTAGTTTTCTTATTTTCTAGTCTTTATGTTATCTTTATGATGCTCTTTAACGAAAAAATAGTAAAGTATTTAAATAAGCAAAGAAAATATCAAGATAAAATCGCTGGCATTTTCCTAGAAGAATTATCTTCTTTAGAGGAAATGAAAGTATATGATATGAAAGAAAAGTATTATCAGCATTTTAATACTATAAATAAAAAGTTCTGTCATAATTATCGAATGAAAAGAAGATATAACGATATACAGTTTAATTTCTTACAATTAATATTAGATTTAGGAGAAGTAAGTATTTATGCTGTAACTCTATTTTTATTATTTCAAAATGCCTACACAGTAGATAAGATAGTTTTAGTAATAGGTTACTTTACCATGTTAAACCAGGAGTTAAAATATGTTCTACAAACCTGTGTAAAAAATGTTGTTGAATGTAGAGTATCAGTATTAAGAATTTATGACTTATTAAATTATCACCCTAAAAACATGAAAATAACTAGTAAAAGCGGTGAAGATAATATTAAAGGTCTTTTAGAATTTAATCATGTTTATTCATCTTATTCTAATAAGCAAGTTTTAAAAGATGTAACATTTAAAGTGAAACCAAATGAATTAACTGCTATTGTTGGGCGTAGTGGCAGTGGTAAAAGCACAATCTTAAATATAATTCTTAGATTAATAAAACCAGACAGTGGTGTTGTTTTAATTGATAAAGAAGATATTTATAATTATAATCTTGATGTTTATAAGACTAATGTTAGTGTTGTAACTCAAAAAAGTATTCTCTTTAATATGAGTATAAGAGATAATTTATCATTAGTAGATTCCCATTTTAAAAAGTGTGAAGAGGTCTGTAAAAGATTAGGAATACATGAAGAAATATTAAGTCTTCCTAAAGGTTATAATACAATATTAGAAGAAAATAGCACTAACATTTCTACAAGATTAAAACAACTTCTTTCTATTGCTAGAAGTATCTTAACTAATGCCGAAATATTATTATTTGATGAAGTAACTTCTTCATTAGATGCTGCTAATACTAAAAAAGTAGTAAGTGTCTTTAAAGAACTATCAAAAGATCATACCGTTATAATAATAACGCATAAAAAAGAAGTAATGAATAAAGCAGATCACTTAATAATTATTGATAAAGGAAGAAAAGTAGCAGATGGTACTTTAGAATCTTTAGAAAATAATAAATATTATTTAAACTTAAAAGATAGTAGTAGCATAAGTAGTAACAATTATTAAAGGAGAAACAATGAAAGAACTAATTAAAAATAAAAACTTGAAATATATATTCTTAATGATAATTTTCTTTAGTATTTCTTTTGGACTATGGAATAATTTCAGACTTCTATGGTTAGAAGAAAATGGTCTAAGTTCAAATGAAATAAGTAAAATCATGAGTCTTGCTACTTTCTTTGGAGCTATCTCTATAATATTTATTTCTCTAAAAATAAGTATGACTAATATTAAAAAGTTATTAAGTATAACTTTATTAATTAGAATAATTTCTTATCTTATTCTTTATCTAGGCTATAATTATTTAGAAACAAGATTAATAGCAATTCTTTTTATCTTTGATATTGCTAGTTATACAGTAGGTTATTTAGCTATTTATCCTTTAATTACTAGAGTTATTAAAGATGATAAAATCTATAGTTATCGTAAGTTAACAACTTATATTTGTCAAGATTTAGGTGTCTTATTAGGGGGAGCTCTCCTAGGGTTTACTATTGGTAACTATATCTTTAATTATAATAGTTTTCTTTTAATTACTTTAATCTGTTTAATTTTAGCTTTTATCTTTTTAACTAAAGTTAAGCTTGATGAGAAAGTTTATTACCAAAATATAAGTGTTAAAGACTATTTAAAAGTCCTAAAAAAAGATAAAATTGATAATTTATACTTACTATATATTTTAATAGGTAATATTTCTTATAACTGTGCTTTAGGTATGCAAATGCTAATATTAACTAATATTTTAGATATATCATCAAAGAGTGCTACTTTTTACTTTCTTTTAATGGGCATATTAGCAGATATATTTGGCATTTTAGCTTTAAAGAAATTAACTCCTAAAAGTGATTATTTAACTATTATTCTTAAGTTCGGTCCTAGAATGTTAGGCTACTTTTTGGTTTTTCTTTTCCCAACTAAAGAGATGACTTTACTAGCTATGACCGTTTCTTTATTTTTAACAACTGCCTATGAAAATAAGACAGATGCCATTTATTTAAATAGAATAGATACAAAATATCAATTATTATTCTCTAATATTAGAGAACTTGTTGGTAGCTTAGGAAATGCCATAGGATTATATTTAACAGGAATTTTATTTGTTTTTGGGTCTAAATACATCTTTGGCCTTGCTGCTTTAATTGGTTTAGTCCAAATTGCCCTTGCCTTATATCTTATATATCTTAGAAATAATGAAAGAAAAATCTTGTAGTTAATAATACACAAGATTTTTACTTGTAAAGGTAAAGATTGTATTTAAAGCTAAGCTATGCTATAATTACAAGGAAAAAGAAAGGACTGGTTATATGATAGAACGTCTTGAAGCTACCGAGAAGAAATATATGGACTTGCAAAAAGAACTAATGAGTGAAGAAGTTTTAAAGGATATTAATAAAACAAGAGAATTATCAAAAGAAATGTCAGAACTTGAAGAAATAGTAACAGTATATCGTGAATATAAGAAGGTTTTAGAAGCTATTCCTGAGACTAAAGAAATGTTAAAAGATGATGAATTAAAAGACATTGCTAAAGAAGAGTTGAAGGATTTAGAAGAAAAAAAAGAAAAGTTAGAACATGATTTAGAAATACTTTTAATACCAAAAGATCCTAATGATAGTAAAAATGTTATTGTCGAAATAAGAGGAGCAGCTGGAGGAGATGAAGCTAATATTTTTGCAGGGGACCTTTATAGAATGTATTCTAAATATGCTGATAAAGTTGGTTTTAAAACAGAATTAATCAATGCTGAAGAAGGAACAGCAGGTGGTTTTAGTCAAGTAGAATTTATGGTTAAAGGAACTGGTGCTTACTCTAAACTTAAATATGAAAGTGGATCTCATAGAGTTCAAAGAATCCCTGTTACTGAAAGCAATGGTAGAATTCAAACTTCAACAGCAACAGTACTTGTAATGCCAGAAGCAGAAGATGTTAATATCGAAATTAATCCTCAAGATCTTAGAATAGATATTTATAGATCATCTGGTTGTGGTGGACAAGGAGTAAATACAACAGATAGTGCTGTTCGTATCACCCACTTACCAACTAATACTGTCGTTACTTGTCAAAATGAAAGAAGTCAAATTCAAAATAAAGAACAAGCTATGAAAGTGTTGAAAGCAAGACTTTATGAACAAGAGTTAAGACGAAAGGAAGAAGAATTAGGTGAGTCTCGCCGAAATAAAATAGGTACAGGAGATAGAGCTGAAAAAATAAGAACTTATAACTATCCTCAAAATAGAGTAACTGATCATCGTATTGGTTATACAACTAATAACTTAGATAGAGTTATGAATGGAGATTTAGAGGAGATAATAGAAGCTTTAACAATGGAAGATCAAAGAAGAAAGTTAGCAGGAGAAGAAAGTGACAGTTGAAGAATTAATTGTTTTAGGTAAAAAATATACAAGTAGTACTCATGCTAAAATGCTACTTGCTACATTCATAGAAGTTAACCCCCTAGAACTATTAACTATTTTAGATAAAGTAGTAGATGATAGTATTATTAATCTTTATAAAGAATCTTTAAAAGCCCTAAAAGAAAATAGACCTATTCAATATGTAATAGGTCATGTTAATTTTTATGGGTTGCAGTTTAAAGTTAATGAAAATGTTTTAATACCACGATTTGAGACGGAAGAATTAGTTGAAAATATAAAGAATTATCTTGAAAAGAAAAATATAACTAATCCTAAAATATTAGATTTAGGATGTGGTAGTGGTGTTATAGGTTTAACATTAAAGAGTTTTTTTAAAGATGCTGATATTATTTTGGCAGATATTAGTGATGAAGCTTTACAAGTAGCAAGAGAAAATGCTAGCAATCTAAATTTAGATGTTAACTTTATAAAAAGTGATTGGTTTAGTAATGTTAAAGTAGATAAGTATGATGTTATAGTATCTAATCCCCCATATATTAAAACTGATGAGGAAATAGAAGAAATAGTTAAAAATAATGAACCAGCTTTAGCCTTATATGGTGGTGTTGATGGACTAGACTGTTATAGAAAAATATTAAAAGATATAAATAAATATTTAAAAGATGATTACTTAATCGCTTTTGAAATAGGCTATCTTGAAGGAAGAGATTTAAAAGAATTAATAAAAGATACTATTCCTAACAGCAAAGTAACTATTAAAAAAGACTTAAGCGATAAAGATAGAATGCTTTTTGTCGAAAAAAATATTGATTAAAAATACAAAATATCACTCATTAATTAAGTGTAGAAAGGGTGATATTTTTATATGAAAAAATATTTAATCTTAGCTAGTTTAATCTTAGTATTTATACCTAATTTAAATAAAGAAAGTGATGAGATAATAATACCAGATGAAGCGATTAGATTTAGAGTAGTAGCAGAATCAAATAATGAGGAAGATCAAAAGACTAAAACATTAGTAAAAGATGCTCTTGAAAATGATCTAACAAAACTTTTAGAAAATAGTAACAGTATTGAAGAAACAAGAGAAATATTAAAAGGAAACAAAAATCATTTTGAAGACTTGATAGAAAGAACACTATTAACAAATAAAATAAATACGAGCTATAAAGTAAATTATGGACTTAATTATTTTCCTGAAAAAAACTATAAAGGCGTTATCTATGAAGAAGGGTATTATGAATCTTTAGTTGTAACCCTTGGAAGTGGTAATGGTGAAAACTGGTGGTGTGTATTATTTCCTCCTTTATGTTTAATGGAAGGAGAGAATAATAATACTGATGAAGTAGAATACAAATCATTTGTTAAAGAGATGATAGACAAATACCTATAATAAAAATCCACTTATCTGAATAAAATTTTGATAGGTGATTGCTTTGGATATTTTACAGTTATTAATTCTAGCAATAGGACTAAGTATGGATGCCTTTTCTTTATCCATCGTATATGGTACTTTAAACTTATCAAAAAAAATAAAAAACTTTTTAAGTATAACAGTAGGCATATTTCACTTTTTAATGCCTCTTTTAGGAAGTATATTAGGACTATTTATTGTTCATCATATAATAAGTAATCCTGATATTTTAGTAGGAATAATCTTTACTGTTTTAAGTATAGAAATGTTACTTAATATAAAAGAGCTAGATGAAGAGAAAAAAGATTTTAAAAATTTATTAAATGCTTTTCTTTTTGGTTTTAGTGTTAGTATAGATAGTTTCTCTGTTGGTATAGCTTTAGGAACGCATAATGAAAATATTATCTTAGCAGGAACAATATTTGCTATTACAAGTTTTATCTTTACTTTTTTAGGACTTAATATAGGTAAGTTTTTAACTTCAAAATTTGGTAAAATTGCTAATATTATTGGAAGTATCCTATTATTAATTTTAGCGATTGGTTATTTTTTAGAATAAAAAATAAAATTTTGTAAAAACTATAATTGGGTGAAGTTTTATGAAAGCAAAAAGAATGATTTCAGATGAAGAAATGGAAGAAATTATGAAAAAAGAAATACTTCCATTAAGATTTCATACTGTAAACCCACTAGTAAAAGAGGCAAAATAATGCTTCTTTTATTTTACGAATAAAATAAAATATGCTATTCTTATTAAAGAAAGCAGGTAATATAATGAAAAAAGTTTTAATGGTTATTGGCGGAATAGTAGTAGCAATAGTTGTTATTGTAATAATTATATTTGTTTTTGTTTCTTCAACATCAGAAAAGCTGGTATGCAAATCAGAAGAGGGAAACATAACTATTATGTATAATGATAAAACTATAACTGGCTATACTGCTAATGGTATATCTTATGATTTAGATGGTCAAAAAGAATATGCTGAACAAATTGGTATTGATGCGTATATAGAAGAATTCAGTAGATATTTTAGCAATAATACAACTGGAAATTGTGAATAATAAAGATTAAGAAGGAAGAAACATCTTTCTTTTTCTTTTGACAAACCCTACATAATTGCTTATGATATATATGAAGGTGATAATAGTGTTAGTAAATTTTAATGAAATGTTAAAAGATGCCAAAGAAAATAAATATGCAGTTCCTCATTTTAATATTAATAACTTAGAATGGACTAAATATATTTTAGAAAAAATGCAAGAAGAAAATTTACCTGTAATATTAGGAGTTAGTGAAGGTGCCAAAAAATATATGGGCGGCTTTTATGCTGTTAGATGTATGGTAGAAGGCCTAATTAAAGATTTAAATATAACTATTCCTGTATGTTTACACTTAGACCATGGAAGTAGTTTTGAAAGTTGTAAAGAAGCAATTGACGCTGGCTTTTCTAGTGTTATGATTGACGCTAGTAAATATGATTTAGAAACTAATAAAAAAATAACTAAAGAAGTAGTAGATTATGCTCATTCTAAAGGTGTATCTGTAGAAGCAGAAGTAGGTCATGTTGGTGGCACTGAAGATAATGTCTATGGCGATGTCTTTAGAGCAACATTAGAAGACTGTATAGAAATATCTAAAACAGGAATAGATGCTCTAGCACCTGCTTTAGGCTCTGTTCACGGACTTTATAAAGGAGAACCAAATCTTGACTTTGAGAGAATGGGGAAGATAAATGAAACTTTATCTATTCCTCTAGTTCTACATGGTGGAACAGGTATTCCTTATGATATGATAAAAAAAGCTATAAGTTGTGGAATTAGTAAAATAAATATAAATACAGAATTACAAGTAACTTGGCACAAAGCTGTAGTAGACTTTATAAAAGAAAATCCTAGTGTTTATGATCCAAGAAAAGTAATAGGAAGTGGTGAAGCTTCTATGAAAGATAAAATAAATGAACTTGTAGATGTTTTTAACCCAAATCATATTAGTTCCAAAAACTAAAAAAGTAATATAATATAATGAAGAGAGGTTTGTGATTAACTATGAAAGTACTTGAAATAAAAGGAGGTAATCCTCTTTCTGGAACAATAAGAATAAGTGGGGCTAAAAATAGTGTTGTAGCATTAATACCAGCGGCTATTTTATCAAGTGAAGAAGTAACAGTTTGTAATGTACCAGATATTACTGATACAGCCGCTCTTTGTGAAATACTAGAGTTTTTAAATGTTGATGTAAAAAGAGCAACTGAAAGTCTAGTTATTAATCCATCTAACATGGAAAATAAAGAAATACCTAGTATGTATACTAAAAAGTTAAGAGCTTCATACTATTTCATGGGAGCATTATTAGGAAAATATAAAAAAGTAACTATGGCTTTACCTGGTGGCTGTTCAATTGGTGCTAGACCTATTAATCTTCATCTTAAAGGTTTTGAAGCTTTAGGGGCTACTGTAACTAATAAAGAAAATATTTATACTGTCGAAGCTAAAGAATTAAAAGGTGCTAACATTTATTTAGACTTTGCTAGTGTAGGTGCAACTATCAATATCATGTTAGCAGCAGTCCTAGCAAAAGGAACAACAATTATAGACAATGCTGCTAAAGAACCTGAAATTGTCAATGTTGCTACTCTTTTAAATAACATGGGCGCTAAAATAAGAGGAGCAGGAACTAGTAGTATTGAAATAACAGGAGTTGAACGTCTTGGAAAATGTTTCCATGAAGTAATACCTGATAGAATAGAAGCTGGAACTTATGTAATATTAGGCGCTGCTATTGGTAATAATTTAAAAATATCTAATATAATTCCTGAACATATAGAAGCTTTAACAAGCAAATTAGAGGAAATGGGAGTTTTTCTTGATATAGGAACAGATTATATAATCGTAAGTAGTGGTGATTCCTATAAGTCTGTAAATGTTAAAACCCAAACATATCCAGGTTTTGCTACAGACTTACAGCAACCATTGACTCCACTGCTAACAATGTGTAATGGCAGAAGTAAAATAGAAGAAACAATCTATGAAAATCGTTTTATGCATATACCATACTTAAATCAAATGGGTGCAGATATAAGAGTAAAAAACCAAACCTCTACTATTATTGGTCCTACAAAATTAACAGGAACAGATGTAGTCGCTACTGACCTTAGAGCAGGAGCATCTTTAGTAATTGCTGGTCTAATGGCAAGTGGTACTACTAAAATTACTAATGTTGAACACATTTTAAGAGGATATGAAAATATTGTTGAAAAATTAATTGGTGTAGGCGCTGATTTAGAATTAAAAGAAATATAATAGCAAAACAAGTCTAAAAAAAGATTAGAGAAATATAAATATAGTATATGACTCTAGTCTTTTTTTGGAGGTAAATATGAAAAAAATTATCTGTCTACTCATATTATGCTTACTAGTATATATGATCTATTATTTTAATCATACCGACAAGATTACTTATATTTCAATAGGAGACTCTTTAAGTGTAGGAATAGATTCTAATGGTAATACTAATTATGGTTATAGTAACTATATAGCCAATTACTTGAAAGATAAAAAACTCTTAAAAACATATAATAATGATTTCTCAGCTAGTGGTACTAGAATAGTAGATTTAAAAAGTAAGCTTGAAACAAACTGGACTATAACTAAAAAAGGCGAAACATTATCTTTAAAAAAATGTCTTCGCGATGCAAATTTAGTAACTTTGTCAATAGGAATGGATGATCTTTTAACAAAAATAACTTTATCCACAGATACTGTGGAAACAATGACTAATAAAGAAATAAAATCTGTAGTAGACGAAAATATAAAAGAATTAGAATCTCTTTTTAAAGAGTTAAGAAAATACGCTAAAGACGATATAATCCTAATTGGTTATTATAATCCGTTTAATG
The DNA here is from genome assembly GCA_944358305.1 of uncultured Bacilli bacterium. GTDB lineage: Bacteria > Bacillota_I > Bacilli_A > RF39 > UBA660 > Onthousia. The sequence continues at coordinate 66,386 of CALVQK010000002.1, read as the reverse complement.
AAAATATAATAACAGAAAGACTATACTCATATCTAATTAATAAAACTAAAGAATTAGCTAGAAACTACGATATAGAGTATTTAGATATTTATAATCTTTTTAAAAAGCATAATGATTATATAGCCAATCCTACCAATTTCTATCCTAGCGCTGAGGCTTATGAAGCGATTGCTATTAAAATAATAGAGAATTATCTATAAGTTAAAAATTATGATTGACTTACTTGTATAAAAGATACTTATGTGATAAGATGTATATGTAAGAAAAGTTTTCATACAATAAAAAATGAGGAACATTCGATTTTGCAAGTGAATGTCACCTCATAATTAATGAATAGTTGACACTCTTATGCAGAGTGTCTAATCTATTTTTAAGACTAGTACCAAGAAGGCAAGGCTAATCAAAATAGAAGGAATGAGCTTCAGTACTTTTAAGATAAAAGACTTTGTCTTCACACCTTTTCCTCCTTTCTTTAATGGAATGGAGGCGACACTCACATCAAATGTTCCTTATAAATATAGTATCAAATTAGTTTTTGTATAGCAAGAATTGATGTTACAAATTAGTTACGAATTTTCGCCAATGCTATTTTAGATTTAATTTTTAAGTATGGAAATTTATTAAAAACCTTGCCAAATTTCAAATAATTTGTTATATTAAGTAGCGAATTAGTTTCCTTAGAGGAATAATTTCTATGATAAATGAATTATCATGGCGAAAGGAGAGAAGAAAAATGGCAAAAAACAATCCAGCAAATTATAGACCATGTAAGGTTACTTGTGCTTGTGGTGCTACATTTGAAGTTATGTCAAATAAAGATGAACTTAGTGTAGAAGTATGTTCTAAATGTCATCCATTCTATACAGGAAAGCAAGGAAGAGCATCTAAAGCAGGACAAGTAGAAAAATTTAATAGAAAATATGGAATTAAACAAGAAACAACAGAAGAAGCTGCCTAAAAGTGAAGCTTCTTTTTATTTTAATTTATGTTATACTATAAGTGTCAATTATACATAATAAAAAAGAAAAGAGGATAATAATGAAACTAGGAATAACAAATGATCATAGAGGTTATAAATTAAAAGTAGAACTTTTAGAAAAATTAAAACTTAACTATGAAGTAATAGATTATGGAGCTACATCAACAGAAAGTGTTGACTATCCTGATTATGCTTTTAAATTAGGAGAAGCACTAACTAATAATGAAATAGATTTTGGTATAGCTATTTGTGGCAGTGGTATAGGAATATCTATTGCTTGTAATAAAGTAAAAGGTATAAGAGCAGCTCGTGTTACAAATATAGAAGACGTCTTAGAAACAAGAAACGATAATGATGCTAACATTATATGTCTAAATGAAAAAATGAATGCAAATGATGCTTATAATTTAATTATTACTTTTATAACAACACCTTTTTCTATAGAAGAAAGACATATAAGAAGAGTAAATAAAATAAAAGCTTATGAGGCAAATAATGAGCGTTAAATATTTTTTGTATTTATTTGTAACAATTGCTGTTATATGGAGTTTAGATTCTATTAATATTAATGCCATTTTTAAAAAAAATAAAATTTGGCAAGCAAGATTATTTTATTTCTTTTTAGCTTTAGCTTTAATCTATTTAGTAACAAATTGTATCTATGACTTATATGAATCTGCTATAATTTTTTAAAAAAATAAATTTAAAGTATAATTTTTTCATTTTCGTAAAAACTCTTAATGAGGTGATGTTAATGAAAAAATTAAGATTAAAAAAAGGAGCTATTATTGGGGCTTATTTAATTGCTTTCTCCTTAACAGGAATGGGTGCTTTCTTCGTAAGTCAAAATATGCAAGTGAATAATCCTACTGAAGAAGACATAGAATATGTTAATTCATCTATTATTGATGAAAATGAAAGGGATAAAGAAGTAATTAAAGAAGAGATAAAAATGATAAGACCATATACTAATGAAAGTGTTGAAGTTCTTAAATATTTCTATGACTATCAAGCAGAAGCTAAGACTCAAGAAAAATCAATTCTTTACCATGAAAATACTTATATTCAAAACTCTGGTATGGACTTTGGTCTAGATGGTACCTTTGACGTAGTTGCTGTTCTTGATGGAACAGTAGTAGATGTAAGAGAAGATGAACTTCTTGGAACAGTAGTAGAAATAAAACATGATAATGACTTCATTAGTAGTTATCAAAGCTTAAGTGAAGTATCAGTTAAGAAAAACGATACAGTTACTCAAGGCCAAACAATAGGTAAAAGTGGTACAAATACAATTGATCAAGATTTAGGAAATCATTTGCATTTTGAACTTTACAAATCAGGTAGTGTAGTAGATCCTAGTAAATATTTTGATCAAGTAATTAGTGAAACAGAAGAACAAAATGAAGCTTCTAATGGTACAACTTCTGATAATACAGATGAAAATACTAACACTAATGAAGAAACGGAGTAACAGCCGTTTTTTTTCAAAGAAAGTAATTTACATTAGATTATATTTCTGCTAAAATATTAACAGTAAAAGGACGTGATAAGATGTTATCAAAAGATATAGGTATAGATTTAGGAACTGCAAATGTTTTAATTTACATAAAAGGAGAAGGAATTGTCTTAAATGAACCTAGTGTTGTAGCAATCGATACAGACAATAAGAAAGTAGTTGCTGTAGGTAAAGAAGCTAGTGAAATGTTAGGAAGAACTCCTGAAAAAGTAAAAGCTATTAAGCCAATGAAGGATGGTGTAATAGCTGATTTTGAGATTACTGAAATAATGTTAGATTATTTTATTAGAAAAATCCATGCTAGGAACTTTTTATCAAGACCTAGAATCTTAATTTGTTGTCCTACCAATGTAACTCCAGTTGAGAAAAATGCTATTAAAGAAGCAGCAGAACGTACTGGAGCAAGAAGAGTATTCTTAGAAGAAGAACCTAAAGTAGCAGCAATCGGTGCAGGTATGGATATTTCTAAACCTAGTGCTAATATGGTAATAGATATTGGTGGAGGTACTACTGATATAGCTATTCTTTCTCTAAATGATATAGTTAATAGTGCTTCAGTTCGTATCGCTGGTAATGTCTTTGATCAAGATATTGTTAAATACATTAAAGATAAATATAAATTATTAATAGGTGAAAAGACTGCAGAAGATATTAAGATAGAGTTTGCCAACCTTTATGAACCAGATAAAAAGAATAAGCTTGAAGTAAGAGGAAGAGATTTAGTAACAGGCTTACCTAATACAATAGAAATAAATGAGACTGAAACTGAAGAAGCATTACATGAATCTATTTATAAAATAATAAAAGCTGCAACTAATGTCTTAGAACAAACACCTCCAGAATTATCTGCAGACATTGTTGATAAAGGTATAATTTTAACTGGTGGAGGTTCAATGCTTAAAGGATTAAATGAGGTATTAAAAAAGGAATTAAAAGTTCCAGTTCTAATAGCTGATAGTCCTCTAACATGTGTTGTGGAAGGTACTGGAGTTCTACTTGATAACATTAAATTACTAGAAGATAATTAGTCACTATATAGTGGCTTTTTCTTTTTGCTGAAATTTGTTATAATATGAAAAACATCTTTATTTCAAAAGTAAAAAGGGCTTAAATTATATATTTAAAACTTTTAATAGTAATTTATATAGAAGTAAAATATTCATTAAGTCAAAATCAAGTATTTATGACAGTTGTAAAACTTTTTTCAAATTGTTATAATTATTTTAGAAAAGAGGACGAACTATGAATCAAGAAATAATAGATACTATAAAGATTGTTGTAACGACTTTTATATGTTCTGCATTAATAATGCCATTTATGAAAAGAATAGCAAGGCATATCGGCGCAATGGATATTCCTAGAAATGATGAAGGACATCGTCACATTCATACTAAAGCTACCCCTAAGTTGGGAGGAGTAGGAATATTTTTGGCTTTTTTAATCGGTTATATGCTATTTGGAACAGAAAGTGTTCAAATGAACTCTATTTTAATAGGTAGTTTTATTATAATTTTAACAGGAATAGCTGATGATATTAAATCTATAAGAGCTAGAAGTAAATTAATAGGTCAAATAATTGCCGCTTCTATCCTTGTGTTTTATGGTGGTTTCCTTCTAAATAATATTACTGCTTTTGGGTATACTATAAATTTTGGCTGGTTCTCCTATCCTTTAACAATCCTCTTTATAGTAGCATGTGTCAATATAATAAATTTAATTGATGGTTTAGATGGTTTAAGCGGTGGTATTAGTAGTATATTCTTTCTAACTATCGGAATAATTGGTTTCTTTCAAGGACGTAGTGGCAGTTTAGTTATGATTTTAACATTTATCATGTTAGGAGCGACATTAGGATTTTTACTACATAATTTCTATCCAGCTAAAATATTCTGCGGCGACTGTGCGATGTATTTAGGCTTTATGATAGCAGTAATTACGCTATTAGAATTTAAAGGACCGGCGTTAACAAGTTTATTTGTACCACTAATGATTTTAGGTATACCAATACTAGATACGTTATTTGCCATTATAAGAAGACTCTTAAAACATCAAGCACCATTTAGTCCAGATAAAGAACATATTCATCATCAATTATTAGGAATGAACTTCTCTCAAAGAACAACAGTTTTAATTATTTATGGCTTTAATCTTCTCTTTGCTTTCGCTTCAATATTCTATTCTTTGAAAGATCCTTTTATGGGTAAAATATTATATATAATTATCTTTATTATTGTCGTTTGGTTTGTTCTAAGAACGACAGTCATTTCTAAAAAGAATAAAGAAGTAACTGATAATATTATTGAAAAAGTAGGCGAAGCAATAAAAAAAGAACCCAAAACAAAGAAACAAAAAAATAGGGCTAAATAACACCTATTTTTTTTTGACAAAATTCCTCTAATATGGAAATATATGGTAAAATTTAAGGGTATGTGCAGTATAAAGGAGGAGGTAGTAGTGTTAAATTTTATTGTATGTGATGATGAAAAGGAATTTAGAGAATTAATAATTAATGAAATTGACAAATTTATGATGAACTATGATATTGAGTACAACAAATATGAGTATGACAGTTATGAAGAAGAGTTTGAAGCAACAGCTAGAAAAGAATTAGGTTTTAAGGTCTATTTCTTTGATATTAAAACTAAAAATGGCTCAGGTCTAGATGCTGCTAGATTCATAAGAGAAGAACTAGATGATTGGAATTCTATTATTATAATTGTAACTGCCTTTGCAGAATATAGATATGAAGCTTTATCTAATAGGTTATATCTACTAGACTTTATAAGTAAGTTTGATAATTGTAAAGCTAAGTTAAAAGAGACTCTAAAAATAATTTACAAACAATATAACAGTAGAGAAAAATGTCTTAGTTATGAATATAATTATACATTATATAAAATTGAATTAAAAAATATTATCTTTATTGAAAAAGAACAAGATAGTAAAAGATGTATAATTCACGCAACTTATGGCACTTTCAAAGCACCATTCACTTTAAATGCAATTACAAAACATTTAGATAAGAGATTTTTAAAAGTACATAAAAGTCTAATACTAAATGTCGATAAAATAATGACATATAATACCAAAGAAAATGAAGTATTATTTGTTAATGGTATGAGTACTAATTTAATATCTAGATCTGGTAAAAAGGAGTTGATAGAGTATGTCACTAGCGATAATTAGAATTGTTGGTTCGTTATCATTAGCAATAACAGGACTTTTTATATCAAAAAGAATATTTGATAGTAGTGAAAAAATTTTTTCTATAACAGGTATAATAAGCATATTTTTTATAATTCTTCCTATCTCTTTATTATATCAAGAAAAATATAATTCTTTAGCATTTCTACTAATGTTTTTCTCATATATAATTGTATTTAAGAAAAAATTTGATATAAGTACAGTATCCTCAATAATAGTTAGTGGTTACATTTTAATATTAATTACAATAATAGATTTAATAGGCACTTCAATAGAATTAAAATTTTTTACTTATAATTTTGTAAGAACCAATGTGCCTATAGCAATATTAAATAATATATATGTAAATGCAGGAGCTATATTAGTATCAGAAATACCATTTTTTAAAAAGAAAATAAAATCTCTATGTAATAAAGCATATGATAATAATTATATAAAACTAGTAATTTTTGTTATTTTAATAATATTTGCAATTTCGTTACTATATTATAATATCACAGCAATATTTAAATTAAATACATATTATACAATAACTTTCTTAAGTATATTTATCTTTATAATATTATCTTATTTTTATATAGACGAAAAAAATAATTATCAAAAACTTAATAATGAATATAATATTCTATTTGACTATACACAAAACTTTGAAAATTGGATAGATGATGAACAATTATATAGACATGAATTAAAGAATAATTTATCAATTATAAGAGACATGACAAAAAATAAAAGTATTATTAATAAAATTGACGAAATGTTAAAATTTAGTATTATTATTGATGATAAAGCCATAGAAGATTTTAAAAACATTCCAAAAGGTGGCTTAAAAGGTTTACTTTATTATAAAATAGCTATAGCAAAAAACAAAAAGGTAAAAATGATAGTAGAAGTTAGTCCCAAAATTACAAATAAATTAAAAAAACTTTCAGATAAAGAAATTCGTAATATTTGCATTTTATTAGGCATATATTTAGATAATGCTTTAGAGGCAGCCCAAAATTCAACTAAAAAAATAGTTTCACTTGAGGTATATGAAACAAATGAAAATATAAATTTTGTTATATCTAACAGTTACAATAATATAATTTCAATAAAAAGTATGAAACTAAAAGGTTTTAGTACTAAAGGAGAAAATCATGGAAAAGGTTTATATTATGCTAATAAATTAATAAACAAAAACAAATGGATTGAAACAGACCAAATGTTTCTAAATGACTATTTTATCCAAAAAATTTTAGTGAAGTAAATTATTAAATCTGATAATTTCATCTTTTTTATTAATAAAAGGGATAAATGAAATAAATCATTTATCCTTTTTAATCCATATTTTTTAATGCTTTTGGCTCATCTATACAAAGTATAATACAACCAACACTAGCAGTAGCTGTAGTTAACATTGCAACTGCTGCTAAAATTTTAGCCATTCTTTTTTTCAAAATACTACCTCCTTTTAAAAAACTAATTTATTTAAACACTATATGTTTAAATCTTTTTGTAATTATTATAAGTTGTACCTAATATCTTATAAGTAATGGGTAAAATCATTATAGTTTCTATAACTAATGCATTAATGAAAAAGATTCTTATATTAGGAAAAAAAATAATAAAATAAGAATATACAATCGCTAGTATTGTTGCCAATATTTTCCTTATAAATCTTTTTTTCTTATTAGTTAAAGGTCTTTTTATAGTGTCAGCAGGAGCATAAATTATAAAAGAAAATATAGAAAACAGACATATTAATATTAATCCCCAAAAAGGAATTTCAACTCTGCTTATTAAAAAAGGAACTATTACCAATAAAACCGAAGAAGAAATAAAACAATCTTTTGAATTAGTAGCATGAACTCCAAAGGCAAAAAATCTAAGAAAATTAAATAAAAATAAAGAAATTATAAAAACATTCCAAATACCTAATAACAATGCAATAATATTTAAAAATGCTAATTTTGTTATTGTTATATAAATGCTTTCTAAACCATAAGATAATTTTTCTTTCTCCTCTTCACTTAATTCTTTTTGATTACTAGCATTCCTTACAATAAAGTTCATAGTATGATTTAAAAATACTTCTTTCATACTTCCTCCTATGCTATAGTCATTATAGCTCTTTAATTAATAAAAAAATAAACTGTTCTTTAAAAGAGTTATTTCGAGCTATAAAGTGTAATATCGACATATTTTTTTATTATTTAAACCATTTAAGGTCGCATAATAACAATTAGCGGCAAATCCCTCAATAATCAACTTGCTATTGCTATAATGGAAACACATCGTTTGAAAAAAGAAGTAGCCACCTAATGAATAATAAAAGATGTGGAGGTGAGCCTAGTGATTGGAAAAGTAAAATGGTTCAATAATGAAAAAGGGTATGGCTTTATTGAGTACAAAGAAAACGAAGATATTTTTGTTCATTATTCAACTATTAATTGTGACGGTTATAAGACATTAGCTGAAGGTCAATATGTAGAATTTACATTACTTGAAACTAGTAAGGGATACCAAGCAGTCGACGTAACACCAATAAAAGAACCAGCTTTATCAAAATAGTTGGTTTTTTTGCCCTTTTGTGTTATAGTAATGCTAAGGAAGGTGATAATATGGAAATTATTATTCGTGGTGACAAAATTGAAGTAACCAAAGCTATGAAAGACTACATTAATGAAAAGTTAAAAAGACTAGAAAAATATCTAGAAAATAGTAGCGATGTACGTGCTAACGTAGTAGTGAAAGTTAAAGGGCATATGCAAACTGTCGAAATTACTATTCCACTTCACAATTTTATTATTAGATCTGAGGAGACTCAAGATGATTTCTATGCATCAGTTGATAAAGCTATAGATGTTATTGAACGTCAAATTAGAAAAAACAAAACAAAGATTAAAGCTAAAGAAGCTAAGACAAAGATAGATTTTAGTATCGTAGATATTGAAGAAGAAGAACATGAAGAAAACAATATTATTAAACATAAAAAAATAGAAGTAAAACCAATGGACGAAGAAGAAGCTATTCTTCAATTAGAATTATTAGGCCATGCCTTTTACTTATTTAAAAATGTTGATACTGATAAAGAGGCTGTTGTTTATAAAAGAAAAAATGGTGGCTACGGTATAATAGAAGCTGAATAAAATCTTAATAACAAAGTAAGAATGATATTTTTATATCATTCTTTTTTATATAAAAGTTAAAGAAAATGAGCATAAAGCCTTTTTATTGTTTCTATTTTTTGATAAAATACTTTATGCAAGGAGATGTTTTATAAATGGGATTATTTACAAAGTTATTTGATCATGAATATAAAGAATTAAAAAAATTTACAGCCCAAGCTGACAAAGTAGTAGCTCTTGATGAAGAAATGGCTAAATTAAGTGATGAAGAACTTAAACATAAGACAGAAGAGTTCAAAGAAAGATTAGCTAATGGAGAAACTTTAGAAGATATTTTGGTAGAAGCTTTTGCAGTAGCACGTGAAGCAGCATACCGTGTTATCGGAGAAAAACCTTTCTATGTTCAAGTATTAGGTGCGCTAGCAATTCACTATGGCAATATAGCAGAGATGAAAACTGGTGAAGGTAAAACTTTAACTTGTGTTTTACCAGCTTATCTTAATGCCTTAGAAGGAAAAGGTGTTCATATTATTACAGTTAATGAATATCTTGCTACTCGTGATGCTGACTGGATGGGAGGAATACATCGTTTTCTTGGTCTAACAGTAGGTGTTAATACAAGAGATATGTCTCCTAAAGAAAAACAAGAAGCTTATAACTGCGATATTTTATATTCAACTAATAATGAAATAGGATTTGATTACTTAAGAGATAATATGGTAATTAGAAAAGAAAATAGAGTACAACGTCCTCTAAACTTTGCTATCGTTGATGAAGTTGACTCTATTCTAATTGATGAAGCTAGAACTCCATTAATAATATCAGGAGGTGCACAACATAGTGCCAACCTATATATAGATGCCGATAAGTTTGCTAAATCTCTTAAAGAAGATACTGATTATATCTGTGATGAAACAGGTAAAAGTACAATTAGTGTTTCGTTAACTGATGCTGGTAGCGAAAAAGCAGAGCATATGTTTAAAATTAAAAATTTATATGAAATAGAAAATGCTACTTTACTTCATTATATTAACCAAGCCCTACGTGCTAACTATGCTATGAAAAAAGATGTAGACTATGTTGTTCAAGATGATGAAGTAGTAATAGTAGATCAATTTACAGGACGTTTAATGAAAGGAAGAGCCTATAGTGATGGCTTACATCAAGCTATAGAAGCTAAAGAAGGAGTTCATATTAATAGGGAAACTAAAACTTTAGCTACAATTACCTTCCAAAATTTATTTAGAATGTATAAAAAACTATCAGGTATGACTGGTACTGCTAAAACAGAAGAAGAAGAGTTTAGAGATATTTATAATATGTATGTTATTGAAATACCTACTAATAAACCAATTGTAAGAGTAGATGCGCCTGACTTAGTTTTTGCAACAAGAAGTGCTAAATATAAAGCAATTATTAATGAGGTTAAAAACCGTTATGATAAAGGACAGCCAGTTTTAATTGGTACTATAGCGATTGAAACAAGTGAACTAATAAGTGACTTATTAAAGAAAGCTCATATTCCTCACGAAATATTAAATGCTAAAAACCATGCTCGTGAAGCTGAGATTATTTCTAAAATAGGAGAACATAGGTCAGTTACAATTGCTACTAATATGGCTGGTCGTGGTACTGATATTAAGCTATCAGATGAAATAAGAGAACTTGGTGGTTTATGTGTAATAGGTACAGAGCGTCATGAATCACGTCGTATTGATAATCAGTTAAGAGGACGTTCTGGTCGTCAAGGGGATCCAGGTTATACACAGTTCTTTGTTTCTATGGAAGATGACTTAATGATTAGATTTGGTAGTGAAAGAATTAGAGAGATGATGAAAAGCTTTGGCTTTGGGGACCAAGCTATTCAAAGTAAGACTTTTACTAAAGCTATTTCTACTGCTCAAAAAAGAGTTGAAGGAAATAACTTTGATGCCAGAAAACATTTACTACAATATGATGATGTTATGAATACCCAAAGAGAAATCATGTATGGTAAACGTAATGAAATTTTAGATAGCGAATCAATTCATGAGACAGTATTAAACTCTATTCATAACCATGTTACAGATCTAGTTAAATCTAGAAATGCCGATAGTGTTATTACTGATGAAGAATTACAAAGTATTACAGAATTCGCCAATGAAAACTTACTTAAAAATGATATTACTAAAGTAGAACTTGAAAATAGAAGTGCAGATGAAATTATAGAATATCTTTATGATAAAGCAAAAGATGAATATGAACATAAAATTAAAGAAGTTCCAGTAGAAATTAGTAATGAATTTGAAAAAGCATTATCATTACAAGTTATAGATAATTACTGGATGGAACAAATTAATGCTATGTCTCATTTAAGAGAAGGTATTTATCTTCGCGGATATGGACAAGAAGATCCTTTAAGAGCATATACTACAGAAGGTTATGAACTATTTGATGATATGCTTCAAAAAATAGATAGAGATATAACAGTATTCTTATTAAAAGCAGAAATTAGACAGAATATTGAAAGAAAACAAGTAGCTAAAGATCAAAAGACTAATGATGTAAAAGATACAAAGAAAACTCCTAAAAAAGTAAAAAAAGTAGGTAGAAACGATCCTTGTCCTTGTGGAAGCGGTAAAAAATATAAACAATGTTGCGGAAAATAACTTGCTGTATACTGTATATAATGAATTTGATAAAATGAAATAAAGGAAAGAAGGAAAAAATATGAAACCAGATCATCCATATGTAGGTGTAGATGGTATCATCACAAATGATAAAGGCGAAATATTATTAATGCATAGGACAGCAGGTGCTTATACTGGCTACTGGGGCTTAATAGCAGGTGCTATAGAGTGGGGAGAAGAAGTAAAAGATGCCCTAAAAAGAGAGGCCATGGAAGAAATTGGTGTTGAACTTGGCAATATTAAATTTGTAGGTAAATATTATGATAGAATTGGTAGACATCCCACAAAAACATTTATATGCCTACCACACACCTGTGATATTATTAGCGGTACACCTAAACCTGTAAGTGAATGCGATGAAGTAAAATGGTTTACAAAAGAAGAAATAAGAACAATGCCACTAGCATATGATCATAAACAAATGTTAGAAGATTTAGGATTAATTTGATAGAGTATTATTAGAAATAAAATTACTAAGTATTAACAAAAAGGTTAATACTTTTTTGTTACATAGACTTTATCATAAACAATTGTTATAATATTATTTTGAAAGAGAGATGACTAGATGAACATAACAGAACAAGAGTTAGAAAAATTACCATTACTAAATCTGTCTGTTGATACTCATAATAATGGCGGTTACATATATATAGTTAACAATAAAGTTATTTACAAAGTATTTAGAGATTTTTATTCTTTTCAGGACGAAGTGGAACGTAATGTAGATTTTAGGATAAATATGCCTATACCAAATACTCCTCAAATTTATGATAAAATTTATATAAATGGAAGCTTTTCCGGTTATATTATGGAGTTTATCCCTGATTCCTTAACATTTAGAAATGCAATTGGTAAAAATTTAGATTTAAAAACAAAAATAAAAGCTATAAATGATGTTTATAAAGCTTTAAGCTTTCTTCATCAAAATAACATCTATTTAGGAGATATTCATTCAGATAATTTTTTAGTATCTACTAATGGTAATGGTTATCTAATAGATTTAGACTATATGAGATTTCCTGGTGATGAATATAAATTTCAACAATGTTATTTAATCATGCCTGATGAAAACTCAAATAAAATAAATCTTGCTTCCAAATATACCGATAATATCAAAACGATGATTTCTAGTCTGTCATTATTATTAGATATGGATTTAGAAATATTCATATCGAAAGAAACACATGCTATAAATATAAAAGAACTATATAATAAAGTAATCGCTCCTTTAAATAATCATACTTTATATGATTATTTTAAAAGATTAGAAAATAAAGAAGATGTAGAGTATTTTTCTACCCTTTTACCATCCTTAGATTTATCTAATACAATTAAAAGAAAATAAAAAAGAACTGCTAGAACAAATCTAACAGTTCAATCTATAATATAGAGGATCTTCACACTTAACAGTGAACCTTCCTCATTAATAATATATGCATTATTAAAATAAATATACAAAAAAATATTTTGTTATAAAAATAAATATCTTGTATAATACTAATAAAGAGAGTTGGTAAAGATGAGTAAATTTGAACTATTAAAGGAATTAACAAATGAAAAAGAAGAAATATTAAGTTTATGGAGGTCACTTTGACGCTGATAACAAATTAAAAGAACAAGAAAAATTAGAACAAGAAACAACAAAAGAAGGTTTTTGGAATGATAATACTAAAGCAGAGTCTATTATAAGTGAACTTAAAAGTCTAAAAGATCAAACTTCAAAGCTAATTGACTTAAAGAAAAAAATATCAGATTCTTTAGAACTTTTAGAAATGCTTGATGAAGAAAATGATAAAGACTTATTAGATACTATTGAAGAAGATAATAAGAGAATAAAAGCTGACTTAAAAGAATTAAGTATATATCTTTTATTTAACAAACCATATGATAAAAATAACTGTATTGTTGAAATTCATCCTGGCGCAGGAGGAACAGAGTCATGTGACTGGGCTTCAATGCTTTATAGAATGTATACAAGATATTGTGAGAAGAAGAACTTTAAAATTGAACTTCTTGATTATCAAGCTGGTGAAGAAGCAGGAATTAAAAGTGTTTCCTTTAAAGTAAAAGGAGACTATGCTTATGGTTATTTAAAAAATGAAAAAGGAGTACATCGCTTAGTAAGACTATCACCATTTGATTCTTCTAATAGACGTCATACTTCCTTTGCTAGTATTGATGTAACTCCAGAAATTTCTAAAGAGATAAAAATAGATATAAATGAAAAAGATTTAAAAATAGATGTTTATAGATCAACTGGAGCAGGTGGACAAGGAGTAAATACAACAGATAGTGCTGTTCGTATCACTCACTTACCTACCAAAATAGTTGTAACTTGTCAAAATGAAAGAAGTCAAATTCAAAATAAAGAGACAGCTTTACAAGTGCTAAAAAGCAAATTATATGTATTAGAAGAACAAAAAAAAGAACAAGAATTAGCTAAAGAAAAAGGAGTTCAATCTAATATAGATTTTGGAAGTCAAATTAGAAGTTATATTTTACATCCTTATTCATTAGTCAAAGACCATCGTACAGGTTATGAAACTAGTGATACTAAAGGTGTTTTAGATGGATCTTTAGATAGTTTTATTGAAAGTAGTCTAAAAGGAGGACTAAATGAAAGAAGCGATTAAGCCTAAAATTAAAATTAAAGAATTAATTGAATTTATTATAGGTTGCTTTTTAGTAGCATTAGCTTTTAATCTTTTTATGTCTCCTAATAATTTAGTAGCAGGAGGGGTTAGTGGTTTCTCATTAATATTAAAGTATTTCTTTGGTCTTAATCCTTCAACAATCATCTCAGTTGCAAACGTTTTCCTAATTATATTATCGTTCTTGGTTTTAGGAAAAGAAAAAACTAAAGCGACAATATTAGGTTCAATTCTTTTTCCCGTTTTTGTAAGCTTAACAGAACACTTATCTACTTATATTAGTTTTAAAGAAAGTGAAATGATCTTAATAGCTGTTTTTGGAGGCGTATTACAAGGAATAGGTGCTGGTTTAATTTTTAGAGCAGGTTATTCAACTGGTGGTACTGATATTCTAAATATGATCGTTTCTAAAATATTTAAAATAAGTCTTGGTAATAGTATGTTTTTTACAGATGGTTTAATCATTGTACTAGGTGCTTTTGTCTTTGGTTTTAATCACTTAATGTACTCTTTAATTATTCTTTATTTAATATCTACTCTTACTGATAAAGTAGTATTAGGTATATCAGATTCAAAAGCATTTTATATCATTACTAGTAAAGAAAAAGAAGTTAAAAACTTTGTTATAGATGAATTACATCATGGTGTCACAGAATTCATTGCTAAAGGTGGTTATAATAGCAAAAATCAAACAGTCTTAATGAGTGTTGTTCCAACAAGGGAATATTATAAGTTAAAAGAAGGAATTCATATGATTGATAAAGATGCTTTCTTTGTCGTTATGGATTCTTATGAAGTAAAAGGTGGTGCTTAGTATGTCTAGACTATTAAAAATAGACAAAACTAAACTATGGTATAGATATGGAGTATTGATATTTAGTCTTTTTATTTCAGCTTTAGTCTTTAATCTCTTATTATATCCTACTAATCTAGTAACAGGTGGAATGAATGGTGTAGCTATTATTATAAATCATATCTTTGATATTTCTCCATCTTTAATCATATTAGTAGGATCTCTTATTTTATTAGGTATAAGTTATTTATTTTTAGGATTAGATCAAACTGCAGGTTCCCTAGTCGCTACTCTTATTTATCCCCTATTTGTTTCTTTAACAGAGCCTATCGCTCGCTTTATTGTAATAGATACATCAGATTTAATCTTAATTAGTATTTTAATAGGAATACTTCTAGGAATAACTAATGGCCTTATGTATAAAGTGGGTTTTAGTAATGGTGGCTTAAATATTATAAGCCAAATAGTTTATAAATATTTTCATATCTCTCTTGCGAAAAGTACTATGGTAATTAATTTTATTGTAGTTTTAATAGGAGGATCTTATTTTGGCTTCAATATGATGTTATATGCTTTTATAATTATATATATTAGTGGTGTCGTAATTGATAAAGTAATATTAGGTATTTCCAAAAATAAAGCTTTTTATATAACGACAAGTAAAGAAGAAAAAGTAAAAGAATACCTAATTAACACGTTGCATCATACTGTTACTATTTTTGATGTAAAGGGTGGCTTTTTAAAAAAGAAAAGAAGAGTATTATTAGCAGTTGTCCCTACAAGAGATTATTTTAAACTAAAAGAAGGAATCAAAGAAATAGATCCCAAGGCCTTTTTTATTGTAACAGATGCTTATGAAGTAAAAGGCGGCGTTTAGTTTATCTAATTAAGTTAACAAGGCACATATTCATGTAACTTTCTGCACAAAAAAGATTGATATATTGTTTAATATATATTTATAGAAGGAGTTGATTTATAACATGGGATTAAGTAAATATCTGATAGGCCAAGAAGCCATAGAATATATAAAAAAAGAAATATCTCAACAATTTGAAAATGACATAGTGATGGAAGAAATAGAAACAGCTTTTAATCATCATGGTTGGTTTAAATTAAAGCTTAAATATATACCTAATTCTTATACGATTTATTTTGAAGGAGAGTTTAATTGCTTTAATATTAGAATAATAAAAGATGATGGGGCTTTTATTGCTTTATCTAAGCTAATAGAATATAATAATAATCTTACTGAACAAGATATAAGAGATTCCTTAGAAAAACTTAAAAATATTTTAAAAACAAAGATTCATTTTTACAAAATTATAAATGAAAAACTTTATCAAGATGTAAACGGGACATATAAGGAAATTAATAGTAGAAAAGATTAGTTTCTAGGTTGAAATGCAAGTTAAAGAAAAAGTTAATAGTCTATTTAGTTTGTCTAATTAAGTTAACAAGGTGCATATTTATGCAACCTTTTTTCATTTTTGTGCTATACTAAATATAACAATAAAGATCTAAAAGAAAGTGGTGTTTTAAAATGCTAACAAATTCACAAATAGTTACCTGGGGGGGGTCGTTTAATAAATACTTTTTAATACTACTATTATCGCCTATTTAAACTTTTCTATTTTTTAAATATAAATATAGGAAAGAGTGGTAATATGTTAGAGTTATTTGAAAAAGTATTTTTATCAATCCAGTTTTGGGGTATTTTAATTGTTGTTATTTTAACAATACTAATTTATAATTTTTTGTCATCTTGTACCCGTCAATATATTGAACGAAAAAAACATAGAGCGACAGCAATGCAAAAAAGAAGATTTACTTTATTAACATTATTTATAAGTTGCTTGAAGTATATTTTTGTTTTAATTGATGTAATTATTATCTTAGGACTTTTTGGCGTTAAAGTTACTGCCTTCCTTGCTGGTTTAGGTATAGTAGCAGTTGTTGTTGGCTTAGCTCTTCAAGATATGTTAAAAGATTTGATAGCAGGTTTATTTATTATTTTAGATGACCAATATAATGTAGGAGATATAGTAGAAATAGATGGTTTTAGAGGAACAGTAAGTAGTGTTGGGCTAAAAAGTACGAAAGTTAGAAACTATTTAGGAGATGTTAGAGTCTATGCAAATAGAAATATCGGGGATATTATAAATTATTCGAAAGTATCATCTAAAACAACCGTTGATTTTACTTTTTCAAGTGATATAGATTTAAAAAAAGTAGAGAAGGCTCTTGATAAAGTTATTAAATCCTGTAACGAAAAGATAGAAGATTTAGTAGAAGAAGTACATTATAAAGGTGTACAGGAATATAACGACGGTAAAATAACCTTAAGACTGAATGCTGATGTAAAACCTTTAAAACAATATTCTGCAAAAAGTACGATTTTAAGAGAAGCAAAACTTATTTTCGATGAGATGGGAATAAAAATAAAATAATATTCTCTTTTTTTGTCTATGCTTGTCAAACTGCCAATAATTTACTATATACATAAGATGTCGAAATATGTTATACTTAACTGTGAATAGGATGATGTCAATGGATTTAATTAGAGTCAAAAATGTAAATAAACAATATAAAAATGGTGTAACTGCTATCTATGATTTAAGCATTAATATAAAAAAAGGATCTTTTGTTTTTGTAATAGGAGGTTCAGGATCTGGTAAAAGTACTTTTATTAAGATGCTTTACCGTGAAGAAAAGCCAACTAGCGGAGAGATAATAGTAGGTGGTATTAATGTTGCAAAATTAAGAAACAGTAAAGTATATAAATTAAGAAGAAAACTAGGTATAGTCTTCCAAGACTATCGTCTTTTACCTAAATTAACTGTTTATGAAAATGTTGCTTTTACGATGGAAGCTATAGGAGCTACTAAACAAGAAACTAGAAAAAAAGTTTTAAAAGCCTTAGAATTAGTAGGTCTAAAAGCTAAAATTCATAACTATCCAGATCAATTATCAGGAGGAGAACAACAACGTGTTGCAATAGCAAGAGCAATTGTTAATGAGCCAAGAATACTATTATGTGATGAGCCAACAGGAAACCTTGATCCAGATCGTAGTATGGAAATTGTTAAAGTTCTAGAAGAAATAAATAAAACATGTGGTACTACCATTATCATGGCTACGCACGATAAAGAAATAGTTAATAAAATGAAAAAAGAAGTTATTCTCCTAAAAGATGGTAGGCTTATTAAGCATCTTGAGAAAGGAGGCTATGAAGAATGAAATTTTTTAGAATGTTAAGAAGAAGTATTAGAGATGCTTTTAAAAGTGTCTTTAGAAATTTCAGCCTTTCTCTAGCTTCTATTTCTTGTATCACAATTACTTTAATTATAGTAGCTATTTCAATTATTGTAACTTTTAATGTCCAAAGTTTTACAAGAGAAATGGAAAAAGACTTAACGATAGTAGTTTTCCTCGATAATGATACAACTGAAGAACAAGTAAATGATATAAGAGAAAGTTTAGAAAGTATGACTAATGTAGAGTCTCTAACATATCAAAGTAAATCTGCTATTAAAGAAGAGATGAGCAAAGAAAATGAAGTATTTAATGAAGTAATGAGTACTTGGAGTGAGGAAGATAATCCCCTAAAAGATACTTTTCAAGTAAAAGTTAAAGATGTTGAAAAAATTTCTAATACAGCAGAACGTATTGAGAAACTAGATAAAGTAAGCTCTGTCCGTTATGGGGAAGGAATGGTAGATAATTTAATTTCTGCCTTTGAAGCAGCTCAAAATGTTTCATATGGTATGGTTATTGCTTTAGTACTTGTAACTGTATTTTTAATCATAAACACAATTAAATTAACAATCTTTTCAAGAAAAAGAGAAATATCAATTATGCGTCTAGTAGGAGCCTCTAATTTTACAATTAAAACTCCATTTATAGTAGAAGGTATGGTATTAGGATTATTTGGTTCAATCATTCCAATACTGATCGTGTGTTTTGGATACATTGCCCTATATAATCATTTTGATGGATACCTTTACAGTAGAATGATCACTCTAATTGAACCAGAGCCATTTATATATATGGTATCAGGAATTGTCCTAGTAATAGGTATAATTGTGGGTATGATAGGATCAGCTTCTGCTGTTAGAAAATACTTAAAAATATAAGAATAAAAGAGGTGATGTGATTAATGAAAAAAACAATTCCTGCTTTTTTACTAATATTATTAGCAGTATTTCTAGTCCCAATTAATACTAATGCTGCTGCAAGTACTTTAAGCGAATTAAGACAAGAAGTAGAAGAGTTTACTGCAGATTTAGATAGTAAAAATAATCAAATCGCTGCTAATGATGCTGAGGTTGCTGAAATTCAAAAAAACATTGCTGATATAGAAAGCCAAATAAGCGAAATAGAAAGTGAGACAGAGGTTTTAGAGCAAGAAATAGAGGAATCAAATGCTGAAATAGAAGAAAAAAGTGAGCAAAGTAAGTCTTTATTTCAATATCTTCAAGTAAGTGAAGGAGAGAATGCTTATCTAGAGTATATCTTTGGAGCAACAAGTGTAACAGATATGGTTTATCGTATGGCTATTGTTGAGCAATTAACTGAATATAATGATCAAATCATGGACGAGCTTACACAATTAGTAGAAGAAAATGAACAAAGAAAAGAAGAGCTTGCAAAGAAAAATCAAGAACTTGAACAACTAACTACAGAACTAGAAGCAGAGCAAGCTAAGATCAATGCAGAAACAGCTGCTATTAAAGATGCAATGCCAAGTATAGAGCAACAAAAAGAAGAAGCTGAAAAACAAATAGAATATTATGAAAGTATAGGATGTAGCGAAACTGAAAATCTTACTTCATGTCAAATTAGATATGAGAGGAATAATGCAAGTAGTAGTGGTGGTTCAGGAAATATTGTTCCACCATCAGCATCAGGATTTTATAGACCAATGGAAAGTGGATATGTTACACAAGAATGGATGAATGCTGGCCATTTAGGAATAGATTTATCTAATACTAATAAAACTATTGAAATTCACCCAATTGCCACAGGTGTAGTTTTTGCAAAATATTATGATGATTATGGTGCTTTAGTGTTAAAGATAAGACATTATGTAAATGGCAGATATTTATATTCAACTTATGCTCATCTTTCTTCTTGGTATGTTAATGTTGGAGACATTGTAAATCCAAGTGATGTAATAGGACGTATGGGTAATACTGGTTATTCATTTGGCGCTCATTTACATCTAGAACTTACAACATGTGATTGGCATGCTGGTGGAGGTTGTACTTGGGCAACATATCAAAATAGTACAATCAATCCAAGACAATATATAGGTTTCCCATCAGGCTTAAGAGTATGGTGGAGTGGTCGTTAAAATATAAAGCATAGGGCATCCTATGCTTTTAATAATAGAAAGGATAAATATGATAACATTAGAAGACTTTAAAAAAGTTGACTTAAGAGTCGGAACTATTATGGAAGCAAGTGTTAATAAAGGAGCAAAAAAGAAAGCATATAAGTTAAAAATAGATTTTGGCCCATTAGGAATCAAAAAATCATCAGCACAGATTACAGATCTTTATAGTCCTGAAGATCTAATAGGTAAACAGATAATTGCTGTAGTGAATTTTAAACCTATTCATATTGCAGAAGTAACAAGTGAAGTATTGGTATTAGGAGTTGTAACTAACAAAGGTGTAGTTTTACTAAATTTAGATAGTAAAGTAGAAAATGGTACTAAAATATCTTAATTAGAAATTATAAAAACATCAAATTAACAATTTCTTGTTTTATTGTAAAATAAGTGTTAAAATATGTTACCAGGTTTATTATATAAAGGGAGGAAAAATATGTTCAAATTAGTATCAGGATTTAAACCCAGTGGTGATCAGCCAGAAGCTATAAAAGAACTAGTCGAAGGTATTAAAGAAGGTAAAAAAGAACAAGTCTTATTAGGTGCGACAGGAACAGGTAAAACTTTTACAATGGCTAATGTTATAAAAGAAGTTAATAAACCAACTTTAATCCTTGCACACAACAAAACTCTAGCAGGTCAACTTTATTCCGAGATGAAAGAATTATTCCCTGAAAATAATGTTGAGTACTTTGTCTCATACTATGATTATTATCAACCAGAAGCATATGTTCCAAGTACTGATACCTATATTGAAAAAGATTCTTCCATAAATGATGAAATAGATGAACTTCGTCATGCTGCAACATCAGCATTGCTATCATCGAAAGATACTATTGTTGTCGCTAGTGTTTCTTGTATCTATGGTATTGGAGAAGTAGAAGAATATAAAAATAAAATGTTAACTTTAAGAGTAGGTGAAGAAATAGAACGTAATGAAGTTTTAGTAAAGCTTGTAGAAATGCAATACGCAAGAAACGACTTAGACTTTCATCGTGGTACCTTTAGAGTAAGGGGAGATGTCTTAGAAATAATTCCTACTAATCAAAATCAAACTGGTTATAGAATAGAATTCTTTGGTAGTGAAATAGATAGAATTAGTGAAATAGATGTTTTAACAGGAACAGTAATTTCTAACAAGAAAAATGTTAGTATATTCCCAGCTAGTCACTTTGTAATTAGTGATGATAAATTAAAAGAAGCGATTAAAAGGATAAAAAAAGAGTTAGGGGAACGTTTAGAAGAACTTAAAAGTCAAAATAAACTTCTTGCTGCAGAACGTCTTGAACAACGAACTAACTATGATTTAGAAATGCTAGAAGAAACAGGTTTCTGTCACGGTATTGAAAACTATTCAGCACCTATGGCAGGACGTAAGCCTGGAGAAACACCAACGACTTTAATGGATTTCTTTGGAGATGATTATCTTTTAATAGTAGATGAATCTCATGTAACCCTACCTCAAGTAAGAGGAATGTATAATGGTGATAGAGCAAGAAAACAAAACTTAGTTGATTATGGATTTAGATTGCCTAGTGCCCTTGATAACCGTCCTTTAAAGTTCGATGAATTTGAAAAGAAAATAAAGCAAGCCATTTATGTATCTGCAACGCCAGGTGATTATGAACTTGAAAAGACTCATGGAGCGTATGTTGAACAGATCATTAGACCTACAGGCCTCCTTGATCCAGCTATTGAAGTTAGAAAGACAGAAGGACAAATAGATGATTTAGTAGGAGAAATAAATGAACGTATTAAGAAAAATGAAAGAGTCCTAATTACCACCTTAACTATTAGAATGAGTGAAGAATTAACTAATTACTTAAAAGATTTAGATATAAAAGTAGCATATCTTCATACTGAGATTAAAACCTTAGAACGCCTTCAAATTATTCATGATTTAAGATGTGGTATTTACGATGTCGTTGTAGGAATAAATCTTTTGCGCGAAGGAATAGATATTCCAGAAGTTTCCTTAATCGCTATATTAGATGCCGATAAAGAAGGATTCTTAAGAAGTGAGAGAAGTCTTATCCAAACAATAGGACGTTGTGCCAGAAATGCTAATGGCCATGTTATCATGTAT
Organism: uncultured Bacilli bacterium; assembly: GCA_944358305.1. Lineage (GTDB taxonomy): Bacteria > Bacillota_I > Bacilli_A > RF39 > UBA660 > Onthousia. The sequence goes on along the minus strand of CALVQK010000002.1, from coordinate 43,986 downwards.
GGAGACAATATTACAGACTCTATGGATAAAGCAATTAAAGAGACAAAACGTCGTCGTGAAATCCAAGAAGCATATAATAAAAAACATGGCATAATTCCTAAAACAATAGAAAAAGAAATAAGAGAAGTTATTAGTAATGTTGATACAAAAGATTCTCCTAAACCTAAGAAAAAGTTAACAAAACAAGAAAAGATGTTAGAAATTGAAAGAATTGAACAAGAAATGAAAGAAGCTGCTAAAAATCTTGACTTTGAGCGTGCAATGGAACTAAGAAATGCTTTATTTGAAATGAAGAGTGAATAAAGTTGAAAAATAGTAATCCACAATTTCTGTGGAAAAACAACAAATATATTTTATTTTTCCACAACAGTTGTTAAAAAAGTAATATAATAAAACATATATTAACAAATATGTATATAACTACTTGCTAAAAAATATATTAAAAATCTATGTTGAAGTTTCAAATATAAAGTATATCTTGAACATAGTAGAAGGATGAAAGTAAAATGGAAGCAGAAAAAATTAAAATAAAGATAAAAAAGATAATTTATGCCAAAGAGACACAACCACATGAATGGAGAAAGGCTATTTATTTGTTAAATAAATTAAAAGAAGAGGGAATAGACAATCAATATTATGATTTAACCATGGCAAAAATATTATTAAAATTTAATATTATAGCTGAAGCAAAATATTTCTTAATAAATATGATTAGTAATGGTTATGATCAAGCTAGTACATATTATCACCTTTACAAAATTGATGTATTAGAAGATAATTTTGAAGATGCTTATTTAGATTTATTTAAGTATAAGGAAAAGTATCGAAATAAAAAAGTAGAAATAGGTTTGCCATTAACAATGCTAGAAATTATTCTAGATTTAGAAAAAGCCCCATTATTATACTTTAAAACAGATTACCAAGTAGCCATAACAGATCAATTATATGAATATAAATTTTTAGACAAAAACGCTTTAGAAACTTATCATAAGGCAATAATAGCTTTCAATAATCGAGAATATAATAAGTTAGTAGTAGAATTAGAAAGCTTGAATGACATTGTTAATGCCCAAAACATGTTAGTTGATATAGAAAAAATATTACTATTAGCAATAAGATTAAAAGAGAAAGTAAATGATACTAATATGCAAATTCCTAATGAAAAAAATGATATTTTAAGTAGACTAACAGATAGTTCAGATAATAAAGCAGAAAAAAATTTAATAATAGGGAACCTAGATATAAAACAACAACTAGTAATCATAGATAAAATGATTGAAGAAGATCTTGAAATAGCTATTAAGTTATTAAAAGACTTATCACCTAAAAATCCAAAATATGAGCCACAAATATTATATTTAAAAAATAAAATAAATGAAGAAAAAGCTTATCAAGAATTAGGAAAAGAACAAAAAGAAGTATACGCTAAAGCCATACAAAAAGGACGTGAGTATTATCAGGCTAATAACCTGCCTACAGCCTATGATTATTACACTTATGGTAAATATATTACAAATCATCCAATTTTTGATTATTATATAGGCAAAATATTATATAAGAATAAAAATCAAGAAGAGGCTTCTAAATATTTTAAAATTTATATAGAAAATGGTGGCAAGAAATATTTAGAAACATTACTATATCTAGCTGCAATAGAAGTTTCTAATAAAAAAATAAAATCAGCAAAGAAAATTAGAGACTTGCAGCAACTAATTATTAACACTTTTAATATTGACTTTGAAGATATTAAAATAGATAGATTAATAAAACATAAAAGACAAGATAGAACTTTTGATACTCGCAAATATGCAATATCTCATAATTTAATGCTAACAGAAGAATTTTTTGATGATGAATATAATGAAATTAGTGATGATAGAGAATTATGTGAACAATTAGAAATAATTAAAGAAATGTATAGAAAGGGTAGAATAATAGAAGCTAATAAAAGAATAGAGCAGCTTCTAAAAGAAAATAAGGAGCCTAACCAAAGAAAAACTATTGAAGGAATTGCCAAAAGAAAGACATTATATATAAACCAAGGAAGTTTTTCTGGAAATTAATATTTAAAAATTGTTGACTAAAGAAACACTTTGTGGTAATGTAAGCTTAAGCACTGAGAAGTGTTTTTCTTTTAGAAAAAAATACAAAGGAAGATGTGTATATGGCAAAGAAAAAAGAAGAAATTAAAGAAATTAAAAAAGAGAATAAAAAAACTTCTACCAAATCTAAAAAGAAAGAAAAGGTAAATGTTTTTACGAAAATAGCTAACTTCGTTAAAGGCGTTAAGACAGAATTCAAAAGAGTAAAATGGCCATCAAAAAAAGAAATGGTTAAATATTCTATTGCAGTAATAATATTTATTATTTGTTGTTCATTATTCTTCTATTTAATAGATGTAATTTTAGCAGCCCTACATTCATTAGGTAATTAGAAAGGAATCATGATTATGGAAAAACAGTGGTATGTTGTTAATACTTATTCAGGACATGAGAAAAAAGTTCAAGAAAAACTTTTAATGCGTGCTGAATCAATGAATATGCAAGATTATATATTTAGAGTAATAGTTCCAGAACAAGAGGAAACTGAAATAAAAGATGGCGTTAAGAAGACAAAAGTTAAAAAGTTATTCCCAGGTTATATCTTGGTTGAAATGATTATGACAGATGAAGCTTGGTATATTGTTCGTAATACACCTGGTGTTACAGGTTTCATTGGCTCAAGTGGTAAAGGAGCTAAACCTACTCCATTACAACCTAGTGAAGTAGATCATATCTTAAAGAATATGGGCATCAGTAGAATTGATATTGACAAAGAATTAAAACCTGGTACAAAAGTTAAAATTATTGATGGCCCATTTACAGATATGTATGGAGTTATTGAAGAAGTAGATAGTGCTAATGAGAAAATTGTTCTTAATGTTGACTTGTTTGGACAAGAAACTCAAGTAGAAGTTGAATTAACACAAATACAAAAAGCATAGTTTAGTCTTGTCAAATAAAAAAAACTATGCTATTATTTAGGAGCTATATTAATTTTATATAGATTAATATTAGTGGGAAGCAAAAAAGTGCATTAACTGCAAAAACGTCGAGATTAAACAATCTTGATATTGAAAAGCTATTATAACCACTCGCGAAAACGAGTAAGAAAGGATGTGTTTTTCGTGGCAAAGAAAGAAGTTGTAAAGAAAATAAAGTTACAAATACCTGCAGGAAAAGCAACACCAGCTCCACCAGTTGGTACAGTTTTAGGACCTGCCGGAATTAACTTACAAGAATTCTGTACAAAATATAATGATGCAACAAGAGATAAAATGGGAGATATTTTACCAGTTGAAATTTCTATTTATGAAGATAGAAGCTTTGACTTTGTAATTAAAACTCCACCAGCAGCATTCTTAATTAAGAAAGTTGCTAAAATTAATAAAGGTTCAACTAAAGGAAAAAATGAAACAGTTGCAACCTTAACAGACGCTCAAGTAACAGAAATTGCAGAAACAAAATTAAAAGACTTAAACTGCTATGATTTAGAAGCAGCTAAGAAAACTGTTATTGGAACTGCTAAAAACATGGGTGTTGCCGTAGAAGAAAAGAAAGAAGATTAAGAACTAAACATATAGGTTATACCTATGTGGGAGGATGTAACACTAATTGCTTACCCGAATAACCACATAAGGAGGAAAAATAATGAAAAAGAGAAGTAAGAAATATAATGAAGCTGCAACTAAAGTAGAAAAGAACAAATTATATACTAAAGAAGAAGCAGTTAAATTAGTAAAAGAAACTAGTGTAACTAAATTTGACTCTTCAGTTGAAATAGCAATGAATTTAAATCTTGATACTAAAAAAGCAGATCAACAACTAAGAGGTGCTATTGTTCTACCTAAAGGAACTGGTAAAACAAATCGTGTATTAGTTATTGCTAAAGGTGATAATGCTAAAAAAGCAGAAGCTGCAGGAGCAGACTATGTTGGCGATCAAGATTATTTAGATAAAATTGCTAATGAAAATTGGTTTGAATTTGATACTATGATTGCAACTCCAGATATGATGCCTTTACTTGGTAGATTAGGACGTATTTTAGGGCCAAAAGGATTAATGCCTAACCCTAAAACAGGAACTGTAACAACAGATGTAGCAAAAGCTGTATCAGATGCTAAAGCAGGACGTGTTGAATACCGTACAGACAGTTTTGGTAATATTCATACTATCATTGGTAAAGTATCATTTAGTGAAGAAGATTTACTAGCAAACTTAAATGCTGTAGTAAGTGCAATTATTAAAGTTAAGCCAGCTACAGTAAAAGGAGATTATATTAAAAACATATCTATTTCATCTACTATGGGTCCTGGAATTAAGATTCAAATTAATTCTTTTGACAAATAGAAGATTATAGAATATAATAAGTGAGAAATCAGTTAGAAGTACCCAAGACAGTAGGTAAAAACGTAAATCCTACCGAGGACTATTCTTATAAATAAAGTTCTTGGGGGAAATTCTCAAGAACTTTTAAACTTTCTAGGGACTATTTAAACTGACTAACAGAAAATAGGAGGGAAGAAAATGGCTAATCAAAAAATCTTAGCAAAGAAGCAAGAAGTTATTGATGAAATTAAAGATAATGTAAATAATAATGCAACTTTCGTATTATTTGATTATCGTGGCCTTACAGATGCTGAGATAAAAGAGCTAAGACGTGCTTTAAGAGAAGCAGGAGCCTCTTATAAAGTATATAAAAATACTTTAATGGCTAGAGCATTTAATGATTTAAACATTGATGTAACTGAAGCTTTAGAAGGCCCAAGTGCTTTTGCTTATAGTACTGATCAAATAGCTCCAATCAAAGTATTATCAGATTTTGCTAAAGACCATGAAGCATTAACTTTAAAGATTGGTTATATTGATGGTGAAGTTGCAGACCAAGCAAAACTTGCTGAATATGCAAAGATCCCATCAAGAGATGGCTTACTTACTATGCTAGCCGGTGGTATGATAGGACTTGTTCGCGACCTATCTATCTGCTTAAATTTATATAGTGAACAAAAAGAAGAAAATTAATTTAGAGGAGGAAAATAAAATGGCAAAATTAACAAAAGAAGAATTTATTAGCTCATTAAAAGAAATGAATCTTTTAGAAATTAAAGAATTAGTAGACGCAATGAAAGAAGAGTTTGGTGTAGATCCATCAGCTGTTGCAGTTGCTGCTCCAGGAGCTGCTGCTACTGAAGATGCTGCTCCATCTACAGTTACTGTATCTATCACTGATGCAGGAGCTGCTAAAGTTGCAGTAATCAAAGTAGTTCGTGAAATTACAGGATTAGGATTAAAAGAATCTAAAGATTTAGTTGATAATGCTGGTTCACCAATTAAAGAAAACATTTCTGTTGAAGAAGCTAATGAAATTAAAGCAAAATTAGAAGAAGCTGGTGCTACTGTTGAAGTTAAGTAATTAGCTTCTTTTTTTATAATAGGAAAGTTATACAAAATTATGAAAAAGATATTGACGAACATATTTTTTATATGATACACTTGAGTTACAAGAAAGAGGGTTCGTCATATGAAAATATATAGAGCATATAAATTTAGGTTATATCCAAATGAAGAACAAAGAATATTAATACATAAGACTTTTGGATGTAGTCGGTTTGTATATAACCACTATTTGGATTATGAGAAGAAAAATGGTGTAAATAAAGCCTATGATCTATGTAAAGATTTAAAAGAACTAGAAAAAGTAAAAGTATTTAATAAAAGTCTATCAGATGCCAGTTTTAATAAATTATGCTCTCTAATAGAATAGAAGAGTAAGATAAAAGGTAAGTATTATTATTTATTATCCAAGTAGCCAGATATGTTCTTACTGTGGCTATAAAAATGAAGAATTGAAAGATTTAAGTATAAGAGAGTATGATTGTCCAAAATGTGGAATATATAATGATAGAGATATAAATGCAAGTTTAAACATATTATTAGAAGGATTAAAGTTACACTATAATTTAGAAAGTATAATATAGGTAATGTTTTAGATAAAATAAAGTTTAATAAGAATAAATAATACTCAAGTACGGTAGCAACTATCGGAATTTAAGCCTATGGAGAATGGAGGTTACTCTATCAATGAAGTAGGAAACTTTGGAGGTAACGACAAGGTAAAAACAAAATTTATTTTGTTTTATTTGTTCTAAATTAATTGCAAAGTTTACATATGGAGAAATATTATTTTCTCTTTTTTTTATTATTTGTGTTAAACTTAATAATAGAGGAGGAGTATATGTGAAAGGAAAAGAGAAAAAAAAGAAACATATAGGTCTTAATATATGTATAGGTTTATTACTAGCTCTTATTATTTGTATCATTGCCTTTATTGGTGTTTATAGTGCTTACTATAAAGTACGTAGTGAAGATACTAATAAAACTGAAGAGGTAGAAAAGGAAGAAAATGAAAATATTGCAGACTATTCTTTAGATTTCGATGCAAGTAATATTACTAATGGCACAGCAGATTCATATGCTTTAGCTAATTACAATGGAAGCATTAATATTACACTAAATGAATCTGGTACAGTAGCAACGCTAAGTTATAATAGAGCAAATCTTTCTAATACTTATGCATTAAATTGGGATCTAACTGGTGTAGAAGAAGGTGTCTATGAAAACCAAACAGTTAACTTTACTCAAAAAGTTAAAGATGTATTTTTTGGTGGTATAGGACAAGATAGCACAGGTGATATTATTCTATTTTTAATGGAAGATGGAACTGTGTCATATATTCCGGTTTATCAGACACTATCAACTAGTGGTGTAGATGGACTAACAACTTATGAAACTTTTAACAACTTAACAGATGTTGTTAAATTCTATACAGCAAATGCTACTTCTAATGCCAGTAGCAGTGTTACTGTTCTAGCTCAAACTGAAGATGGAACTCTTTATGATTTGAGAGAATTTTTAAACAGCTAGTTGTAGTTAATCTATAAAAGAAGCTTAAGTAATAAGCTTCTTTTAAATTGCTAAAAAAAATGTTACACTAAACAAAAGGAGAAAAATATGGAAGAAAGATTTGATGTTTTAAATGAATGGGGAGAATTTACTGGAGAGATAGCTACAAGAAAAGAATGCCACGAAAAAGGTTTGTGGCATCGGGCTGTTTATGCTTTCATAATTAATGACAAAAAAGAAATATTATTGCAAAAAAGAAGCGCTACTAAAAAACAGTGGCCAAACAAATGGGATGTAACAATAGGAGGCCATGTTCTATCAGGAGAATTTGGTAGACAAGCTTTAATAAGAGAAACAAAAGAAGAACTTGGCTTAGATATAACAGATAATGATATAAAATATTTAGTAGGATCTATATCTGTTGATACAAATAAAGACATAATAAATAAGCATTTTAATGAGTGTTATTTAATCACTAAAGAAATAGATATATCTGAAATTATTCTTCAAAAAGAAGAAGTTTCTAAAGTTAAGTTTTTTACTAAAGATGAGATATTAAATATGATAGATAACGATTACAAAGATATAACTAAAAAAATAGGGCCGTGGAACTTTCTTGAAAAGATCCTAAATAATTATTTAAAGTAAACATATGAATTGCCCTAATTGTAAAAAAGAATATAAAGATAATCTTTTTAGTTGCCCATACTGTGGTAGTATAAATAAAGAAATTTACAAGGATATAAAAGAAGTAGATTTAAAGAAAAGTCCCTATGCAAGTTTTAAAGATGATGCCAAAAACAAGCCTTTTGTTTTAAAAAAAGAAATAATACTTTTATTAATAAGTATATTTTTAATAGCAATTGCATACTTTTCTAATTATTATTATTTTACTTATGTTGAATCTTATCCTTTTCTTTATAAAATTATAACTAATTATCCATTGTGGTTAATTATCTTTATTCCTTTATCTTTATTTTTATATTATAAAAAACTATCTTTGTTATCATTAATTCTAAATTTATATTTTAGTATTTTTGCAGGTATCAGCATTTGTTTTCCCTTCTTTTATTCGTTGGCACTTGCAAATAATGGTCATTTAATTTATCTATCATTACTATCACTACCAATAATTATACTTATAATTTTTGCATTATTGAGATTTATAATAGATACTATAAAAAATAAATTGTTAAACCATCACATCCTCAGTTATCTTCTTTTTATGATTTCAACACTATACCTTCTAGTAACAATGATTACAATTATAATAAGAATAACTTGCTACTAAAATCTAAAAAAATAGTTGACGAAATTAAAAAAATAGTGTATTATAGCAATACGAAAGGAGACAAACTATATACTTTTGTATAATGGGTTGTCTCTTTCTTTGTTTTGAGGTGATGTTAATGAGTCATTACTTTGAAAATGACCAGAATCTCCCTAGTAATTTAAAAAAAACCACGACTACTTTATTTGATCAAAACTATATTTTTTATACGGACAATGGGATTTTTGCAAAACGAGGACTCGATTATGGTAGTAGATTGCTTTTGGAATCGCTACCTTATGAAGAATTAAAAGGGCCGATTCTTGACGTTGGTTGCGGTTACGGGGTACTAGGAATAGTTGTTAATAAAAAAACTAATTTAGAAGTAGACATGATAGATGTTAATAGAAGAGCATTGCATTTATCAAAAAGAAATATTAAAGAAAATAAGTGTTCTAATATAAACGCATTTGAAAGTAATTGTTATGAAAAGGTCACAAGGAAATATCAAACAATTATTACCAATCCCCCGATTAGAGCGGGAAAGAAAGTCGTCTATGAGATATTACTAAAAGCCAAAGATTATTTAATGAATGAAGGCACTCTATATTTAGTAATAAGAAAAGATCAAGGCGCTAAATCGGTAATATCCGACTTAAAAAACTATTATGATGTAAGTATTGTTAATAAAAGTAAAGGTTTTTTTATAATTAAAGCAAAAACATGTTGACTTGTTGATAAAGTTATGCTAATAATATAAATTGGCAATGTATTATTTTTTTAAATAATAAAATGTAAAAAACTATGGTAATGGGGTGAATTTTAGTGTCATATAAAATTGTAGAATATGGAAAAAAACGTAAAAGAAGAAATTATTCAAGAATAAGAAATACTTATGAACTAAAGGACTTATTAGAGATTCAGAAAAAATCATATGACTGGTTTATAACAACTGGAATCAAAGAAGTTTTTGAAGATTTATTTCCAGTAGAAAATTTCTCAGGAACACTATCTTTAGAATTTGGAGATTATCATTTTGAAGAACCAAGATACTCTATTAAAGCTAGCAAAGATAGAGAAACTACTTATGCAGCACCACTAAAAGTAGAAGTGCGTCTTTTTAATCGTGAGACAGGTGAAGTAAAAGAACAAGAAATTTTCCTTGGTGATATGCCTATCATGACTGATAGTGGAACTTTCATAATAAATGGTGCAGAACGTGTTATTGTATCTCAATTGGTACGTTCTCCTAGTGTTTATTATAATCGTGAAATTGATAAAAATGGTCGTGAATTAATTACATCACAAATTATACCAACTCGTGGTACTTGGTTAGAGTTTGAAGCAGATGCTAGAGATGTATTATATGTAAGAATCGATAGAACTAGAAAAGTAACATTGACAACATTATTACGTGCTTTTGGCCTTTCTAGTGATGATGATATTTTAAAACTATTTGGTGAAGATGATTTTCTTAAAAATACTATTGCAAAAGATGCTACTAAAAACTTAGATGAAGCTTTAATTGAAATCTATGAAAAATTAAGACCAGGTGAACCAGCAACACTAGATTCATCTAAAAACCATATTATAACTAGATTCTTTGATGAATTTAGATATGATCTTGCTAAAGTAGGACGTTATAAATTTAATCGTAAATTAAATATCGTTGATCGTCTTTTAAATCAAACATTAGCAGAAGATATTATTGTAGATGGAGAAACTAAATTTGCTAAAGGTACAGTTGTAACTAAAGATATTTTAGAAGATTTAAGAGAAATCTTTGCAAATGGTTATGGTGTAGAAGAAGTTAAAATTAATGATGAACTAGATACTTATAATAAGATTCAAAAAGTTACAATTCTTGATCCAAATGATAAGAAGAAAAAACTAATTGTTATCGGTAATGACCAAACAATTGATTCTAAACGTTTAACAATTTCTGATGTTTATGCTGCTGTATCTTATTACTTAAACTTATTACATGGTGTAGGTAATTATGATGAAATTGATCATTTAGGTAATCGTCGTATTAGACAAGTAGGAGAATTATTACAAAATCAATTTAGAATTGGTATTTCCCGTATGGAAAGAGTTATTCGTGAAAGAATGACTACTCAAGAAATGGAAGAAGTAACTCCTAAAACATTAATTAATATTAGACCAGTTACTGCTGCTATGAAAGAATTCTTTGGTTCTTCTCAATTATCACAATTCATGGATCAAACTAACCCTATTGCCGAACTTACTAACAAACGTCGTTTGTCAGCATTAGGACCAGGTGGACTTTCTCGTGATAGAGCCGGTGTAGAAGTACGTGACGTTAATGCTTCTCACTATGGTAGAATATGTCCTATTGAGTCACCTGAAGGACAAAACATTGGACTTATAACTTCACTTGCAAGTTATGCTAAAATAGATGAATATGGATTTATTATGACTCCATATCGTAAAGTAGAAAATTGTAAAATAACAGATGAAGTAGTTTACTTAACAGCAGATGAAGAACAAGATTATATTATTTCTCAATCAACAGTTAATACTAATGAAGATAATGTTATTATAGATAAAACAGTTGCAGCAAGATTCCGTGATGAAAACATTCTTGCTAAACCAGAACAAGTTGATTACATTGACGTATCACCTCAACAAGTTGTATCAGTAACGACAAGTTGTATTCCATTCCTAGAGCATGATGATGCAACTCGTGCTTTGATGGGTGCTAACATGCAACGTCAAGCAATGCCACTATTAAAAACAGAAGCTCCATTCATTGGAACAGGTGTTGAACATGTCGCTGCTAAAGATTCAGGTGTATGTGTAATCGCTAAAGCAGATGGTATTGTTGACTACGTTGATGCTAAGAAGATAGTTATCGCTAATGCTAAAGGTAAAGATACATATTATTTAGCAAACTTTGAACTTGCAAACTCTAGTATTTGTTCACATCAAAGACCAATCGTTAGAGTTGGCGACAAAGTAAAAATGGGTGATATTATCGCTGATGGGAATAGTTGTGATAACGGAGAACTTGCTTTAGGTAAAAACGTTGTAGTCGCTTTCATGACTTACAATGGATATAACTATGAGGATGCTGTAATCCTTAATGAAAACCTAGTTAAAGATGATAAATATACATCTCTACATCTAGAAGACTATGAGATGCAATGCCGTGAAACTAAATTAGGACCAGAAGAAATTACTCGTGATATTCCAAACGTTAGTGAAGAAGCTAAGAAAAACCTTGATGAAAATGGTATCGTAACAATTGGTACTGAAGTTAAAGAAGGAGATATCCTAGTTGGTAAAGTAACACCAAAAGGAATGGCTGAGTTATCTAGCGAAGAAAAACTATTACATGCAATATTTGGTGAAAAGACTCGTGAAGTAAGAGATACTTCCCTTCGTGTACCTCACGGTGGAGACGGTATTGTTCATGATATTAAGATTTACTCTCGTAAAGATAATGATGAACTACCAGCAGGTGTATCTAAAGTAATTAGAGTTTACATTATTCAAAAACGTAAAATCCAAGTAGGAGATAAAATGTCAGGTCGTCATGGTAATAAAGGTGTTATTTCCCTAATCTTACCTCAAGAAGATATGCCTTACTTACCAGATGGACGTCCAGTAGATATTATGCTTAACCCACAAGGTGTTCCATCTCGTATGAACTTAGGACAAATCCTAGAATTACATATGGGTATGGCTGCTAAGAAATTAGGCGTACATATCGCAACACCAGTCTTCGATGGTGCGCATATCGATGATATTGAAGAAATCATGGAAGAAGCTGGAATGGATAAAGATGGTAAAACAGTTCTATACGATGGACGTACAGGTGAGCCATTTGATAACCGTATCTCTGTTGGTGTAATGTACATGATTAAACTACATCACATGGTAGATGATAAACTACATGCAAGAAGTACTGGACCTTATTCACTAGTAACTCAACAACCACTTGGAGGTAAAGCTCAGTTCGGTGGACAAAGATTCGGAGAAATGGAAGTTTGGGCTCTATATGCTTATGGTGCAGCCTATACTCTTCAAGAAATGATGACTGTTAAATCAGACGATGTCATTGGTCGTGTTAAAGTATATGAATCAATAGTTAAAGGTGAAGAAGTAAATAGAGCAGGAGTTCCAGAATCATTTAGAGTATTAATGAAAGAATTCCAAGCTTTAGGACTAGATATATCTATCATCAATGAAGATGGAGAAGCCTTAGGACTAAAACAGATAGAAGAAAGCGATGAAGATAATAGTGAACCTTTAAATGAAGAGGTTAATATAACTAAAATAAGTACAGAAGAAAAAGAAGAAGTTTCTAAAGAAGCAGATGAAGAAAATATCATAGATGTAGAAAACGAACTTAGTAAAGGAGATGAAGAATAATGATAGAAGTAAATAAATTTGATGCTATAAGAATTGGTATCGCATCTCCTGAAAAAATTCGTGAATGGAGTTATGGTGAAGTAAAAAAACCAGAAACTATTAACTATCGTACTCTTCGTCCAGAACGTGATGGCTTGTTCTGTGAAAAAATCTTTGGACCAACTAAAGATTACGAATGTGCCTGTGGAAAATATAAAAGAGTTCGTTATAAAAATATCGTTTGTGATCGTTGCGGTGTTGAAGTAACAAAATCTAAAGTAAGACGTGAGAGAATGGGACATATTGAACTTGCTAGTCCTGTCTCTCATATCTGGTTCTTTAAAGGAGTGCCTTCAAGAATGGGACTTGTTCTTGATATGAGTCCAAGAGATCTTGAAGAAGTATTATACTTTGTTAGTTATGTTGTAATTGATAAAGGTAATGCTCCTTTAGAAGATAAACAAACATTATCTGAAAAAGAATATCGTGCTTACTATGAAAAATATGGTAATGGTTTCAAAGTAGGTATGGGTGCTGAAGCAATTAAAGAATTACTTAAAAAAGTAGATTTAAAACATGATATTGATGAAATTAATAAAGAACTTGAAACTGCTCAAGGACAGAAAAGAACGAGACTTTTAAAAAGACTAGATGTTCTTGATGCTTTTTACCGTTCAAATCAAAAACCAGAATGGATGATTTTAGATTGTATTCCTGTAATACCACCTGAACTTCGTCCTATGATTCAACTAGATGGTGGACGTTTTGCGACAAGTGACTTAAATGATTTATATCGTCGTGTTATTAACCGTAATAATCGTTTAAAGAAACTTATCGATTTAGGTGCTCCTGGTATCATCATTCAAAATGAAAAGAGAATGTTACAAGAAGCAGTAGATGCTCTATTCGATAATGGACGTCGTGGTAGAAGTGTAACAGGTGCAGGAAATCGTGCGTTGAAATCACTTTCTAGCATGTTAAAAGGTAAACAAGGACGTTTCCGTCAAAACTTATTGGGTAAACGTGTTGACTATTCTGGCCGTTCTGTTATCGTTGTTGGACCATCACTAAAGATGTATCAATGTGGTATTCCAAAAGAAATGGCCCTAGAATTATTTAAACCTCACGTTATTAATGGCCTAGTAGATCGCGATATTGCTCACAATATCAAAGCTGCTAAACGTTTAATTGAAAATAGAGACCCTGTAGTTTGGGATATTGTTGAAGATGTAATTAAAGAACACCCTGTATTATTAAACCGTGCTCCTACACTACATAGATTAGGTATTCAAGCCTTTGAACCTATTCTAGTTGGTGGTAAAGCGATAAGACTACATCCATTAGTTTGTCCTGCTTTCAATGCTGACTTCGATGGAGACCAAATGGCAGTCCATGTACCATTATCAGAAGAAGCGCAAGCAGAAGCAAGAATGCTAATGTTAGGTTCAGGAAATATCTTGAAACCTTCAGATGGAAAACCAATCGTTACTCCAGCGCAAGACATGGTTTTAGGTAACTATTACATAACTATGGAAAAAGCTGGCGAAGATGGTGAAGGAAGAGTATTTAAAGATTCTAATGAAGCCCTAATGGCTTATGAAAGACGTGAGATAACTCTTCATACAAGAATAGCTATCCCAGTTGATTCATTTAAATATAAATTATTTACTTCATCACAAAAAGGTAAATATTTAATAACAACAGTTGGTAAAATTAAATTTAATGAAATCCTACCAGATTCATTCCCTTATATTAATGAACCAACAGATGATAATATTCAAAATATTACACCAAATAAATATTTCCTTAAGAAAGGAACAGATATTAAAGAAGCAATTAGCAAAATGCCTCTAGTTAGTCCTTTCGCTAAAGGAACATTAGAAAAAGTAATAGATCAAGTATTTAAACGTTATAAAACTACTGAAACATCTGAAATGCTTGATAAGATGAAAGACTTAGGTTTCTATTATTCAACTATTGCTGGTATTACTATTTCAATGAGCGATGTTGCAACAAGTGAACATAAACAAGAATATATTGATGAAGGACAAGCTTTAGTTAATAAAATTAATAAACAATATACTCGTGGTTTAATTACTGAAGAAGAACGCCATGAAAAAGTTATTGAAACTTGGTATGGAGTTAAAGATAAAGTTCAAGCAGAACTTGAAGAAATCTCTAAAGAACAAGTAGATAACCCAATCTTCATCATGATGCACTCTAAAGCACGTGGTAGTATTTCACAGTTTACTCAAGTTGCTGGTATGCGTGGACTAATGCAAAAACCAAATGGAGACCCAATCGAAATACCAGTTATCTCAAACTTTAAAGAAGGACTATCAGTATCAGAATTCTTCTTATCAACTCACTCTGCCAGAAAAGGTAGTGCTGATACAGCATTAAAAACTGCAGACTCAGGTTACTTAACACGTCGTCTTGTTGATGTATCTCAAGATATAATTGTTAAAGAAGATGATTGTGGAACAGAAGAAGGAATTATAGCAAGAGATTTTGTTAATGAAAAAACAGGTTCAGTTATTGAAAGCCTATATGATCGTATTGTTGGTCGTTTTGCTAGCAAGAAAGTAATTAATCCTGAAACAAAAGAAGTAATTGTTGATAAAGATGAATATATCACAGAAGCAAAAGCTGATAAAATAATAGCTGCTGGAATTGAAGAAGTAGAAATAAGATCAATTCTAACATGTAATACTGAAAAAGGTGTTTGTCGTAAATGTTATGGTAGAAATCTTGCAACTGGTAATGTCGTTGAAATTGGTGAAGCTGTCGGAGTTATGGCTGCTCAATCAATTGGTGAACCAGGAACACAGCTTACCATGCGTACATTCCATACAGGTGGAGTTGCTGGTGGTGAAGATATTACTCAAGGTCTTCCACGTGTTCAAGAATTATTTGAAGCAAGAAATCCTAAAGGTAAAGCTACTATTGCGGAAATTGATGGTAAGGTTACAAAAATTACTGAAGATCATGGTAAATATAAAATTAGTATTACTAATAAAGTTGAAACTAAAGAACATGTTACTAACTATGGTGCTAAACTTTGTGTCGAAAAAGGAGATACAGTATCTTGTGGAGATAAATTAACAGAAGGAGCTATCTCACCTAAAGAATTACTAGATGTAACAGATCCAATTACAACTCAAGAATACATCTTGAAAGAAGTACAAAATACTTATCGTTCTCAAGGTGTTGATATTGCTGATAAACATATTGAAATTATCGCTCGTCGTATGATTTCTAAGATTAGAATCGTTGAAGGTGGAGATACTAAATTCTTACCTGGTTCTCTAGTTAACTTTAGAGAGTTTACAGAAGGAAATAAAGAAGTAATCATTAGTGGTAAACGTCCTGCTACAGGTCGTCCAGTATTACTTGGTATTACTAAAGCTTCTCTTGAAACAGATTCATTCTTATCAGCGGCTTCATTCCAAGAAACAACAAGAATATTAACAGATGCTGCTATTCATGGTAAAGTTGATCACCTAGAAGGTCTAAAAGAAAATGTTCTAATTGGTAAATTAATACCTGCTGGAACTGGTCTTAAAAAATATCGTGATATAGAATATACTTTAGAAGATGAATTTTCTGATGAAGAACCTTTAGAAAAATTAGAAGATGAATTTATGGAATAGGTTTTACCTATTCCTTTTTCTTTTCCTTAGGATAATAACTGTCAATTTTACAAACATCTATTTCCTTTTTCTCAAACCTCTGTTAAAATAATATAGAAAGGGATTGGTTAAAATGCGTATAGGTGTTGATTTAGATGGTGTATTAAATGACGTAGCAGAATGGCATTTTGCTTGTGGATCAAAATTTTGTCTTGAGCAAAATATAAATCGCGGTTTTAACCCTAAAGGATATTACATGGAAGAGCAATTTAAGCTTAGCGCAGATGAAAACAATGAATTTTGGCGCCAATATATCTTTGATTTATTAATTGCTATACCGCCTCGTCCTTATGCTAGTGAAGTTATTCATAAATTACGAAAAGATGGTCATAAGATTATAATTTTATCAGCAAGAGATAATCAATATTTAACTCATCAATATAGTGGTATGATTGATTATTACGTGAAATCATGGTTAAATAAAAATAATATTGAATATGATGAACTTGTAATTAATACAAGTAATAAAAGAGAAAAATGCCTAAGCATAGGGCTAGATTTAATGATAGAAGATAAAGCTAGTAATGTTAATGACATTTCCAAAATTATCCCTGTTATGGTTTTTGATGCTCCATATAACCAGGACTGTACGGGTAAAAATGTAATTAGAGTATACTCTTGGTATCAAATATATCAAGAAATAATAAATAAATTCGCTGCTATTGAAATAATTTAATAAGAAGGTGATGAAATGGTTAAACTTAATAATAGAGGCTTTGGAATGAGTACAATGTTAATATTTATAGGAATATTTATTGTTATTCTAATAGCCGTTATGGTTTTAGCCTACAATAATGGTGTTGAAAAAGATTCGCCAACGAAAGTGGTTGAAAATGAAGATGGTTGGTTTGTACCAAGTGATGAAGAGGAGGAATAAGAAAGAATATGAAAAAAGTTGCAATTAATGGGTTTGGAAGAATAGGAAGGTTAGCATTTAGATTATTAGATGAAGATCCAGAAATGGAAGTAGTAGCTATTAATGATTTAACAGATGCAGAACAACTTGCTTACTTACTTAAATATGATACATCTCACAGAAGATATAGAGCTGATGAAATATCTTTTGAAGGAGATAATATCGTAGTAGGAGATAAAAAGATTAAAGTATATGCAGAAACAGATCCTAGTCTTTTACCTTGGAAAGATTTAGATATTGATATTGTCTTAGAATGTACCGGTAAATTTACTAGCGAAGAAAAGGCAATGGCACATATCAATGCTGGAGCTAAAAAAGTAATAATATCAGCACCTGCTAAAGGCGATGTGAAAACTGTTGTCTATAATGTTAATCATGACATATTAGATGGAAGCGAAAAGATTATCTCTGCTGCTAGCTGTACAACTAACTGTCTAGCACCTGTTTTAAAAGTAATGGATGATAATTTTGGTATTAAACAAGGATATATGACAACAGTACATGCTTATACAAATGACCAAGCAACATTAGATGTAGCTCATAAAAAAGGAATCTATGCTCGCCGTGGTAGAGCAAGTGCTGCTAATATTGTTCCAGCATCAACTGGAGCAGCTTCAGCTATTGGTAAAGTATTACCTAACCTTGAAGGAAAAATGGAAGGAACAGCTATGAGAGTTCCTGTAACAACAGGTTCCGTTGTTGACTTAGTATTAAAATTAAACAAAAACACTACTGTTGAAGAAATAAATGAAGCCCTTAAAAATAGTGCTAATGAAACATTAGGATATACAACTGATCCAATAGTTTCAAGTGATACAATCGGTATGCACTATGGAAGTTTAGTTGATAGTCTACTTACATCAATTAGTGAAGTAGATGGAGAACAATTAGTTAAAGTAGTAGCATGGTATGATAATGAAATGAGTTATACTGCTCAGTATATAAGAGTAGCTAAATACGTTGCTAACCTATAAGAGCTTAAAGCTCTTTTTCTTTTGACATTACAATATTGTTATAAATATAAGAAACATTGAAAAAATATAAGAAAAATACTACAATAATATTAGGAGGAAAATAACTATATGAAAAAAACAATTAAAGATTTTGATATTAATAATAAAAAAGTAATAATTAGATGTGATTTTAATGTTCCTATTAAAGAAGGAAAAATTACTGATGATACCAGAATAGTAAAGAGTTTACCTACTATTAAATACTGTCTAGAACATAATGCTAAAATAATTTTAATGTCCCACTTAGGACGCGTAAAAACAGAAGAAGATAAAACTAAGAATGATCTTAGTGTTGTTGCTAAAAGACTTAGCGAACTACTAGATAAAAATGTAACTTTTGTAAATTCTACAAGAGGAGAAGAGCTAGAACAAGCTGTCTCTAATATGCAAGATAGAGATATCGTTCTAATGCAAAATACACGTTATGAAGATTTAGATGGTAAAAAAGAAAGTGGTTGTGATATGAGCCTTGCTAAATACTGGGCAAGTTTAGGAGATATCTTCATTAACGATGCCTTTGGTACTCTACATCGTGCTCATGCTTCAAATGTAGGTATAAGTACTTATTTACCAAGTTGTGTAGGCTTACTTGTTGAAAAAGAATTAAATGCTTTATCTTATCTTTTTAATCCTGATAGACCGTTTATGATAATATTAGGAGGTGCTAAAGTAAGTGATAAGATAGGACTGATTGAGAATTTACTTCCTAAATGTGATAAGATCTTAATTGGAGGAGGAATGGCTTTTACTTTCCTAAAAGCAGAAGGGTATAATATTGGTAACTCTCTATTAGATGAAGAGTCCCTTGACTTCTGTAAAAAAATATTAAAAGAAAATGAAGATAAAATTATCTTACCAGTAGATGTAGTTTGTAATGATAAGTATGAAGATACTGAAGGAACTGTTAAAGATATAACAGAATTAACTGATAGTGAAATGGGCTTAGATATTGGTCCTAATACTGTTAATATCTTTAAAAATAACTTAAGTAATGCTAAAACAGTTATGTGGAATGGACCACTAGGTGTATATGAGTTTAAAAGCTATGTTAAAGGTACAAATGATGTATTAACTTACTTAACTGAAATTAATGCTAAAACAGTACTTGGTGGAGGAGATATAGTTGCAGCAGCCTCATCTTGTAATGTAACGGATAAACTATATCATATCTCAACAGGTGGAGGCGCAACCTTAGAATACTTAGAAGGAAAAGATTTACCAGGGCTAAAAAATATTCCTGAAAAATAAAATATTACTAAAGGAGGAGAACTTATGAGAATAGGTCTATTTACAGATGCTTATGTACCTTCCGTTAATGGAGTAGTAACTAGCGTTGAAACTTTGAAAAAAGCTCTTGAGCAAAAAGGTCATACAGTCTATATAGTTACTGTTGGACAAGATAGTAAGACCTATGACTATGATGAAAAAGAAAAAATACTCCGAATTCCAGGAATCCCTTTAGGAATTTATGATTACAGAATGTCTAGCATTTACCCTTTAAAAGTAATAAATCAAATTAAATCATGGAACTTAGAAATAATCCACTCTCATACTGAACTTAGTATGGGAATATTTGCAAGACTATTTGCTAAACAATATAATATCCCCTTAGTTCATACTTATCACACTATGTATAAAGATTATACTTGGTATGTTTCAAGAAATATTAAATATTTTGATTTAGGGTGTAAGAAAGCAGTTGAATATATAAGTAAATTCTATTGTGACAATACAGCAGATGCTTTTATAGTGCCAACAGTAAAAACCTATCATTTATTTAGAGATGAATATCATTATGATAAAGATATATATATTGTCCCTACAGGCTTAGATGCTTCTAGATTTTATAAAGAGAATAGTGATAAATTAAAAGTTTTAAAATTAAAACATGATTTAGGTTATAAAAGAAAAGATTTTGTTATGCTATTTGTAGGGCGACTTGCTCAAGAAAAGAATGTTCCTTTTCTATTTGATATTATAGAAAAAACAAAAAATAAAAGTATTAAACTTTTAATAGTAGGTTATGGTCCTGATGAAGAGAAGTATAAAAAAGAAGTTAAAGAAAAAGGCCTTGATGATAGGATAAAATTTACAGGAAAAGTTGCTTGGAATGATATGCCAAACTACTATCATGTTTGTAATGCTTTTATAACCGCTTCAACTACCGAAACGCAGGGGCTAACTGTCATTGAAGCCTTAGCAGCTTCACTTCCTGTTATATGTATTGATGATGATGCCTTTAAAAGTGTAGTTGTAGATAATTTTAATGGCCGTATCTTTAAAAATGAAAAAGACTGCTTACAAATAGTAGAAGAATTAGCTACTAATAAATTAGAATTAGAAAACTTAACAGATAAAACTGAAAGTTCCATTAAAAAGTATTCTCTATCTAGTTTTGCTGATTCTGTCTTAGAAGTTTATAAAGTTGCTATTACTAAACATAATAAGAAACAAGCATTATCCACAAGAATTGTGGATAAAATAAAAAACAAATGGAAGGAAGGTAATAAAAATGATAGTAGCTCTAAATCATAAAAGTAATTTTACTAAAGAAGAACTATTAAGTTACCTAGATGCTTATAAAAACTTAAATACTTATAACCATGAAATGATTTTAATACCTAGCGTATGCTATTTATCATTAATACCAAGCAATTTAACATACGCATCACAGGATGTAAGTAGTAAAGATATGGGAGCATATACGGGCGAAGTTACTGCTAAAGCCATTAGATCTTTAGGAGCAAAGTATACTTTAATTAACCATAGTGAAAGAACAACTAAGATGAATGAGAATCTTGATATAAGTAAGCAAAAGTTAGAACAAGCTTTTTCTAATGACTTAATTCCCATTATTTGTATAGGGGATTCTTTAGAAGAACATAAAAATGGTGAATATGTAGATAAAATAAAAAAAGATATGGACTATCTATTAAGTGATATAGATAAATCAAAAGATTTTATTATTGCTTATGAACCAATCTTTGCTATCGGAACAGGTATTGTTCCAACTAATGAAGATATTGAAAAAGTAACTACTATGTTAAAAGAAACATATCATAAGAAAATACTATACGGTGGTAGTGCTAATGAAAAGAATATTGATGAATTAAAACAAGTCAAAGATATAGATGGCTTTTTATTAGGAGGAATATCTTTAAAACTTCCTTCTTTGCAGGAGTTTCTTAACAAACTATAAGGCTTAATAATAGCCTTTTTCTTTTTCGACAAAATCTCTCTTTTTTTACTCTGTTAAATTTTTATTATCTGTTATATAATTAAAATGCGTGGTAGTATATGGAAGGAGAGAAAATGAAAAAGACCAACGTATTAATGATTGATGATAATATTGAACTAGTTAAAATGGTTAAAGAGTACTTTAAAGATAATAAAGAAGTCGCTATTACTCTTACCGCTAATGATGGAATAGAGGGATTAAAACTGATTGAAAATAATCAGAATGAGTATGATGTAATAGTCCTTGATCTAATTATGCCTAATAAAGATGGTATGAGTGTGCTAAAGGAAATGAAAGAAAAAAGACTTGATAAGAAAGTAATAGTTTTAACTTCATTTAATACTCAAGAAGTTATAAGAGAAGCTAGTGAGTTAGGTATAAGTTACTTCATATTGAAACCTTTTGAATTAACTGAATTAGAAAAGAGAATCTTAGAGTGTAGTAGTAAAAATAGTTATGATAAGAAGACTATTGATATGAAATATAATAATCTACAGGTATCAATAACAAAGATTCTTCATGAGTTAGGCGTACCATCACATATTAAAGGTTATCAATATATAAGAGAAGGTATAACTGTTCTTTATGAACATCCTGAAGTAATAGGAGGTATTACTAAAGAACTATATCCTGATATAGCAGAGAAGTTTGATACAACCGTATCTCGTGTTGAACGTGCTATAAGACATGCTATAGAAGTAAGTTGGAATCGTGGTAATTGGCAGCTAATGGAAGATATCTTTGGACATAGTGTTGATATTGATAAAGCTAAACCAACTAATTCAGAGTTTATTGTCACAGTCGCAGATAAACTTCGTCTTGAATTTCATCAAGATGCAATTAGACAGTAGTAAGTTATTAAGACGAGCAGTAGTAGTCTTTTTATTTTGCAAAAATATTGACTAAACAAAAGAATAAATATATACTTATATTAGAAGATGTGGGAGGTGACTACACTAAATGGAACGAAAAATAAATAAGTTCTTATTGAAATGGAAAACAGATTTAATAAGAAAACCATTATTAATAATTGGAACAAGACAAGTAGGTAAAACCTATACAGCTTTAGACTTTGGTAAAGCTAACTATCAGTATGTCGCTTATTTTAATACAGATCATAATACTGTTTTAAAAGACTTGTTTAAAAAAGAAAGATCTATTACAAGGCTAGCAGAAGCTTTAAGTATAATATCAGAAGTTCCTATTGTTAAAAATGATACTCTAATAATCTTTGATAATGTAACAGATGAAGAGATTATTAAAGGTATCAAACTATTTGGTTATGATAAAAATGATTATCATGTCATCGCTATAACATCAAGTAGAGATTCTCTATTAAAGTTTAGAGGCGAAGAATTTCAATATAAGATCATGACAGAAATGGACTATGAAGAATTTTTGTGGGCTATAGATGAAAAAGAAACAGCTGATAAAATAAGATATGCTTATGATAATCATCGTAGCTGTAGTGTTCATACTAAAGCTTTAGATTTCTTTTATGACTATTTAGTGACTGGAGGTCTTCCTGAAGTAGTAGAGGCCTATGCTAATAAATGTCACTATGGTTATTTAGATAGTATTAAAGAAAGAGTCTTTGATATTAATAAGAGTGAATTATTAAACAGCAAGAATTTAATAGATATAGAACGTGGTATTGAAGTTATGGAAAGTATTCCTAAACAACTAGAAAAAGAAAATAAAAAATTTCAATATGGTCTTCTAGGCTATGGTAGACGAGCTAAAGAATTTGAAAATTCTATTAACTTTCTAGTAACTAATCAATTAGTATATCGTTCATATAAAATAAGAGTAGCAAAGTCCCCTTTATCTAGTTGCCGTGAACTTGATAGTTTTAAATTATATTTACCAGATGATGGCCTTTTAAGTATGAGGTATAATCTAACTAAAGATAGATTAGCAGTAGATGATAATATTAAACAAGCTCTATATGAAAATCATATCGCTCATACTTTAGTAGAAGCGGGTTATTCTCTATATTATTATCAATCAGAAGGAAAAGCTGAAGTAAACTTTGTTATTCAAAATAGAATGGGTAAAATTATTCCTATAGAACTTGCTACAAAACAAGGATCTAAAGTAAAAAGCCTATCAGTCTTTATGAAAAAATATATAGTAACAGAGGCTTTCCGTATTACTGAAAATAATTTTAGTTCGAAGAAAAATGTTAGGTATCTACCAATTTATGCAATATTTTGTTTAAATGAACAATTATATTAGAAAGCAGTGCTTAATATGTGGAATAAACAAGATTTAGAAGCAAAGTTAAAATATTTAGATGAACTGTTTAAAAACACAAGAAATAAAAAGAAAAAATCCGAAATATTAGTTGATAAAATTACTATTCTAAAAATGTTAGAATTACTTAAGGGCAGAAGAATTACATTATATAATGATCCTTTATTATTTCTAAAAAAGTTGTCTTTGAAAAGAGACACAAAAAAATGTGAAAACTATGAGTCCTTAGAATTTTTTCATGTATTAGTAGATTTAAAATATTCTTTTGAGTTGTGTAAAAACTTAGCACTAATTCCATATATAGATCTTAAAGATACTCGGCCATTATCTTCTGAAGAAGAATGCATTAATGAAGTTGTAGATTTTGCAAGGAAAATAAATGATCCTGAATTAGGTAATGCTATTTTAAGCGTTATTAATGATAAAGATCACCTTTACTTATCTACAGGGTATAAAGATAGCGAACTATCAAAATATAAAGCTGTAAATTTTGAATTAACTACATTTAAAGAATCTTATATTATGTCTCCACCTAAAAGTAGTATATTATTACATGAAGTTGTCCACACCATAGATAACAAGATAAATGGTTATAATATCTCTAGCTATCCATATAGTGGCGAAGTTCCAGCAACGGCTTTAGAAATATATAAAGACACTCTAGAGGGCAACATGGATGCTTTAATTAATCTTTTAACATTAGCAAAGAAAACTATTATAATCGCTTGCAAACAAAATCCTAATTACTTTTCTCTTACTGAAACAGCAAAGTTGGAGTTCCAAGATGTAAAAAATAGAACCAGGGATATAATAGAAAGATTTCTAACAGTAAAAAGTTATTTAATATCAGCTGTTTTTGCTAAAAAGATGATTGATAATGAAAAAGAAGGTTTAAAAGAATATAAAGAATTGTTAAAAACAAAGTTTCCAAAAGATAGTATTCCTGATTATAGTAAATGGGGTATTACTAACGAAGTTATAATAGACTATAGCAAAAATTTAATTAATTATTTTAGTGAATACCAAAAAGATAAAGAAAAAGGAGGAAAAAGCATATGAAAAAAGTATTATTAACAATTATAGATGGTTTTGGTTATAGAGAAGAAAAGAAAGGTAATGCTGTAATTGCTGCTAATCCAGAAAATATAATAAATTTATGGAAGGAGTATCCCCACACTACCTTAGAAGCAAGTGGGGAAGCAGTAGGTCTTCCTGCTGGCCAAATGGGTAATAGTGAAGTAGGACATTTAAATATTGGTGCAGGTAGAGTTGTAGATCAACCTCTTATGCAAATTAATCATGCTATAGAAGATGGTAGTTTCTTTAAAAATAAAGCCTTATTAGATATAATTAATCACTGTAAAGAAAATAATTCAAACCTTCATTTATTTGGCTTATTAAGTGATGGAGGAGTTCATTCTCATATAAATCACTTCTTTGCAATGTTAGACTTATGTAAAAAAGAGAACTTCCATAATGTCTATGTTCATGCTTTTCTAGATGGTAGAGATACTCTTCCAGATGTTGCCCTTAAATTCTTAGATGAGTTAACTAATAAACTAAATGAATTAGGTTTTGGTAAACTAGCAGATATTTCGGGAAGATATTATTCTATGGATAGAGAAAGAATGTGGAATGTTACTGAGAAGTATTATGATTTATTAGTGCATGGAGAGGGAGTAAAAATAGATTCATATAAAGATTATATAGAAGACTCATATAAACAAAATATTATGGATGAGTTTATTGTCCCTGCTAAATTAATAGATGATGGAAATTTAAAAGAAAATGATGGTATGGTAATGCTTAACTTTAGACCAGATCGTATTACTCAAACATTTACTGCTCTAACTAATAAAGACTTTAAAGAGTTTCCAAGGGTAGATTTTAAAAATGTAAAACTAGTTACGATTATGACTCCAGAACATACTGTTATTGCAACCCCCGCTTTTCCTCCAATGCATCTAACTAATACTTTAGGAGAATATGCAGCATCAAAAGGACTAAAGATATTAAGGATAGCAGAAGCTAGTAAATATCCTCATGTTACATATTTCTTTGATGGAGGAGAAGAAAAGGATATCCCTAATACAGATAAAATAATTGTACCAAGGAAAGATGTCGCAACTTATGATATGTATCCTGCTATGAGTGCTTATGAAGTAACTGATAAGTTAATAGAAGTAATGGATAAATATGATTTAATTATTCTAAACTTCGCTAACTGTGATATGGTAGGACATACTGGTAAATTTGATAAAGTTGTTGAAGCTGTAAAAGCGGTTAATGAAAATATTGGCAGACTATATGAAGCAAGTAAGGAGAAAGACTTTACTATGTTTATAACCGCAGATCATGGTAATTCTGAAATTATGGAAGATGATAAGGGAGAAGTTATAACTGCTCACACAACTAGTCCTGTACCATTTATCATTACTGACCATAATATCAAAGAAATAAAAACAGGTAAATTAGGAGATATTGCTCCTACAATATTAAAATACATGGATATAGAAAAGCCAGAAGAAATGACTGGAAATAACTTAATATAAAAGTTTATCCACATTAATTGTGGAAAATCAATAACCAGTAATTGGTTATTTTTTTCTATTGAAAATAGAACTAATGTATTATATCATAGAGAAAAGGAGGAATTTTATGAAAAGAATTATTTTCCATATAGATGTTAATAATGCTTTTTTATCTTGGACTGCAATTTACTTGCTTAATCATGGCTTTAAACAAGATATTAGAAAAATTCCTTCTGTAATAGGAGGAGATGAAAAGGCAAGACGCGGTATTGTTCTTGCTAAAAGCCCAATTGCCAAGAAATATGGAATTGTAACCGCTGAGACTTTATATAGTGCAAGAAGTAAATGTAAAAACTTACAAGTATTTCCTCCTAACTACGCTTTTTATAAAGAAGAGTCTAAAAAATTATATAATTACCTAGCTAGCTATACTCCTATAATTGAACAGTATTCAATTGATGAATGTTTTCTTGACCTTACGGGGACATCTCTTCTTTATGGTAACGATTATGTAAAATTAGCTCATAAAATAAAAGATGAAATTAAAGAAAAGTTTGGTTTTACTGTCAATGTAGGTATAGGTGAGAATAAACTTTGCGCTAAAATGGCTAGTGATTTTGAAAAACCAGATAAAGTTCATACTCTTTATTTAGATGAAATAAAAACTAAAATGTGGCCTCTAAAAGTAAATGATTTATTTATGTTAGGTAAAAGTTCTGCTAAAAAATTAAATGAATTAGGAATATATACAATTAAAGATTTAGCAGAAGCTAATATCAACTTACTAAGAAGACATTTTAAAAGTCAAGGCGATTACTTTAAAGAAGCAGCATTAGGAATTGATTATAGTAAAGTAGAACCAAGAAACGCTAAAAATAAATGTATTAGTATTTCAAGAACTTTACCCTATGATGTAACGAGAAAAGAAGACTTATTAAAAATATTATTTAGTGAAACAGAAGAAGTCTCTTTTACTTTAAGAGATCAAAAACTATATACTGCAACTATTGCCGTTACTTATAGAAATAATCTGTTTAAAAACTATTCTCATCAAATTACTTTAGATAATCCTACTAATGTAACAGAAGAAATCTATAAAGGTGTTAAACGGGTTTTTGAAGCTAGTTGGAAAGAAGATCCTATTAGAAATATAGGCATAAGACTAAGCGATTTAAAAGAAAAAGCAATTAGTCAGATGTCTTTATTTGAAGAATCTAATGTTAAAGCTTATGATAAAGTAGAAGAAGTAATGGATAGCATTATTAAAAAATATGGAAAAGGCAGTGTTATAAGGGCTAGTAAGAAAGAAGAAAATTACAATATAGAAAAAAGATAATAAAAAAGTTTTCCACAAAAATGTGGAAAAACTTAATTTAAAAGGTTATCAATAATAGAATTAATCTCATTATCATTTAATTTAATATCTTCATTAACTAAACCAATATCAGGATGAATATTATCAGCTTTATGAAAATCAGAACCTATTGTAGTTATTAAATTATATTGCTTAGCAAAAGCATTCCAATGATTAACTTCATTAATTTTATTATTGTTTTTATCTATATATATGTAATTAGATTCTATCCCGTCTGCTTTCATATCATTAATTAAATTTAATATCTCTTTATCAGTTAAGCCATCTTCATATTTATAGCAGGCAGGATGAGCAAGAATTACTTTGCCACCAGCTTCTTTTATCAAACTACTAGCTTCCATAGGACTTATAGTTTCTTTTTCTACATATGCTGGACAACTTTCATTCATTATTGTTTCAATAAATTCACCTTTATCTGGTATATAGCCAAAAGTTTTCAATAGTAATTTATTATTATCTTTATTTTCTATAATATTAAGAGCAATATGAGCTTTAGTAACTGCCTCAATTTTATCAAGTGAATTTACATCAACAATATATCCAAGTTTTTTAAGCTTTGCTGCAACATTATGTAAATAAATATGTCTAGCATTTCTAATAACATATAATTTGTCAGTCAACTTTTTATTGTTAATGTCAAAATTATATCCTAGTACATGTACACCTTTACCATGATATTTAGTAGAAATTTCTACTGCTCTAATAATCTGTATGTTTTTCTTTTTTGCATAACTAAATAAATTATCATTATAAGCTTCTATCGTATCATGATCAGCAATTGAAACAATACTAACATCATTACTAACAGCTCTATCAATTATTTCTTTAGGAGTTAGCTCTCCATCAGATAAATTAGTATGAATATGTAAATCTATATCTTTTTTCAATTCTATCACCTTCATATAATGAGAATTTATATAAAAATATTAGCAAAAAAATTATTAAGAGTAAATAAATTAGAAAGCTATATTTTTTTTCATAAATATGATATTCTTATAGCATGGAGGAAATTATGGCAGAATTAAAAACAATTAATGGCGATACTTTTGAGTTTAGAACAGAGGAAAAGGATTTTGTATCAGTTTTAACTGGTGGTTATATAATAACAAAAGATGGAAAATTTGTTGATGTAAAGGATGAAGAAAATCACAGTGATATTTTTACATCATATTTACGTAAATATTTAGAAGATGACAATCATAATATTGTAGATACCCTTATTGGTTCAAAAGAACTTACATCACTTAATCATATTGTTTATCTTGGAGTTAAGGAAAGTGATGTTAAAGAAAGTTATGGCTTAGGAAGTGAAACCTCTGCTGATGATGTCATTTTACTATTTCCAAGTAATAGTGAAGAAATAACGAAAGAAGCAGCAGAAAGTTGTTTACAGTTAATATCTACTAATAAATCTATATTTGGTAATTATGAAAAAGTACATATTAATTATCATAATTTTGACGTACCATATGATATTAAGGATGAAATTGTTCCTATACTACAAGAAAAAGTAAACTCAAATTCTAAAACCATTTAAAATAATACATTGTATACAAATTAATATTAATAAAAAGATTAATATTTAAATTAGTTTCTAAAAAAAATTAGAGTGCTATTAAGCGCTCTAATTTTGTTTTCTTTCGATCAAAAATTTGTAAATAGTATCACTAAAGTTATTGTCAATATCATTAGCCATAAGTACAGCAATAGTATGATTTATGTTACTATCATCATAATACTTATCAATATACTCGTCTAAATAGTCATAGTCAGTACTAATAATTTTACCGTTTTCAAAAAGTCTCATTTCACTATTTTCATTAGTTAATTTTATCCATTCATCTTTATATTTATCTTTTTCTTCTTTAGTAAGCTTATGCTCATACTTTAATAATTCTTTAATTTTATCTGGTAATATCGCTCCAACAGTAGATAGATATTTGTTATACTCATTTGCAAATACAACAGATATCTTGTTAGGAAGCTTATAACAAAAGTAAAGAAAGTTTAAATACTCTTGAGTATTATTTTTGCTACTCCAAATTCTAACAGTTTTATCTTTATCAATATTTATAGGAATATCTACATCTTTAATACTGCCTATAGTAAAATCTTCATAAAATTCATATAAATCATTATTAATAAGCTCGCTTTTACTAAGAGTAGCAAAAGCAGCTACCCCAAAATAAACATCTACTTGTTCTGTGTTTTTACTACTAATTTTATTTTCGGACACCATAAACTTTTCCTTTCACTTTAATATAATTTATTTAATTATCTATTTTTAAAATTAAGCTGTCAACTTTTTTGCAAAATATTTCAAAAAAACGCTTGTATTTCAACGATTTATATGATATCATTAATTACGTGTGACTGCTTAGATGTGGGAGGTTGTCGATACGCCAGGTTAAGTTGTTAACTAGCTATCGGGTTATTCACACGGAGCAAGTCTATACTAGATATAGGCGAAGGGAGGACGTAAACAATGTCAACACAAAAGATTCGTATTAAGTTAAAAGCATATGATCACAGAATTCTTGACAATGCTGTAACTAAAATCGTTGAAACAATCAAAAGAAGTGGAGGAGATATAGTTGGACCTGTACCTCTACCAACTGAAATTGAGAAATTCACAATTCTAAGAGCTGTTCACAAATATAAAGATAGTCGTGAACAATTCGAAAGAAGAACACACAAGAGATTAATTGACATTAAGAACCCTAGTAAAGAAACGATTGATGCTCTAGCTCATCTTGATTTACCAAGTGGTGTCGATATTAAAATCAAAACAATCTAAAATAGGAGGAAATGAAAATGAAAGGAATCTTAGGTAGAAAAAAAGGAATGACTCAAGTATTCACTACTGAAGGTAAACTTATTCCTGTAACTGTTGTAGAAGTTGAACCTAATGTTGTTACACAAATCAAAACTAACGAAACAGATGGTTATGAAGCTATTCAATTAGGCTATGAAACAGTTAGAGAAAAAATAAGCAACAAACCAAAAATGGGTCATACTAAAAAAGCTAATACTGAACCTAAGCGCTTCTTAAGAGAAATAAAAGGCGTTAATGTAGCTGATTACACTTTAGGACAAGTATTAGATGCTAGCGTATTTGAAGCTGGTGAAATTGTAGACGTTAGTGGAGTTAGCAAAGGAAAAGGTTTCCAAGGTGTAATCAAACGTCACAATCAAAGTCGTGGACCTATGGGACACGGTTCACAATATCATCGTGGAGTAGGTTCATTAGGAACAATGAGACCAATGCACGTATTAAAAGGTAAGAAATTACCAGGACAAATGGGTAATGTAAACGCTACTGTTCAAAATCTAGAAATAGTAGCAGTAGACTTAGAAAATAATGTAATTTTAATTAAAGGTAATGTACCTGGACCAAAAGAAAGCTTAGTTGTTATTAAAACAGCAGTTAAAAAACCAGGTAAGAAAAACCCTGCAAAAGACTTAATCACTTATGAAGAAATGAAAGAAGCTGAGACTACTACTGAAGTAGAAGAAAATACTGATACTGAAGAAGTAGTAGAGGAAGCTACTGCATCTACTGAGTCTACAGAGACTACAAACGAATAATCATCACTACCTATAATTGAATTTAAATATTGTGTAGTGAAAGGAGGAAAAAGTATGAAAAAGATAGATCTTTTAAATCTTAAAGGTGAAAAAGTAAATGATTTAAAATTAAATGAAGAAGTATTTTCTATTACCCCTAATGATAAAGTATTATATGATGCAATTATTTTAGCAAGAGCATCATTAAGACAAGGTACACACTCTACTAAAAACCGTTCTGAAGTTAGCGGTGGTGGACGTAAACCTTGGAGACAAAAAGGAACTGGACATGCACGTCAAGGTTCTATTAGAGCTGTACAATGGGTAGGCGGTGGCCGTTATGGAACTCCAGTACCAAGAGATTACAGCAAAAAACAAAATCGTAAAGAAAGAAGACTTGCTCTAAAGAGTGCTTTAAGTCATAAATTTAATGATAATGAAGTAATCGTTATGGAAGAGTTAACATTCACTACTCCAAAAACAAAAGAAATGATGACTTTATTAAATACATTAAAAATAGCTGATAAGAAAGTATTATTTGTAGTAGATGATTTTACAGAAAATGTAATTTTAGCATCTAGAAACATTCCAAATGTAGCTTTAATAGCAGCTAATGAATTAAATGTTTTAGACTTAGTTAACTCTGATGTTGTAGTCTTTACAAGTGAAGCTATTAAAAAGATAGAGGAGGCTCTTAAATAATGGATACTAAATACTTAGAAATAATTAAAGCTCCTGTAGTTACTGAAAAAAGTGGTGCTCTAGGAGAGAAAAATCAATATGTATTTAAGGTTTCTTCTAAAGCTAATAAAATAGAAATTAAACAAGCTATTGAAAAAATCTTTAAAGTACATGTTAAAGAAATAAGAACATTAAATGTAAAACCTAAAAAAAGAAGAGTTGGTCGCTATACTGGACTTACAAATAGATATAAGAAAGCTATTGTAACTCTAGCTGATGGTGAACAAATTGATCTTGGTTAGAAGGAGGAAATAAAATATGGCAATTAGAAATTATAAACCTACTACACCAGGACGTAGAAAAATGAGTACTCTAACAAATGAAGAGATTACTAAATCTACTCCAGAGAAAAGCTTAACAGTAACACTTAAGAAAAACTCTGGTCGTAACAATCAAGGAAAAATAACAGTTCGTCATCAAGGTGGTGGCGTTAAAAGAAAATATCGTCTTATCGATTTCAAAAGAGATAAAAAAGATATTACTGGTGTTGTAGCAAGTATTGAATACGATCCAAATAGAACAGCAAATATTGCATTAATTAACTATTTAGATGGTGAAAAAAGATATATAATCGCTCCTAAAGATTTAAAAGTAGGAGATAAAGTAGTATCTGGTGAAAACGTAGATATTAAAGTAGGAAATGCTCTTCCTATTATGAATATTCCAGTAGGTACAGTAATCCACAACATTGAACTTAGACCAGGTAAAGGAGCTGCTTTAGCAAGAAGTGCTGGTAGTTCTGCTCAAATTCTTGGCCGCGAAGGTAAATATGTAATGATTAGACTATCAAGTGGAGAACAAAGAAAAGTACTTGGAACATGTATGGCTACTATTGGTGTTGTTGGTAATGAAGATGCATCCCTAGTTAAGCTTGGTAAAGCAGGACGTAAACGTCATATGGGTATTCGCCCAACAGTTCGTGGTTCTGTTATGAACCCTAATGACCATCCACATGGTGGTGGTGAAGGACGCGCTCCAGTTGGACGTAAGGCACCTCTTACTCCATGGGGTAAACCTGCTCTTGGATATAAAACAAGAAATAATAAAAAGACTGACAAATTTATTGTTCGTCGTCGTAATAGTAAATAGGAGGATAAAACATGGCTAGAAGTTTAAAGAAAGGACCTTATGTATTTCCAAGACTATTAAAAAAGGTTCAAGAATTAAATAAAAGTGGAAAAAAAGAAGTAATTAAAACTTGGTCACGCCGTTCTACTATCTTTCCTGAATTTATCGGCCACACCTTTGCAGTTCATAACGGTAAAGAATTTATCCCCGTTTATGTTACTGAAGACATGGTTGGACACAAATTAGGAGAATTTGCTTTAACTCGTAAAAATGGTGGACATGGCTCTGACAAAAAATAAAAGAGACTAGGAGGATGTTAAAATGGAAGCAAAAGCAATTGCTAAAATGCAAAGAATATCACCTATTAAAGCTCGTTTAGTAATCGATACTATTCGTGGCAAAAAAGTAAGTGATGCTCTAGCAATATTAGAAAATACAAATAAAAAAGCAGCTATCCTTACTAAAAAAGTCTTAAATTCAGCTGTTGCCAACGCTGTAAATAACAACGGACTAAATGCAGAAGATTTATATGTAAAGGAAGCACGTGTTGATGCCGGACCTGTTATGAAAAGAGTATTATTCGATTCACGTGGTCGCATCGGACATAAAGATAAAAGAACAAGTCACATTGTTATCGTAGTGGCTACAAAATAATAAGGAGGAACTATAATGGGACAAAAAGTTAATCCAAACGGACTAAGACTTGGCATTAATAAAGATTGGGAAGCTAAATGGTATGCTCCTAAAGAAGATGTTTCTAAGGTATTAGTAAACGATATTAAAATTAGAAACTATCTTGAAAAAAATCTTAAGAATGCAGGAATTGCCAAGGTTGAAATAGAAAGAACTCCAAAGAAATGTGAAGTTTCTATCCATACATCACGTCCTGGTGTAATCATCGGTCGTGGTGGTGAAGAAATCACAAAACTTAAGGATAAACTATCAAAAGTCGTTGGTGAAAATGTACAAGTATCAATCGTTGATATTAAAAAAGCAGACCTTAACGCACAGTTAGTTGCAGATTCAATTGCAAGTCAAATTACAAACAGAGCATCATTCAGAATGGCTCAAAAACGTGCTATCAGAAATGCTATGAAAGCTGGTGCTAAAGGTATTAAAACAAAAGTATCAGGACGTTTAGGTGGAGCAGACATGGCTCGTAGCGAAGGTTATACAGAAGGAACTATTCCTCTACATACTTTAAGAGCTGATGTTGATTATGCTACAAGTGAAGCTGATACAACATTTGGTAAAATCGGTGTAAAAGTATGGATTTACAAAGGTGAAATCTTAAAAAACAAAAATAAAGAAAGTAAAGAAGAAAGAAACACTAGAAAAGCTAAAGGAGGTAATTAGAATGTTAATTCCATCAAGAACTAAATATCGTCGTGTTCACAGATTACCTTACGAAGGCAAATCTAGAGGTAATCGTGAATTACATTTTGGTGAATATGGCTTACAAGCAAAAGAAGGAGCATGGATCACAGCTAATCAAATAGAAGCAGCTCGTGTTGCTATGACTCGTTACATGAAACGTGGTGGTAAAGTATGGATCAATATTTTCCCACATATGCCATTAACTAAAAAACCAATCGGTACACGTCAAGGTAAAGGTAAAGGTAATGTTGAAGAATGGGTAGCAGTAGTTAAAGAAGGAAAAATTATGTTTGAAGTAGCAGGAGTTTCTGAAGAAGTTGCTCGTGAAGCATTAAGACTAGCAAGCCATAAATTACCAATTACTTGCAAATTTGTAAAGAAAGAAGAAGGTGGTGTTACTAATGAAGGTTAAAGAAATTAGAGAACTATCAAATGAAGAAATAAATGCAAAATTAAAAGAATCTAAAGAAGAATTATTTAACTTAAGATTCAGTAGTGCTATGGGAAACCTTGAGAAACCTTCTAGATTAAGAGAATTAAGACACCAAGTAGCAAGACTAAAGACCGTTTTAAAAGAACGTGAAAACGAAGAAAAGGCAGTTAATGCCAGTAAAGCTGATTAGGAGGTAAATTTATGGAAAAGAAAATGACACATGAATTAGTTGGTAAAGTTGTTAGTACTAAAAACAATAAAACTATTACAGTTTTAGTTGAAACACATAAAATGCACCCAAAATATCACAAAAGAGTTAAATCATCTAAAAAATACAGTGTACACGATGAAACAAATAAAGCAAAAGTAGGAGATGTAGTTAGAATCGTTGAAACTAAACCAATTTCTAAGACTAAACATTTCTACTTAAAAGAAATCGTAAAAGAAGCAGTTATTCTATAACTCTTAAGGTAAAGGAGGATAATCTATGTTACAACAAGAAAGTAGATTAAAAGTTGCAGACAACTCAGGAGCACGTGAATTATTAGTAATCAGAGTGCTAGGAGGAAGTCATGTTAAAACTGGAAATATCGGAGATGTAGTTGTTGGAACCGTTAAAAATGCTATACCAAATTCACCACTTCCTAAAGGTAAAGTTGTAAAAGCTGTAATCGTAAGAAGTAAAAGAGGAGTAAGACGTGAAGATGGTAGTTATATCAAATTTGATGATAACGCATGTGTAATCATTAGAGATGATAAAAGCCCAGTCGGAACTCGTGTCTTTGGTCCAGTAGCACGTGAACTTCGTGATAAAGACTATATGAAGATAGTAAGTCTTGCGAAAGAAGTACTATAAGGAGGAAAGTTATGAAGTTAAAAGTTGGAGATAAAGTCGTTGTTATAAGCGGTGCCGATAAAGGTAAAGAAGGAAAAATAATCAGAACACTTAAAGATGAAAATAAGGTTATTGTAGAAGGTGTACATATCGTTAAGAAACACCAAAAACCTACAGGACAAGCATCAGGTGGAATTCTTGAAATAGAAGCTCCTATTAATGCATCAAATGTTATGATAATTGATCCTAAGACTAAAAAAGGTACAAGAATTGCTCATACAACAGATAAAAATGGAAAAAAAGTAAGAATAAGTACAAAGTCTAAAGAAGTACTAGATTAGTGGAAGGAGGTTATATAATGACATTAAAAGAAAAATATACTAAAGAAGTAGTTCCAGCTCTTATGAGTAAATATGGTTATAAATCTATAATGGAAGTACCAAAACTAGAAAAAGTTGTTATCAATATGGGTGTTGGAGATGCTACTACAAACTCTAAATTATTAGATGCAGCAGTATCTGACCTTGAAAAAATCTCAGGACAAAAACCAGTAGTTACAAAAGCTAAGAAATCTATCGCTGGTTTCAAAATAAGAGAAGGACAAAAAATCGGTTGTAAAGTAACACTTAGAAGTGATAGCATGTATAACTTTGTTGATAAACTAATTTCTATCTCACTTCCACAAGTTCGTGATTTTAGAGGAGTTAATCCAAAATCTTTCGATGGTCGTGGTAATTATACATTAGGTATTAAAGAACAATTAATCTTTAGTGAAATAAACTATGATGAAATAGTAAAAGTACGTGGTATGGATATTATATTCGTAACAACTGCTAAAACTAATGAAGAAGCTTATGACTTATTAAAAGGTTTAGGAATTCCTTTTAGAAAGTAATGGAGGGTAAAAGATGGCAAGAAAAAGTATGGTTGTAAAACAAAGTAGAAAGCCAAAATACAAAGTACGTGAATACACTCGTTGTGCACGTTGTGGCAGACCTCATGCAGTTATGAGTAAATTTGGAATCTGCCGTATTTGCTTCCGTGAATTGGCTTATAAAGGACAAATACCAGGCGTTAAAAAATCAAGCTGGTAGAAAAGGAGGAAAAAAGATGGCTGTAGTTACAGATACAATTGCAGATATGTTAACTCGTATTCGTAATGCTAATGCTATGCGTTATGAAGAAGTAAAAGTTCCTTCATCAAAATTAAAATTAGAAATAGCAAGAATTTTAAAAGAAGAAGGATTTATTAAAGATTACAAGTTAGAAAAAAATGATGTACAAGGTACAATTGTTCTAACATTAAAATATGGTGAAAATAAAGAAAGAGTAATAACAGGCTTAAAGAGAATTTCTAAACCAGGTCTTAGAGTATATGCTAAAAATGATGAAGTTCCAAGAGTTTTAAATGGACTAGGAATTGCAATCATTTCTACATCTAAGGGAATTATGACCGATAAAGAAGCAAGAAGACAAAAACTTGGTGGCGAAGTCTTAGCTTATGTATGGTAAAAGGAGGTGTTTTGAATGAGCCGTATTGGAAATCGTAAAATTGAAGTTCCCGCAGGAGTAACAGTTATTGAAGAGAATGGAATCGTAACAGTTACTGGCCCAAAGGGAAGCTTGAGCCAAAAGATGTTGAAAGGTATTTCAATGGAACAAAAAGATAATGAGATAACATTAACAAGAGTAAGCGATGCAGTAAAAGCAATGCATGGAACAATGAATGCACTTCTTCAAAATATGATTACAGGTGTAACTAAAGGATATGAGAAGGGACTAGAAATAGTAGGTGTTGGATATCGTTTCAATGTAAGTGGTAAAAAATTAACTATTAATGCAGGTTATTCTCATCCTGTAGAAATGACTATACCTGAAGGGCTTACTGTAGAAGCATCATCTAATACAGAAATAACTGTTAAAGGTATTGATAAAGCCTTAGTTGGTGAATTTGCTGCCAACGTAAGAAAAGTACGTCGTCCTGAACCATATAAGGGTAAAGGTATTCGTTATAAAGATGAACATATTAGACGTAAAGAAGGAAAGAAAGCTGCTTAGGCTAGTAGGAAGGAGAGAAATATATGATTAGTAAAAAGTCAAGAAATAGTATGCGCAAGGTGCGTCATGCTAGAATTAGAACTCATTTAAGTGGAACAAGCGAAATTCCAAGATTAAATGTATTTAGATCTAATACTGCAATCTATGCACAAGTTATAGATGATGAGAGTTCTACTACTTTAGTATCTGCTTCTTCTAGAGATAAAGATTTAAATTTAAATAATAAATCAAACATTGAAGCAGCTACTGCTGTTGGTACTAGTATTGCTAAAAAATGTAAAGAAGCTGGTATTAATAAAGTAGTATTTGATAGAGGTGGATATCTTTATCACGGACGTGTTAAAGCATTAGCAGATGCAGCACGTGAAAATGGACTAGAGTTCTAAGGAGGGTAAATATGCAAAAACAAACAAACGATGCCAAAGAAAAACAATTCGAAGAACTAGTCGTTCAACTTAAAAGTGTAGTTAAAGTTACCAAAGGTGGACGTCAACGTCGTTTTTCAGCAGTTGTTGTAGTTGGAGATCGTAAAGGACATGTTGGTATCGGTACTGGTAAAGCTTTTGAAGTACCAGATGCTATTAAGAAGGCAATTCAAGATGCTAATAAAAATATGATTACTATAGATTTAATTGATGGAAGAACTATTACTCACGAAGTAATTGGTGTAAGTGGTGCCGCTAAAGTGATGTTAAAACCTGCTAAAGAAGGTACTGGTATCATTGCTGGTGGTAGTGTAAGAGCTGTCCTTGAACTAGCTGGAGTTCGTGATGTTGTATCAAAATCTCTTGGAGCTAGAACTAAATTAAATATGGCTAATGCCGCAATTAATGGACTTAAGAGTATTAAAACTGTTGAAGAAGTTGCAGCATTACGTGGTAAAAGTGTAGAGGAGATTTTAGGATAATGAAGTTACATGAATTAAAGAAAAATGAAGGTGCTACTTTCCGTAAAAAGATAGTAGGACGTGGATCTGGTTCAGGTCTTGGTAAAACATCAGGACGTGGTCAAAAAGGACAAAATGCTCGTAGCGGTGGTGGAGTTTCACCAGTATTCGAAGGTGGACAATTACCATTATATAGAAGACTTCCAAAAAGAGGATTTAGTAATCATGATTTTAAAACAGTATATGCAGTTATCAATGTCGGAGATTTAAATGTATTTAATGATGGCGATGTTGTT
Organism: uncultured Bacilli bacterium; assembly: GCA_944358305.1. Classification (GTDB taxonomy): domain Bacteria; phylum Bacillota_I; class Bacilli_A; order RF39; family UBA660; genus Onthousia. Next base: position 5,116 of record CALVQK010000002.1, on the reverse strand, counting down.
ACACCAGCATTACTTAAAGAAAAAGGAATTGTTAAAAAACAACTTAATGGAATTAAAGTATTAGGAAATGGAACTTTAAACAAAAAAATTACAATTCAAGCTAATAGATTCTCTAAGAGTGCTATTATAAAAATCGAAGAATCAGGAAGTAAAGCCGAGGTGATCTAAAATGCCTCTATTAAAGCAATTATTTAAGCCTACAAATAGAGACTTATTAAAAAGAATTGGTTTTACTTTAGTAGCATTAGCTATATTTATAATTGGAACAACTATTCAAGTACCTGGAACTGATAGTATTACTAGTAATTTAGGTTTCCTAGAATTAGTTAATACTATGGGTGGTGGTGCCTTACAAAACTTTTCAATTTTTGCTTTAGGTGTAATGCCTTATATTACAGCAACGATTGTAATGCAACTACTAGGTGAACTAATTCCCTATTTTCAAGAATTAAGAAAACAAGGACATGTTGGTAGACAAAAGATAAATACTTACTCAAGATATATGGGAATCCTATTTGCCTTTATTCAAGGATATGCATTCTCATTTATGTTCTTAGGTAGGACTGCTTCAGCTTCTGAATATTTATATATATCAATAGTCTTAACAGCAGGAACAGCCTTTCTACTTTGGCTAGGGGATAGAATTACTGCTAAAGGTATCGGAAATGGTTTAAGTTTAATTATCATGGCAGGTATTATTGCTACTCTACCACAAATGTTCATAGATGCGTTCCAAGGTTTAGTAGTATTTGATGGAACTGCTCAAGAAATAACATTAGGAGTAGTTAAGTTTATCTTATTTACTATAATTTATTTTGCGATCATAATTGGCGTTATCTTTGTTCAAATGGCAGAGCGTAAAGTTCCAATTCAATATGCAAATAAATCAACAAGTTTTAAACAAAGCGCTGCATCATATGTTCCAATTAAAGTAAATACCGCTGGGGTTGTACCTGTGATATTTGCATCAAGCTTAATGGCTATTCCAGGAATAATTGCTGGTTTAATTAATAATGAAGGATTTAATTTATTTGTACAAAACTATTTAACTTATACAACACCTGTAGGATTCATAATTTATGTAATATTTATTTTCCTATTTGGATTTGTATATACATATATGACTTTTAAGCCAGATGAATTTGCTAAAAATCTTCAAGAAAGTGGTGGCTATATTCCAGGAATTAGACCAGGCGATGAAACTAAGACTTACTTATCTAAAGTCTTAACAAGAATAACTTGTCTAGGTTCTATCTTCTTAGCGATAATTGTAGCCTTACCAATAATATTTTCTAATGTAACAAGCTTACCTACTAGTGTTAGTATTGGTGGTACAGGTTTACTTATCGTTGTAGGAGTTGCCTTAGAAACTTATAAACAAATAGAAGGAAGTCTTCTTTCTAGAAATTATAAGAAGGGTTATAGTAGAAGATGAAAAATATAATCTTTATTGCTCCTCCTGCCGCTGGTAAGGGGACTCAAAGTGCGATTATAGAAAAAAAATATAATCTACCACATATCTCTACAGGAGATATCTTAAGAGATGAAGCTAAAAAAGATAGTGAATTAGGTAGATATATTAGAGAAGTATTAGATAGTGGTAGTCTTGTAAAAGATGAAATAACTTATGAGTTATTATATAATAGACTATCCCTTGATGATTGTAAAAATGGTTATGTTTTAGATGGTTTTCCAAGAAATATTGAACAAGCATATAAATATGATGAAATTCTCTCAAACCTTAATCAAGAATTAGGTTATGTTATTAGACTAGATATTGATGAGGAGACTTTAGAGAAAAGAATTACCGGAAGAAGAATATGCGAAGAGTGTGGAACCGTTTATAACATTAATTCAGATAATGAAAAACCAAAAGTAGAATCAATTTGTGATAAGTGTGGTCATAGATTATATCAAAGGAATGATGATAATATTACATCATTTAAACACAGATATGATTTATATATGGAAAAAACAAAACCACTACTTGACTATTATGCTAAAAAAGGTATATTATATGTAATCAATGGAAATGACTCTGTAGAGTCAGTTGCTAAAGAAATCGATAAAGTTTTAAAAGAGGGGATGTAAATAGTGATTACTTTAAAAAGTAAACGAGAAATAGAATTATTAAAAGAAGCTGGACATATTGTCTATCTTACTCATCAGTATTTACGCCCCTTTATTAAAGCTGGTATAAAAACAAAAGAATTAGATCAAAAAGCTGAAGAATTCATAAGAAGTAAAGGTGCAACACCATCATTCAAAGGCTATGAAGGTTTTCCTTCAACACTTTGTATAAGCATTAATGATGAAGTTGTTCATGGCTTTCCAAGTGAAAGAGTTTTGCAAGATGGTGATATAATATCTATAGATATAGGAGCTTGTTATAAAGGCTATCATGGCGATTCAGCTTGGACTTATACTGTAGGTAATGTTAGTGATGATGCTAAATACCTATTAGAACATACAGAGAAAGCTTTATATGAAGGCATTAAACAAGCAAAAGTTGGTAATAGAATTGGTGACATCGGTTATGCTATTGAAAAATATGCTAAAGAACATAACTTAGGTGTCGTTAAAGAATTAGTAGGACATGGTGTTGGAACTAGTGTTCATGAATCACCTGATGTTCCAAACTATGGTACTAAAGGAACAGGGCCTAAAATTAGAGATGGCATGGTTATTGCCATTGAACCAATGTTAACTTTAGGTAGTCCAGACATTTATGTAGAAGATAATGATTGGACTGTTGTTACTATAGACTCCTCATTATCAGCACATTTTGAACATACAATTGCGATTACTAATGATGGAGTAGAGATTTTAACAGGAGAGTGATGGCTATGGCTAAAGATGATGTTATTGAAGTTGAAGGTAAAGTTCTAGAAATTATACCAGGTGGTAAGTTCAAAGTAAAACTAGAAAATGGACATATCGTAGAAGCTCACGTTTCTGGTAAAATACGAATGAACTACATTCGCATCTTACCGGGGGATACCGTTATGTTAGAACTATCACCTTATGATTTAACACGTGGGCGTATTACCTATCGTAAATAATAGGAGGGATAAAAATGAAAGTAAGAGCAAGTGTTAAGAAAATTTGCCCAAAATGCAAAATAGTAAGAAGAAAAGGTAAAATCAGAGTAATCTGTGAAAATCCAAAACACAAACAAGTACAAGGTTAATAAGGAGGAGAAGTTATGGCACGTATTAAAGGTGTAGATATTCCAAATGACAAACATATATGTATTTCACTTACATATATCTATGGAATTGGTAGAAGTTTAGCAAAGAAAATATGTAAAAATGCTAAAGTAGACCCAACTAAAAAAGCAGGAGACTTAACACAAGATGAATTAATTGCCTTAAGAGATGAAATTAATAAACATCCAACTGAAGGTGATTTACGTCGTGAAGTTAGTATGAATATTAAAACTAAAATGGAAATTAATTCATATGAGGGAACTCGTCATAAAAGAGGTTTACCTGTAAGAGGTCAAAGAACTAATAGAAACGCTCGTACTCGTAAGGGTAGAGGAAAAGTAGTAGCTAACAAGAAGAAATAGTTAGGAGGTTATTATGGCTTATAAAACAAGAAAAAGAAAAGTTAAAAAGAATATACCTGAAGGTGTAGTTCATATTGGTGCAACTTTTAATAATACAATTATTACTATTACAGATAAAGAAGGTAATACTGTAAGTTGGGCTTCAGCTGGCGCTTTAGGTTTTAAAGGAAGTAAAAAATCAACACCATTCGCAGCAGGTATGGCTTCAGAACAAGCTGGTAAAGCAGCATATGATATGGGAATGCGTAAAGTAGAAGTATTTGTTAAAGGATTAGGACCAGGAAGAGAAACAGCAATTAGATCACTTCAAACAGCAGGTCTTGAAGTAACAGGAATTACAGATGTTACACCAATTCCACACAACGGATGTCGTCCACCAAAGCGTCCTCGTGGATAATAAAAGGGAGGTTAATAAATTGATAGAATTTGAAAAACCAGTTTATAAAATTACTGATTATGTAGAAAATAATTTCTATGGAAAATTTGAACTAGAACCATTAGAAAGAGGTTTTGGTACAACTTTAGGAAATGCTTTAAGAAGAGTAATGTTATCATCATTACCTGGTAGTGCTATTAGTGCTGTTAAGATTGATGGTGTATTACATGAGTTCCAAACTATAGATGGAGTTATTGAAGATGTAACTACAATTATCCTTAATTTAAAAGGTGTAGTTGTTAAAAATCATACAGAAGATACTAAGATTATTACTCTTAATAAAGTTGGAGAAGGAGTAGTAACAGCAGGCGACATTGAAACAGATGCTGATATTGAAATAATCAACAAGGATCATGTCATCGCTACTCTTGCTAAAGGAGGAAGCCTTAACATGCAAATGATCGTTACTAATGGTCGTGGTTATGTTAAGAGTGAAGATTCTAATTTAAGAGAAGATGATAAGAAAAATGGTTTTATTGCCATGGATGCAATCTATTCTCCAATTGAAAGAGTATCATATGAAGTAGAAAGCGCTAGAGTTGGACAAGATGAAAGTTATGACAAATTAGTAATGGAAGTTTGGACAAATGGATCTATTAAACCAGAAGAATCTATCGCCCTAGCTGCAAAGATTTTAATTGAACACTTTAAATTAGTTACTGAATTAAGTGATATTTCTAATGTAAGTGGTATGATGATTGAAAAGACTGAAGATCCTAAGACTAAGGCTTTAGAAACTTCTATTGAAGATTTAGACTTCTCAGTAAGAGCATATAACTGTCTAAAAAGAGCAGGTGTTCATACATTACAAGACTTAGTTAACAAAAGTGAAAATGATATGATGAAAATCCGTAACTTAGGAAAGAAATCATTAAAAGAGGTATTAGATAAGATTAAAGAATTAGGGCTTGACCTAAGAGATGATGATTAAGGAGGTAAATTATGGCATATAGAAAATTAGGCGTTGATAATAAACACAGAAGAAGTATGTTAGCAACTCTTACAAAACAAGTAATTATGAATGGACAAATTACAACTACTGAAACAAGAGCTAAAGAAGTTAGAAAAGCTGTTGATAAAATGATTACTTATGGTAAGAAGGGAGATCT
>CALVQK010000001.1 GCA_944358305.1 uncultured Bacilli bacterium | reverse complement strand
TAGAAGGAGTGAAGTAAATAATGAAAAAGACAAAAATTGTTTGTAGTATAGGTCCTGCTAGTAATCAACCTGATGTAATGGAAAAAATGGTTAGAGCAGGAATGAACGTAGCAAGAATTAACTTTTCTCATGCTACTATAGAAGAAAGAGAACTTGCTTGTTCATCAGTTCGTGAAGTAAGAAAAAGAACTGGTATGAATGTAGCTATTCTTTGGGATACTAAAGGTCCTGAATTTAGATGTGGAATTATGGAAAATGATTCTATTGAACTTGTTCCAGGGGAGACTATTGATATAGTTAAAGAAACTGTTACTGGTACTAAAGAAAGATTTTCTGTTAATCATCCAAGTGCTATTGATTCTCTTAATGTTGGTGATATTATTTTGTTAGAGAATGCTAAGATGAAACTTGAAGTTATCGCTAAATATGAAGATAGAGTTACATGTAAGATTATTGATGGTGGAGTATTAGGAAACCGTAAGAGTATGAGTGTTCCTGGTATTAAACTTAATATCCCATATGTTAGTGATGCAGATCGTGAAGATATTATCTATGCATGTGAACATGGTGGAGAATTTCTTGCTATTTCATTTGTGTCTACTAAAGAAGATGTTTTAGAAGTTAAAGAGATCTTAAAAGAACATGGTAGAGAAGACTTACAAATTATTTGTAAGATTGAAAGTGCTTTAGGTATTGAAAACTTAGAAGATATTTTAAGTGTTAGTGATGGTGTTATGGTAGCTCGTGGTGACCTTGGTACTGAAGTTCCTAGTGAAATGGTTCCAATCTATCAAAAACAAATGATTAATACTTGTAGAAGACTTGGAAAAATCTCTATTGTTGCTACTGAGATGCTTGAGACAATGATGTCTAGTGATAATATTCGTCCAAAAAGAGCAGAAACTAGTGATATTGCTAATGCTGTTTTAGATGGCACTGATGCTGTTATGTTAAGTGGTGAAACTACTATTGGAAAACATCCAGTAGAAACAGTTGCTGCTATGGCTAAGATTTGTGAGACTACTGAAGAATATGCAAGCTTCGATTATGCTTTTGATATTGAAAGCTTAGATAACATTACTAAATCTATTGCTTCTAATGTTGTACTTAGTACAGATGCTTTAGGCGCAAAACTAATCTGTGCTGCTACAATCAGTGGTAGAACTGCAAGAGTTATTAGTAACTTAAAACCAGATGCTCCAATACTTGCATTATGTACTGATGAGAAAACAGGCAGACGTTTAGCTTTAAACTGGGGTGTTTATGCAGGAACATTACCTTTCCTTGAAACTACTGATGAAGTATTAACTCAAAGTGTTGAGAAAGCTAAGGAGTTTATGGAACTTAATGAAGGAGATTTAATTGTAATTACTGGTGGTTTCCCTAATACTGAAACTAAGAGAATTACTAATTTAATGAAGATTGAAGAAATATAAAAATAAGCAGGGATTCCTTGCTTATTTTATTTCTATTTTAGAATTATCAAAGTCTTTAACATCATCAAGTAATGCTTCATGGATCTTTTCTTCTTTACTATCTAGATATACTTCTTCAATTCTATCAACACGACAACGCTCAGCTTCTAAAATGGCATTAACTTTATTAACAGCTTTATCTAAATCATCGTTAACAACAACGTAATTATATTTTGGTATTTCGTTTATTTCTTCATAAGCTCTTTTAAATCTTTTTTCTATTTTATCTATGCTATCAGTATTTCTGTTAATAAGACGTCTTTTTAATTCATTCATAGTAGGTGGCATTATAAAGATAAAGACAGTCTCATCTAATTTTTCTTTAATCTTTAAAGCTCCTTGTATTTCTATTTCTAGTATTACATCTTCACCTTTGTTTAAGTGTTCTTTAATATATTTCTTGGGGGTACCATAGTAATTACCAGAATACTCTGCATATTCTAAGAATTCATCATTTTTAATCTCACTTTCAAATTCTTCTTTAGATAAGAAATAATAGTTAATACCATTTTTTTCTTCTCCTCTAGGTTCTCTACTAGTACAAGAAATAGATACCCAAGTATTTTTTCTTATTTTTAATAACTCATTAATTATACTATTCTTACCACAACCAGAAGGACCTGAAATAACTATTAAAAGCCCTTGTTTCTTTGTTTTTACCATATTATCCATACTTATTCCTCCCTTACAGGTTTCATTTTATATTCAGCTTCTATTAAGCTTTTAGCTTTATCTTTATCAAAGACTAAAGAATATATTTTTGTAATTTGATATTCATATTCTAACATCTTATCTTTTTCTCTTGTAAATTTACTAATGATAGGAATATTTATATCTTTTTTTATCTTATTTAAATAATCTCTGCCTTTATTAGAAAAGCCTAATAATCTAATATATGTAATTTCTCTAAACTCTTTAGCTTGTTTCTTAGTATAATCACATAGTATATAAATTAGCATTCTTGATATTTTAGCATAAGTGGAATTTTTACTCTTAATTTTATTGATTAATTCATCAAAACTATAACTATTAAGTATTTCTTTTTTTAATTTAGTAGCAATACCACTATCTACTAGATTATAAATAGTTAAATCATTAGAACTTATTATCTTATACTTTAAGAGATTAAAATAATCATCTAATTTAGGTGTTTTCTTATTTTTTAAGTAACTATAAGTAATAGTGGGGACACTATCTTTAATGTTTTTATTATTTAGTAAAGCTTTTCTTATGCTAGTTGCACTGCTTATACTCATTTTATCTAATTCTTTACTATGATAATCATTAGTTCTTTTAATAGTATGAGGAGTAATTTTATAATTATTAGAGTAAATTGCTTTAACATAACAAATTCCCAAAATATCATTAGGTAGTTTGTAACAATTACCTGTTATATCTTCTAAAGCTTTAGATAAAGAAGTAGGGTAGTTATAACCTGATCTTAAGTAAAGACTAACTAATACATCAAACTCACTATTATTAAGTTCTGTTTCGACTAGTTTTTTTATTCCTTTTATATCATCGGATTCACTACCAAAGACTAAATCAGTTACTCCTAAATTGTTTAGAATAGAAATAGCACCGTTAGCAAAGATATCTGCAGAAGCACAAGAAAAAGGAAAGGGAAGTTCTACTACTAAATCAATCCCATTTTTAATGGCAATCTCTGCCTTTTCCCATTTATTTAATATTGATATATCTCCACGTTCTGTAAAAGCTCCACCTACTACTAAAATAGTAGGACTATTAGGAAACATTTCTTTAACTTTTTCTAAATGATATAAATGCCCATTATGAAAAGGATTATATTCAGCGATAATACCAACTATATGATTAGACAAGATTAACACCCCTTTCTTAAATTGTTATTAATTATAACATTGTTTTATAGTTAAATCAATATTATTCTAAATAGCTAGCATCCAAGTAAGATTTGGTATATATTTTATCTTTAGAATAATGTACTGGAGATATACCAGGGGTTATATTATTTATTATGGCATGTATTTGATTTAAGTTTTTATTGTAAGCTTCTATGGCGCGATAAGCACTGCTGTCATATTTATTAACGCCTTTTTTACTTCTATCTATTATTCTTTTCATTCCTAGTTCAATCAATTCTAAATATTTATCACTCATAATACTTTGTTTATATTTATCTATTAAATCTTTATTAACTTTAATATCAGGATCTTCTAAATTATATACTTTAGCAACTAAACTTAAAGCTTCTTTAAAAGATATATTTTCATAGTCTTTTACATAATCAAAAACATTTCCGCTATAACCGCAACCAAAACAATACATTAAGTTCACATGATTAGTTAGTCCTAGTGAAGGTGTTTCTTCATTATGAAATTGGCATAAGAACATAAAACTATCAGTTGAATATAATCTTATTTTATCATGAGTATTATTGGCAAGAACAAAGGGTAAAAGACTAGAATTAAGCATAACATAATAGATATACTCGGCATTAAATGAATCTTGTAAGAAATAATTATCCTTAACAATGCGTTTTAATTTTTTATAGTATGGATTATCCTCATATTCTTCATACTTTAATAAAGTGTTTTTAATCTTAAAGTAATCTCTTGTTTTTAGTCCTTCAGTGCAACCTTTAATAACAAACTCTTCTACAGTTAACTGCAATATTTCATCAATATTTTTAGTCATTATATCACCTCAAAGCTAATGAATATTATTATACATACTTTTACAAAAGTTTCAAATAGTTATATAATAATTATGAGGATGATGTTATGGAATTAGTAGTAGCGAATGAAAACTTTCTTAACTATTGTGAGTTTGAAAAAGGCTTATCTAATAATACAGTTAAGTCATATAGTTATGAAATGAAAGATTATATTATTTTTTTAACGCAAAAAAGAAAAATATATGATACTAAGAAAATTACTAAAGATGATATACTTATGTATTTAAAATATTGTTATAGTCGTAATGAAGATAGCAAAACAGCTGCTCATAAGTTAACTACTATTAAGAATTTTCATAACTATTTAGAAAAGGAAGAAAATGAAACTGTTAATCCTAGTGAGTTTATAGATAGACCTAAGACTAATAAAACACTTCCTCATAGTTTAACTATAGAAGAAGTAGATAAGCTTTTAGATATTAAGTTAGATACTCCATTTGACTATAGAAATAAAGCTATGTTAGAATTAATGTATGGTTCAGGTCTAAGAGTGTCTGAACTTGTTAGTTTAACAGTTTATGATATTGATTTTAATAATGATATTATTAGAGTTAAAGGTAAAGGTAGTAAAGAAAGAATTGTGCCTATTAATGATGTATGTAAATATTATTTAAATGAATATTTAGATAAAAGACAGTTATTGTTAAAGAAAAAACAATCTGATTATTTATTTTTAAATTCTAGAGGCGCTGGTATATCTAGACAAGGTTTTTTTAAGAATTTGAAAGAAATATTAAAAGAAAAAGGACTTGATCCTGATATATCTCCTCATAGTTTAAGACATTCTTTTGCTACGCATTTATTAAATGGTGGTGCGGACCTTAGAAGTATTCAGATGCTTTTAGGACATTCTGATATTGCTACTACGCGTATATATACACATGTTACGAATGAAAAAGTTAAGAATGATTACTTAAATAATCATCCGCGTGCTAAGAAGGAGAATTAGTTATGAGATTTAAAAGAATATTTTTGATGGTTTTAGATTCCTTAGGAGTAGGGGAAGCTGCTGATGCTGCAAACTATGGTGATAGTGGGGTTAATACATTAGGACATATTAAAGAAAATTATGATTTATTTATTCCTAATCTTGCAAAAATTGGCTTTTTAAATACTTTAAATATGGATGAAAATAATAATGTAGATGCTTATTATACTATTGCTAGGCCTAATAATGTAGGGAAAGACACATTAGCAGGTCATTATGAAATGATGGGCATAACTTCTAATATTCCATTTAAAACTTTTAATGAAAATGGATTCCCTATTGAACTTATTGATGAAATTGAACGAGTGACTGGTAGAAGAGTTATTGGTAATAAATGTAGTAATGATAATGCTATTATAAATGAACTTGGCGAAAGACAATTAGATTATGGGTCACTAATTGTTTATACTTCAGCAGATTCAGATCTGCAAATTGCGGCTCATGAGGATATTATTAGTCCTGAAACACTTTACAGCTATTGTGAAAAGGTTAGAGAATTAACACTTAAAGAAGAGTTTTTAGTTGGCAGAGTTATTGCTAGACCTTTTGTAGGTAGCAAGGGTAAATTTAGGTTAAATAATGCAGGAAGAAAAGATTATCCAGTGGCACCTCCTAAAAGAACAATTTTAGATGAGTTAAATGACAATAATTATAATGTAATAGCGATAGGTAAGATTAATGATATATTTAGTAAAACTAGCATTAATAAGACTTTAAAAGGTAATTCTAATATTGATGTTATTAATAAATTGACTAATATAATGGATAAAAAGTTTACGGGATTATGCATGGTTAATTTATGTGATTTTGATAGCTTATATGGTCATCAAAGAGATGTAGAAGGTTATGCTAAGGCTATTGAAGAATTGGATGTAGAAATTCCTATAATATTAAATAAATTAGAAGTTGATGATTTATTAATAATAACTGCAGATCATGGTAATGATCCTACCTTTAAAGGAAATGGTCATACTAGAGAAAATGTTCCTTTAATATTATATAGCAGAAGTTTTAAAGCTCCTAAACGTTTAGAAATACAAGATACAATGGCAGTAATAGGTGCTACTATTGCTGAAAATTTTGAAATAAGTCCTCCAGAAATTGGAACTAGTATATTAGATGAACTAGAGTAGGGAAGAGCAAAAAGAAACTAGTAGATATATAACTCTACTAGTTTTCTTCTTCGTTTTTTTCAAAACTACAACATACTGTTTGTTCTTGATCTTTTACTTCATCACTTGGACAATCACAGTTACTACTAACTTTAATCTCATCTAGATTACATTCTTTATTATTACTATTATATTTGCAACTGTCTACGTCACATTTGATGTTTTGTTTCTTTTTCATTTTATCTCTCCTTCTTTTATATTATTTCCCGAAAAATTAAATTCTATTCTCCTATTTTTTGGGGTTCACTTCCCCTACTTTGAATTTTGATTAAAAGGGCAGGTTATAATATAAGAATATTAATATATTAGTATATTAGTATATAATTGTATGTATAATGGTTTTAATAAATATAATTTTAATTATTTGTATTTAAAACATTTGTAGATGATAAGACTGTATTATTATTTATTGATAATTTATTATTAAGCTGTTAGGATTAACTGAAAAAAGTATTCTAAATGAGCTATAATCATATTTTATTTATAAGTTCTTGGAATAAACATAAATCATAAAATTTCTAATAATTAACAACTATTCATCTTTTAAACTGTTTTATCTTACTTCCTATAATATATATTATGTTAACTAGTATATTGACTTCAAATTATACAATATTATATAATATATATAAGGATGTGAAACTATGAAAAAACAAAATAATATAAAGAAAGATATTACTACTATTAAGAGTTACCTTATTAATAACTTTTATTATGATTCAGATTATAAATATACTATTAGTAAAATTAGTAAAAATACTGATGTTAGCAAAGATACTATTAAGTTGGTTATAGATATGTTAAAAAGAAAAAAATTAATTAAAAATAATTACGAATTTAAATTAACTTTAGATGCTGTAGAATTTTTGGAAAATAATTTAAGAAACTTTAAAAGTCATATATATACAATTATTGCTGTTTTTCTTTCTATTTATTCCTTATCATATAGTGTTTCTGCAATAATCATTACTAGCAGTTCATTTTTTATCTTATATAACGTGTTAATTTTATTAGCAATCACTTTTTTTATGTTTGTGATATACAAATTAGAGATCAAATTTTAAATTTTCTTTAATAACACCATATATTTCTCCTCTACTTCTTTTAATATTTGACACTTGGTTTACATAATCTAAATTAAAAAGAGAGCTAAGTAAAACTCCCTTTTTAATTATACCTTTCTTGACTGTATTTCAGCTATTTTTTCAAGTACTTCTTTAGCGTTAGTTTCATTTATTTCACTATATCCTAACTCTCTTAAAGCTTGAACTTTAGCAGTATTTAATTCTTGAGTACGGCTTAGTTTTTCTTCTTTTTTTGTTTCTATATCTTGAACAAATCTTTTATGGGTTTCAGCTATTTTATTTTTAGAGGCTCCACCATTATGATATAAAGTCATCGCTGAAAATAGTATACTTTCAAAAACGAATTGCTTATCCTTATCAAAGGCAAATTCCATTGGATCAGTAAATCCCATTGATTTAGACATGTATCCTAAAATATATCTTAATTCATCATTAGTTTCCATAGATTGTAGATAATGATATAAATATATATATGTATTATAAGTAGTTTTTGTTTTGTCTTCTGATAATTTTTCTTTTAATAAATTAATGATGTCTGCAAGTAGCTCTTGTTCTTTTTTATTAAAACATTTAAGATCTGCTAGTACTTCTCTGTTAGAGGAATCTTTTACTCCTTCGTTTAGTCTACTTTCAACTTCAATGATATAATCACTTGTTACATTTATACCATTTACTCCATCTTCGTCTTCTATATTTAATAAAGCTAGTAAGCGTACAGCTTTTTCTTTAGGCCATAATGATAGGCTATCTAATGCTAAATAGTTGTATAACATTTGTCTTGATACACCTAAGTATTTAGCTAGTCTCACCTTTGAAATTCCAAGTTCACTTAATAATTCGTTTAATTTTTTCATCGTTAACCTCCTATAATACATTTTAATTAGTTTGACAAGAATAGTCAAGTAAAATCTATGTAAAATGCTTTACAACAATCTTTTGCTTAACTTAAAGTAAATACCATAACTTTTTATCATTTTTTCTAACTTCTTTTACAATACCTCCACCAAGACAATATTCTCCATCATAAAAGACACAGGCTTGTCCAGGAGTTACAGATTTAACATTATTGTATTTAACTAAAATTTCTCCGTTATCTAAATATTCAAGTTTAACAGGAACATCAGGAGCTCTATAACGAAATTTTGCAGTACATTCTGTTGGTCTTTCATCACAATTAAAGTTAATATCTTCTAAAATAGCACTATCTGAATATAAGTATTCATTGTCTTCACCTTCTGCTACGTATAAAATGTTTTTATTTAGATCTTTTCCAACAACAAATAGTTTATCTTTAGTACCACCTATATCAAGTCCCCTTCTCTGCCCTATTGTGTAGTACATTAAACCGGTATGTTCTCCTAAAATTTCATTTGTATCTATATTTACAATATTTCCTTTTTGATTTGGTAAATAATTTTTTAGAAAGTTTTTGAAATTACGTTCGCCAATAAAACATATACCTGTGGAGTCTTTTTTCTTAGCAGTAATTAAGTCGTAAGATTCTGCTATTTTTCTAACTTCTTTTTTGTCTTTAATCTCTCCTAGTGGAAATAAAACATTTTTTAGTTGATCTTTACTTACCTGTGATAAAAAGTAAGTTTGGTCTTTGTTATGCTCGTGGCTTCTCATTAATCTACCATTTTCTATTTTTGCATAGTGACCAGTAGCAATGTAGTCAGCACCAAGTTTCTTTGCTTCTTTAACAAATAAGTCAAATTTAATATATTTATTGCACATAATATCAGGGTTAGGGGTTCTTCCCTTTTTTAGTTCATCTAAAAAATAAGTAAATACATCATCCCAGTACTCTTTAATAAAATCAACTCTATGTAGAGGTATTTCTAATTTGTCACATACAGCTTTGGCGTCATTATAATCTTCTTCTTGGGGACAAATATTATTATTTAAATTAGGATTGCCTAGAAAATCATTATTAATAGAACTATCCCAGTTACGCATAAAAAGGCCTATTACATCATAGCCTTGTTCTTTTAAAAGAATGGCTGCGACAGATGAATCTACACCGCCAGATATTCCGACAACTACTTTTTTCATAGAAATAAACACCGCCTTTAATTCCTACTAATTATACTATAATTTTTATTTGCTTTCAAGTTACATCAATGATATAATTAACTTTGCAACTTTGCCTAGAAAAGAGGAAAATAATGAAAAAAGTACTTGATGAAGATATTGCTAATAATATTATAGATTTGAATATATATAAAAATAAAGGAAATAATGTTTCAATACTTTTACCTGTAATTGAAAGTCAATTAATTTATTTTTTAATAAACAATTTTTTAGAGGCTTTTAAAATGAATAGACATCTATTACTTTATACTTTTCCTATATATCCTATAATGATTGGGAAAGATATTTATAATCAAATTAAAGATAATAGAATTAATTTTAAATTAAATAAGAGAAAGTTAAAAGATAAAATAGATAAGTTGAAAGAGGATGGAATAAATTTAAAGGTATCTTCTTTGATTAATGCTTCTTTTATAAAGGATGAGCTTGTCAAAAATAAGTATAGATCTGTTTATATAGTTGTTAATGATAAGAATTTTGGCACACAGATTTTTAAACAAGAGTCTTTTATAGAAGATGAAAATATTACTCATCAAGTTTTTGCTTTAGAGGATGAAGAGATAAGAGACTTTTTGAATTCACATGTTATTCATGAATTAGATGATAGTAAACAAAGACAAATGTATAGAAAAAGTTCCCTATACTCTTATAAAGTTAGTGAGAAATTTCAAAGAATTTTTGGAATTCAAATAATTGCAGCTATCTTAGCTTTTGGCCCGACTTTAAAAAACAGTATAACTAATTCTTTCTTTGATAATGATAGAACTGATAAAATTATGTATTATTTTGCTAATAAAGATAGTCTTTCTTCTTCAGAATTAGATGACTTAACTAAGTATATTTATAAACAAATAAGTAAAGTGAGTGATGATGAGAAATTTAATATTGAAAATATTGAAACTGAAGACGAGTTAAAGAATTATTTATTGCTTAATGCAATCGCTCAAAATGATTATGCTAATAATGAAGAGAAAGAAGTTTTGTATAATTTTATAGATTTCTTTAATGACAATCCTTATATGGAATATGAAGTTGTTTATGAAAATTTAGAGAATCTTGAATTTGTGAGAAATTATAATCCTTTTGGAAATGGGATTGATCAAGGTGATGGTACTGTAATAGATGGATATTATTATGATGGAATTATTGGTTACTGTACTACTCCTGATGACGATTTAAGAAGACATGAAGGTGCTCATGCTATTTTTACTACTACTAGTATTCCCTCTACTTATGTTGAAGGTTTTGCTGAACTTATAGAAACTGAATATAGTGATAGTTCTGATATTAATTATGGTGCTTATAATAAAAATATAGCAGTAACTAAGGCTACTATTGATATTATTGGTAAAGATAAGTTTTTAGAAGCAATAAGTACTGATGATGTTTCTATAATTAAAGATGCTTTAGAAGAAGCATATATTAATAACAACAGTTATATTAGCGAAGAAGCAGCAACTTTGCAGGTGAATAATTTCTTTAAATTATTAGAATCTAAATTAGATGATAATGGAGATACTACGGAAGTTGCTAATATGTTAATGTCTTTTTTTGCTTATGCTGATTATGAAACTTATGATTATGATAAATGGCTTAGGTTGTTTAAGTATGCTAGTATTGTTAGCGAAGTTAAACTTGATCCAGATATACACTATTATTTTAATGATGAGAAAGCTAAGACTTTGATTAAAAATTAGACTACTAATTTAATTAAAGCTGGTGATAAGAATACTTCTATAAAACTACAACCAATAAAAATTAATAAAACTGTTATATATACTTGGATATATCTTTTCATAGAACTTCTTAGATTAATATCTATGCCTCTAAATAAATATTTAAATAGTTTAATGCCAAAATAAAGGGCATAGAAGCCTAAAAATAGTGACATTAATAAGGTAATCAACTGATGAGGAAAAAGATAGAAAACAGCTTTTAAAATGCCATTAAAATGGTATGTATAAATAATAGAACTTAAAGAAAAACCAAAAATAAATGCAGATGAAGCTAAACTAAATATAATTAAAGGTATTCCTATAATGGATATTCCTAATAAAAAAATAAATGTTACAAAAGAGATATTGCCTATCAAACTATTAATTAAAGCACTTGTGTAATCTATATTATTGTTTTTGATACTATCAAAAAAACTATTTAAACTAGTTGTAACTAGATTATGATCACTTTTATTTAATATAACAGCATATATAATGCCGCAGGTTAGACCTATAGACATTACTATGATAAGAAATATGTATATTTTCTTTTGTTCTTCTAGTTTGTTTGTTACTTTATTCTTTACATTTTTTAATTTTATATTCATATATTTCACCCTAATAAAGATTATTCATATGAGTATAATTATTTACCTAAATTCATTTTACAAAAATAGACTTTTTCTATATAATTAGATTGAGGTGAATTTAATGAATCAAAAAATGGTAAAGATAATCTCTGCTATAATGTTAGTAGCTATATTAGCTTCAGTAATTAGTGTAATATTCTTTTATGTAATTTAAAAATAGACAACTTGTTAGCGTCTATTTTTTTAATTTTATTTAAATAATTTTGTAGTATTAACTCTTTTTCTGTTAGCAAGACAATTTATCTTTTTAACATTTTTCTTTTTATTATAATTTCCTTTTACTTTTTTTGCTTCCATTGAACCCCTCACCTTTCTATATATCCTTCTATTTCAGGAACAATATCACTTACTAATAAATCGTTTGTATCGTATTTTAAAACTATGTCATTAAGACGTTTTGTATCTTTAGCAAGATATAGTAATAAAAGTCCAGCAATTCTATTAGCAGTATATTGATTTAATTTATATACATCACTTGGATTAATATTATATTTTCTAATAATGTCATTAATAGGACCATATTTATAAATATAGTTTATATAACTTCTTGTAATTAAATCTATATTTTTATCTTTTTTTAAAAATTTAGCATTTTTCCAGACTTTCATAATATTCCTCCTTGTAAGTTCTATATTATATCATTTTTGTTTGATATTGGCAAGATTTAACACGTCTTTTTTCTAAAAATCTCTCCATACTATTACTGTAGCTTAAGGAGTTGATTAAGATGCATTTTTTAAAAAAATTAAAGCTACAAATAATTTTTCCTCTTCTTATACTTTTTATTATGCCCATAAACATTTATGCTTATTCCAAATATATTATCCCAGGTGGAGAAACCATTGGTATAGAAGTTAATTCTAAAGGTGTTTTAGTAGTTGGTTTCTATGAAGTAGATAGTAAATATATTGGAAAAGATGCAGGTTTTCTAGTTGGTGATACCATTACAAAAATAAATGGCACAGAAGTTAGTGACATTAATGAAATGGTAAATGCAGTTAATTCTGAAGCAGAAAAGGATAATCAGTTAGATGTAACTATTATTCGTGATAATAAGTCTTCTGATTTAACTTTAGATATGATCTGTGATAGTGAAAATGTTTGTAAAACGGGACTTTATGTTAAAGATGAAATAACCGGTATTGGTACTTTAACTTATATTGATCCTAAAACAACTATTTTTGGGGCTTTAGGTCATGAAATAACAGAGAGAACAACTGGTGAAAGATTTGAAATTAAGGATGGGAAAATTTTTAAAGCTACGGTAACTGATAATACAAAAAGTGAAAATGGCTCACCAGGTGAGAAGAATGCTATTTATGATGAAGGTGTAACTTATGGTAGTATTAGTTCTAATGAAGAGTCCGGTATTTTTGGAGAATATACAGATGAGCTATTAGAAACAAAAGCTTTAGAAGTTGGAACAAAAGATGATGTTAAGAAAGGTGAAGCTACTATAAGGACTGTTATTAATGGTAACGAGGTTAAAGAATATACAATAAACATATTAAATGTTAATAAAGATAGCAGTATTAAAAATATTCTTTTTGAAATAACAGATGAAGAACTCTTAAACGAGACTGGTGGTGTTATTCAGGGAATGAGTGGTTCTCCTATTATTCAGAATGAAAAACTAGTTGGTGCTGTTACTCACGTTATAGTAAATGATGCTAAGAAAGGGTATGGTATTTTTATAACAACGATGTTAGAGGAAGGCGATAAGAGTGTTGATTAATAATCAATGCTCTTTTAAAAAAGAAAAAATAACTAAATTAATTAGCTATTTTAAATGATTAATAACATCTTTTAGGCTGTCTTTAGTAACAAAGTCGCCACCATTTTTAAATAGGTTTAAAAGTTCTTTATCATCTTTAGCAATATCTTTACCTATGATAGGAAGAAATTTTCTAAAGATAAAGTTTAACTTACTATAATCAATTCCTCCTCTTAGATAAAAGAAAGGTTTATCGATATTATTAGTTTGTTTTAAAGTATTAACATAGTCTTTACTATAGGCAAGTGCTCCTACAGCAATTATTGCTTTTATATTATATTTATTTAAAGCTTTAGAGAGCCCCATTATTTTTGAAGCATAGATATAACTTAAGAAAATCACTTCATCATTATCACTAACTTTGGCTTCTTTATATGAATAACAAGGAATATCTAACTCTTCACTAAGCATTTTAGCATATCTTTCGGTATGCCCTGTTTTACTTTTATATATAATTACTCTACTCAATTTAAAAATCCTCTTGGTACCATTATTTTAGTTAATAGTTTTTGTTTATCTTCTATAGCTATTTTTGGAAGAGTATCATATTCTACTCTAAAAGGCATTATTGTATATTCTTCAGGCACTAAAGTCCTTTTATCAATAAAGAAAAATGGACAATTATTACAATTTAATTTAGATGAAAAATAACTATCTTCTAAAACAAATATTGAGCTTACTGATTCAATAGTATTGTCTTTATTAAAGTATTTAACACTATTTTCTACAATATTATCTATTTCTTTAGAATACTTTCTTCCAAGATTTCTATATTTAACTAGTTTCATATTAGTTAATACTGATGATTCACTGCTTGCATACCATTTGATTTTGTAGATGTTTTTTTCTTCATCTTTAGCTAGATAATATGAGGATTCGCCGTCATTAAAAGTAAGAGCTTTGCGATAATCATTATAAGAAATACCACTTATATTACTATAAGCTTTTTCAATTTTTTCTCTATCACTTTCTATTCTAGACTCGCATATATCAAAACGTTCTCTTAATCCTTCTAAACGCTCTTTCAAACTAATTAAATCTTCTTTACCATAACCAAAGTATTCAGCTTCATTTACATCACTATCTAAAAATTTTCTAAACTCTTTATAACTTATTTGTTCCATATCTATTCTCCTATATTTAATATATTTATATTTCTTTACAATATAACTCTCCAAAGCCACCTTCATTCTTCTCGACTTGCATAACATAACTAAAACCTATTTTTTATAAAAGTCAGGAGCTTTGTCAGTCCATAAATAGACTTTATTGTAACCTAGCTTTTTAGCTTCATTACATACCAACTCAATCATTTTCGTGCCATATCCTTTATGTCTTTCTTCATCAAAAATCATAACACTACAAATCCACGGAAATATATCTTGATATTTCTTTAGATTATCTTTTCTTAAAGTACAAAAACCAACTAGTTTATCGTCATCAAAACAAGCATACCCAATAGGCAAAATAGATTCATTGTTATAAATATTTTTAAAACTATTAACTATTTCATTTAAATCTAATTTATTATTGTATTGTTTCCAATGTGTATAGTGTTTATCAATTATTTTATCTAAATCTTTATCTTTTAATTTATTAAACTTAACTAATCTTATCATTTATTCTCCTTTAAACTTACTAGCAACACTTTGAATTTCCATAAGTTCAAAACGATATTTTTGTTTAACTTTAGGGTATTTTATGTGATCTACTTCTTCTAAAAACATATCAAGTTGTCTTACCCATAAACTACCATCTCCATATAATCTACGATAGACTACCATATCTTCTTTTGTTTCAGAATGCTTGGCAATTCCTTCTACTAAATAATAATCTCCTTTAAAATGTTTATAGATTCCATGAATTTTAACTTCTCTCATAATTATGCTTCTACTTCTCCTTTAAATTCTCCTAAGCTACCATCTTCATTTACAATAGAAGTTAAAGCTTTTTCAGCTTCTTTTAGATCTTTATCACATTCGCTAGCAAGTTCTGTAGCTTTGGTAAAATAATCTATAGCTTTGTCTAAAGGAACATCTCCATTCTCTAAAGATTTAACAAGTGTTTCTAATTCGTCTATTTTTTCTTCAAATTTTTTTTCTTTCTTTTCCATATTTTCCTCCTATTTTTGTATTAATTGTTTTTGATTACGCTTATATCTTTTGCTTCATATCCACAATTAGGACATTTTTGGTTTTTATTTATTAATTTTTTATTATCTTCTTTTTTTCCTAAACTAAAATTAACACTATATATTATTAATTGTTCACTTTCTTTACCACACTTAGCACATTTAACTAATTGTTTTTCTACTTTTGTCATAACATTATCTCCTTTTATTTTACAAGAGCATTAACACTGCCATCTTTTAATTCTATATTAATTAAGTCATCTGTTTTTAAATCTTTTATACTAGTAATGGCCTTATCATTAAGTTTAACGATACCATAACCACGCTCTAGGGTTTTTAATGGTGATAAGGCATCTAATTTACTAAGTAATAAAGCATATTTCTGTTTAGTTTTATCTAGTATTAATAAAGGATTACTAAATAAAGGCCTTGTTTTTATGTTATTTAATTTTATCTTTTCTTTATCTATAATAACTTTATAGTTTTTTACTAGTCTTTCAGTCAAATAATCAAGTTTTTGAATTTTGGCAGAATATAAGTCTAAAGGATTGTTTAGAATATAATGACTTTTAATGCTATCTAATCTTTTTTTCTTTAATTCAATAATTGTTTTAATATTCTTTTGGCATCTTAAATTTAATTGATTAATATAATTTATAACATCACTTTTATTAGGAACTGCAATCTCAGCTGCTCCAGTTGGAGTTGGCGCTCTAAGGTCTGCTACAAAGTCTGCGATAGTAAAGTCTATTTCATGACCTACGGCACTAATTATAGGAATAGGGCAATCAAATATTGCTCTTGCTACTATTTCTTCGTTAAAGGCCCATAAGTCTTCAATTGAGCCTCCTCCCCTACCTACTATTAGAACATCAAGATTATAGTCTTTAGCTCGCTCTATTTGCCTTACAATATCTTCTTTAGCACCTTCTCCTTGTACTAAACTAGGGAAAAGTATTACTTCTGTTAAAGGAAATCTTCTATTAATAGTAGATATTATATCACGAATAGCAGCACCTGTTGGAGCAGTTATTACCCCTACTCTTTCTGGTATTTTAGGAATTGGCTTTTTTCTTCTTTCATCAAATAAACCTTCACCAGCAAGCTTTTTCTTTAATTGTTCAAAGGCAACATAAAGGTTCCCTACTCCATCTTCCATCATTTCATTAACATAGATTTGGTAACCACCTGTCGCTTCATAAACAGATATTCTTCCTGTTACAAGTATTTTCATACCATCTTCAGGAGTAAACTTTACTTTACTAGCACTACTTGCAAACATGACTGCATTAATTCTACTACCTTCATCTTTAATCGTAAAATAAAAGTGGCCTCTAGTATGAGCTTTAAAGTTAGAGATTTCACCTTTTAAATAGACTTCTCTTAAGTTAACATCATTATCTAACTTATATTTTATATATTTAGTTAATTGACTGACAGTTAAATATTCTTTATTCATCATTTTCCTCACTGTGATAAATATTGTCTAAAACGCCATTTAACATTTTTGTAACCTTTTCATCACTATATTTTTTAGAAATTTCGATCCATTCATTAATACTAACAATACTAGGAGTTTTTTCATACTTTAATTCATAACTAGCAAGTAGAAATAGGGCTTGATCTACTTTATTTAATCTTTTTAATGACCAATCAGACATATATTTATTAACTAAAGCAGTTAATTCATCTTTTTTTTCTATAACACCATTAACTAGGGAATTAACAAAATCATTTTCTATTTCATACTCTTCTTTAATTAAATCATTTACATCATAATAAACATGTGCATCATCAAAGATATTTATCTTGTAAATAATTCTAAGAGCAATCTCACGTACTTCATTCCTTGTTTTCATAGATAAACACTCACTTTCTGTTTTTATTTTATCAAAAAAATTTACATATGAAAAGAGCAAACATTATGAAATGTTTGTTCTATTTAAAAATGTATTTTATTTGGTTGAATTATTGTATCAGGTATGTTATTATACGAATTAGGAATACCTAGTAATGGGGTTGCCTCTTTCATAACTCTAAAACAGGGGGAAGAAAGGGGAATTGTTTATGAATAAGAAAGATTTCTTAATAGTTACTTTACTAATTATTATCATCCTTCTGGTTATTTATAGATAGTAAAACGCCCTATTACAATTTTGTAATTAGGGTGTTTACACAAAAGAATTTGAGGTAACACCCAGCTGCAAATCTAGGTAGTCCTCTTTTTTATTTTATGTAATTTTTCTTTACATATACAGTTTATCATAAATATTATTTTCTAGCAAGTAGTTAGTTCCAAACAGATAAATATTAAAAGTCTAGACAAGATAAATTAAAGTATGTATATTAAATACTAGGAGGATATATATGGATATAAAAGATGTAAAGAAAATAGTTACTCATTTACATTTAGATGGATCTATTGATATAGAACTTGCTAAAAAATATGCTAAAGAGGATGGCTATGATTTAACAGATGATGAGATAGTTAAAGAACTACAAGTAGATAAAGGCTGCCATAATTTGAATGATTATTTAGAGAAGTTTACTCTTCCTTGTTCTTTATTACAAACTAAAGAAAGACTTGAAAGTACTACTTATGCTTTATTTAGAAAGTTATATCTTGAAAATGTTATTTATGCAGAAATTAGATTTGCTCCAATTAAGCATCAAGAAAAGGGGCTTAATTTAGATGAAGTAATAACGAGTGTTATAAAGGGAATGGAAAAAGCCAAAGCAGAGTTTGATATTCTAGGAGGAATTATTCTTTGCTGTATGAGAGATAGTAGTAAAGATGATAATTTAAAGATAGTAAAATATGCTAAGAAATATTTGAATAAAGGTGTTCTTGCAGTTGACTTAGCAGGTGCGGAAGGCTTATATGAGACAAAAAACTTTAAATATATCTTTGATTTGTGCAAAAATCTAAATATTCCTTATACTATTCATGCAGGAGAAGCAGATGGGGTTAGTAGTATAAGCTCTGCTTTAGACTTTGGAACTAAAAGATTAGGACATGGTATTAGATGTATAGAAGATAAAGAGATATTAAAGAGAATAATTAATGAAAAAATTCTTTTAGAAATATGCCCTACTAGTAACTTTCAAACGGAAGCGGTAAAAGGTGAACACCCTTTAGAATATTTATATAGTAATGGTGTATTAATATCTATAAATACTGATAATGATACTGTTTCTAATATAAATATTACAGAAGAATATAGGAATGTTTTGAATAATACTAATTTAACTATTAAGGATTTAATAAAATGTAATTATAATTCTATACCCTATTTATTTACAACTGATGAAATAAAAGATAAATTAAAAATGATAATAGAAAAAGAAACCTTCGTTTAAGACGAAGTTTTTATTAGTTTTAATAGTTTTAAATTGTTAATTGGTCTATATAAAAGAATAAGAAATGTAGTCATAATAATACTTGTAAATAGTAGAAAATTAATAGCAGTTTCATTTTGATATAAAATTAAATTTAAAATAGAAAGAATAAGAAAAGCTATTGTTAGGATAAAATATTTTATTCTAAATGCTTTATTTTTCTTATACATTGTTTTTAACTCTTTTAAAGAGATTTTCTTACCTTTTGTTTTAAATATATCTTTAATCGTGGAGTTTGCTATTAGTGTTATGACTATACCAAAGATAATTCCTACTAATATGATAAATAGATATGAATATGGCAAATAATAACTAATTATTGCAAAAGTTAGATAGAAAAGAAAACCTATAATTATCCCTACTATTCCCCTACAATTACAGTTATTATTTTTATCATTACTAGTATAAACTAGTTTATCAGTAAAATTATAATAGTAGTTTATACTATTCTTATAATCTTTATATAATATATTAAAGCGTATTTCATCATTTATCCCCTTTTTTATTATACAAATTATTCCTTTGAATATATCTTAGGACTTTCATAAAGTTATCATCTATTTGATAATGCTTAGCATCATATTCAATAAAACAATCAGCTACAGTGTTAAAACCACTATTTAAAATTGCTTGTATTTCCGCGCTATTAAAGGCTTTATTATGCTCTTGACCATCTAAATGATTATAACCATTATCTTCATAATTTTTAGCATTAATATCACAATCAAGCTTATCACAAAGATTAGCATATATAGCCTCAGGTGTTTTCATTTCAGTAAATTCGATAAATAAGTCAACAAATTCCTCTTTATTAGGGAGATTTGAAACTATCTCTTTAAAAGCTAGTAATTCTCTTTCTTTTTTATTATCTTTTCTTGGATCAAACTCAGGAATATCTCCAGTG
Organism: uncultured Bacilli bacterium; assembly: GCA_944358305.1. Taxonomy (GTDB): domain Bacteria; phylum Bacillota_I; class Bacilli_A; order RF39; family UBA660; genus Onthousia. The sequence goes on along the minus strand of CALVQK010000001.1, from coordinate 248,647 downwards.
AATTTTTCTCCTAAATCATGTATTAGCAGCATTTGCATTACTTTATTTATGTCAATATTACTATAATCAAAAACACTATGCATACCTTGTGCTAGTATCATTGCACTAAAGGTATGTTCAGCAACACTTTCAAGTCTTTCTTTTAAAACATTCCAATGTTCTTTATCCCAACCTGTCCTAATTATATCTTTTAAGGCAAGAGCACTAACATAGAAATCAACTAAATTTTCTAGTTTTTCATCTTCACTGGTATCTTGTTTACTTCTTGCTAGGTCAGTTAGTAAATTATCTATCTTTAATATACTAATCATTAAATAAGAGGCATTAAATGTTTCTAAACCACTATCCGTCATAATTATTATGTCATTGAGATTAATTTCTTCGAGCATTTTTCTTTTATTAATACCATCAATATAATGATTATCGATAAATTTATCATTGTAAGAAGAAATTTCATGAGTTTCGTAATAATCTGGAAATAATCTAAGCTTACGATGAACTTCTTCTTGAATTTTAATAAAAGAAGGATAACCTAAAACAGTATGATCTAGGGCTTCATTTTCGAGAAATTGACCAAAATATTCCTTAAAGTCTTTTATTTTTAAATCATAGTTCCAAATACCAAAATTAGCTTTAACTAGTTTTGTTCCTTCAAAAGATAGGGTAAATGCTATTAAAATATGGTACTCTTTTCCAGGAACAGATAAATAACTTTGATAATCAAAACTGTTTTCATCCTTAACGATAATACTAGTTTTATAATTTTCCATTGTTTTATTTGCATAAATGTCTTGACTAATATCAATTCTATTATTAGGAAATAATTCAAGGTAAACTGTTTCTTTTTTAGTTTTAGTAAAATAAATGGTATTTGCTTCAAATTTCCCTATATTAGTAGGGTAACCTTTTAGCATTTCTTTTAGTACCATTGCAGCCATTTTATTCTTTTCTAAAATTTTAAGCTTATCTTTAATAATTTGTACTAAGTCATATTTCATAATTATTTTTCTTCTTTCTTTATCTTTACTTTTGGTTTTATAAAATTATCTTTATAAGTAAAAATATTTTTGCTTGTTGGTTTAAATCTAGTTTTTATCTGAATAACAGTTGAAATATCGTCACTTTCAAAGCCTTCATAGATACTTTGATTAAATGCATCTTTTCCTAGTTCTATATTTTTTTCATGTTTATTGCTAATAGCATTTTTTATTATATCTTTATCATCAAAAGTACTATTATCTTGTACAATATCAATTAATTTATCTCCATTAACTATATTATTTCTTATTCTAAAATAATCAGGTAAAATATATTGCTCTTTTAATTTTGCCATTGTAGAGTGATACCTTGAGTAAAAATCATAAACTTCGCAAGCAGTTTTGGCAGTAAATAGCGTTTCATATTTTCTGTCGGAAACTATATTTTTATCATAAATCCATAGTCCTAAATCATTATCTGCGATAAAATATTCTTCATTACTATTTCTGTCTATTCTTTTGGTATTAGCAAAATATATATTATATTTTGGATTATTAACTTCCTCTAAAGTTGATACTATTACGCCAGTTTTTCCATCACCACAGTAAACTATATTTTTAGTTAATTTAAATGTTTCAGCACCTACCTTTTCCTCTATACTAATACTTATTCCTATAGAAAAATCGCCACGTAGGATAGGTGTTAGGCGAACATTACCATTAAATGTAATAACCTTTTTATCAAAATCAAATGATGTTACTAAATATTCCAAGTTTGCACCTAATTCATATTTTATAATATCAATAACATCTTTTCTATCATCTAATTTTCCTATTATTTTTTCTAATATACTAAAAAAATCGTATCTCATAATTATTTCTCCTCATTTTTAATTTTTTCTTTTAATTCATATAAGAAATTTAAGGCATTGATTGGGGTCATATTAAGGGGATCTATTTCTTTGATGGCTTCTTCTATTTCATTAACTTTATCTTCTTCTTTAACTTCTTCTTCGTCTAAGGTAAAAAGACTAGTTTGGGTAAATTCTCTTTCTTTTATTCCTTCACTTTCATAGACATTAAGAATAGACTCTGCTCTTTTGATAAGAGAATCTGGTAAATGCGCAAGACTTGCAACATTAAGTCCATAACTTTTATCAACGGCACCTAATTTTATTTTGTGTAAGAAAGTTAATTTACCATCTTCTTCTACTGCTGATACATGCACATTTTGTAAATGTTTTAAAGAATTAGACAAGCTAGTTAATTCATGATAATGTGTAGAAAACATTGTCTTGGCTCCTATTTTATCATGAATATATTCTAATATTGCTTGAGCTAGACTCATGCCGTCATATGTTGCTGTACCTCTACCTAGTTCATCAAATAATATTAAACTGTTTTTAGTGGCTTCTTCTAAAGCAAGATTTGCTTCTTTCATTTCCACCATAAAGGTAGATTCCCCACTAACAAGATCATCACTTGCTCCTATTCTTGTAAAGATTTTATCAAAGATAGGCATAGAACAGCTTTTAGCAGGAACAAAACACCCTATTTGAGCCATAATAACAGTAATAGCTGCCTGACGCATATAAGTAGATTTACCAGCCATATTTGGGCCTGTTATTAAAAGAATAGAGGTATCTTCATCCATGATAATATCATTAGATACATACTTTTTATCATCACTAGCCATTACTTCTTCAATAACAGGATGACGGGAAGCGATTATTTTAACATTATGATTATCAGTAATAGTAGGCCTTACATAATTATAAAGATCTGCTACTGTAGAAAATGATTGTAACATATCAACTTCGGCAATAATATTAGCAGTTTTTTGCAAGTTAGGAATATATCTTTTAATAATTTCTCTTATCTTCATAAATAATTGATATTCTAGATTTATAATTTTTTCTTCAGCACCTAATATTATATTTTCCTTTTCTTTTAGTAAAGGCGTAACAAATCTTTCACAATTAGAAAGAGTCTGTTTTCTTTCATAACCATATTCGTCTTTTAGTTCTTTAACTTGTCCTTTACTAATTTCTATATAGTAGCCAAAGACTTTATTAAAGCCTACTTTTAAGGTCTTAATTCCTGTGCGTTCTTTTTCTTTTTGCTCAAGCTCTAAAATAAAATCTTTAGAACCACTAGAAACACTTCTTAATTCGTCTAATTCTTCATTATAACCATCTTTTATTAAGCTCCCTTCTCTTAAAGTGATAGGGGCATCTTCATTAATACTTTTATCAAGTAAAGCATATAACTCTTTAAAGTCTTCTATTTCTTTATTGTATTTTAACTCTTTTAAAAGTCTTTTAATCTCAGGCAGTACTTTTAAACTGCTTTTTAATTGTAGTAGATCTCTAGCATTTAAATTACCATAAGTAATTCTTGCCGCTAGTCTTTCTAAATCATACACTTCGTTTAAATTATTTTTTAAATCATCTCTAATAATAAATTCTACTCTTAACTTATCTACAAAATCATAACGAGATTCTATTTCTTTTCTGTTAGTTAATGGAGATTCTATATTTTGTTTTAATAATCTACTACCCATGGCAGTTTTATTTTTATCTAAAAGCCATAATAGACTATAAGTTCTTTCTCTTAATCTTATAGTTTCTGTTAATTCAAGATTTCTTTTAGTATTATTATCAATTAATAAATGATCTTTAATATTTTCTTTTTTTGCTTCTTTTAAATGAGATAGATCTCCTTTTTTAGTGTTAGTTAAATATGATAATAAATGTTTTATACCAGTTTCTTCTCTTACATCCTTGAGATTTTTATAAATATATTTATATTTTTTATCATTATTTAATTCATTATAGATAGTAACATTTAAATGATAAGTAGTTCTTAAGGTATTAATAAGTTCTCTATCTATTTTATCATTTACAATTATCTCGTTAAAATCGTGTCTTAATATTTCTCTTAGTAAAGTATCTTTGTTAGCATTTTCTAATAAAACATAAACTTCTCCTGTTGAAATATCTGAATAGGATAAGACATAACAATATTCTAAATCATAAATAGAAGCGATAAAATTATTATCTTTAGCATTGATTGAAGAATCTAGCCTCGTACCTTTAGTAACTACTTGAATAACATCACGTTTTACCATATCTTTAGTAGTTTTAGGGTCTTCTAACTGCTCTACTATCGCTACTTTATAACCTTTATCTATTAGTTTATCTAAATATCCTTGGTATGCTTTAAAGGGAACACCACACATAGGAACACGTTCTTCAAGTCCAGCATTTCTTCCTGTTAAAGTTAGTTCTAATTCATGGGATGCAGTTACGGCATCTTCAAAAAACATTTCATAAAAATCGCCAAGTCTAAAAAAGATAATAGCATCTTCGTAATTATCTTTAATTTCTAAATATTGTCTCATCATGGGACTAACTTTTTCTCTATCAACTTCACTACGTTTCATGCGTTTCACTTCTTTCTGTTAAATTTCATTTCAAGTATTTTAGCATTTATATCAGGGTTTGCTGTTTCAAAATCAGCATACATTACATCGTGTTCATTTATAAAATAGCCACTTTGTCTTCTATATTTAATATTTATTAAATTATAATAAGCTTTAATTAATGAAGGAATAAGAGCTTGTTGTTCTTTCTTTTCTAATTGCTTATATAATTTAACTACACTGTATCCTTTTAACATTAATAATTCAAATTTTATAGCATATGCTTCTTCTAAGGCAAGATCTTTATTAAGACAGAAACTATCGCTACTTTCAATTTCTTTTATATCGTTAGATATAGATATTTTGATTTCTTTTAGTTTGTTTTTGTTTAGGGATCTATATATATTTTTTCTTCTATCTAGGCTGTGTAACCTTTTAACTTTACCTGAAATGAAGAAATCTACATGTGTTAATGGTTTTTCTTTTTTTGCTTGTAATTCTTCACTTGTTAATCTAATAAGCGGTATATCATCTATACTATACTCATTATTAATCTTATATGTTTTACTTATAATAGTTCTAATAAAATCTTTTAAAGATGAATCAATATCCAGATCCTCAGTTGACTCTCCTGTTAAGGCATCATAAAAGTCTTTATCATCTTTAATGAAAATATGGTCTTTACTATTATTAAAGGGAAACCAAGATGCTTCAACTATTTCTAATTCTAAATCTTTTTTAGCTTTTTTATAATCTTCTATAAGACTATCGACTAAAAGAAGCCTTGTTATATTAGCATTATATCTAAAATCTCTATATTCACGTTTTTGCTCTTCACTTAATTTTAAATAGAATTTTCCTTCTTTAGTTCTTTTTAATTTCTCTAGTAGTTCTTCTTTTAATTTTTCTTTTTCTTTTAGTCTAATTTCAGTACCAAGATATTCAAGATAATATGAATTTAATTTTTCTAAATCTAAGTTCACTTCTAAACCCTCCATAAGTAAAGTATAACATAAAAACTTTAAAAAGATAGTTTTTTCTGATAAAATATTGCTTGGAGATGATACTATGGATAAGCCTTTAGCATTAAAACTTGCTCCTAATTCTTTAAGCGAAGTTATAGGCCAAAAACACTTGGTTGGGGAAGATATGATTCTTAGTAACTTAGTTAAGAATAGAAAGTTATTTTCTATGATTTTATATGGTAAACCTGGTATTGGTAAGACTTCTATTGCAAATGCAATTATTAATGATTTAGGAGTTAGGTATAGATTTTTAAACGCTACTGTTAACTCTAAAAAAGATTTAGACGTAGTTATAGAAGAAGCGAAGATGTATGATGGATTGGTTTTAATTATGGACGAGATACATCGTCTTAATAAAGATAAACAAGATATATTACTACCTTGTTTAGAAAATGGGCTTATTACTTTAATTGGTATGACTACTAGTAATCCATATCATGCAATTAATCCAGCGATTAGATCAAGATGTCAATTATTTGAGTTAAAAGAATTAGAGACTTCTGATATTATAGAAGGCCTTAAAAGAGCGATTAAATCTCCTTATTTACCTAATATAAAAATAGATGAGGAAACAATTAATTATATTGCTAAAGTAGCTGGTAATGATTTAAGATTTGCTTATAATCTTTTAGAAGTTGCTTACTACTCTACTAAAGATTATAATGTTTCATTAGATGTAGTTAAGAAAGTTAATAGTAAACCTGTATTCTTTGCTGATAAAGATGGAGATGCTTATTATGATATGTTATCGGCTTTTCAAAAGTCAATTAGAGGTAGTGATGTAGATGCTTCCTTGCATTATCTTGCAAGACTTATTACTCTTGGTGATTTAGATAGTATCTTTAGAAGAATGAGTGTTATTGCTTATGAAGATATAGGACTTGCTAACCCATCAATTGGTCCTAAAGTGATGGCAGCGATTGAAGCGGCAAAATTAGTTGGACTTCCTGAAGCAAGAATTCCTCTTGGTACTATTGTTACAGAAATGGCTTTATCTCCTAAGAGCAATACCGCTCATATTGCCCTTGATGAAGCGTTAAGTGATATTGAAAAAGGAAATGTTTCCGATATTCCTAAACATTTAAAGAATCCATCTACTACTTATAAGTATCCTCATGATTATAAAAATGCTTTTGTTAAACAACAATATTTGCCTGATAAGTTAAAGAATAAGAAATATTATCATCCTAAAGATCTTGGTTATGAGGCAAAGTTAAAAGAGATTTATTTGTATTTAGAAAAAATGAAGAAGGATTAAAATCCTTCTTTATTGTTAATATAGTGTTTTTCTTTTAACTTTACCATCATTTCCGATTGATTCAATATTTTCAGCATAAGTATCCGGCAAAACAGTAAATTCATCCATAGAAGCTTGATAAATGGTGTAATTTAAACAACAAGGAAAGGGATTATACATTTTTGTACCTTTTAAATTAACATCTGTAAAGTCATCATTTAAACCGAAAATATAATCTTTACTATTTTCTTCATCTACAGAGAAATTACAACCGGAGATATCTTTTTTATATAGTTTTTGTAAATTAAAGAACAAGCTATTAATATTGGTATTTCTAAAATCTATACCTCTAATATCTACATTATCAAAACTTATATTACTTAAGTCATAAAGAGCCAAACAGTCTTTATATTCTTCTTTTATAACAAAGTACCTATCTTCTTTATCACTTACTTCCCTAAGAAGTTCTTCTTTAGTAATTGGTCTTCTAATATTTAAAGCGGCTGCTAATCTCTGGTTTTCTTTAACTAACTTACTAATTTCAGCTTTGTTGCCTTCAAATTTCTTCTTAATTTCCAAAGCGTCTTTATCATCTTCTTGACTTAGTTCATTACTTTTTAGAAAAGGTATTAAAAAATCAGGTATTTTTTCTTCTTTTACTTTAAATATATCAAAGACTCTTTCTAAAGCAAGGGCATTATTGCTATTTAATGGTACTTTATTATATGAAGTATTATTACCTTTATAAAATCCTTCTAAAAATGTACCTGTTTTTCCATAAAATAAATATAATTGCTGTAAAATACCAATAGATTGAGTAGGAATTAAAGAAATATCAAGAAATAAAGGCTTTCTAGTTTGAAAATAAGGTTCTATTGTTATACAAAGATATTTATTAGCATCATAATATCTAGTAGAAATAGGAAAATATTTAATGTCATCATATGCTATAGAAAACTTTTTTAAGTCTTTAGTAATATTTTTATATAATGTTCCTAAGTCCATAATACTAGCTTTTTGAAAAGGATTTAAAGGTAACTCTATATCATTATTTATTCTACTATGCCATGTAAAAGTGTTGGCAAGGGAATCTTCATTACATTTTCTTTTTCCGTCTTCAGTATAGTAATCTTCTAAATATCTAAATGGTATTTTGATGGTTGTTTCTTTATCTTCCAAACTTATATAAATTTCTAAGTTTTCTCCTATACAATCTCTAATAATACCATAGTCTATTTTTAATTTCACACCATTACTTTCACTGATTTTAGCTTCTAAGTTAGTAACTTGTTCTTTTAAGTCTTTTAACTTACTTGCTATATATCCATTATAGGCATTAAAGATAGTTAATAAACTATAATGAGAGTTATTTATTAAAGGTGCAAATAAGCTATTATCTTTTTTAGCAATATTTTCGATTCTGCCTATAAATTTTTCTACTGATTTATCTTTCATAATTAAACCTTCTTTTTAATTTTTTCATCTTTAAACTCTATTTGTCTTTTAATAGCGCCGTATAATACTCCTTTTATACAAGGAAGTTTTTTCTCTCTTATATCTTCGAAAGCTTTTCTTAAATCTTTAGAAGTAAATCTTGTACTTTCGCCACAACAGCTAATAATTTGAGATGATTTTAATATTTCTAAATGCCTTTTTTCTATTTTTTGAAATAGACTTGGAAATGTTACAATATACTCTTGTATTTGCTGTGTTACTTCAGAACTATAACCAACATTCATTAAAGCTAGATAGTTAAGGTCTATAGTAGTATTAGAATAATATCCATATAAATCAAAAGGAGTGTTATAATTATCTTCTTTAAGTTTTTCTATTTTATTTACTACTTGATTTGCTAGTATCTGATACTTAAAGATACATCTATTATAGATAGCTTTTATTTTGTCTTTATTATTAATGTTACTAGCTAGTTCATATCTTAAATTTGGGTTATCTTTTAGAAAATTAATTAGTCTAGTTGTATTTAAACCATAGAAAAGACAAAAGTATTTAAAGTCCTCAGCTTCAGGGGTACTTAAAATAGTAAGAGCTTCTTCAAATGTTAAATTAGTATAGTTCTTAATTTTTTCTTCTTTTTCTTTTCTTGTTAGATCATGACGTTCGCTACTAGCAATACTAATACTTTTTTTAGAATTTCGTTCTATTATTTTATTAAACTTATTAATTAAAGGATGATTTCTACTTTCTAGAATTCCTTTAAATTTGTCATAATCACAAGTGCCACAATTAAATTCTTCTTTTATAGAGGCTTTGTTAAAACATTTATGTTCGACAAACATTTTAAAGGCCGTTAAAGCACAAATAAAATCTCTATCCTGTTCTTCTGGACCGTATATATCATTAACAGCAATTTTGATATTTAATATTTTTTTATTATAGTTTTCACTTTTTAAATATTCACTAATAATCGTTCTTATAGCTTTAGCAGTAGTAATATATTTTTCTTTAATATCATTTAAACTACTACCATTTATTAAATCTTTAATAATATTTTCTTTATTGCTTTGAGCATTTTCTCCTGCAATTCTTTCTATATTGCTATTAGATGTTTCAATTACGACAGCAAAATGATGATTTAATATAGATTTATTCCATTTCCATTTTAATATTAAAAGTTCTTCTATGGAAGTAGCTTCGTTTAAAAAAGAGGCGTAATACTTATTTTTATAACTTTCTATATAAGACCAATTTTTTATTACTTCAAATAAAACTGCTTTAGATATAGGAATGTTTTGAAATCTTAGATATTTTACTGCATCACTAATTTTTTTATTATTTATTGCTATAGTTTCGTTTCCAACACTTAATTTTCCGTTATTTAAAATTAGTTGGATTTGATCTTCTGTTAATAAGACAAGGCTAGATTTGTGTTTATTATAAAAGTCTCTAATAACAATTTTATTAGGAATATCATTAAACAAATTAGCGATATTCCATAAACTATTTAAATCTAGAGAAGTTTCTAAGTAGTATTCATAAAAACTAAAACTAGAATTTTCAATTTTAGTTATTACCTTTTTAATTAGTCTTTTATAATATTCTTCATATTTATAATATAATTCTAAATTATTTGCAATTACACTTAGTAAATTAGAATTTTTTTGAATTAATACTATTAATAATGGCTCTACTATTTTATTTATTTTACAAAATAATTTAAATTCTTTAGAATTATGGTTTTTAAATAATTCTATTAGTTCTTCTTTTGATAAGTTATTTAAAGAGGCTATTATTTTCTCTTCTTCTTTAGAATTAGTTATTTTTGTAGCTTTAGCACCTCTATTGAAGCTTTCTTTTCTTTGCTTATCTTTTATATTTTTATATTCTGAATAAAGAGGATGATTTTTCTCTCTTAATATATCTTCGGCCATTTTAAAATCTTTAAAAGGACAATTTGTAAGTTTATAAAATTCATCAAAAGTTTTACAATTACTATTTATAAAAATTGTCATAATTTCTATAGATATAGTATAGTCAAGTTCATTTTCTTCTAGTCTTTTTTCTTGCCTAATTCCTAATCTTATGGTATTTTTTATAGTATTCAATATTTCATATTCGTGTGTTTTTTCTTCATATAGTTTCATATAATTATTTAAAGAAATAATCATGGTTGTAAGGGAGATCTTATAATCATTATTTATTTTTCTTGCTGCTTTATAAATATTTTCATTATGGTTATAAGCTTCTATTAATTTAGCAACTATTTTTTCTCTATTTACTGTAGATATTTCAAGTCTTGTAAATTCTTCTAGAAATAGTTTTTTAAAATAAGGATATTTACTTAATTTCCATTTTAAAAGGAGAAGCTTCTCTTTTGTGTCTGAAGTTTTAAAAAGTTCTTTAAAATATCTCTTATCTTCCATATTTATTTCCCCCTATCTTTCTAGTTTTTTGCTTTGTATCTTTTAATTCTTGCTCTTTTTTAATTGCTCCATATAGAACTCCTTTAACATATGGTAGATTTTTCTCATTCATTTCTTCTAAGGCTTTCTTTATATCACTATTAGTAAATTTTATACTTTTTTTACAACAACTTATTATCCCTAGTCTTTTAGTATTTTCTATACCTTGTTTATTTATAGGGCTAAATGGTTCTTTAAAATTATCTATATATTTTAAAATTAGAGATCTACCTTTAATATTAGAGTAAGCTAGGGCCATTCTGGCAAGATAATTAATGTCTATAGTGTTATGCAAATAATATTCATATAAGTCTAATGGTTCTTTAAATCCTGTTTCTTTAAGAGTCTTGATTTCTTTTATTAAATTTTCTATTACTTCTTGATATTTTAAAAAATATTCATCATAAGTTTCTTTTATTGTATCTTTATTAATAAACTCATATTTTAAAGCTGGATCACTTTTTAAAAAGTTTGCAAAGAATCTAATTTCAAGGTTAAAGGCTTTACAAAATAATCCAAAGTCTTCTGTATTGACATTACTTAAAATTTTGATAATCTCTTGAGGTTCAAGTTCAAGAAGCTCTCTTATTCTCTTTTGTTTTCTTGCTTCTTCTTTTTTTAAATTCATATCAGTTCTAATTTTATAAGTTTTACTGAAATGGCCTTGGTTTAGTTCTTGAAACTGGAAGAATAAGGGATGATTTTTAGTTTCTAATATTTTTAGATAATTATGATAGTCTTCACTCTTACTACCAAATTTTTCGCTTGCTTGATGTAATGTTACAGTATTTGCTTGTATAAACATATTTATTGCAGTTTTAGCACAAAGAAACTCTCTATCTTGTTCAGGTATAATATCAACAATGTCAACTTTGGGAACTAATTTTAAAGCTTCTTCTTCATCTTTTTCAAGGTAGTTGATAAGTACTCTTTTAATAGATGAAGTAGTAGTACAATAATTATCTTTTATTTCTGCAATAGTTTTACCATTTTGTAAGTCTTCTATAATTAATCTACTATTATTTAAGGCGTTTTGGTAAGCGATACGTTCAACATTTTCATTAAATATATCTTTCTTTACATTTCTTGTGGCAGTACCATATATTTTATTGAATTGCCACTTTAATATTAGAAGCTCTTCAATATTAGTTGCTTTGTTCATAGCAGTTAAGATAGCTTCTTTTAATTCTTTTGTAGTTAAAACTGTTTCTATCTTTTTAGAAAGTTCCTGTAAGCTGTTCATACCATCGCCCCTTTTTTGACGAGTGTTATTATATCATAAAAGAACAAAAATAGCAATGAATAGTAGATTCTCTTGCTATTTTATATTTAATATTAATAGATCAATAATTATATTATTTTCGTAAACACCACTTTTTATTTTGAAATCTATATCTGCTAAATTCTTAATTAGTTTTCTTATCTCCTTAAGAGTGTAAAATCTAATTAGTTCTAAAGTTTTCTTTACTCTAAAAGGGTGAACATCTAACTCTTTTGCTATATCATTATAAGAAATATTTTTTTTATTTAAGACTTTTACTTGATATAAAAGACGGTATTGACTTTCTAAAAGACCAATTAAAGAATAACTTTCTACATTATAACTAAACAATTCATTGTAAATATTTATTGCTTTTCTTTTATCTTTTAAAGCTATTTCTCTAACGAGGTCAAAAGCTAAATTATCTCTCTTATTTAAAGGCTTTACCAGTAGTTCACTAGCTTTTTCATAAGATATTTTTTTTGTATCTATGAAAGCTAACTTTAATTTTTGACATTCACTAACTAATCTTTCTAAATCATCACTATAATACTCTTCTAATAAATTGATAACCTTATATTCTAGATCATAGTCTTTAAATAAATCTTTAATTATATCTTTAGGTGTTGTTTCAATATTAATAGTAGTTAATTTACTAACAATTTCTTTGATAGCTTTTTTCCTAGTATCTATGGAAGACGTTGTAAGTATTAAAAGAACATCGCAATTAGGATTATTTAAATATTTATTTAGAGTGTTTATATCTTTTTCTGTAAAACTATTTTGAGTTAGATTTTTTCCTATTATTACTTTATTAGAAGCAAGAAAAGAGATAGTATCAGCATCTTCTATTAAAGATGTAATACTACTCTCATCTAAATCGTAAACATTAACTTCAGCGTCAGTAAATCCCTGTTTTTCTATTAATTCATCAATTTTCTTATCAATAAGAGTTTTAGATGAACTTTTTATCAAATAATTATTCATTTAATAAATCCTTTAAGGCTTCTTTAATATCTGTCAAATGATTTTTGTCTTTAATTCCACCTTGAGCAAAGGTTGGACTTCCTCCACCATTACCACCAAATGCTGTAGTAATACTTTTAATAATATAACCAGCATTAACAGTAGGAATAGAACTACGACAAATAAAGTTAACACTATTATCTTCTTTTATATCTGCTAATAATATAACTACTTGATCAAATTTATTGCATAAATTATCAGCCATAGCTTTTACTAAGAACATTTCAATATTGTCTAATTCTAAGTATAATATCTTTTTACCATTAATTTCCTTAACTCTTGATGTATAGTTATCCAAGCTAGATAATGTTAATTTTTCTAATTCGTTATTATATGTTTTTTCTAAAGCTTTAACTTCACTTTGAATATAACTTAACTCATTTTGATTAAAGATAATATCTTTATAAGAAGTTGGAGCGGTATTATCTATTTCTACATCAAAGCTTAAATCTATGTTTTGTTTTTTAGCTAAAGCTAGTATTTCTTTGGCTTTAATTAGTAGCTTAACCATTTCATCGTTATATGGTTTTATTACTTCAAATAAAGTACTTTCTAGTCTATTACCAGTAACAGCTTCTATTCTATAAGTGTTGCTTCCTTTAGATTCGAAGTTAAAAATTGCAAACTTTTTAATATCTTTGGTATTAGCGACATGAGTTCCCCCACATAATTCAATAGATTTATCTATTTTGACAACTCTAACTGTATCACCATACTTTTCTCCAAATAAAGCCATTGCTCCTAGTTCTTTCGCTTTATCTAATGGCATAGTTTCTGTTGATGTTATGACATTTCTTTTGATGATATTATTAACAAAGTCTTCAGTTTTAACAATTTCTTCATCACTTATCTTTGATGGGCAAGTAAAATCAAATCTTAGCTTTTCTTCATCAACATAGCTTCCTGCTTGTTTAATATTTTTATCAACTACTTGTTGTAGAGCATATTGTAAAATATGAACACTTGAGTGATTAGCTTCTATTTCTTTTCTTCTTTGCTTGTCGATAATTACTTCAACTTCATCATTAACGTGAATGACACCATCTAATAGTTTAACTTTATGAATGTGTTGGCCATTAGGACCTTTAAAAACATCGACTACTCTTGCTTTAAAGTTTTTACCAACGATCATACCTGTATCACTAACTTGTCCTCCAGATTCAGAGTAAAAACAAGTTCTTTTTAAAATTATATAACCAGAATGATCTAGACTCTTTTCTAATTTTTCTTTAGAAACAATAGCAAGAACACTACTTTTTAGACGGTACAAACCATAAACGAAGGTAGATGGTTTAGTAAAGTCCATCAAAACTTTCTTTTGACTAGCCATAGCAGTTTTAGTTCTAGCATTCTTTTTAGCGAGCTCTTTTTGTTTTTCCATATAGTCATTAAATTCTTCTAAATTAACAGTGAAACCATTTTCTTTAGCAATTTCTTCTGTTAATTCAAATGGAAAACCAAATGTATCATAAAGCTTGAAAGCATCATAACCACTTATTTCTGTGTTATTATCATCTTTCATGATTTCTTTTAGACGTCTTTCCCCATCTTCTAGGGTGTTAAAGAATAGTTTTTCTTCATCTAAGATATAAACTGCTACTTCTCCTGAGTTAGCTTTAAGTTCAGGATAGGCTTCTCCCATTACTTTTACAATAGTTGGTACTAATTTATATAAGAATGGCTCTTTAAAACCTAGTTTCCTACCAAATCTAACACTACGTCTTACTAATCTTCTTAAGACATAATCACGCCCTGTATTACCAAAGCTAGCCCCATCAGAAATAGCGAAAGTAACGGCTTTCATATGATCAGCGATAACTTTGAAAGCAACTTCACCATTATATAAGACCCCACTTAGCTCTTCTATTTTTTCAATGATAGGTTTAAATAAATCTGTTTCAAAGTTTGATTCTACGCCTTGGAAAATGCAGCACCATCTTTCTAATCCTGCTCCAGTATCGATATTTTTATGAGGTAGTTCTTTATATTTTTCACGCGGAACACCAGGTTTAGAATTAAATTGACTAAAAACATTATTCCATATCTCTACATAGCGATCTTGATCTTCATCATTTATAAATTTATCCCAAGCAGTACCATCAGGATCTAACTTTTCCCCTTGATCAAAGAATATTTCACTATCAGGACCACATGGACCTTCACCTATTTCCCAGAAATTTCCTTCTAATTTTATAATATGATCTTCGGGCATACCTACTTCTACCCATTTATTATAAGCATCAGCATCGTTTGTATAGACTGTAACATAAAGTTTTTCTTTAGAAATAGCAAACCAGTCTTTACTTGTTAAAAGTTCAAAAGCAAATTCTATCGCTTCATCTTTGAAATAATCGCCAATAGAAAAATTGCCCATCATTTCAAAGAAAGTGTGATGTCTTTTGGTAACACCAACATTTTCAATATCATTAGTTCTAATACATTTTTGAATATTTACTATTCTTCTAGACTCAGGTGTTACAGTACCATCAAAATATTTTTTTAATGGGGTAACTCCAGCATTTATCCAAAGCAAAGAATCATCATTAATAGGGATTAAAGGAGCTGAGGCTACATATTTATGGCCATGCTCTTCAAAATATTTAATCCACATCTTTCTAATTTCATTACTAGTCATATATCTCATATTACTTCACTCCTTCTTGTTCTATACTTTCAAGTATTTCTTCTAATCTTTTATAAAAATCACTTAAATTACCATTATTTAAGATGTAATAATCAGCATAAGCGATAGGACCACCTTTAGCAGAATTTTCAATCTCAGCAATATCTCGTTTAATGATATCTTCATGATTAAAAGGTCTATCAGGTCTTGACTCAACTCTATTATATCTAATTTTTTTATCTGTGCAAACACAAACTAATTTTAAATCTTTAAACTTTTCTTTAAGTATTAAATATTCATCCCATGAATATAACCCATCTAAAACAGTATTTCCTTTATTATAAGCATCTTCTATTTTAGGAAGAAGAAGTTTAGCAACTACTCCCATACCATGCTCTTTTCTTAGATTTTCACGAAACTCTTTTTGACTATCAGGAGTAATTTCTATTCCAGCTTCTTTCATCTTATCATAAATTACTCCTCCAAAATATATCTTTTTGTAACCTTGGTCTTCTAGATAGGTTGTAGCAACACTTTTACCTGTTCCACTCATGCCAACTACTGCAATTAATTTTTTCAAAGTAATTCGACCTCACTTTCATCATCCATAATTTTATCAGCTTCTTTAAATAAATGCTCTTTAGTGGTATTTTCTATTACATAATCATAATCTTTATAATTTTCCATATCAGTTTCTGTGATATGATTTTTCTCTTTATCAGTTAAATTGTTATTATAGTTATCACGGATAACATGAATTATTTTTATATCAGGAAATCTTTCTCTTAAAAGATTAAATTCGCTTACAAGTCTACCATCAGTAATAATAAAAACAGAAAAATAATGTTTTAATATATCTATATCTTCACATAATCTATCCACTAAAAATGTTTCTTTGTGAAGAGTGTTTTTTATAACTTCGATACCCATCTCTTGTAAGAATTCTCTAGGTTTTTCTCGCATATCACCATTCCAACTGAAATAATTTTTAGCATATTCATATAAAGGTGTTGTTATATGGAGAATACAGGCACTATCTCCTTTAAAATCATATTTAGTTTTCATATAACTTCCTAATAAATCTTTACCACTACCTGCTTTACCTGCTAATAAAAATATTTTCATCTAAACCAACTCCTAAAATTACATAAAAAAGACCACTGTAGGAGTGTATAATACACGTTACCATCCTACTTTGGTCTTAATTAATGATAAAGGTCATCCCTACAAAACTCTAGAACTAGCTTTCCAAAAGAATCTTAGTTAATTTCCACCAACCATTAACTCTCTTCTATAAGACTTTCTTCTGTACTCTTTTCTTTCATTGTTTTCTTATTATTTTCTTGATAGTTACTAAACTTTTCTCCTAAAGTAGTATTTTCCATAATAAATTCAAAAATTATCTTAATTGTTGCAATTAGAGGTGTTGCAACTATCATTCCTATCATACCAAAGAAATAGTTAAAAATCAAGAGGCCTAACATGATTGTAACTGGATGTAATTTCATTGTTTTACCCATAATTAAAGGCTGATAAAAATTATTTTCAAGAAGTTGGCAAACTAATACTGATACAAGGCAAAATACACCTACCATAGGATCTATTGTAAAGCCAACAATAACTGCAGGTGCTCCTCCTATCCATGGACCAATATATGGAATAACATCGGTGATAGCACAGAATAGAGCAAATAAGAATGGAGCACTAAGCCCTGCAAGAGAAAAGCCAATTGATTGGGTAATAAAGACTAGAAGCATTATTAGTAAAACACCACCCACATAGCTTCTAAGTTTACCATTGATACGGTTCATCAAGTCTTTAGCACCTTTGTGCCAGTCTTTAGGGATAATACTTAAAAGATGGCCTTGAAATTTACGAAAATCAAATAATAAGTAGAAGCCTATCATAAGTCCAAGGACAATATTAGTAGCACCACTAACAACTCCTCTTCCAAAATTCCAAATGGTATTAGGTAGAGTATTAACTAAACTACTACCAACTTCTTCGATTCTAGTAAGTAAAGTATCTTTATAACTTTCTATCTGTTTACCATCCCCAAGATTTTCTAAAAAATCTCCAGCGAAGTCTTGAACATTATCTACTATATCAGGAACAACAGAAACTATATCACTAATACCACTTGAAAATGTTGGAACTGTAAATGCAAGTATTAAAATAATACCTCCAAAAATAATTAGATATGTAAGAATGCAAGCTAGAACACGAGGCATTTTTTTTGCGAATCTAGTGGCAATAGGATCTAATAGCCAGGCAATAATAAAACCAATAAAGACAGGAGAAATCACAGATAAAATTGTACCTATAATACCTAAAATATTCCATTCTTTTATTAGATAAGTTGCTAGTAATATGGCTAGAACAATAACTAAAATAATAGCTAAATTTAAAAGATTATTTGAAGTATAAAAGAACTTATTAATTGCTTTATAATCTAATTCATCAAATTTATTATTTTTACGAAACATAATATAACCTCCTTGGCTTTATTTTAACATATTTAATAAACAGTGTAAATTATACTAATAGTATTAACATTTTATTCCAAACAATACAAAAAGAAAACTAGATAATCTAGTTTTCAAAAGTTTATTTCTGGAGCTACTGTGAAAGGATAATTAATTTTTATCCATTATTATTTTAACACATAAAGTCCATTTATTCAAGTAAAAAGATAAAGTTTATAATTATTTTATATCTCTTTTAGGAAAACTGTGGAGATATACTTCTTTTAGTCTATCATTAGTAATATGAGTATATATTTGTGTAGAACTAATACTTTCATGTCCTAATAGTTCCTTAACTGATAATATATCACAGCCTTCATTTAACAAGTGTGTTGCAAAGGAATGTCTTAACATATGAGGAGATATGTTTTTATGAAGTGATGTCTTTTTTATTAAATTAGTAAGTATATATCTAATACCTCGTTCTGTTATAGCCCTTCCCTGATTATTTAAGATTAAATAATTACTATTAAACTTATTCAATTCTTTATAACCGTTATTTAAGTACATTCCTAAAATATCACTAGCATATTCTCCATAATTAACAATACGTTCTTTACTACCTTTTCCATGGATTAAAATAGTCCTTTCGCTTTTATTAATATCTTTTAATTCTATTTTAACTAACTCTCCTACTCTTATTCCTGTGGCATACATAATTTCTAATATTAATCTATCTCTTTGACCAAGAGCAGTATTTAGATCTGGAACACTAAACAACTCTTCTAACTCATTATATTCAAAATATCTAGGCAGTTTTTGTTCTTTCTTAGGAGATGATATTAAAGAAAAGAGATTACTTTTAACTTTGTTGTTATTACAGAGATATTTATAATAACTTCTAAGGGCACTAAGTTTTCTACTAATAGAAGTAGACTTCTCACGTTTTTCATCTTTTAAATGCATTAAATAAAGTCTTATATCACTATATTCTAATTTTAAATAGTTAATATTCTCTTTTTCTAAATATTTTAAAAACTCTTCTATATCTCTTTCGTAATTATCTATCGTATATCTAGAGTAATGTCTTTCATATTCTAGATATTCTAAATACATGGGAAGTTCTTTCATATTTTTCTACCTGTAAAATGATAAGGTACATTTTCATCTCCATCACTCATCATTCTTATTTCATCTTCATCAAAAAATTCTTCTTTATCATATCTGTCCTCATCTTCATCATCATCGTCTAAAGATATAAAGTTAAGAGAGCCAGTATATTTTCTTTCTATTGGTTCTAAAGTAGTTTCTGAAGGAACATTGGAAGTAGGTACATTTAAGTTTCTAACTATATTTTTATCTTTATTAGTAAGGTATTTTCTAAATACTTCATATTCTTTGAAAGCATCTTCTAATTCTAACAGTACACTGCTAGATTCACTGTCAAAAGTATCACCATTTATATATCTGTTAATTAAAGTAGAATAACTATTTTTTTCACCAAATACTCTATATAACCATTCTCTATCTTTCTCTATTATTTTCTTTTCTACATCAAGCCAAGCATCTAAAAATAAATCGTTATTTCCGGTATAAAGTTTAACTGTACGATAGGCATGTGTAGTACGAACTTTGCTAGTTTTTAGGGAACTTGCTATCTTGACTAAATCAGGCTTATTATAAATAACGCTATGATAATAAGTTTTGCCATCATCAGTTGTAACTCTAATAGAAAAAGTATTTTTAGCATGGTACTTTTCATTTAAGCTTTCATTAAGAGCATAAAAGCCAGAAAAGCCAGCAGTAAATTTATCAATACTATCTAGAGAGTTTAAAGATTCACCTGGAACTTTTATAATTTCTTCTTCCTGAAATTTTTTTGTGTGCTTATCATAAACAGATCCTACTAAATCGTAGTGTTTTGCCATATATATCACCTTCTATTAAAGATTATATCAAAAATGTTTACAAAGTACAATTTTCTTGATATAATATGAGCATATTAGTTACAAATCTAATATTAAAAAGTTGGAATACCCTTGCCTTAGTAGGGAGCTAAAAAAGTTGGAATACCCTTGCCTTAGTAGGGAGCTAAAAAAGTTGGAATACCCTTGCCTTAGTAGGGAGCTAAAAAAGTGGGCGATTCTTTAAGTAGAGTCGTCCTTTATTTATTGGAGGTTCTAGTGAAAACATTAAAGATATACTATATAGATGATAGTTATATTAATTATTTAAGAGAATATGATAAACGAATTGCTTATAACAAAAGAAAAACGAGACCATATATAGGTGTCGTATATACTTTTAACAATCAGACTTACTTTGCACCACTTGCCAGTCCTAAACCTAAGCATTTAACAATGAATGAAAAAGCAATTGATATATTTAAGATTAAAGATGGTGAATTAGGGATTGTTAATATTAATAATATGATTCCTACTCCACCATCTTGTTTAACAGAAGTTTTACCTTTAATTAAAGAAGAAAAATATAGAAATCTAATTATAAATCAAACTACTTTCTTAAATGATAATAAAAGAAAACTTTTAAGTAAGGTTAAAAGATTTATGTTGCAATACGATAAAGATTATTTGCCCGAAAGAAATAAAGAAAGATGCTGTGACTTTAAATTATTAGAAGAAAAATGTAAAGAATACCAAAAAGAAGAAATCTTTATTTAGACTTCTTCTTTTTCATATCTAATAATACTTCTTTTCTTGAAAAGTTTTCTTTACCTTTTTTATCTTTACCCATTGCTTTTACTAAAATAGTGTCTCCTACTTTTACAACGTCTTCTACTCTTTCAACACGTTTAGTATCTAATTGCGATACATGAACTAATCCTTCACAACCTGGCCATACTTCTACAAAACAACCAAAGTCATGGATAGCGACTACTTTAGCTTCATAGGTTTTACCTACTTCTACTTCTCTTGCTACATCTTCGATCATTTTAACTGTTTTATCTATAACATCCTGATCTGTATGGTAAACAATTACTCTACCATCATCTTCTAAATCTACTTTAACTGCACCAATACTATTAACATCATTAACATTACTAGCATCACAAATAATTTTGGTAATCATTTCTCCGCCTTTACCTATAACATCTCTGATTTTGGATGGAGAAATATAGAATATTTTAGTTTTAGGAGCATATTTAGAAACTTCTTTACGAGGCTCAGGTATTTGTTTTTTAATAACATCAAGGATTTGTAATCTTGCTTTACGAGCTTGCTCTAAGGCTTCTTTTAATATTTCCTTAGTAACTCCTTTTATTTTAATATCCATTTGTAAAGCAGTTATACCATCACGTGTTCCTGCTACTTTAAAGTCCATGTCACCTAAATGGTCTTCCATACCTGCTATATCAGTTAGGATCGTATAATCATCATCGCTTGTAATAAGACCCATAGCAATACCTGCAACTGGAGCTTTAATTGGGACACCTGCTGCCATTAGACTCATACAACCAGCACAGATTGATGCTTGCGAACTACTACCATTACTTTCTAATATTTCTGATACGACTCTAATTGTATAAGGAAATTCATCTTCACTAGGTATTACTTGAAGTAAGGCTCTCTCTCCTAAAGCACCATGTCCTATTTCACGGCGTCCTGGGGCACCATATCTTCCTGTTTCTCCAACTGAAAATTGAGGAAAGTTATAATGTAACATGAATCTTTTTTCATCTTCTAAGCTAAGGCCATCAAGAATTTGATGTTCTCCTAATGCGCCTAGTGTTGTAACAGCAAGACATTGTGTCTCTCCTCTTGTAAATAAAGCAGAACCATGAGTTCTAGGAAGTAAATCTATGTCAGTTGATAAAGGCCTAATTTCATCCATTTTTCTACCATCAGATCTAATTTTTTCTTTAACAACGATATTTCTAAACAATCTGTATTCTACATCACTAAATATTTTCTCAACTTTAACAAGTAATAAATCTAGATCTTCATCTTCTAACTCAATATTTTCTTCCTTATATTTTTCTAATAAGTTATCTTTAATTTCATCAATTCTAGCATAACGCTCTAATTTTTCTTTAATTCTTAAAGCTTCATCTAAGTCTTTTTCAATTAGTTTAGCTACTTCATCTTTTAAATTATCTTCAATAATTAAACTTTCATATTCAAAAGGAGTAACACCAATATCAGAAATAATTTCTTCTTGCCAAGTACACAATTCTTTAATTGCTTCATGACCTTTCATTAATCCTTCGAGCATAATTTTTTCACTAACTTGTTTAGCGCCTGCTTCTACCATATTAATAGCGTCTTTTGTCCCAGCGACAGTAAGGTCTAATTCACTTTTTTCTAATTCTTCTACTGTTGGATTAATAATATATTCCCCATCAATATAGCCCACTTTAACTCCAGCGATAGGTCCTAAGAAAGGTGCACCACTAATCATAGTTGCAAGGCTTGATCCCAACATTGCTGTTAACTCAGGAGAACAATCTTGATCAACTGATAAAACAGTATTGATAACTTGAACTTCATTTTTAAAGTCTTCTTTAAATAAAGGTCTCATTGGTCTATCAATCATTCTTGCAGCAAGAGTTGCAGCATCAGTTGGTCTTCCTTCACGTTTAATAAAGCCTCCGGGTATTTTACCAACAGAATAAAGTTTTTCTTGATAATTAACTGTTAATGGAAAGAAATCGCTCAAAAGATTAGCTTTTTTATTAATAACAGTAGCTGTCAATATTACAGTATCATTATATCTAACTAAGACAGAACCTGTTGCTTGTTTAGCAAGCTCTCCATGTTCTACTACTATTTTCTTTCCATAAAAATCATATTCATATATTTTTTTAGTCATTTTTACTTCCTCCACAAATCTATTATATAATAGCAGAAAAAGAAAGAAATTTCTACTCTTTCTTTTTATTAATTTATCAAAACAGTTAATTTTCTTTATGGTGTAATCAAAATTAAAATGAATAATATCTCAGTATTAAAACAGAAAGTATATAAGGTAAAGACTTAAAGTTTATTATATTTATCTGCTTCCAGATGGAAGCTCTAAAGGATTAGAAAGTTATGATAAATTAAGAATAATGACAAAAGGAAATGAATAAAACTCATTTCCTTTTATTATGAATAAATATCTTATACAATACTAATTTTTTCTTTTTTACTCACTTAACTTGTTGTAGCTACTAAACGGAAAGCATCATTTATAGTATTACCCCCAACAGCACTATTACTAATTTCAAAATTAAAAATTCCCGCTTTAATACTATAATTATAAATTCCTCCACGTAATTGCCATGGGTATTGTTCTCTTACTAAACCACGATAATCACTATACCAATTATTAGTCTCGTATAAAGCATGGCTCAAACATTCATTTCCACTACAAGCTGTTAACATGTTATCAGTTGTATATTTATCATAATATTTTGAGTCAGGCATAGAAGAAAAACCACTATCTGCAATTAAATCATTATAATTTGCCATTGTATATTCATGAGCACCACCACTCATATCATAAATTCCATAGATATTTCCTGTTGTACTTGCCCCTGTTCCATTTATTTCTATATTATATTGATATTGGCAACCATAATCTGTATTCCCGTTACTTGGACTGCCATAACTGCATCCTGTTATAAAAAGATCTGATTTATTTTGATATATCTCTTTATCCGCCCCAGTAAAGTTAGTATTACCTAACTTTCCATATTTTGATTGTGATAAATAGGCAACTGTAGCCCATTCACTATTCTTCATCATATGAGTATCTGTTGTACTCTCTATTCCATATCTATTTCCATTATTATTCATCTTTAAACTTACATTAAAGGCATTACTTACATTTATATCTCTCCAACTTGCCACATTTGGTTTGATCATGGCATCTAACTCTGTTGTATTGCCTCCTCCTGCTGTTACACTTGGATTAGAACTACTTGTCTCAAACTTTCCTACCCATATTCCACTAAGCTCAACACTACCAAATGTAAAGGCATCTGGGGTATAATACTCTCTTGCTCCACTTGTTGTTACATACTTGGCTGTTCCTCTATCTTTTATATTAGTATCTACAAATCTTACATCTATTTCTCCTGGTAAAGCTTGAGTAGGATCTGTTTCTAAATAGCATCCTTTCTTTCCATAGTAATTTGTTCCATCTTCGCTTCCTATAGAGTAACTATATCTTGGTATCCATACCCACATTGTCTCTATATCATCCATTGATATTGTTGTTCCTACATCAGCACTCTTATATATATCTCTTGTTTCTTCTGTTACGGTGACAGCATTTGCCCACATCTGTTCATCATAGTTATACCAACTATTATCTGTATTATTAGACTCTGCTTTTACCCAGTTAGATCCATCATAACTTACTGGTATCATTCCTTCATCTAACTCTGGAGCATTTGGAACATTCTCATATTCTTTAAATATATGACCATTACTTGGTAATTCTAAATCATTATAGTCAAGCCCTACATTTACTCCTAACTCTATTGTTACATCATTACTAGAATTATTCTCTACCATTATTTTATATATATTACTAGATCCTGCTGTGCCACTTGTTTCTAAGTTTACGCCAACAGATTCTGGTAAAGTATTTGTTTCACAATCTACAATATAGCCTGCTTCTACATTATTAGGTAAATCATTTAAATAATAAAAGTTAAATCTTGCTTTTCTATTATTAGGATTAGATAGTGTTACTATAAATTCTCTACTACTGTTTTGTGGAACTGTTAAAGTATTACCTTCACTTTCATCTACTTCTAGTTTATAAGTTAAGTTCCCTGTAATAATACTTATTGCATTACTCTGCTCCCTATTTACTGTAAACATAGCATATGAAAAATAGCCTCCTATTATAAGTAAGCTTATTACTATTACAGAGATCATATAAATTTTACTGAAGCTTGTTTCTAGTAATAATCTTTTCATTAGACTCCACTCCTAATCTTTAGTATGTACTAACTTTTGTATTTCTACTTATTTGTTACTACCTTTTCTAATATAATATTAACACATAGAGTCCTATTGTTCAAATAAAAAATAACAATAACTTTTAGTCTTATTGTTATTTTACATTCATTATTATCTATTATTCCATTATCCTAAAATGGTTTCCTGAATCTGAATGTTATTAATATAAAAATAAGAACCATTACAGTTATGTAATAGTTCTTAAGTAAATATTTTACTTTCTTAAACCTAACTTTTTAACTACTTCACGATATTTTGCAACATCTTTTTTAGCTAAATAGTTAAGCATATTACGTCTTTGTCCAACTTTCATTAAAAGACCACGGCGTGAATGATGATCATGAATATGAGTCTTTAAATGCTCTGTTAAATTATCAATTTCTTTAGTTAAAATTGCTATTTGTACAGGAGCAGATCCAGTATCATTAGCATTAACACCAAAATCTTTAATGATTTGTTGTTTTTCTTCTTTTGTTAAAGCCATATTTACCTTCCTTTCTTATTTTATAATTAGCCTTATTCTTGGTAATTGGTTTAAGGAAGAACTCCAATTACTAGGAATAGGTATGCATATAATATACTATATTTTTCTTATTTTGTCTATTATTTTATCAGAAAATATGCTAAAATCACTATGGTGATAATATGGCAAGTGCAGTTATACATTTAGCAGTCGCTAAAGAAATTAATAAAAATTTAAATATGAATGAAAAGGAACTATTTTTAGGAACAATTGCTCCTGATATTAGTAAACATTTAGGAGAAACTAAAGTTAAGTCTCATTTTTTAACTAATAAAGATAGTGACCTACCTAATTTAGAAGCTTTTTTAAAGAAATATGAAAAGAAATTAGATAGTCCTTTCATAATGGGATATTATATTCATCTTTTTACAGATTATCTTTGGTTTAAATATTTTATTAGGGAAATATCTAATAGTAATGACTATATAAAACTTTTATCTGGAGAAACGCTTAAATGTAGTGCAGAGGAGATAACAAGACTAATTTATAATGATTATACTAATTTAAATGTTTTACTTATTGATGAATATAATTTGGACTTATCATTGTTTTATGAAGAGTTAAGGACTCCTAACATTGATTTTGATGAGATACCAATTGATAAGTTACAGATAATAGTTGATAAGATGGGAATAATTATTGAAAATAGTAAGAAGAGCTTTGCTTATTCTTTTGATATAGATAATATTAAACCATTTATAAAACTTTGTACTGATATAATAAGTGAGGATATTAAAATGAGACTTAATTAGTCTCATTTATCATTTTATAACAAATTAATTTACTATTAATATTTTTATAAATGGCTATCTCTTTATTGTTTTTAATAAATAATACTTCGTTTTTAATATTGTATGTGTTATTTATAGAAGCGCCATTTATTATTTTTTTATAATCTCTAGCTTCTATTTCCTTTTTATCTATATCTAAAGCATTACTAATACTAATTAAGTTACTATTTATATTAACTTCTTCTAAATCTAAAGCATCTTTTAGGGAAAACTTTCCTTGCTTTGTTCTTAGAAGACTTTTCATAGTACAAGGAATATCTAAAAAATCTCCCATATCTTTAATAAGGCTTCTAATGTATGTTCCTTTAGATACAAGACATCTAAATTTAAAACTATCTTCTTTATAATCTAATAATTCTAGTTCTTTTATAATAACTTTTCTTTTTGGTAGCTCTACCATCTCATTATTCCTAGCATATTCATATAATTTTTTACCACTAACTTTAATTGCTGAATATTTAGGAACTTCTTGAAGATATTCTCTTTTAAGGTTTGTAAAAAGATTATCTAACATATCTTTAGTTATCTTTTTATCACTAGTTTTTTCTACTTTGCCTTCTAAATCTAAAGTATCTGTTTCTATTCCTATTTTAACTTCAGCAATATACTCTTTTTCGGTACTTGTTAATAATTCATTTACTTTAGTCGACCTATTAATAGTAATTACAAGTAATCCTTCTGCTAAAGGATCAAGAGTGCCGTTATGTCCTACTTTTTTAGTATCAAATATTCTTTCTATTTTATTAACGACATCTCTTGAAGTAATGCCTTTAGGCTTGTTAACTAAAAGAATTCCTGATTTATTATATAATTTATCATACTCTTCTAAAGTTAAGTTATTTTCCATTATTATTTTAGCAGTACTTTTACCAACATAACGATAATGCCATGGTTCATAATTATAACCTGTGATTTTTTCTTTTCCTTTGGGGTATCTTAGTATTAGTCCATAGTTAGGTAAAATACTAATTATCTTTTCCCAAGTTTCAACTTGTTCAAATAATATATTATTATCATAAACAACTTTATTATCAATAACTAGATCAACATCAAAAGCAAGGCCTGTATGATGTTCACTGGTTTTAGGCTTAGCGACATACTTTTCTGTATAATCACTACCATAAGTGTTAGTAAACTCTTCTATTAGATCAATTTGTTCTTCTACACTTCTGTAACCACTTGCAATATCTATAAAAATATTTTCTTTTTCTAAATCTCTTTTTAAATCAAGATAGGCTTTTAAAGTTCTTTTTTCAAGTAAATATTCTTCATTTAGGGTACTAACTATTTTTTTGAATTCAATATTTGAAAAATCTTTTTTGTTATATAATTTTTCTTTATTAACGATAATCTTATAGTTCATTATCTTCCTCATTTATTTTATCTATAATCTTATCAATCTTTTCTCCATAAGAAATAGACTCATCATAGAAAAATTTAAGTTCAGGAATATTTCTTATCTCAATTCTCTTAGCAAGCTCTCCTCTTATAAAACTACTAGCATTATTTAAAGCTTTTAAAGTTTCCTCTTTTTTTTCACTATCTAAGACTGTTACATATACTTTGCAATAACTTAAATCATTTGATGTATCACAATCAGTAACAGTTACGAATTTTATATTTTCATCTTTAACTTCCAACATTAAAATTTTACTTATTTCTTCTCTAATCATGTGATTAATTCTTTCAATTTTTATATTCATAATATTTTCTCGTCCTTTCTTTAAATAATTATAGCATATTTTTAACTTTTTAGATATAATTGTCTTAGTTAGGGGGATACTTATGAATCAAAATCTAGAAGTAGTAAAAAAATTAAAAAATGGCGATAGCGAAAGAACTAATTATTTTAAAAATGAAATTAGGAAATATTTAGAGGCCCTTAAGGTCGACTTTGATGAAGAGATGGTAGATGATTATTTAAAACAAGCGATTGATACATGTACAGAAGAAGTTAAGTTACCTTTTTTATTCCATCTTAAAGCAGTGATAAAAAGATCTATTAAAGAAAAAGAAGAAATTGATACGGGAATATTTACAAGTTTTGAATATAAAGTACTTTCACTTTATTTTAATATGCAAGATGGAAAATATCTTTCTAAAATGGAAATTGCTGAAATGCTTCACTATGGTGTTAATACTGTTAGTGATGTTATTAGCACAGCTTTTAAGAAAGATAAAAATGAAGTTGAAAGGATTTTTCCAGGGTATAGAAATATTTCTAAAAAGCGAGATAAATATTTTGAAGAAAAAAATAATACTATGTCAGTTTATCAATTAGAGCTTATTAAAGAATTCTGTGGTGCGGTAGAGAAACCTTTATCTATCAATCAATTATCTACTAAATATAAAAAAGCTCCTGACATTATTAAAGAAGATTTAATTAGAGCCTTTAATAAACTTCAAAAAGGTAATAATCTTAAAAAATTATTAGAAGAGTTTCCTAATCTAGAGAATAATTTGCAAAAAAGAAAAGAGAAACTTAAATTTAAGTTAACTAAAGGAAAAAGTTATGAACGCAAAGAACCTGTTAGTAAACTTGCCTATGAAGAGTTGAAATGTTTAAAATTTTTATGGAGATTTAAAGACAAAGCAGTTACTAAGGATGATATTAATATAGAAGGATATGCTGATGTTTTTCATTATATTGATGCAAGGATTAAAATATTTAAAAAGCTTACTAGAAATAATGAGTTAGTTAAAATAGCTAAAAAATTTATTCCTGACTTTGATTATGAAGTGTTAAAGAATAGAGGGTACTTAACAAAGAAAGAAATTAGATTGCTTATTTTATTAAACAAATATCATGATAGTACAGATATTAATGCTGATAAACTTGCAAAGTTGGGTAATTATGGCAGTAAAAAAGCATTTTTAGTTTTTAAAAGTAATTTATTTAGTAAATTAAGAAAAAATCCTATTTTGTTAGAGGAAGCTTTATCATATTATAAAAACCTTGATGTTAGTAAAAGGGAAATTGAAATTAAAGAGCAAAATAATGAAAAGTTATTAACTGACAAAGAAATAAAATTATTAATGTTATTAGAAGAAACTAAGGGTGATCCTCTATCGAATGAAGAAATGGCCTCAAGACTTGACTATAAAAGTAAAAGAGGTTATTCAATAAGAAAAACAGCTTTGTTCAATAAGATTCTTAGCGATAAGGAAATTTTAGAAGAAGCATTAAAGTATTGTAGTGATCCTTCTACTCTTTTATTACCTGTTAAAAGTAAGAATAATACATCTATTAAAAAAAGAGAATTAAAAGATTTTATTCACAGACATAAACAACTAGTTAGTAGGATTATTGCTACTAATGAAGGATATGAAGATTATAAAAGTGCCGATGAAAAGGAACTATTTACTGTTATATCAGCTGATACTAATTTGTATGAGCAAGTAATGGAACTAAAGAGTAAAATTAGTTATGATATAAAAGAGTGTGAGATGTTATCTAATTTAGAAATAAAGTTTTTGAAATTGCTAAATAGACATAAGAATAGCCCTTTAACTAGTGAAGAAATGAGAGAAAAATTAAATGTTGATAGTCTATTAGATTATTTAGTACTACGTTATACGTTGTTTCAAAAAATAAAGACAAATGAAAATTTAAAACGAGAAGCTTTAAGTATTTTCCCTGATTTAAGTAATTATATTGATTTAGAAAAAGCTAGTATTAAAATTACTTTTTCTAATAATGAAATTAATTATTTACAGGAGATTTGTTTAGTTAAAGATAATCATCTTGTTTATCAAACTCGTAGAGAAATTTCTTCAAAGCTTTCTATTAGTTATGATGATGCAAGAAAGTATGAAAGAAATTCTTTAACTAAAATTATTAATAGTGTTGATGAAGATAATGATTTAAATATCACATTATGGCCTAATTTTTTAGAAGAGTTTATGATTAGGGATAATTTTAGAAAAACAGATAGTGTTAAAATCAACGAAAAGGATTTAGAAAATATTAAAGAAAAAGATAGTAAAGGAAAAATTCTTAAAGGAATAAAGGCTTTAGAACAATCTGTTTTTAAAAATTATGTGAGTACATGTAGTGATTTAGAGAAAAAAATATTAGCTTTGAGGCTTGGATATTTTGATTGTAAGTTTTTCTCTAGTGAAGAAGTTGCTAATATTATGAATGTGCCTATTGAAACTGTTATTAATTTAACAAAAAGTTGTTTAGAGTGTTCAAAGGATGAGTATTTTAGAGATAAAAAGGTTCTTTGTAAAGGAAGAGAAGCTCAGAATGTTTAAATTCTATGATTATTTTAATAGTGGACTTGACTTTAATCCTAAAAGTGCTGATGGGTTTAATGAGATAGTAGCAAATGATAAGATTAGTTTAGCATCTAGATCTTTCGGTGATGATCTTTTAACTTCATCTTTTATCTCTTTAAAAATCAGCCTTAATGAATCATTAGAAATAATTGGATCTATTAGTTTTCATAGTTCTAGTAATGATGATTTATTTTTTGGAGGTAATGTAAGTTACTACATTGAAGAGAAATTTAGGAATCAAGGATATGCTACTATGGCTTTAAAGCTTTTAAAAGAAGCTCTTAAAAATAATAAGTATGCCCTAGAAAATGGTCTTGTAATTGCTACTGTTCCGGATAATATTTATTCACAAAAGGTGGCGCTTAATAATAATGGGCATTTAATATATGAAGGAAGTGTCCCTAAAGATAATTTATTATATTCTCTAGATCATGTAGAAAACGTAAAAGTTTATAAAATAGACTTACAAGATAAAAAGAAGTAGATATTTCTCTACTTCTTTTATCTTTCTATTTCTACTAACTCGTATACTTCAATAGTATCTCCTTCTTTATAATCTTGGAAATTATCCAGAGTTAGTCCACAATCATGGTCTTTAGAAATCTCTTTAATCTGGTCTTTTTCGTGTTGAAGTGATTTAATGGTTCCATTATAAATAACTATACCATCTCTTACGACTCTAGCTTTGTCATTATTTTTTATTACTCCTGATGTTACATGACAACCTGCTATCATACCAACTTTAGAGAATTTAAATAATTGTCTAATTTCGGCAGTTCCTGTTACTTTTTCTTCATAGATTGGTTCTAGCATACCTTTCATAGCTTTTTCCATATCTTCTACAACTTTATAAATAATATCATATAGTCTTATTTCAATATTGTATTCTTTAGCCATATCAACTACTTTATTACTGCCTCTAACATTAAAGCCGATAATAATAGCATTAGAAGCGCCAGCTAGAACAATATCACTTTCCGTAATACCACCAACGGCACTACGAATAACATTTATTTTAACACCTTCTACATCTATTTTTTCTAGAGATGATTTAACAGCTTC
Source organism: uncultured Bacilli bacterium (assembly GCA_944358305.1). Taxonomy (GTDB): domain Bacteria; phylum Bacillota_I; class Bacilli_A; order RF39; family UBA660; genus Onthousia. Next base: position 217,058 of record CALVQK010000001.1, on the reverse strand, counting down.
TAGACTACCGTTAGTATCTGTTTTTAAAATAACATTTATTTCTTTAAGGCCTTCATTAATTTGTCCAAATAATTCTTCTAGGCTCATACCAGTTCTATTTGTATCAGCATCTTTAGCTCTTAGGGATCTATCACTTGCTATTTGTTTAGCTTGTTTTTCAGTTTCAAAAGCCATAAATTTATCACCAGCACTTGGAACACTAGATAAACCTGTAATTTCTACTGGCATAGCAGGTGGTGCTTCAACAATATTTCTTCCTAAATCATCTTTTAGGGTTCTAACTTTACCAAAAGTAGTTCCTACAACAAGAGGGTCCCCTAATCTTAAAGTACCGTTTCCGATAAGTAGCGTTGCAACTGCTCCTACATGTTTATCCATTTTACTTTCTAAAACAGCTCCTGTAGCATAACGATTAGGATTAGCTTTTAATTCTTGCATTTCAGCAATTAAAAGAATATTTTCTAATAATTCGTCAACACCTTGGCCAGTTTTAGCAGATATTTTAGTAACAATAGTATCTCCACCCCACTCTTCAGGAGTAAGACCTGCTTCTACTAAACTAGTCATAACTTTTTCAATATTAGCATCAGTGACACCTGGCTTATCTATTTTATTAATACAAACGATAATTGGAACCCCTGCTGCTTTAGCATGATCAATTGCTTCTTTTGTTTGTGGCATAACACCATCATCTGCTGCTACTATGATTATAACTATATCAGTGACACTAGCACCTCTTGCTCTCATCTCTGTAAAAGCTTCATGGCCTGGAGTATCGATAAAAGTTATTTTTTTACCATTACATTCTACTTGATAAGCCCCAATTTCTTGAGTTATTCCTCCTGCTTCGCTGTCTACAACATTACTCTTTCTGATAGTATCTAGTAAAGTAGTTTTACCATGATCAACGTGTCCCATAATAGTAACGACAGGAGGACGTTCTACTAAGTCTTCTTCCTTATCTTCTATCTCATAATTTTCAAAATTAGAAATATCGGCAGTTTCTTCTTTTTTTACAGTCTTATTATAATCTAAAGCTAGTACTTCTACATCTTCAAAATTAAGAGAATTATTAGCAGTAGCCATAATACCTAAGCCCATTAATTTCATAATAATCTCACTTGGAGAAACATTTAAGGCAGAAGCAACATCAGCTACAGTCATGCCTTCTTTGTATAACAAAACATTTTCATCAATAGACTGTTCATTACTTTGAAGTTTTTCTTTATGTTTATATATATTTTTTCTTTCTTGTTTAAAGTTACTTTTATCTTTCTCCTGTTTTTTTACTTTCTTTACTTTACTTGTTTTAATCTCGTTATCATTAGTAAGATTTGAATCATAAGCTATTTGTTCTGCTTTTTCATCTAAGGAGAAATCATTAATCATTTCTTCATCTGGCGTAGTATCTACGTAATCTTCTTCATCTTGAAAAGAATTATCTAATAAAATTACTTCATCATCACTTAATACTCTCATCTTATCACTTGTATCCATTTCAAGACGTTCCATATGCTTAATTACATCTTCAATACTTTTATTAATATCTTCTGCATATTCTTTTATCGTCATAAAATCACCTCTTTCAATTTTCTAATAGTTTTCTTATTTCATCATATACCTCATCACTTATTTTACATTCTAATTTTTTTTCTAGACTTTTTTTCTTAATAGCTTCATCTAAAACTTTTAAGTCTTTTTTAATATATGCACCTCTACCGTTCATTTTTCCAGTTAAATCAATACTAACATTTAAATCTTTATCTCTTACTATTCTAAGTAAGTCACGTTTATCTAACTTTTCACCTGTAACTACGCATGTTCTAAGAGGAATCTTTCTTTTTTTCATAGGTACCTCCTATTCTTCACTTTTTATACTAATACCAAGTTCCTTAGCTTGTTCTGTTGTTTTAATATCTATTTTATATTTAGTAAGTTTAGTAGCAAGTCTAGCATTAAGACCTTTCTTACCTATTGCAAGAGAGAAATTATCTCCATCAGCGATTACTAAAGCTTCTTTTTTCTTAACATCTGTTATTAAAACAGTTAAGTCTTTAGCAGGTTGTAGAGCATTAGCGATAAATATAGAAGGATCATTATCATATTTTACAATATCTACTTTCTCGCCATTAAGTTCTGTAATTATATTAGCGATACGTGCTCCTCGTTCACCAATACATGCTCCAATTGGATCTACTTTAGGATTTTCTGAATATACGGCTACTTTACTTCTAATTCCTGCTTCTCTTGCCACGCTATATAAAAGCACAGTACCATCAGCAAGCTCTGGAATTTCACTTTCAAATAATCTTTTAACGAAACCAAAATGTCTTCTACTAAGTAGAACTAGTAAGCTTCTTCCATTATTATCTACTTTAGTAACATAAACTTTAATTTGGCTTCCCATTTTTATTTTTTCACCAGGAATTATATCTTTTTTAGGTAAAATACCATTAGTACGCCCTAAATCGATAAAATAGTTATCAGTATCTTCAAGAGCTACTGTACCAACTAATAATTCATCTTGTTTATCTCCAAATTCATCAGTAATACTACTACGTTCTGCTTCTCTTATTTTTTGAATAACTACTTGTTTAGCAGTAGAGGCAGCAACTCTACCAAAGTCTTTAGGAGTTACTTCAGTATCAATAGTATCTCCAATATTAACTGTTTTATCTATTTTTCTAGCATCACTAAGTTTAATTTCTAGCGCTGGATTAAAGAAACTTATTTTTTCTTTTTCTTCTTCATTCTCTTCTTTTTCTGCTAGCTCTTCATTTTCAGGTTTTTCTGTATCTAGTTCATCATCTTCAGCATAGCGTTCAAATAAAGCATCTTCATACTCTTCTTTAGTCATCTTATCATCTGGTACAACTGTTAAATAAGAGAATACTTTAATATCTCCGGTATTTTCATTGATTAGAACTTTTACATTATTATTTTTAGTCTTTGCATTTTTCTTATATGCACTAGTTAAAGCGTTTCTCATTGCTTCAAAAATAATTTCTTTATCAATATGTTTTTCTTTAACTACTAAATCAACAGCATTAAGAAATTCTTTTCCATTCATTTTAATTATCTCCTTTCTCTTTTGAATGTATATCTAATACATCTATATCATTACATAAATTATTATCATCCATTATAGGATTAATTATTTTTGTTGCTTCTGTTATTTTATTAACATCAATTACTTCATCACTATCAAGTTCAATATTTAAAGTTTTTACTCCTTCTTCAGTAGAATAGTAAACACTACTTACAAATAGATTTAGATCTTTAATTTTATCATCTACTAAAGATTTTACTTTTTCTTCCATAACTACCTCCTTACAAACTAAAGAGTGGGGTTTTGAAACTCCACTCCTTTCTTGCCTATAAGTATACATGTTATTTTATTTTTTGTCAAACTCATTTACCTATCTTAAATTATCTTTCATAATCATATATGGCAATTCCTGTTGGTTTATCTAAAGCGGGATCTAAAATATATTTGTGGCCCCAACTTGATACTATATATTTACCATCATCTGTAATATCAACAATAGTCATAGCATGAGAACCAACATCTTCTATATAAATATCGTCTAACTTCCCATTGCCATCAATATCTTCTGGGTAATATAAAGTAAAGTCATTAGCTGATACTATAGCAAATTTACCTTCTCTTAAAGCTTCTTTAATATCTACTTTTTCAGTTTCGTTTTCAGTTATTGGTTGATCATCAGGAATATTAATCCCGATAGCTTCTAATTCTGCTTTTCTCTTTTTCCATTCTTCAGTGCCTGGTTCTAATGTTACTTTGGCTGTTATAGTGTCTGAAGTAACAGAAAGTTCTATTCCTTTCTCTTCTAGGTATTTAGCAAAAACATTTCCTGCTTCTACAGCATAGGTGCCTTCCATTCCTGTTCGCTGGAAGTCTTCTTCGTCTAATGCTGCATCATTGTTTCTGATTTCCATTTCTTCTTCTACGTTACCGTAGGCCTCTTCGATAGTATCAAAGCCTCTTTCATTTTTAGCATAATATAGAAAAAAATCTAAAAATAAATATTCATAACGGTAACCATAGTAATGTTCTCCTGTACTTGGATTTTCTTTATTAGCTAACATAGAAAACCCGAATATTTCTTCAAATTTGCTTTGACCATTAGGAATGCTATCAAAATATTGAAATAAAGTATTAACAGCAGCTACATAACCACAACCAACGAAGTTCATTCTATTAAATAGTAATTCTATATCTTCTTTTGAAGCTTCAGGATAGTATTTGTGAACGATTTCCCAAACATTATTATCATCTATAAAATCTTCAACACTTATAATTAAAGATGCTTGATTGCCACCATATGCTCTATTATCATCATTAGCATCATTAAATGTATTACTTGTTAAAACCATGCTTTCTTTATTGGCATTTTGATTATTTATATTAATCATTTTTTCTTTTTGAATAGAGTTTGATTGTATTTTAGAAACACCACTATCTTTATTGTTTTTTCGGTTAGGTATGTCTATTTTAGGAACATTAACATTTGAAATTATTGCCATAGTAAAACCTCCTTATAAAATTTTATAACTTAATAATTTACAGTCTACATTGTTGAAGCTTGAACTTATACCGCTTTCAAAATTATTTTTAAGTAAATTAATAAATTTTTTTTGTGCCTTTATATTGTTAAGATACTCTTCATCGTTTAGGGCTTTACTATTTTTTCCATATACAAAAGCGAATACTAATGTTCCATTTCTTATAATTGTTTCTGGCGTAGCATTAAAATAAGTGATATTTTTAGCTTTTTCTTTTTTTATAACATCTTTTAAAGTTCTTTTAACTAGTTGAACTACTTCTTCATCTAGTTGAGTTTTATTTTTTAAAATTTCTATATCATTTTCATTTAAATTTTCAAGATAAAAAGTATTCAAAAAATAAAAATATGGCGAGGTTGTGGATAAATAACCATAATCTTTAAAAGTCTTAGAGGGTGCAAAAAAGCACTTTGACTCTTCTATTGCTTTAGATAAATTAGAAAAATTTACTACTTCATTTAAAATAGCATTAAATCCATCTTTATATAATGTTAAAACTCTTTTATATAAGTTGTTATCATTTTCTATAATTAATCCTTTTTCTTGTAATTTGGCTTTTCTTGTATCCATTATTATATCATCTCCGTTATTTTATAGTTATAGTATAACAAAGAAATTTATATCAAACAATACTATTTTATATTGATTTGTGCTATTATTATATAGTAGGTGATATATGATGAAAAATATTTTTACAAAAGAAAGAATCTTAGAGATTTGTAAAGGTTTATTAACATTTTTAATATTTTACTTTAGTAGTTATTTACAAATAATACCCATAATGTTATTTAATATTGATGTTAATAATTATACAGCCAGTGACCTTGCAATTGCTAATACATTTGTGGATGTGATATTAGTAATTGTATTGATTATTTTATATTTTAAAGAGCTAAAAACTGAGTTTAAAACTTTTAAAAAGAATATAAAATTAAATATGGATACAGCTTTCAAATACTGGTTTGTGGGATTAATGATTATGTGTATATCTAATATAATAATTGGCTTTATTGCTAATTTAAATACTTCTAGTAATGAAGAAGCTGTACAGACATTAGTTAGTTCTACTCCTTATTTAATGTTATTTACAGCTGGCATACTTGCTCCTATAGCAGAGGAACTTACCTTTAGAAAAGGTGTATCTAAATTATTTAAAAATAAATGGGTATATGCTTTTAGTTCTGGACTAATATTTGGTCTTCTACATGTAATTGGTAGTAGCAATATATTAGAATATTTATATATAATTCCGTATGGTAGTTTAGGATTCTTCTTTGCTTTAACTTATTACGATACAAAAAGTATTTATCCATCTATTATAATGCATGCAATACATAATAGTGCTTTAATTATTTTATCTATTTTTGTATATTAAAAGCGTCTTAATGACGCTTTTTTATTATTTACAGTTTTCAATTATATAATCAAATTAGTTTTGTTAGTTCATATAATTTATTTCTTACTTCCATTAAGTTTTTATCTCCTATAATAGTGATAACTGTTTCTCGTTTAATCCTGTCGCTTTCATTACATCTTTTTTAGATATACCTATCTCTAAAAGATTTTTAGCAATAGATTTCTTTTCATTACTAGCACCTCTTTTAATTCCTTTCTCTATTCCTTCTTCCCTAGCAAGCTTACTATGGTATTCTATCTTTAACTCTTCTTCCTCTTTTCTCCTTTTCTCTGGATCATATAGTCCGATATTATCTATATCATTTGTTAGTTCATATAATTTATCTCTTACTTCCATTAAATTTTCATCTCCTATAATAGTGATACCTGCTTTTCACTAAGGCCAGTATATTTAGATATTTTATCTATAGGCAATCCATCTTTTAAGAGATTTTTAGCAATAAATTTTTTTTCATTACTAGTACCTTGTTTAATCCCTTGTTCAATCCCTTTTTCTATTCCTTGTTCAATTCCTTCTTCTCTAGCAAGTTTAGTATGGTATTCTATCTTTAACTCTTCTTCCTCTTTTCTCCTCTTCTCAGGATCATAAAGCCCTATATTATCTATATCATTTGTTAGTTCATATAATTTATCTCTTACTTCCATTAGTATTTCATCTCCTTCACTTATTTTTATTATTTCTTTATAATCATCTAGTGTTAATATTAATAACTCTTTTTCTAATCTCGTTAAATCTTCTCCTTTATAATATTTCTCTTTTATTTTATATAAATTTATATGATATTTTATACTAGACTCTGTTTCTATTAAACCAATGCCATTTCTTATCTTAAAATCTGATATTAATTCTTTCCCTAAAGCTTTTTCATATTCCTTATAATTATCAAAGTTTATTTGAATTACTTTTATATTCTTACTATATTGTTCTCCCTTATTTAATAATTCTCCTTTTATTTTAGAAAAGTAAGCTTCATTTCTTTCTATTAGACCTTCCCAGTATTCATTATTACATTCTAGATTAATGATATAGCCTCTACACTGAAAGATAAAATCTGAAGTTTTCTTTCTTTCTAAAGCATTACTTACTTTATACTCAACATTCTTTTCTTTAAATGTCTTTTTTATTAAGTTTTTATCTATACCTGTTATATTAGATATTAAATCTGCTAAATAATTAGGACAGTTTCCCATTATTGATTTAAACACGGGATCAAAAGTTGCTTCATAAACGAAATTATTAGATAACATATAATCTCTAATTTCTTTATTACTAACGCCTTTAGGAATATTTTTCATTCTTTTTTTCATTACAATAACTCCTTTCTGCAATAGTTGTAACATAATTATAGCCCTAAAACAAAAAGGGAATTTTGTAAATTGATCTTAAAAACACCTATCAATTTTTTCATTTCATTAGACCAATTTAAAACATTGACATTAAAAAGTATATTCAATTTTCAAAATTACAAGTTTTTTCACTTTTTTCTTCCTCCTTCCTTTTCCATCTTTTTTACAAGTCTCCCATCTAATTTTAATGTATCATATTAGATAAAATAAATCAATAAAAAAAGAATAACTGTTTTACAATTATTCTTAATTAAAATATTTTAGTAATTTTACTATGATACAATATAAGGATCATCAGTAGTACCACTGCCACTTGCAAAAGCATTTTCTAATGATAAATTAATAACAGGACGTATAGCGTAATTATTAGTAACATTAACATTATCTAAACTGTCAAGCCAAGTGAATGCATTGTTGTTATTAAAAGCAGCAGGTGTCATAGTCCAATAATATAGTGGGGAACTATCTTGACTTAAATAAGTAGTCGCTTCGCTTCCAAGTCCTGCTATATTTAGTTCATCTATTGTTATTAAAGCAGCTTTTAAATTATATGATCCACCATAAGTTTCTTCTGTCCCTTGACATTTTAATGTTGGAGCATTTGGTTTAGAATAATTACTTAAATCTTGTCTTAATCTATTAAAACTAGCAAAGACATTATAGTTAGTATCATCTAGACCATAATCTGTTCCTAACTTGTAACCACTACTATCACTACAAAATATATTGCTTAAAACTTTACTATCATAATTAGTATTAATTCCTAATGTATTATTATACCATGTATCTATTTCTCTTTTAATAAAACTATTTGTTCCATTATCGTAGGTATAGCCAGTATATTTTGGATCATTACTAGTTAAATTGTATGGAGCAACACCTATTGCATAAGAATTAGCTAAATCACTACCATTAGGAGTCGGACTTATTCCGTTATAGATTAATCTTAAACTTCCATCACCATTTATTCTTACTATCTTCCAGTACATTTTATCGCCCTTAGATGCTAATTTTACACTCGTACAGTTGCTGTTTCCAGCTTCTATGCAACTTTCTTCACTCTGATAATAATTAGTACCACTTTGGTAAATATAGTAATCATTATCATATTGGCCAAACTGAACATTATTATTATTTACATTACCCCTAAAATAATAACTGATACCATTATCATCTTCAATAGCATATAACCCGCTTACTGTAGACTCAGAATTAGGAGTAGAGTTTGTACTATCATCATTAATAGAAGCATATAAAGCATTATCGTTTACATAGTTAAACATATTTTTAGAATCATCCTGTATCGCATTAGCAGAAAGAATTGTCTTGGCAGCAGGAGAAAGTTCTATTTCATCAACTGTTTGAGTATTTTCTGGCAATGTTAAATCATTATAATCTAATCCTACTTCTGCTCCTAAGGTAACTTTTATTTCACTATCTGTATCATTTTTCACTTGGATTCTATAGGTATTACTAGAACCACTTGAACCATCAGATGATAAGTTTATACCTTTGGCTTCTGCAACAGCATTTACACCATTAGCAGGGACATAACCAACTGTTACATCATCAGGTAATGTATCTTCATAATAGAAATTAAATCTTGCTTCTCTATTATTGGGATTACTTAAAGTAACAATAAAGTCATTCGTTGAATTAGCAGGTACTGTTAAAGTATTACCTTCTTCTCCATCTACTTGTAAATCATATTCTAAATTACCAGTTATAATACTTACAGCATTATCTTGTTCTTTTGATACTGTAAACATAGCGTAAGAAAAATAACCTCCTAATACTAATAGACAAATAGTTCCTGCTATTAAAATATAAAACTTAGATATATCTGCTTTCATAAATTCTTTGATATTAAATCTCATAAACCAACACCTTACCTTAGATATAAGAAATAAAATTTATTTTATTTTCTCTTGACGTTACATCCAAAGATTCCTACTTGGACGCACTTTTATTATATATAAAAATAATAGCACATTTTGTGCTATTAAGATAAGGTATTTACAAATAACTGTGTAAACTAATAATTAATCAAAATAATCTATTAACATAGCTTTTTTTACTTTTTTTAAAGTAGCGTTGGCTTTCTTTAAGGCTTTATTACTACCATCTTTTAGGATATTATAGACAAGGTCAATGTTTTCTTCATAATACTTTCTTTTTTCTCTTATAGGCCTTAGAGTATCTTCTATAACTTCATATAAGAATCTCTTTACTTTAACATCGCCTAGGCCACCTTTTTCATAATGAGCTTTTAATTCATCTAAATTTTTATATTCAGGTAAATACTTCTTAAAATGTTCATCTTTTGATAGAGCTTCTAAATAGATAAATACAGGATTATCTTTAGTATTACCAGGATCTTCTACTTTTAAGTGATTAGGATCTGTATACATACTCATAACTTTCTTTTTAACTGTTTCGCTATCATCTTTTAAGTAAATACAATTGCCAATAGATTTACTCATTTTAGCTTTACCATCTGTACCTGGTAGTCTTCTACAAGCTTCATTATCAGGAATAACAGCTTTTGGTTCTACTAATGTTTCTCCATAAATATTATTAAAACTTCTAACTATTTCTCTTGCCTGTTCTATCATAGGTAGTTGGTCATCTCCTACGGGAACAATTGTAGCTTCAAAAGCAGTTATATCTGCAGTTTGACTTATTGGATAGTTTAAAAATCCTACAGGAATACTATTACCAAACTCTTTTTGTTTTATTTCACTTTTAACAGTAGGATTTCTCTCTAGTCTCGCTAATGTTACTAAATTCATATAATACATAGTAAGTTCACAAAGTGGTGAAATCATACTCTGAATAAAGATAGTTACTTTAGAGGGATCTATTCCTACAGATAAATAATCTATCGCTACTTCTATAATATTATCTCTAACCTTCTTAGGGTTATTAAAATTATCTGTTAGAGCTTGAGCATCAGCGATAAAAACATACATTTCATCGTAATCGCCCTTTTCTTGTAATTCTACCCTGTTTTTTAAGGAACCTACATAATGACCTAAATGTAGATTCCCAGTGGGTCTATCACCAGTTAAAATAATTTTTTTCATAATGTAAATATCACTTCTTTCGTTAACGTTTATTATTTTATCATATGTTATTTTATAAAGCTAGCGGATCTGTTAAATCAAAATTATTTAAAAAAGCATTTATTTCTTCTTCAGTTGTTAGATTAGGACTTTTAGTATAGTTTTCACCATTTAAATTATGTAGATAAGATAGAAATTCATCGGTACTATCTTCAATTTTATTGTTAGTAAAACTTAAAACGGTATTAGCTGTTTCATTTTGATTAACATAATTATCTAAATAATTGTTTAATAGATAGGCAGCTTTTATTTTTGCTTTATATAAGTCAGCTATAAATTGGGCATTATTTACGACATTATCTAAGTCGTATCCTTCTCTTGTTAAAAGTTCATTTCTAATTGTAAGTAAATCATTAATATAAGCATTATAATAGAATGTTCTATAAGTTATATGAAAAGAAGTATAATCATCTGTTTCACCTACATCGGTAATTGTATATTCAAAGTTATCTTTTATTTTTGTTTCTAGGTTTTGAGCTAGTGTTTTTGCGGTGTTTTCATATTGACCCAAGGAATATTCCTCTATTATTTCTTCACTAGGCGTCTTTAAAAGATAAGCATCTTTACCGGTCATAATAGATGTTTCATCAATTTCAGTGGTATGTAAGACTTTCTTTAAAACATCTTCATTTCCTCCGTGAATAATAGTATTGTTTAATGTCTCTACATAATTTCTCATTTCCTCAAGAGTTGCTCTTTCGGTGTTTGGTTTATTTTCTTCACTGTTATTAGAGTTAGAGGAGAAGTAAATAACTACTCCTCCAATAATTAACAAAATAGCTATTATAGCGATTACTACAGCAATTTTTAATTTGTTTTTCATATTATAACCTTCCTTTATTATTCTTGTATTGTACACGTTTTTTTCTTACCATTTACAGTCCAAACATCTCCTACTATTTTTAGTTTGGCATAAGATCTAGTAAATTCAAACTTAGTTGGTAAATTAAATACTGCATATCCACCACTCTTACTTACTACTTGCTTACCAGTTTTAGTCATTTCAGCTGTCCAGTAATGATCTACCCATTCGGTTGAATAATCAAGTTTAGCTTTAGAAACACCACTACCTGCACCTGAAATATCCCAACGCCAGATAGTATCGTTATTCCAACCATTTAAACTACAATTCCCATGGCAAGTTTGTTTACAAGTTACTTTGAAGTTTTTGTCTGGATCTGGATCCTGAATAGTTATATTTAAAGTTACTGTATTAGAATAATTACCGGCTTTGTCCCTAACTCTGTAGCTAGCGTTATTATTTGATTTTACAGTATAGCTAGAATACTTTGTTTCCGTCTTCCAACCACTGCCAGAGTTGTACTGATAAGTTGAAATGCCACTTGCACTATCTGTAGCACTGAATTTTCTTATAGCGTTGCCAAGAGAAGTGAAGTTTTTTGAGACATTACCATCTTTACTGTTTCCTGAAACTCCTTTTGAACTATCTGATGATTGAGTTACAGAGTATGTTAATACTGGTTTGGTCTTATCAATATAATATTGGTTACCATCAAAGCACTCCCTATAATTACCTGCTTCGTCATATAGACCTACTTTAATTGTTCTTTTACCTTCTCCACTTATAGATACTGATGTAGTGCTAATTGGTTTTTCTCCCCAATCTGTCCAAGATTTACCAGCAGAACCTGTATACCATTGCCACTTGTCGGTATCATTATCAAAGTCAAAAGTAAAGCTTACATTTTGATTAGTCCAAGTCTTTTGAGCGATAGATGATGTAAGGGTTGGACACGAAGGAGCTGTTCTATCTAGTTTTATAGTATATGATCTTGTTGTAACATTTCCTGCTGTATCTGTTACTCTATATGTTACTGTTGATGTTCCTTCAGCGTTAATATTACGAGTAGTTTTATTTACATAACCATCTGTGTTTGTTGAAGCTCCTGTAACTTGATAAGAAACCGTACAACTTCCTCTATTGTCAGAGCAACTTCCTCTTAAGACAACATAACCACTATACCAAGTATTATTTGTATAATCTGCTAAGGAAGAAATATTAGCTGTTTCTCCTAAGTCTGTTTTACTTGACTTTTTCTTTAAAACTACTGATAAAGTTGGAGGAGTTTTATCAATTGTATATGAAGAACTTGTAGATGTACAGGTGTTACCATACTGATCATATACTACAGCTCTCAATTGATGAGTTCCTTCATCAGATAATTCTATAGTTTGATCTTCGCTTCCTATATAAGACTCCATTAATTGATATGAGCCACCATCTACTCTTTCACTTAATTCCCATCTATAAGTATTATCTGGAACATTTACTTTAACAGTTATATTTTCGTTTGCAATGGTATCACTACTAGTAAATTTAACATTACTACAATCTACTCCTTTATAAATTGAGTATTGACCAGATCTTCTAGATGTCATATTACCACTTGTATCAATAGCATATCCTGTTATTTCATATAAACCTAATTCTGTTAATCTTATATTAATATCTCCATTGTATACTTGATAACCACTATCTTGATATGCTTCACCATCTTTAGTTATTACATATCTAACACTGGCAACTTCTACATTATCTGTAACTTGCATAGTAACGTTTATAGAATTTTGTGAAGACTTTTTGTTTGGATTAAATTTTATCACTGGATTTGCTTCATCCTCTTCTGTTTGATAATTGTCACCACTACAAGTTAAAATACCATAGTATTGATAATCAGTCTCTGTTATTTTTTGGACTGTCACACTACTATTAACAAAATCACAATCATTTTCATTTCTATCTTTAATAGGATCTATATATTTTTGTTCAATTAATGTTTCTAATGTTACATTAGATGTATCTCCTACATCTTTAGGTAATTCGCTTCTATGATCAGCATAATATTCTCTTCCTGCTAAAACAAGCATATCTTCTTGAGAAACATAATAACTGTCATTACCTCTATCTAAAATGCTTCTTACACTTATATAAGCGATTGCTGTTAATAGGCCTAATATTATGATCGTTGCTAAAAGCTCTACTAACGTAAATCCCTTTTTTTCTTTTTTTCTACCTCTCATTTTGATCCTCCTTATTTTAAATTATAAAACAAAAAAGATAAAAACACAAACTAATATTTTGTCATATTACATAAAACTGTAATATAAGTTTATATATTTACATAACATTTAGTAGGTGATGCTTTAGTGAATTATTTAAAAAAAATAGGAAAATTTATTTTAATTACTTTTGGTAGTATAATTATATTAGGGCTTATTCTAAATACACTTTATTATTTTGATGTAATCAATAACAATATTTATAATATTATGAAAATGGTTATAGTATTAGGAGTACTTTTTATTAATGCTTTATTTTTAGGAAAAAGTTCTAATAAATATGGTATTGTTGAGGGTTTGAAATTAGGGGCAATATTTTTACTTGTTATGATAATATTAAAATTAATAACTAATAGCTCTTTTGATATTAGGACATTTATTTATAGTTTTATAATTCTTTTAACAACTAGTGTAGGTGCTGTTATTGGGATTAATAAAAAAGATACTACTAAATAATTTAGTAATACCTTAAATGTTTATAACTTCTTCTAAATATTTAATTTCTTTTTTAGTAACTCTAATTTTATTAGAAAATGATAAAGGTAGAGCTTTAAGGAGTGATCTTTTAGTTTCTAAAAGATTTTGATAATGTTCTTTAGTAAGATTATCTTGCTTAGTCATTAAAACTGGCCCTAAAAATAATTTTTTATATGAATAGTATTTTCTTCCTTTTTTAAAAACTAATATCTCATAAATTATATTATTTTCTTTAACTAAGACTTCATTATCTATATGGTATCCTAACTTAGTTAATTTTCTTTTAACAGCAATAGAATAGTTATTAGGAGATAATATTAAAGTGTTTATATTCTTTAAATATCTTTTATTATCATCTAATATTTTATTGATATTAAGACCACCCATACCAGAAATAGTAATAGTATCTATTCCCTCTTCATAAGAATCTAAGCCTTCAGCTTCAACTAATTTAATTTTATCTTTTACTTTATAAAAATTTACATTCTCTTTAGCTTTTTTTAAAGGGCCACTTTTATTATCACTAGCAAGTACTTTTTGTATTCCTTTTTCTTTAACTAAATAAATGGACAAAAGAGCATGATCACACCCTATATCTAAGGGATATGAAGAAAGGGGAACTAAATCCCCTATTGTTTTTAATCTATTATTTATTTTCATTAATCTGTTAAGAAATCCTTTAACTTTCTTGATCTTGATGGATGCCTTAATTTTCTTAAAGCTTTTGCTTCTATTTGTCTAATGCGCTCTCTTGTTACACCAAAGATTTGTCCTACTTCTTCTAGGGTTCTACACTGTCCATCATCAAGACCAAATCTTAATCTTAATACTTTCTCTTCTCTATCAGTTAATGTTAAAAGGACACTAGCAAGTTCTTCTTTTAGCATTTCTTCAGTAGTATATTCTTCTGGACCAATCATTCTATCATCTTTAATAAAGTCTCCTAAATGAGAATCATCTTCTTCACCAATAGGTGTTTCTAAAGCGACAGGATCTTGACTAATTTTATATACTTCTCTTACCTTCTCTACAGGTATTTCTAATTTAGCTGCTATTTCATCATCTGTTGGTTCTCTATTTAATTCTTGAGTAAGTTGTCTTTGAACACGAGCTAGTTTATTAATTGTTTCAACCATATGAACGGGAACTCTAATAGTTCTAGCTTGATCAGCAATAGCTCTTGTTATAGCTTGTCTAATCCACCAAGTTGCATATGTTGAAAATTTGTATCCTTTAGTAGGGTCAAACTTTTCAACGGCTTTCATAAGACCAATATTTCCTTCTTGAATTAAATCAAGAAAAAGCATACCTCTTCCTACATAACGTTTAGCGATTGATACTACCAAACGAAGGTTAGATTCTGCTAATATTCTTTTGGCTTCTTCATCACCATCAACGGCTCTTTCGGCGTATTCAAATTCTTCGTCACTAGTTAAAAGTGGAATTCTACCTATTTCTTTTAAATACATTCTAACAGGGTCATTTATTTTAATGTCTTTAGACATTGTTAAATCCTCTGTTTTAGTATTTTCTGTTATTTCTGCTCCGCTTGCATCATCACTACCATCTTCAGAAACTATTTCAATTCCTAATGATACTAGGCTGTTATATAAATCATCAAGACTATCACTATCTACTTCAAGTCCTTTTAATTCATTAGCTAGTTGTTCATAAGTAATATATCCTTGTTCTTTACCTAATTTAATAAGTTTTTCTTTTCTTTCAGCCATTGTTTTAATTTCTTCTACCATTTTAACTCTCCCCTATTCTTAGTTCTCTAATCTTTTCTGCATATTTGATTTGCATAGTAGGATCAGATTCGTTTTTTATTTTCTCTTCAAGTGCTTCAATTGTTTTTTTATAGTTATATTCTCTAATTACTTTAAAGTAATCAGAAAGCGCTTCCTTACTAGGTTCACTTTTTAAATCTAACTCTATTATTTCACTTAAAAGATCAACTAATTCTTTCTTAGGCGAAAGATAAGTATAAAAGTCCGCTTCATTAATAAAGCCATACTTATGATAAAAATAAACAATTTCACTTTCTAATGCTCTTAAAGCTTCGGTAGGAAACACAAGATGTTCGGATTCTACCTGATCTATTATCTCTTGCTTATTTAACATATAATATATAACGCTGAGGCTTGCTTTTTGATACATATCTTTTTTCTTAAGCTGTGAAGTTCTAGGAGTTGTAGTGATTTTAATTTCTTGTTCTTTAGAATTTTCGGCATTCTTAGCATTTACTAACTCCTGAAAACTTTTTTCTAGGGTATTATACCCTATTTCAAACTTTTTTGCAAGATCTTTTAGAATTATTTCTACTCTAATGTTATCTTCTATTTTAGCAGTTTCTTTTAAAACCTCATGAATATAGTTAGCTTTATCCTCACTACTAGCAAAATTACGGTTGCGACTTAAATTTCTAATTTTAAAATCGCTATAGAAAATAGCATTATTTATTAAAGTAACAAAAGCATCTTTACCGTTCTTTAAAATGTAAGTATCTGGATCATCTTTATTTGGTAAAGAAATTACTTTTACTTCAAGTCCTTCACTTGCAAATAACTCCCCTGATGCAATTGTTGCTTTTACGCCGGCATCATCTCCGTCAAAACAAAGAATTATATTATTAGAAAGTCTTTTAATCTCTTTGATATGATCTTTAGTTAGAGCAGTACCCATAGTAGCAACAGTATTTTTTATACCAACAGTACTAGCTCTTATTATATCCATAAAGCCTTCCATAATGATAACTGACTTGCTAATTCTAGCAGCTTCTTTAGCAATGTGGTAGTGATATAATAGTTTGCCTTTCTTAAAAAGATCTGTTTCTTTAGTATTAAGATATTTATTTTGCTTACTATTAGTAATAATACGGCCACTAAAGCCTATTACTTTACCATTTAAATCGTGTAAAGGAAACATTAACCTTGAAGTATAAATATCATGATCTTCATTAGTAAGTCCTATTTTATTAAGAAAATCAAGTGAGTTTCCTTTCAAAGTTAATAGTTTAGTTAAATCATCTCGTGTTTTTAGGGAATAGCCAATTTCAAACTCTTTGATAGTTTCATCATCTATTTGTCTTTCCTTTAAATAATTACGAGCTGCTTCCCCTTCTTTTGTTAGTAAGTTATTTTGATAATATTTATTAGCAAGGTCGTAAGCTTTATACCAGTCATCATATTTAGTTGATGTTCTCTTTACTCTAACTCCATTTAAAGTAATGCCAACACGTACTGCTAGATCACTTAAAACTTGACTAAACTCTTTATGCTCATAATTCATTAGAAAGGTAAAGACATTCCCTGTAGCATGACAAGAAAAGCAAGTATATATTTGTTTTTCACGAGATACGCTCATGGAAGGATTGGTATCATCATGAAACGGACAAACCCCAAAGTAGTTTTTCCCGCGTTTTTCAAGAGGTATTTTTTCACCAATAATATCAACAATATCATTTTTTCTTCTGACTTCATTAATAATGTCTTGATTATTCATGGTATCACTCCTCTTTAATCTATCAAATATTTTAACACATCAATAAAGAAAGTTCTATAAACTACTAAAATTTTTCTATATATATATTATCTAAGCTCTTTTAACATCTGTTCTTTAATTTTATCAATGTCAGTAAAGAACAAATTATTACCATGTCTTTTCAGATCTATCATATATTTAAAGTTTTTTTCTATATCTTTTTGCAAAACGGAAGGAACTTTAGCAGGCTTACCATTTCTCTTGTGAATATGATCAATATATTTTTCTAAAGTTGGGAATGTATTTTGCAATAAAATTGCACTTTCTTCATCAAAAACTTTTCTTATCAATATTGTATTGCATTTACCATATTTTTTAATTTTTTTATCAACTATTTTCTTATATTTATCCACCTTGCTGCTTAAAGGTATAAACCATAATATATCTTTATCTCTTATAGTAAAATAAGTTGGACGTTTATGTCCCTTTTCTTTATTAGCCATTAAATTTTCATCATTAACAACATCAAAAAATTCATCTTTAATATGGTATAAATATCCTGTTTTTACTTTCATGTTTTAACACCTCATAAATATATAATTTGTAACCAAAGTATACTACACAAAAATATGTTCGTCAATGTTCCTTTCAAACTTAAAAAGAAAATTCTATCATTGATAGAACTTTCTTTTATTTTCTATTGGGATCATTTATTAGTCGCACCACCCAGAAGCGACAAACATTGCCTATTGGGATCATTTATTAGTCGCACCACCCAGAAGCGACAGACATTTTCGTAAGAGAAATCCACTTACTTTTATATTATATGAAATTCCTTTCATTTAATACAATGTTATTATATCATAAGGTCTTGTTTTAGTAAATACTTTAATTTTTTTGCGATTATCTTTCTTTTGCAGTATAATAGTTTCTGGAGGTTTTTATGATTGAAATGATTGAAGTTTTAAAAGAAAAAAGTGTAGCCCTACATGAAAATATATTTTTTGAATTAGTAAAGAAAGCTCAAGATAAAACTTTAAACGGTTTTGATAGAAGGCGTTTTTTAATATCTGCTGGCAGAAGTATTAATTACTTAGAAGAAGAGTTTGAGACAGTTAGAGAAAATGAAAGTAATAATGGACTTGATTATATAACAATTAATAATGGCTTAACTTTAGTTAGTGATTTAAGTGAAGGATTACATATCTTGAGAACAAATTTTATTAAAGAAAATATTAATCAATTTGCAGCTCATTATCAAAGTGTTAGAGATTATGAAGATAGTTTTATAGATTATAGATATAATAATAAAGGACACGAAACTTTCTCTAAAACTATAGATTTATTCACAGAAGCGAAAAGCTTTGCAGATGGTTATCAAAAAGAAAAGACTTTAACTAAAAACAGTTAAGGTCTTTTAAAATTCACTTTGACTTTTTAAATTAGCAAGTTCTACTAAGTAACTATTGTTAAGGCTATCTTTGGTTTCAAGGACATAAGTATAGCTTGTAAACTCGTCTTTATAATCTTCTAATAATGAAGAGATTTCTTCTTGTTCATAATTTCCATATTCTTCATATAAATTTACTACTAAATTAGTATTATTAACTAGGTCAGTGTAACTGCCATAATATAGAGAACTATTAGGATAAGCGAAAGCCTTTTTTAGTGTGATAGTATAGATTAATTTATCTCCATCGACAATTCTTTTTCCTTCAACATAATAGTTTTCTATAGATGGCGGAGTATAGGCGCCATGAGCATGATAATCACTATCTGCCTTATACATTTTGGTACTTTCATCATAAATTAAGTAATCTCCATCATTTAAATAACAAGTTGAATTAACAGGAGAAAAAGTAGTATTAGGACCTAAATAACTTTTTAAAACAGATTCTATTTTATTTAAACTGACACCACTTTCAAAATCAAGATTTAATTCTTGTTTAACCTCATTTGGCAATCTATCAATAAAGTTAATTTTCTCTTGCATAGTTAGAGTATTTAAATCTTTAGTACCATCAAAAGTAATCAAATAACTATCATATACATTTATAAGCTCAATTAATGAAATTATTTCTTCTTCTGTTAAATGTTCACTATCATCATTAAAGGTTTGTTTTTCGCTTGATGTTAAATTAATATTAATTACAAAGATTAGAGATGCTACTATAATTAAAGTTAATACGGAAATCAAAACCATTCCTACTCTTTTTATATTTTCCATAAGTATCACCTACTTACTTAAAGTATAATGGAAGTTACAAATTTATTCCATAAGAAAAGAAAAAAAGCATGTAAATTTACATGCTTTATGGGTTTAATCTATTAGGTCCTCTAAATATTAACATGGATTCTTTAACACTAGGTAATCCTAATACTAACATGGTTAATCTATCAATACCTAAGCCAAAGCCACCGTGAGGAGGACAACCATATTTGAAAAATTCTAAGTAGAATTCTACATCTTTATCTAGTCCCTTTTCTTTAGCTTGTTTAACTAAAACATCATATCTGTGTTCACGTTCTGCACCAGTAGTTATTTCTACTCCGCGATAGATTAAATCATAACCTTCAGGTATATCATTTTTACGCATGTGGTAAAAAGCTCTTTTTTCTTTAGGAAAGTCTGTAACAAAGATAAATTCTTGATTAAATTCATCCATAGCATAACGATAACTTAAACGCTCTGCTTCAGTAGTTAAGTCATTTTTTTCACTTTCATCTACTTTATAGTCATATCTTTTTTCTAACTCTTCATAAAGATCTGCAAGTTTTACTCTTGGGAATTTTCCTTTAGGTACTACGATTTCTTTATCATACAAACTTTTAGCTAGTTCTCCATATTTTTCATTTAATTTCTTTAAAGTATAAGTTAATAATTCTTCTTCTAAGTCCATAACATCTTCATATGAATCAATATAGGCAAATTCTACATCAAAACCAGTAAACTCAGTAGTATGACGAGAAGTATTAGAATTCTCGGCACGAAAGACAGGTGCTACTTCAAAGACTTTGTCATAACCACTAGCGATAGCCATTTGTTTATAAAATTGAGGAGATTGAGCAAGATAAGCTTTACGATCAAAGTATTTTACTTCAAATACCTCTGAACCACTTTCTGATGCTGCTCCAATTAACTTAGGAGTATGTATTTCTGTAAAGTCTTTAGAATACATAAATTCACGCATATATTTGACCATATCACTTTGAATTTTAAAGATATTAAAATTATATTCATTTCTTAAGTCTAACCATCTATAATCTAATCTTTGATCTAATAGTTGAGCTTCTTTATCATGAATATTGATAGGAAGTTCAGCATCACTTGTACTAGTTACTTCTATTTTTGTAGGAATAAATTCCATTCCTCTTAATCTAACATTTTCATTTTTCTTTAAAGTTCCTGTTACTTTAACAGTAGATTCAAGAGTTAAGTTATTAACTAATTCTACCATTTCCTTATTTTTCTCTTCGCTTTTTTCAATAGTTACTTGAACTTTGTCTGTAGAGTCTCTTAATACTAAAAACTGTACCCATTTTATATTTCTAATATTTTCAACGAAACCACTTAGTTCTATTTCTTTATCAAAATAGTTTTCTAAGTCTTTAAAAAATATTTTATTCACTAAACTACACCTCTTCTTCATCATGATTATGATAGTCAATAGGTAAATTATCATCACTTATATGTTCATCGAAATAATAAATAATATATTCCATCATAATCTTTTCTTCTTCTTTAGTTTTATTATTTTTAATAGTAACTAACCCTTCATTCAAGTCATCACTATTTAGTAGTATTAAATATTTACTATTAAAGTAATCTGCTCTTTTAAACTGACTCTTTAAGCTTTTTTTAGTATATTCTGTTTCTACAACAAAACCTGACATTCTAAGTTCATTAGCAAGATAAATAGCATTTTTCTTTTCATCTTCATTAACATACATAATAAAAGCATCTATATAATCTCTTACATTAGTAGTTAACTCTTTTTCCATTAAAAGATCTACTAATCTATCTAGGCCAACGGCATAACCTACACATGATGTTTCGGGGCCATCTAGAGTACTTACTAAGTTATCATAACGGCCACCACCACCTAAAGCAAGATTACTTTCTTCGGTCATAAGTTCAAAGACAGTATGGTTATAATAATCTAGACCTCTTACTATTTTTGGATCTATTACATATTTAACTTCTAAAATATCAAGGTATTCACACACCTTTTCAAAGTGCTCTTTACTCTCTTTATTTAGATAGTCTAAAATATTAGGAGCATCTTTAAAATAGTCTTTATTACTATCTATTTTACAATCTATAATTCTTAAAGGGTTTTTATCAAATCTTTCTTTACAATCGTCACATAAATCATCTAAATGAGGCTTAAAATAACTTTTTAAAGCTTCTCTATATTTATCACGGGACTCTTTATCTCCTAGACTATTAATGTGTACTACTGTATCAGTTAAGCCTAACATTTTATTGATGTTATAAGCTAGAGAAATAACTTCAGCATCCATCATAGGATCAGTGCTACCTAAGACTTCTACTCCATATTGACTAAGTTCTCTAAGTCTTCCCTTCTGTGGTCTTTCATAACGGTACATTGTTCCATTATAATAAACTTTAACAGGTAAGTTATTTTTGCCATACATTTTATTTTCAATATAACTTCTAACTACTCCTGCTGTTCCTTCGGGTCTTAAAGTAATACTTCTATCTCCTCTATCTTTAAAATCATATGTTTCTTTTGTTACTATATCAGTAGAATCCCCTATTCCTCTATGAAACAATTCACTAGCTTCAAAGATAGGAGTTCTAATATAGTTATAATTATATTTTTCCATAACAGAATCAATAACTTCTTCGACATACTTCCAACATCTTGCTTTTTTATCAGTTAAATCTACTGTTCCTTTTGGTTTACTAATCATAATTATCCCTTTCTTTCTATGCTTTATTATACAGTAATTTTCTAAACTTTAAAAGCCTAACCTTGATTTTTATTTAATTTTATAGTATTTTAAATAACGTTTACTTGGAAGGAGCAATTATATGAATATTAGTTTTAGGGAATCTTTCTTACTTAAAAAAATACCAGAAATGGAAGGTGCTTTTGGCTTCCTTGCTACTTATAAGTCACTTCCAAAAGGTACTGTTATAAAAGTATTAAATAGTGAGAGTAATTTAAAAAGAAGAAATATAAAGAGACTCCTTAGAGGAAATTTTATTGAAAATAGTGGTTACCCTCTTGATTATTATTCAGTAGATGAGCACTTTAGGGGCTTTATAATGTTATATTTTGATAAGGCATTAACTTTTGAAGAAGAAATTAAAAATGCTCACTTTACCCATCAAGAGAAAATGAAGGCAGCCATTGACTGTGCAAGGCAATTGAAACAACTTCATAAACAGGGATTCCTTTTTAATGACATCGCTCTTTCTAATCAACTTATTGATAAAGATGGCGGTCACTTAGTCGATTTTGATGCCGTCACTAAAGGTCAAAATGAAACATCAGTAGAAACTCATTATGATCTTATCCTGAATGGAACAAAATTAAGTTCTAGCTATAATTTAGATAGATTATACCAAGCCATTACAAATCTTTCACTACTATATGGAATTGATCTTGAAGAGATCATTATTAGAATGCCAAATATTAAGAGTATTATTGGTATATTTAAGGAAAATAAAGATATATATTATCTTTTAGAAAGTTATTTAAGTAACGATAATAATAGCCCTTATTTTGATGTCTTAGAAAAATCTTTACAAGATGAAAATAGGATATTAGTAGAAAGTGCTAAAATATATAGAAAAACTAATAATTTAGTTTAAGACAAAAAAGAAGTCACCTAAACTCTTCTTTTTTTGTTTATTTGGGCGACTTTAAACAAAAATTAATTAAGATGGTAAAGAGAGTTAGATGACTAGGAATTTTCATTCCCAATAACAATATATAATAAAAATCGAAAAGTTACAAGTACGAGTTTTCGTAAACTAGATGAAAACTAGTAATATCAACGTTAAATAATTTTATTTTTTTATTTTGAAAGGAAGAAAACCAGATAAAATTAGTAAGCCAATGCAAAAATACATAAGTTTAGGTAAACTTCCAGTTAAGAAGAAACCTACAAAAAGAATCACTACTCTAGCAAAGTTTATGAATAATTCATAACCACAAATATAAGTAGTTTTTTCTAAGTTATGACCTAATAAATAATAATTATTATTAGAGACAACATTAAAGAATTGTTTGATAAAGCCTTCCATAAATACTACTATTAGAACAAATTCAGAAGTTATATTTATTTTTAGTAAATAAACAGTACAAATTAATACTGTGCAGAATAGTAAATAACTTTCTCTTTTTTCATCTATTTTCTTTGATAAGAAGTAAGTAAATATTATTCCTGCTAAGCCTAAGAAAAAGTTAGCAAGTCCTGCAAAAGAATATGTATTTGAAACATAAAGGAACAAGTATAAAGAAAAGAAATGACTCATAACAGTTGAGGCTTCTTTTAAGAAAATATGAAACAGTGTTGTCTTAGGAACTGTTTTAAAATACTTAAATATAGATTCCTTAGGTGGCTTTCTTCTTTTTTCTTTCAACATAAAGACATAAATTAAAGATATAAGCATTAAGATACTAGAGGTAATAAATAGTGGAATAATACTAAAGTTATCAAGAATAAAAGCAGAGATAAGTGATGCTAATATCTCGGATATTTGGGAAATTATTAAAATTATTCCTACTTTTCTACCTATTTTTTTATCATTTAAAGTCTTAAACTCAAGACTGTGTCTAACATTCCAATAGATATTGGCATATAAACCAAAAAGGATAGCATTAACTATTAAATCAAAAGTTGTATGAAGATCAAAGATTAATTTTAAATAGGCACTTAAGAAAAATAGGAAGGATATTACCATTAAGAATTTATTACTGAACTTATAAAGGTACCTATGTATAAATGGTTGAAAAATCATGTAACATATATATACTGTTAGTTGCCATGAAACTACTAAAGTTAAAGAAAAACCTTGCTTATACAAATAAATAGCATTAAATGTGCCTAATAAATTCTTGGCTAAAGCTGATAACAATATAAAAAATTTGGAATATATTATGTTCTTTGAAATTATATTATCCATTTTTATCATTCCTATCTTGATTATTTTTTAGTTTTAAAAGGTACAAATCCTGATAAAATTAATAGACCTATACAAAAGTACATTAATTTAGGTAAGCTTCCTGTTAAGAAGAATCCAATTAAAATAATAATTATTCTTGAAATATTAACAAATAATTCATTGCCACAAATATAGGTAATTTTATCTAACTTATGGCCTAGTAAATAATAGTTATTACTAGTAACAACTTTATAAAACTGTTTTATAAAACCTTCTATAAAGACAATAATTAAAACAAGTTCTGAAGTTATATTTATTTTTAATAAATAAATTGTACATATTAAAACAACACTTAGTAGTAAGTATTTTTCTCTATTTTCATCTATTTTCTTTGATAAGAAGTAAGTAAATATAATTCCTGCTAAGCCTAAGAAAAAGTTGGCAAGGCCTGCAAAACTATAAGTGTTTGATACATAGATGAAAAGATAAAGAGAAAAAAGTTGACTCATGACGGTTGAGGCTTCCTTGAGAAAAATATGAAATAATGTTGTTTTTGGAACTGTCTTAAAGTATTTTAATATATTATCTTTAGTTTTCTTTCTTCTTTTTTCTTTAACTAAAAAAATATAGATAATAGATATGATCATTAAAATAGTTGAAATTATAAATAAAGGTATAATACTAAAATTATCTAGTATTAAAGCAGAGATGATACCTGCGGTAATATCTGCTATTTGCGTAATAATTATGAGTATTCCTACTTTCCTACCTATTCTATTTTCATTTAAAGTTTTAAATTCAAGATTATGTCTTAAATTCCAGTATGTTCCAGCATAACATGAAAAAAGAATGGCATTAATAATTAAATCAAAGGTTGTATGAAGACAAAAAATCAATTGTACATATGTACATAAGAAAAAGAAGAAAGAGATAATTATAGTTTTCTTATTTGTAAGCTTATGATTATATTTAATTAATAATGGTTGAAAAATTATATAACCAATATAAACAACTATAAGCCACAAAGCGATTTCACTGACTGAATATCCTTGTTTATATAGATAAATGCAATTAAAGGTATTTAAAAGACTTTTAGCTAAAGCAGAAAGAAGAAGATAGATTTTATAGTATAAGTGATGTTTTTATAGTTTAGTAACTCCATTCTATTCTTCTCCTTAATTAAGTATGTTATCTATTTTTTTTAATTCTACTAACATATCATTTGCTTTACTGATATTTATATCATTACTTTCTTTACCTATTTTTTCTACTTTTAGAGATTTATCTGATAAAGGATTAAGAAAATCATAATCAAAGTGTTTGATGCAGTTTTTTAACATTTCTTCATTATTAAGTAAATCGTTTAGTATATCTTTAGGTAATATTTTCTCTTTAGTTAAAAGAGGTGTTAAATAATCTATTATAATGTCTTTACCATTAGATGAAGTTATATAAATATATTTTTTTAGAATATTTTCTAATAATAGTTTTAGATAACTATCTCTATTTATACTAGTGGCTAAGACTCTAGCTTTATATTTTGAAGTGAACTTTAAATTATTGCCAGTTTTTAAATAATCTAATATTGCATAGTCTCCTTGCCCTTTTTTATAAACTTTATCACATATTACACCTGCTGTTATAAGATCTAATATAGTATTTATATCTTTATATAAAACATCATCATATTTAGTAATTGTAACATTTATCTTAGGACTACTTTTAAGAAGCTCTAACTCATCAAGTCTATTATTTAGATAAGTATTTATTTTTTCAGAATTAGTTTTAAGAGGATTAGTTAAATCAGTATCTATATTAATATTATTATCTGTATTAACTATAGGAATTGTATTATTTGGTTTATAATCACTTTTAAGAAGAGAGGCAATTGTATCTTTATCATATAATGTCTTTAAAATACTTTTAGTATCGAACTCGCTTTTAATATTAGGATTTAATAAAACTTCTATTATAAGACGTTTTATTTCTTTAGCTTTACTATCAGGTTCTTCTTCATAATTAGGGAAATACTCTTCTACTTTTACATCATTATATTTAATATTAGGATACTTCTTACAAGGCATTTTATTAACTATAAGTGCTATATCATCAATAAAAGATAATTGGCTATTAATGTTTTTTTCTAATTCTTTTAATCTTACTTTATATTTAAGCACTAATTCATCTATTTCTTTAGTCATTTTAGTTTTATAACTTTTTTCAATATAACGCATGTACTCATTTATATCATAATATATACCTGCATTTTTAATAATAGTTTTACAGGTATCTATTATATTGTCTTTAGTTAATACTAAATTTGGCAAATTAGTAAAGCTTTGATCTAATATAGCTATTTCTTTTTCTTCTTTTATAATAGCATAATATTTACTTTTATCTTCTAGAATATATGAAGCATAAACTAAGTTGTCTTTAGGGAGAAATAATGAGTCTATTATTTGGTCGTTTATTTTAGCGAAAAGAGAAAAAATACGTTCTGATGGTTTTCCTTTTTTTTCATTTAAATCGCTAGTAGTATATTCTTTTATTATGTCATTAGTCTTATTGATAAAATTATTTATTTTAGAAAGATCATTACTATTTTTTAATTCATTATAAAGAGAAGATATTTCATCTATTATATCTTTAGAAAGATCTAAGTTATTTAGGGCAACAATATTCTCATTAGCTTTTATTACTAGTTTGTTATAAGAGGAAATAGTATCACTTGTTTTTATGTAAGTTAATATTTTGGCAGTTAAATTATCATAATGGTTTCTTAAATTATTATATATTGCTATTAGTGATTCTACTTTATCTTTTGGTTTTTTTATTTCTATCTCTTTTAATTTATTTTCTATTTCTTTGGCTAATTTTATATTATTATCAATATCTTCTTTAGGGATAATATCTTGTACTCTAACTAAAAGTTGATTAAAATGCCCTAATAGTTGGTTAATTATAGTTGTAAGTTCAGTTATTCTTTCACTATCTATAGCGGTGTTAGAAGAATCAATAAAGACCTCTATTTCATTTCTATTATCATCAAGCTCTGTTAGTAAATCAAAACTATAATTCATAAACACCACTTCCTATTCTTTACTTAAATTATACCAAAGAAAAAACAAATAGTAAAACTATTTTGTCATACTATTTGTTTGTGTGTTAGTAGTTGTATTTTGCTGGATACTTACGGTACCTGTTTGATCATTAAATATTAAGCTAACATCATTACCTTCAGCCATTTCATTAACAGCTTGTTCTACAGCATTAGCATTGGCTTCTTGTCTTGCAGCTAACTCCGCATCCTGATCTACATATTGTCCTTCTGGTTCTACTAATTCTTGAGTTACTGGAACAACATCTATTTCCTCGCTATAGTCTTCTGTTTGACTTTGATCTGGTGTAGTAGGTGTTGTAGTATTAACTTCTTCTTCTGTTACATTATTTAATTCATCTTCTGTTGTATTATAATCACCATCTCCAGCTACTGCTGTATCATTAGGATCTGGAAGTGGTGCTGGAGTAACTACTTCATAATCTTCAGAATCACCTTGATCTAATGGTACATCCATATCATAGCTTAGATCATCGTCATCTACAGCATCTTCATTTCCTGTAAGTTCATCGTTGAAATCAACATCATCTTTATCGACATTATCTTTATCTTCAGTTGAAGGTGGAACATCAATCTCTTCACTATAATCTTCATCTTGATCAGGCTGTTCACCTTCTCCTATATTGGTATCTTGTTCTCCTTCATTAACATTTTCATAAGGATCTTCTGTCTCTCCATCAGATGAACCACCATTATTAGAATTATCTAGTGACTCGTCAGGGTTTTGGAAAACTGGAACATCTTCATTTATACTTCCTGGAGTTGTTGTAGAACCAGTTGATCCGCCTCCAGAAGTTCCACCACTTGATGAACCACCACCATTTGATGATGAACCTGAGCCAGAATTAGAGTTGCCATTAGATGAGGCTTGGCTGTAAGAGTTATCATTAGATGTTTGGCTAGAACCATCTGTATTTTGTTTACTAGCTTCATTTTCTTTCTCTTTTTGATCTTCATCTTTAGTTTCTTGTTCATCTTTTTTATCATTTTGATCTTTGTTTTTATCTTTATCATTATCATCTGTTACAGAAGCGACTCTACTATTTGTAGCGGTTGGGCCACCAAATTTATTAACAGCTACACTTGCTCCGATAGCAATAGCAACACTTAAAGCAGCCATACCAGCGCCAATAAAGCCAACTTTTGTTCTTGGATTTAAACTATTCCATTTATTTTTCAAAGTAGTTAATTTATTACTAAAGAATTTGCGGACACGAGTTGGGAATTTGTCCTTTTCATCTAAATCTTCCTCATCATCAAAATCATCATCTAAGTCCTCAGCATCATCTATATCTAATTCTAACTCTTCTTCTGCTTCTGCAGATTCAGAAGGATTTAGATTAAGAGGATCAACTGTAGAATGAACAAAACTACTAGCAAAATCTTCAATAGATAAATTCTTATCGCTGTTCGCTTCTCTTATTTTATCAAAAACATTTTTAGGAGATGAACAGTTCAAATCAAAGTGCTTATGATCTTGAATATTATTTAAATCTGCTTTGGTATAACCGTTATCCTCAGCATATCTTACAAAGATTTTTCTTATTATTGATAAATCCTCTGTAAAATGATATTCTAAGTTACCATACTCATTTTCTTCAACATAACAATATGCTAATTTAGCATGATCATTTATGTCTGAAGTTTTAAAACGATAAAGTCCTCTTATTTTACCCATATTATCACTCCTATCTGGTATTTCCTGTATAAGTATAACCTTGGCTTAATAAGCTTTGGTCATTATAAGTACTCCATTTTGTATCAGTAGAACCACTACTAATTAAGGTTCTTGTTCTATAACTATAGTAATTAACTGTACCATAAACTGGTCTACCATTACTTGTTCCTACTTGTTCTCTTCGTGAATATAATTGAACTTCTCTTAAACAATTGGCATCAGTAGTACCACATTTAATAGCACTATATCTTTCTGTATTATAAGCCCAACTACTCCAAGCACTCCATCCTGATAAAACAGGATCTGTTACTTTTCTATATTCATACATTGTTATTACTTGCGGTGTATTATTAGATGTATTATTTGAATTACCACTAGAACCACTACTACCTCCAGTATTGCTATTATTATTAGATGTACTGTTATTAGTAGTTCCAGTATTATTATTAGTATTACTGTTATTAGTAGCTGGAGTAGTGGTAGTCTCTGTTTCTTCTGTAATATCTACTTCATCAGTTACTTCGTTATCTTCTTCTTTAGCTGTTTCTTCGTTTTCTTTACTACTATCTCTTTTACATATATCATGTTCACAATAGTCATATTCTCCTACCTTTGTAAGGGAATAATCTTCTTTTTCATTACATTTAAGATTTACTCTTAAAGTGTAATCTTCTTCATTTTTTGTTAATCTGATATAACTAGCATTAACATCACATGAATTACCATCTGCATCAGTAAATGCTTCTAAAAGATTAGAATTTATCATTTCTCTTAGAGTTAATTCATTAATATCTCCAACTTCTTTTGGTAATCTTTCTTCTGTATAATAACTATAGGCAGCATCTTCCATTGCTTTTAAATTTTCACTAAATACTTGATCATAATTAGAATTTACGCTATTACTGTTATTACTATTATTTGGTGTAGTAAGTCTTGTAATGATAAAAATAATTAAAATTATAAAAATTATAACTATAATAGCTTTTAATAAAATATCTCTTAATGGAAATCTGCCTCTTTGATTTTCTTCTGTATACATCTAAAATCCCCCTTTTCCTTAAGCTGGCCATATTATACCACAAAACCTAAGGATTGTCAAATTTTAAGCTTACAATTGTACAGCCTGGATTCATAAAATCTAATTTATATTCTAACACTCTTTTATCTTTTTGCAAGTAACTTCTAACAGCATCTTTTAGTATTCCTGTTCCAATGCCATGGATTATAACTATTTTTTCGTATTTTAGTTTATAGCAGTCATCAATAAATTCTTTTACTTTGAAGGTTGCATATTCTCTATCCATGCCATGTAAATCAAGTTTTGGGTAACTAGATAGTATCAATTAAATTACTTCTTTCTAAGACTGCTTCTAAGTTTGGAATAGAATAACGTCCTCCTACTCTTAAAGTAGATAAGGCACCTGTGATATTAGAAAGACGACATGTATCCAAAAGGGAATAATTATGAGTTATAAAGTAAGTAAATGCTCCATGGAATATATCTCCTGCGCCTGTTGTATCAACGGATTTTACTTTAATACTAGGTATTAGTTTATATTCTTCACCTATTTTAGTAAAACAGCCTTTATCTTCTAAGGTTATAACAACTGTATTATGGAAGTCTTCTGTTAATTTATTATGAATTTTAATTAAACTTTCCATACTTCCATCATATTCAAGTTTAGTATAGTCTAAGGCAAAGTTTTTAGAGCAGACAAGGTAATCTACATAAGGACATAAATTAACGGTTCCAGGTTTACATGTTCCAGCATCTATTATCTTAACAGCATCTTTATTATTTAGAAGAATCTTTTTACTCATCTCTTCCTCTTCGCCATCTACTAAGATAACATCATACTTATTATCATTAGATAAACTACATTTAGGTACTGTATCATCTTGACTTGTAAGAATAGTTCTACTAGCATTAGTAGAATTAGCGATAATGAAGCTTAACATAGTATCAAATCCTTCAACTAATTCTAAATAAGTAGTATCTACTCCTACTCTTTGAAATTCCTCTTTTATTTTATTACCATAATAGTCATTACCTACTACTCCTTGAAATGATACAGACTGATCCCACAATGCCAATAAGTAACCAGCATTACTAGCAGGACCTCCACCACAATCTATATGTTTATTCACTCTTTGTTTAGTATTTTCTATTGGAAACTTATCTAATCTAAAAGTAATATCATAAGAAGCATGTCCAATTGCTAAATATTTCATATTATCACCAATATTATTATAACAGGATTAGATTAAAAAATATAGAAAAATAAGGGACTATAGTGTAAATATCTGTTATAATTAAAGAGGTGGTACTATGAAAAAAGAAAAAAAGAAAAAGGAAAAACAAAAATTAACTAAAAAACAAATTGTTATACTTATAATAGTTACAATTATCTTAGGAATATTATGTTATGTTATTTCAACAGAGATAACTAAGTCAATAATTGATCATAGAACAATGGAAGAGAAATATCAGAATGAAGACTTTAGTGATTTAATAGAGCTTGATACTATAAGTGATATTTCATTACAAGATTTTATAAATAATTTTAATGAAATTAGCGATGATGACATTGATATAAATAGTATTATTGATAATAAAATTGTAATCAACGATATAGAAATAGAGTTTAATTTAAAAGATGATAATAATATAAATATTATAAGTATTAACTTTGATAAGAAAAGTAATGATATAAAAGATTTAATTAATGATATGATAAGATCTAGTAATGAAGAAATAACAGAAGAGACAGCAGATTTAGTTTATGATAGAGTCTTTGAAACATTAGGAAATACTAGTGATGATAAAAGTGAAACATCAGAATTCTTTCAATATCAGGGATTAGAGTTTAGTTTAAAAGAATATAAAGATAGTGATCATAAGTATAGCTTTAGAATTGGAAGAATAGTTGAAGAAGAAAGTGATAATACAGAAGATAATCAAACAAATGAAGAAGAGTGATGAATTTTTATTCATCACTCTTTACTATTGCAATGCAATTTCAAATGGATTTTCTTTTGTGCCATCACCTGAGGTTATAATAACATTTGATTTTAGGTTTAATGCAGGTTTGATGCCATAATCTGCCCAACCAACAGGAAGAAAATAAGAATCACTACTATTACCAATGTCACGAACTCTAGAACTATCATATGGTGTCAAAAGCCAATAATGGGCATTACTAATATATTTGTCAGTTTGGCCCGCTAGCAACTCACCTAATCTTAACAACCCTACTTTGGTACTTGTACTATTTGAAGTTAATGTTTTTCCACTTACATCTGTATATTTAGCTAATTTATATGACGTACCTTCTCCTACTGCTCCAAGATACCATATAGTGCTGTCTTCTATCATATCACTTTGCTTTTTATCAACATAGTTATTTAAATATTCACCATTTAAAAAACTACCTATTGCATTATTTTTGGAAAATGTTATATCATTGCCAAAAGCTGTTTGTACAAACCCATCAGATTTTTTTAAAGCTTCAGCACTTGTTATCTTAGTTAGTTTTTCTGTTTCATGGCTTACTATTCTATACAAATTATTCTCGCCCAGTCCAAAACTAATGTATTCCCCACTATACCTTGTATTAAGTAATGTGCCAGACAAATTATTGTCATTATCGCCATCTAAACGATAAGGGTCATATTCACTTCCATTACCACCAACTATATTTATACTTGATTTTAGTATCACTGAAGGACGAACACCAAAAGAACTAGCGGGCTCATTATGTCCTACATTCCCTGGTTCAAATATAACATTAATACTACTATTATCGCTTGGAGTCAAAGTCCACCACCATAGTTCGTTATTTAAATATCCATTGCTATAGGTAGTTCCAGTATAACTTGTCTGGTATTCATACATATTAAGTAGACCTACAGCATCTGTCACTACAGTTGTACCATTTGGTCTTGTTATATTACCTAGACTTCGATTATCCATTGTTGCATCCCACTTTGCATCTGTTACTATAAAGTTCTCATGATCTCTTAAATTACCTAAAAAACCATCTACACTTGTATCATTTAACCATTCTTCCATATAACTTCCTGTAAATTTAGAACTGCCATTTGAATAAGGAATAGAACTTATACTCCATTGTGTTACTAATTTAACTGTCTTCGTTTCATTATTAACACTCACCGCTCTCCATAACTTTCCTGAGTACCATATATAATTATTTGGATCTTCGCCTGTTATAAAGGTATCTATTCCATCATCATAAAGATTATCTTCTGGTATATTATCAAGCAATACTGTACTTGCTTCCATAGCTCTTTCTTGACTAACCTCTACTCTTAAGACTCCACTAAATACTTGGCCTGAATAGTTTCCATCTACTTCATCTGTTATCCATAAGTTTAAACTATATGTATTAGTCACTCCACCTTCTATAGTTCCAGAGTCTAGCACTCTATTTGGATTAGATCCTGTTCTAGTAAGTAAAGTCGCACCACTATCTGCACCATTTTTATTTAGATTGTATTTTAAATACATATCGTCTATTCTGGTATCTGCATCATCAATTGTATTGTCATCTAAATAAATAGTATAATCAACGGCCTTATCTCCATTATTTCTTAATTCAAATGTTGATGGTGTTAAATTCATACCATCTTCATCACTTAATCCTATAGCATTATCCAAAGTTATTCCTTCACTTGTTTCATTTAATACTAGTTCTAACTCTCCTACTTTTACTATTTGATCTGATCCATTTAATCTAGTAGAAAAGTAAGCATAACTTATTGCAAGAATCAATATTATTATTATTAATATACTTATTACTAAAGTAATTATTTTTTTCTTTTTATTATCTTTCTCCATGTTACACTCCTTATTAGTTAGAATGGTTATATCTTAGTCTTGCCATTCTATTATCTAATAAAATGTTACCACATAGAATCCGATAAATCAATTATAGAAAAGAAAAAAACAATAACTTAAGTTATTGTTTTACGCACGTGAAACATATTTACCGTCTTTAGTACTAACTAAAATATCTTCATCTTGTTTAATAAATAATGGTACCTGAATAGTCATACCTGTTTCAAGTTCAGCATTTTTCATCGCACCACTTGAAGTATTACCTTTAACAGCATCCTCTGTCTTAGTTACTTTCATAACTACTTTATCAGGTAAATTCATACCTAACATCTCACCTTCAAAGAAAGTAATTTCTACTTCTAAGTTTTCTTTTAAGTATTTAGCATCATCACCAATTACACTTTTATCAAGTTCTATTTGTTCATAATCTGTCATACTCATAAAATAATAAGTATCTCCCATAGCATAAAGGAATTGCATAGTCTTCTTATCGATATGAGCAGTTTCTACTTTAACACCAGCATTAAATGTTTTTTCAACGATAGAACCTGTTCTTAAGTTTTTCATCTTAGCTTTAACAATAGCAGCTCCTTTACCTGGTTTAACGTGTTGACTTTCAAGGATTGTATAGATTCCTCCTTCGAACTTAATAGTCATACCTGGTTTAAAATCATTTGAATTAACCATTTTCTTACTCCTTTCTTATAGACTTAAAACAGTCATTAAATGACTGTTATATTATTATTTTTTCTCTTTATGAGTTGTGTGTTTACCACAGAATTTACAATATTTACTAATTTCCATTCTTCCTGGAGTATTATTTACATTTTTCTCTTCTCTATAATTTTCATTACCACAAACTGAGCATACAAATGTCTTCTTTTGTCTATGTCCTAATTTCTTTGCCATCGTTATCCCTCCTTTTTTCCTCTAGTAATTTTATCAAAGATTTTTAATTCTAGCAACTATTTATTTAATTCTTTTAATAATTCAATAGTTTTTCTCATTTCTTGGTCATATTGAACCATTTCAATACCACCAAATTCATTTAAGAAAGCATCAAGTTCCATTTGATATCTTTCAGCAAGACGTTTAGCTTCTTCCATAGCATCACTCTCTGTTACTTCAATCTTTTCTATATTCATGATTTCTTCAAGCATTAAACGATATAAAACATTTTGATATGCTTCTTTTTCTAGTTGATCTTTTAAATCTTTTTCAGTAGATTTAGTAACTTGATAATATAAATCTAAACTAATTCCTTGCATAGCCATTTGTTGTTCTGTTCTTCTAAATAGTCTTTCAACTTCTTCGTTAACCATTTCTTCTGGAATATCAACTTCTACATTTTTAGATACTGCTTCTAGTAATCTATCAATATATTTGTTTTCTTCTTCCATATCTTTATTAGCTTTGATATTAGCTTCTACTTCTTTTCTTAAGCTTTCTTCATCATTAACGCCTTCAATACCAAGATCGAAGAAGAAATCTTCATCAAGTTCTCTTTTTTCTTTAGTTTTAATTTCATGTACTTTTACTTTAAATGTTACTTCTTTACCTTTTAGAGATTCTTCCATATAATCTTCTGGGAATGTTACTTTAATATCTTTCTCATCTCCAGATTTCATACCAATTAATTGTTCTTCAAAGCCTGGAATAAAAGTACCACTTCCTATTTCTAGAGAATAGTTTTCTCCTTTACCACCTTCAAAAGGCTCTCCATCTTTAAATCCTTCAAAGTCAATAACGGCAACATCACCATTTTCAACTTTACCATTTTCATCTTTATTAACTAATTCTTCGAATCTCTCAAGTAAATGACCTATTTCATGATCTATTTCTTCTTTTGTTACTTTAACTTCATTAGGTTTAATACCTAAGTCTCTATATTTACTAATTTTAACTTCTGGTTTAGTAATAATTTTAAAAGTAAAAGTAACGCTCTTTTCATCTAAACTTTTTAAATTAGGCTCAGGTTGTACTACTGGTACTAAATCATTATCTTTTAAAGCTTTAGTATAAGCATCTTGTAATACTAAGTCTGCTGCATCTATTAAATAGTCTTGACCAAATTTTTTGTCATAAATATTTTTTGGACATTTTCCTTTTCTAAAGCCATCAACACTTACTTTCTTTACTTTTTCTTTGAAAGCTTTACCGATAGCGTCAGTCCATTCTTTTCCTTCTACTTTTATTTCAATATTATGATAATTTTTCTTATTTGTTTCTTTTTTAGTTTCTTTTTTTTCCATATTTCTTCCTCCAATATGCTTATTATATATTATAAACTATAGTTTTTCAAGGCTTATTTTATAAACATAGCATCTCCAAATGAGAAGAATCTATATTTCTCTTTAACAGCGATTTTATAGGCATTTAAGATATTATCTTTTCCTGCTATGGCTGATACTAACATAATTAGGGTTGATTTAGGTAAATGAAAGTTAGTTATAAGTCCATCTATACTTTTAACATCTTTTCCAGGATAGATAAAAATATCTGTAAAGCCATGATCTTCTTTGAACTCACCAAACTTTTCATAGATAGTTTCTAGTGTTCTTGTTGAAGTTGTACCAACTGCTATTATTCTTTTCCCATTTGCTCTTGTTTGATTAAGAATATCAGCAACGCTCTTACTTAATGAATAAAATTCACTATGCATTTTATGTTTCGTAACATCTTCTACTTTAACAGGTCTAAAAGTACCTAGTCCTACATGTAGAGTTAAATAAACAATGTTTATACCTTTTTCTTTTATTTTAGTAAGTAATTCTTCAGTGAAATGAAGTCCTGCTGTAGGAGCAGCGGCACTACCTATTTCTTTGGCATAGACAGTTTGATAACGATCTTTATCTTCTAGTTTTTCATGAATATATGGAGGTAGAGGCATCGTACCTAACTTATCTAATAGCTCATAGAATATTCCTTTATAACTTGCCTCAAAAACTCTAATACCTTCATCTTTAACTTCTGTACAAGTTAGTTTTAATAAACCATTACCAAATGATACAACATCTCCTATATGGACACGTCTAGCTGGTTTAACTAAGGTTTCCCAAGTATCATTTTCTTTATTTTTTAAAAGAAGAACTTCTATTACGGCTTTAGTACTTACTTTCTCACCAATTAATCTAGCAGGTAAGACTTTAGTATCGTTTAAAACTAAAGTATCACCAGGATTTAAGTAATCTATAATATCATAGAAATGTTTATGACATATTTCGCCTGTTTCTTTATCAAGCACCATTAACCTTGAAGCATCTCTTTGTTTTATTGGTGTTTGAGCAATTAAGTCTTCTGGTAAATAATAATCAAATTCTTCTAATTTCATAAAGATACCCCCTATCAAAACTTTCATTTTCCATAAAACCAGTCTTCTTTCTTATTTCTGTTCTACTCTTATTTTCTAAATCATAAGCCATCTCATTATCTTTTCCTAAATAATAATCTAAGTAACTACTCTCTTCATATAAATTATCTACTTTAAAAGATAATATATTTATTATCTTAGGTGAAATAGCAGTTTTAACAAAGACTTCTAATTCGTCCTTGTCATAATCGCTTAAATAAAAACCTAAAAAGAAGAAACTTTCAAGAGAATACTCATCATAGTTCTTTATCATATTTAAAAGTGATATTAATCCTAATAACGCTCCGACTTCAACATTTTTAGGAAATTTTCTTATTTTATATAATTCATTAACTTTAAGCACTATATCTTTTATTTCGCTAGATAAGTTTCTACTATTATTTAGATTATTAAGTCTAAATGATAACAAGTCTCTATCATAATCACTAGTTATAATTTCTTGGCGAAGTTTATTAATTAAATCCTCATACATCTAAATCTATTCCAAATAGGCCTCCCTGATAGTTTATGTTTAATTCTTTATAAGCTTTTTCTGTTACCATTCTACCACGGCTTGTTCTTTTTAAATATCCTTCTTGTAAAAGATATGGTTCTATTACATCTTCTATTGTGGATGTTTCTTCTCCGATTGAAGATGCTAGAGCATCTATGCCAACAGGGCCACCATTAAATCTTTCGATAATAGCTTTTAATAATTGATGGTCAGTTTCATCAAGCCCACTTTTACCGACTTTTAATCTTTCTAAGGCTTTATTCATAACATCTAAATCGATAGATTCTTTTTTATCTACTAAGGCAAAGTCTCTTACCCTTTTGAATAGACGGTTTGCAATACGTGGAGTGCCTCTACTTCTTTTAGCAAGTTCAATGGCAGCATCTTCATTTATTGGCATTTCTAAAACTCTACTAGTTCTTTTAATTATTTCTGTTAATTCTTCGGTTGTATAAAATTTTAATTTAGATACAATACCAAAACGATCCCTAAGTGGTGCTGATAAATCTCCTGCTCTTGTTGTTGCTCCAACAAGAGTAAATGGTGGTAGATCTATTTTAATACTTCTGGAACTACCTTCACCACCGATAATAATATCTAAAGTAAAATCTTCCATCGCTGGGTATAATATTTCTTCAATGAATCTAGGCATTCTATGAATTTCATCAATAAATAAAACATCACCTGGTTCAAGAGTTGAAAGAATTGCTGCTAAGTCACCACTTTTTTCAATAGAAGGACCACTAGCAGTTTTAATATTAACACCAAGTTCTCTAGCGATAATGTAAGCAAGGGTTGTTTTACCAAGGCCTGGAGGGCCATATAAAAGTACATGATCTAATACTTCTCCCCTTATCTTACTAGCTTCGATAAAAACTCTAATATTTTCTTTTACTTCAGACTGCCCAATATATTCATCTAAGACTTCTGGTCTAATTGTATTATCAACTACACCGTCATCTTCTAATTCTTCGCTAGTTATTATTCTTTCCTTCATCTAATCACCTACTTTAAAAATAGTTTTAAGGCTTCTTTTATTTGCTCTTCGATACTTAAAGATTGATCTACTTTTAGAATAACACTTTTTATTTCTTTATCTTTATAGCCAAGACCAAGTAAAGCTTCTCTTAACTCTTCACTTGTATCTTTAACTATTTCTCCCTCTGTACTTAAATCATCAAGTTTACCTTTTAAATCAAGAATCATTTGTTTAGCAAGTTTTTCTCCTATTTTAGGGAATTTTTTTAGATAAAGAATATTTTCTCTATTAATCGCATCACTAATACCAGAAATTGAACCAGTAGCGATAATAGGTAAAGCCATTTTGGGGCCTAGACCTTTAACACCAATAAGTTTTAAGAATAGTTCTTTTTCTTCTTTAGTTTTAAAACCAAAAAGACTATGTTCATCTTCTTTAATTTGTTGATACAAATAAACTTTATAATCATTACCTTCTTCAAAAGCGAAAGGATTAGGTGTATTAATAAGATAACCTATACCATTATTTTCTAGAACAATAGCATTAGACATTACTTCTGTTACTTTACCAATAATATAACTATACATCTTAATCCTCTTTCATATTATGATGAACATCCCCGACATCATCTATATCTTCTAAAGCCTCTATTAGATTATATACTTTTTCTTTAGTTTCATCATCAAGAGTTACTTCATTATTTGGAACGAATGTAACTTCACTAGTAAGAAATTCTGCAACACCCATAGTAGCAAGGGCATCTTTTACTGCAATAAATTTATCACTAGGTGTTGTAATTAAATATGTATCTCCTGTATTTTCCATATCTAAGGCTCCAGCATCTAGGGCAGTTAACATTACTTCATCTTCATCATAATCACTTGGAATAACAATAATACCTTTACGTTCAAAGATATAACTAACAGAACCATCTGTACCTAAGTTACCACCACGTTTAGAGAATGTACTACGTACAGATGAGGCCGTTCTATTACGATTATCAGTAAGACAATCTACCATAATAGCGACACCACCTGGTCCATAGCCTTCATATCTTATACTCTCATAATTTTCACCATTACCTGCTCCTTTAGCTTTATCAATCGCTTTTTGGATGTTATCTTTAGGCATATTAGCAGCTTTAGCTTTCTCAACTACAAGTCTAAGTGCCGCATTACTATCAGGATCTGGAGCACCGCTTTTTGCAGCAACATATAATTCTTTAGCTAGTTTTTGAAAAACTTTACCACGCGCTGCATCTATTAATCCTTTCTTTCTATGAATAGTAGCCCATTTTGAATGTCCACTCATGTTATTACCTCCCTTTCTTTCTTCAATATAATAACATAAATATCAGTTTAATTAAAGTATTTTAAGAAGGAAAAAAGAGTTAATGAAAACTCTCTTTATTACTTAAGACTAATTGAATTGAAAATTTGTTCATTATATGTATTGCAGGCAGCTTGATCTGAGTCATCACCAATTTCAAATTTATATAAATAGACTTTATTATCAAGTTCCATAAGGTAAGCGGTAGTATTATAAACTGAACTATAGTTTAGACCATACCAATTTATACCATTTACATTTGTATTAATTATATTAGTAGTATTATTATAATACTCAGCCATACCAGTCGCTAAGTTTTCAGCATTAGTATAATTAGAAACAATACTTAAAGAAAAACTACAATCTCCAAAGACACCACTAGGATTACTGTTATAAGTATAAGCATATTCATGAGAATCCATACTTTCATCTTCAAAGACGCTAGGAACATTTACTGCTACTTTATCTGTTATATTAGTATTAACATCAAAGTATAAAGTTCCATCAAAAGTTTTATTAGACTCTTCTCCACTAGAAGAGTTAGGAATAATATTTATATTTACATTAGAGAACAAATTATTTAAAAAGTCAACATTAAAGATAGAGGCCATGCCTGTTATTAAACTTACAATTAGAAAAATGATAATACCTACTATTTCTATTGCTATTCCTCCAACTGTTAGACCAATACTTGTACCACCTTTAGAAGCACAAGCATTTAGTATTTCTTGGCTGTTTTTACCATACATTTTACTTTTTATTTTACTTATCTTATATTTAGCATCTATTAAGTAGACTTTATTAGTAATAAAAATACAAATAACATTTACAATGAGTGCAAAAAGACCTAAAGGACTATTTAAAATAAGGATACGTATTATACCTAGAATAAGTCCAAATAAGAACATCTTTCGATAAAACCAGTAAAGTTCAGCAAAGAAGAAAGCAGGTATAGAAATATTACTGTTCATAATTTTCTCATAATTTTTTCCTATATAAGCTTTTAAGTATTCTTCATCATTAGAAGCGGTATTATTGTTTACTGTTTCATTACTGCCTGGCCCTGGATTGATATAATGATCAATTATTTCACTTTTCTTTTGTTCACTTAAAGGTTCTTGATTAATATTAGCAGAAACTGAGGGTGAAGATGAATAATTATTTACATTATTTATGTTAGAACTATTGTCATTCAGATTTTGATTAATACTCTCACTATTAATAGAAAGATTTTCTCCTAAAATATTTGACTGATCTTTTAGGATATTATTATTTTGATTTATAGTTTGATTATTACTATTATTTAAACTATTCGTACTATCTACAATTCCAGTATTATTTATATCGGTTGATTGCGTATTCATATTACTAGTTTGATTTGAAATATTATTACTCTCTTGATTATGAACTACTCCATTATTTGTTCCATACATATTAGATAAATTACTGCTATTTTGATTATTATTCATACACTCACTACACTCCTTATTTTAATATTAGCACACAGATAATAGTTTTTCAATTAATAATATGGCTAAAATCTTAAAGGAATGTTATTATATATACAGGTGATTTTCGTGGAAAGATATATAAAAAATGGTAAGAATAAAATAAAATTTAAAATGGTAACTAAGTTTAAGGATAGAATTAAAGGATATAGATTTTATCTTTATCCTATTAAAGAAGGATTATGTTATCCTAAAAAGAAAATGATCAACACTTATTTTGTTTGTCAAAAACTTGACATTGTAGTTACTGATAAAGAGAATAATATCTTAGCAATATACCCATCTATTAAAACAGAGAAGTTTGTTAGGCCAAGACTTAAAGCTTATTATATTTATCTACTTCCAGAAGGAAGTTCTAAAGGATTAGAAAGTTATGATAAATTAAGAATAATGACAAAAGGAAATGAATAAAAACTCATTTCCCTTTTATTATGAATAAATATCTTATACCACAGTACTAATAATTTTTTATTTACTGTTTTCTTTTTTTACTCAATTAACTTGTTG
The DNA here is from genome assembly GCA_944358305.1 of uncultured Bacilli bacterium. Taxonomy (GTDB): domain Bacteria; phylum Bacillota_I; class Bacilli_A; order RF39; family UBA660; genus Onthousia. The sequence goes on along the minus strand of CALVQK010000001.1, from coordinate 174,561 downwards.
TTGCTACTAATCGGAAAGATACAAGTGAATGGGCACTGCCATAATTATTTGACGCGTCTACTTTAAATAAACTAGAATCAATTTGTGAATAATAACCACCACATATCATCCAAGGATATGTTTCTGTAACATGGCCTTTTGCACTATTATACCAATTTGCTGTTTCGCCTAAATTATGGCTCAAGCATAACTGACCATTACATGAAGAAAAAATATCACTATTTGTATATTTATCATAATACTTTGATTCTGGCATAGAAACAAAATTACTATCACCTACTATATCATTGTAATTACCCATTACATACTCCCAAGCTCCTCCACTCATATCATAAATTCCATAGATATTTCCTGTTGTACTTGCTCCTGTTCCGTTTATATCGATGTCATAGGTATATTGACATCCATAATCCGTACTATCATCACTTGGAGCACCATAACTGCATCCTGTTATATATTGATCTGATTTATTTTGATATATCTCTTTATTGTCACCTGTGAAATTAGTATTACCTAACTTACCATATTTACTTTGGGATAGATAGGCTACTATTGCCCATTCACTATTCTTCATCATATGAGTATCGGTTGTACTTTCTATTCCATACCTATTTCCTTCATCATTCATTTTTAAAGATACATTAAAGGCATTACTTACACTAATCCAGCGCCAATCTGGAGTATTAGGTTTTATCATCGGATCTAATTCTGTTGTATTTCCTCCTCCGTCAGGAGAACTTGAATTACTACTTGTCTCAAATTTTCCTACCCAGATTCCTGATAGTTCTTCATCTCCAAATGTAAAGGCATCTGGAGTATAATACTCTCTTGAACCTGTAGTTGTTACATATTTAGCTGTTCCTCTATCTTTTATAGAAGTTGATACAAATCTTACATCTATTTCTCCTGGTAAAGCTTGAGTAGGATCTGTTTCTAAATAGCATCCTTTTTTTCCATAGTAATTTGTACCATCTTCGCTTCCTATAGAGTAACTATATCTTGGTATCCATACCCACATTGTCTCTATATCATCCATTGATATTGTTGTTCCTACATCAGCACTCTTATATATATCTCTTGTTTCTTCTGTTACGGTGACAGCATTTGCCCACATCTGTTCATCATAGTTATACCAACTATTATCTGTATTATTAGACTCTGCTTTTACCCAGTTAGATCCATCATAACTTACTGGTATCATTCCTTCATCTAACTCTGGAGCATTTGGAACATTCTCATATTCTTTAAATATATGTCCATTACTTGGTAATTCTAAATCATTATAATCTAGTCCTACATTTACTCCTAACTCTATTGTTATATCATTACTAGAATTATTCTCTACCATTATTTTATATATATTACTAGAACCTGCTGTTCCACTTGTTTCTAAGTTTACGCCAACAGATTCTGGTAAAGTGTTTGTTTCACAATCTATTATATATCCTGCTTCTACATTATTAGGTAAATCATTTAAATAATAAAAGTTAAATCTTGCTTTTCTATTATTAGGATTAGATAGTGTTACTATAAATTCTCTACTACTGTTTTGTGGTACTGTTAAAGTATTGCCTTCACTTCCATCTACCTCTAGTTTATAAGTTAAATTCCCTGTTACTATACTTATAGCATTTCCCTTTTCTCTATTTACTGTAAACATAGCATATGAAAAATAGCCTCCTATTATAAGTAAGCTTATTACTATTACTGAAATCATATAAATTTTACTAAAGCTTGTTTCTAGTAATAATCTTTTCATTAGACTCCACTCCTAATCTTTAGTATGTACCAACTTTTGTATTTCTACTTATTTGTTACTACCTTTTCTAATATAATATTAACACATAGAGTCCTATTGTTCAAATAAAAAATAACAATAAGTCTTGGTCCCATTGTTATTTTACATTCATTATTATCTATTATTCCATTATCCTAAAATGGTTTCCTGAATCTAAATAAAGTATTCCTTTTCTACCATCTAATTGAGGTAGGACATCATTATAATAATTTAATCTTTCAAACTTAGTAATAGTTACATAAACGCTATTACCATCATCCATATATAATAAGAATCTATCTTCATCATAATCATTAGGATCATACTTTATTTCACTTATTTTTTCTCTAATGTTTAAATCTATTCTTTTATAATACTTGATAAAACTATTTAATTTTTTATCTGGTATTTCATTAATTAATCTTGGTATCGTGTATGGAGTTTCACTATCAAGAGTTATTTCATCTTTATTTTCTAAAACATATTTACCATTATCTTCTCTTTTATATAATATTTCATATTCATCTACTTTTATTTCAATAATGTGATAAAAACTTCTATCAATATTTACATCTTTAATAAGTGGGTTTTCTTTAATTCCATTTTCTATCTTACTATTTAAAGTCTTATAGAAACTTGGATAATCTGTAAGTCCTGCTAATTCTATGATTTCATCATCACTTAGGACCTCATTTCCTGTTATAATAATATTTTTTACTTTAGTATCAAGAACAAAAAGACAGACAAAAACTATTATAGCGATTACTATAATAAATATTAAAAATGGTAATAGTCTTAATTTTTTCTTCTTGATAACTTTAGTCATATATCACTACTCCCAATTTACAAATTCTTGTTCTACCCGCAAATCTATACCATAATGTTCTTTAACAGCATCTTTTACGAATAAAATTAAATCATGAATATCTTTAGCGCTAGCATTATTTTTATTAATGATAAAATTAGCATGAACTTTACTAACTTCAGCGCCACCTTTAGTTAAGCCTTTTAAACCTATATCTTCAATTAATTTACCTGCAGGATCAGCATTTTCTGGATTTCTAAAAACACTACCAGCACTTGGATAATTTAAAGGCTGAGACTTAAGACGTCTTTCTCTTCTATCTTTTACTACTTCTTCTAAAGCATTTTTATTTCCTTTTTCTAATCTTATTACAGCTTCTAGACAAATATAATTAGGGTGCCTTTGTAAGAAACTGCTTCTATAGTGAAAATCCATCTCTTCATTTGTTAGAGTTATTATTCTAAGATCATCTGTTAATACTTTAACAGCTCTAGTAACATAACCCATATCACTTTTATAAGCACCGGCATTCATATAAACAGCACCACCAATTGTACCAGGTATACCACTAGCGAATTCAAGACCTGCTAGACCTCTTTTTATTGATTCTTTAGCAACTTTCATTAAAGAGGCTCCAGCACCACAAGTTACTTTATTACCAAAGAATTCTATTTTATTAAATTCATCTAATTTGATTAGAACGCCATTATAGGTTTTATCACTAAATAAAAGATTGCTTCCATTACCTAAAATTTTATGTTTTACTTTATATTTCTTTATTAACTTACATAATAAAACTAGTTTTTCAGTATTTTTAGGATAAATGATCGCTTTTACTAGGCCACCTACTTTATAGGTAGTATATTTACTTATAAAAACATCTTTGGATATTTTTCCTATATCATTAGATTCTACTTCTTTTAAAAATTCATCCATTTCATTCATCCCTTACTAATTTTATTATTTCCTCGTAAATACGAGTAGCACTGTCTGTTACACTTCTTTTAAGTAATGCTTCATGCATACTATTTAATTTATCTTTATTATTAATTAGCTTATCTACAAGACTAATTAAATTATCTTTATTAAAATCTTCTTCTTTTAAGATAAGGCAAGCACTATCATTTTCTAGTGATTTAGCATTTATATATTGATGATTATTAGTAACATAAGGACTTGGTACCATAATAGCAGGTAGGCCAATACTTGTAATTTCAGCGATAGTACTAGCACCACTTCTAGTAACAATTAAACTAGCATCTTTCATATATCCTATTAGATTATCTAAAAATGGCACTATTTTAACATTTTTACTAAGCTTTATGTCTTTATAATCATCATAATAATTCTTACCTGTTATTAATAAAACTTGATAGCTTTTATTTTTAAATAGAGGCATTATCTCTTTTAATTTTTTAGTCATAGTTAAAGAGCCAAGAGAACCCATTACTATTATAACAAGAGGAAGATCTTTATTAAAGCCTAAAGAAGTCTTACTAATCTTTTTTACATCTTTTATTTGCTCACTGCGAGGATTACCAGTATAGATGGTTTTATCTTTAGGAAAATCTTTTATACTTTCTTTAAATGAAACTAAAACACGATCTACATATCTTGATAAGAATTTATTAGAAACTCCAGGAATAGAATTTTGTTCATGAATAATAGTTTTTATTTTAAGTTTAGAAGCTGAATATATAACTGGGGCACTTATATAACCACCAAAACCGATAACAACATCAGGTTTAAATTTAGCTAATTCGTTTTTAGCTTTTTTACATGCTCTAAAATATGTCTTCATAACCTCAATATTTTTAAAGACATTTTTTCTATTTAAACCTTTCATTTCAATACCAACATAGGGTATTCCAGTCTTAGGGATTATATCTTTTTCCATTCTATCAGTAGTGCCTATATATAAGATTTTCACATTTTTATCTTTTTCTTTTAACTTATCTATAACGGCTAAAGCTGGAAATATATGTCCTCCGGTACCACCTGCTGTTATAACTACTTTCATTTTAGTCATCCTTCCTATTATAAGATATGCATCTTTCTTATTTATTATATTTAAAGATTAAGTTTTCAAATTCTGATTTTATTTCTTCTAATCTTTTTTCTGTTGTTGCTTCAAATCTTGCTGTTAAATTAGGACCTGTATTAGAAGCTCTTACACTAGCCCAGCCATCAGTAAAAGTTACTCTAACTCCATCGATATTATTATAAGTATAATTTTTCTCTTTGCAATAGTCTTCGATTTTTTCTACAACAGCAAATTTAATTTCATCTTTAGTTTTATATTTAGTCTCAGGAGTTTGATAATATCTATTAATACCAGCAAGTAAATCTTCTACTGTTTTATTAGTATTAGATAATATTTCAAGTAATCTAAGACCAGCATAAATTCCACTATCAAATCCTAAAAACTTGTCTCTAAAATAAACATGTCCCGATAATTCTCCCCCGAAAGCTAAGTCTAATTCTGCAACTTTCGCTTTTGTATATGAATTACCAGTTCTATAACAATATGGAGTTCCTCCTAATTTAATTATTTCATCTTCTAAAGATTTACTACATTTAACATCATATAAAAATGTTTTGTTACTAACTTTATCAATAATATTTCTAATAATAATAATCATATAATAGTCAATAGGAATAAAATTACCCAAATTAGAAATAACTCCTACTCTATCACCGTCACCATCAAAAGCAAGGCCAACATCTGCTGATGTTTCTTTTACACGTTTTTTTAACTCTTCTAGATTGCTTTCAATAGATGGATCAGGATGATGATTAGGAAAACTACCATCACTTTCACCATTAATAATGGTATAATCTACATTTACTCTTTTAAAAATATCATTTAAAAAAGGAGAAGTTGTCCCATTACCAGGATCAAGAACTACTTTAACTTTCTTTTTTCCAAAAGCTAAGTTATTTGTTAAGGCATTATAATAATCTTCTTTAACAGTCTTTTTAGTAATAGAACCTTTTCCATTATGAAAATTACCTTTAATAATATAATCATAAAAGTCTTCTATTTCTTTTCCTTTAGCATTTTGATAGTTAGAAAAAGCAAATTTAAACCCATTTTCATCTTTAGGGTTATGACTTGCTGTTATCATAATTCCACTATCTATTTTTAAATCTTGACAAGCAAAATAATACATTGGTGTTGTACATAGGCCTAAATCAATAACATTAATTCCTGTTTCAATTAAACCTTGGATTAAAGCTTGATGTAAATCTGGAGAAGACAATCTATTATCATGACCTACAACACAAGTGTTTTTTCCTAAATCATATAATTTACTTCCAAAGCCAAGTCCTATAGTATAAGCTGTATCTATATCAATATCTTTATCAAAAACTCCTCTAATATCATATCCTCTAAATATATATTTATTTATATCTTCTTTTATTTGCATAATATTTCCTTTCTTTTATTCATTATAACATTTTTTAGAAAACGTATATTAGTCTTTATTTTATTTCTACATAAATTGACAATTATTTTTGTTTCTTTCTAAATGTTTTTGTACTATATCTTTTAAGTTTACTAAGTGGACTATTATAATCGTTCAGGTTAATTTGTGGGAAAGCATTTAACATGTGTCTAACAAAAAAGTTAGTCTTAATATCACGTTTTTTAGTAAGTTCTTCTCTGATTATTTTAGTAAGTTCGGCAGTTACATCACGGCTTTTAAATTTTATTGAAGATACTTTTACTTGATATAAAGTCGTAATTGTTATAATTACATCTACTAAAAATAAAATTAGTAAAATAATAGAGATAATTCTAAAGACAAATAAGGGCATTATGTCTATTATAAAACTTGTAATTGGATTAATTATATAAGCGAAAGCTATACCACCCAGTCCAAAAAGAAGAGAATTAAATAAACAAACTCTACCTTCTAGATTAAATTTATGATCGCTATAATCCCACCATCTAGCTTTAAATATTTTCTCTAAAACATAGCTTGTTATATATTCTACAGTAGTACAGATAAAAGCACTCATGACAAAAACTATAAGTAAATCACTTTTATATCTTAGTATAATAAAGCCCATTAGCATACAAGAAAAACCAAAGATAGGTAGATAAGGGCCTAAAAAGAAGCCTCTGTTTAATGTCAATTTTTTATTTCTCATTGAACAGCTAGTTACTTCAATTAAATAGCCAAAGAAAGAATAAATTATAAATTGTAAAAATAGGTTTAAAAATTTATCTAACATAAACAACACCTAGCCTATTATCATTGCTAGCAAGGCAATTAGAATACCACAGCCTAACCCTATAATAGTAATCTTTTTATTGGAAGTTTTCTTAACTTTAGGATATAACTCAAAGATAATAATATATAAAAGCATACCTATAGTAAGAGCAAGTAGAGATCCTATTACTATATCACTTACAGTATTAATATTTAATAAGTAAAGTAATAATCCTCCTATAAAACTAGAAATAAATAAAGAAATTATGCAAAAGAGATATTTACCTAATTTTTCACCATTATTTAAAGTCGTAGTAATAATTATTCCTAAAGGGATATTATGAAGACCTACTCCTAAAGCCATCATTATACCTAAGTTAATATCATTAGTGGCGGTTAGGTAAATTGCCATACCTTCTACAAAGTTATGAATAATTAAAGCAATAGTTGCAAGCACCCCAATATGAACAATATTTTTATGTTCTTCTTTCTTAGTCATTTTACTATCGTCATGTTCAGGGATAAAATCATCTATTATTTTAAAGATTAAGAGGCCAAGACAAGTAAAGAGAATAAATAGATAAATATGCTTAATTCCTAAATGTTCTATAGTATGACCTAGTAAGTCTGTTAATATTAACATTGTGAGAATTGAAAGAGCAAAAGCAAAAATAAAATCTAAGACTTTTTGCTGTTTTTTTAAGAAAAAAGCTATTATCACTCCTATAACTATAAAAAATCCTAAAAGAAAAGTTATAAATAAAGCAAGAGTATTATGCATAAAATCACTCCTCATCTAAATCTATAAAGATATTTAATTCATCTTCCGTTGGGAAATCTTTTAATAAGTTATTAGGAAGTTCATTAAATATTTTATATTCACTAACTCCTAGTGGTTTATTAATATATTTTAAGGTATAATCTACTATTTTATTGCTCTTACTAGAACATAAAATAATACCTATAGATGGATTATCATTATTATCTTTTACTTGTTCATCTAAAGCAGTCAAATAAAATCCCATTTTGCTACCAAATTCAGGTTTGAACTTTCCTACTTTAAGTTCAATGGCAATATAACATTTTAATTTAATATGATAGAATAACAAATCAATATAAAAATCTTCATCGTCTACAGTAATTTTATATTGATTACCAACAAAAGAAAAACCACTACCTAATTCTAATAAAACATTTTTTAAACGTTCTAACATTTTATTTTCTAATTCTCTTTCCTTATAATCTTCAGTTAATTCTATTAAATCAAAAACATAAGGCTCTTTCATAATGTTATTAGCAAGATCACTATTTTCTTTTAAAGTAATCTTGAAATTATTGTGCTTTTTATTTTCTACCTGTCTTTTATATAAATCAGCATCTATCTGATAGATTAAAATATTATTTGACCAACCTTCTTCTAAACATTTTTCCATATACCATTTACGAATGTTTTTATCTTTTACTTTTTGGAATAAAGTAATATTATGCTTCCAAGGTAATTGTGCAACCAGTTGCACAAATTCAGTTTCATCTTTATATTCATTATAAAATGTTTTCATATACTTTAAATTACGAATAGAAAATCCTTTTAAAGTAGGAAATGTATTTTTAAGTTCGAAAGCAACAGTATCAATAAATTTATTACCCCACTTACTATTTTCTTCTAGAGTTTTCCCTATTCTATAATAAAGATTAACTAAATTAGTATTAGCATTTACCATAATTTCTAATTGTGTATCTTTAACGCCTTTTTTAATACCATCGCATATTTCTTTAAATGATTTATCTATCATGATTCACTTCCCCCTTAAAATATTACTGTTAAAATAACAATAATTGCTAAAATAATACGATAAATCATAAATAGTTTAAAGTCATGTTTTTTAAGATATTGTAATAAAAACTTAATACAAATCAAACCGACGATAAAAGATACGACTATACCAATAATAAAGATTGTTGCATTCTCAAGTATTAAAGAGATAGCACCGTCATCTAATAGTTGAAGAACACAGGCTCCAAGAACAACTGGTGCTGATAAGTAAAATGAAAACTTAGCAGCACTTTCTCTATCTACTTTTAAGCATCTTGCACTAGCGATAGTTGTCCCGCTACGAGAAAAACCTGGTATTAAGGCAAAAACTTGAGAACAGCCTATAATAATGGCATCTTTAAATGATATTTCTTTAGTATTTTTCTCTTCCTTACATTTTTTATCAACTAGATAGATGATAATACCCATTACTATTAGGGCAGTTGCAATTAAAAGATAATTTGTTCTAATAGCATTTTCGATAGTACTTTCAAACAAGACTCCAACTATAGCAGCAGGAATAGTTGCAACTACTATTTGCCAGAATAATTTTCCTTCTTTATCCTTAACACCTTTAGTAACTCCTTTTATAACCATATTAAGAAAGTCTTTAAAGAAGAATACTGCAATGGCAAGTAATGTACCTAAATGGAGAGCTAAATCAAAGCATAATGCTACTTTTGTAGACATATCAGCGCCAATTCCAAAAAGATCTCTAAAAATAATTAGATGAGCACTACTTGAAATTGGTAAGAACTCTGCAATCCCCTGAATAATTCCTAAAATAATTGTATTAATAATATCTGTCATAATAACCTCTTTTCTATTCAATAATTATATCATTAAAAAGAAAGAAATAAAAGAACTATAAAATCAATTAGACATATCTAAACATTATTAATTCATATAAAAGTGAGCGACTAGTTTCTTTATTTTCCCATCTTCTATTTCTGCTTTATAACCAGTACTATTACGATACATTGGTGAATAAACATCATCATCACCTATTATTGTAATCTCACTATTTTTATTTTCTAAAGCTTCTCCAAAAAGTTTTTTCATAAAATTTTCAACAAAAATACTACTAGGTGAACTATCAATTTTTTTAGGCTTAGGATTTAGGATAGAATCTATTAATTCATCTCTTACTTCCTTAGCACTAACCATTCCTCTTACTTCTGTTTCAAAAACTTCTTGGTATAACTTTTTAGTACATAAAATATTTAAGCAGGGATCAAAAGTATATTCCATATCTCTATATCGAAAATTAATCCATGAATGATAATATGTTTTTATTAATAGTTTATCTTCTTCGAATAATAAATTACCTCTTTCTATATAATCATTATCGTTTAGAAAGACTATAGTACTCTCAGTAGTTTGCCAGCACCATCCTTTTAAGACATGCTTTTTCATTAATTCTAAAACTGAACCTTCATTTTTAACAACTTTAATAGTTAAATTTTCTAGTCTTTCTTTTAGATACTTATATACTTCGATATTTGCTCTATTATCTTTTAATATTTTAAATCTTTCATTTTCATTCATACTACTTTCTCCAGTTGCCTTATATAATAACATAATTTAAGTAAAAGAAAAAGCATAGCTTAAACTATACTATTTCTCAAAACTTGCCATTATTACAGGTACAACATTTTTCTTACGAGAAACACAATCTTGTAAGTATTCTCCTTCTTCCATTTCTTTATCATAAGCATTATCCATAATGTCTTTAGCTTTTCTATTAAATAAAACATAAGAACCATTTTTGATAATATCAGTAATATATAAAGCGATTAGAGAATAATTATTTCCTTCAGCTTCTCTATCTAAGGTATCAAGATAAGCATCCATTTCTTTTTTAATATCATCAAAATTAGTAGTAAAGAATTGACCTATACCTAAAGTTTTATCATCTACTGTATATAATTTAAAGTCATTATATAAAACATCTTCATGAGTCATACCATCAAGTGAAGTACCTGCTTTAATTAAATTAAGTCCATATTCTTCATAATTAACTTCTGCTATACTAGATAATTCCATAACAGCTTTTCTATCTAACTCTGTTGTTGTAGGTGACTTTAATATTAGAGTATCTGATAAAATTCCTGATAACATCATACCTGCTATTTCTTTAGGTATTTCTATATTTCTTTCTTTATATAAAGAATAAATAATTGTATTACTAGAACCTACGGCCATATTTCTAAAATTAATAGGACTAGGTGTAGATAAACTACTTAAGTTATGATGATCTACTATTTCAATAATCTCTGCTTCATCAAGTCCTTCAGCACTTTGTTTTTCTTCATTGTGATCAACTAATATTACTTTTTTAGGATTTTTAGAATCTAAGTCGGTAATTCTAAGTAGTCCTAAGCATTTTCCAGTTCTATTATTAATTACAGGATAATTTGTATGTCTTAATTTTTTATTAACATCTAATATATCATCAACATAACTATTTTCATCAAAGTAAACAGCATCTTTAGTAGTTCTTTTCATTGTTCTAATGTAATTAGATAAACTAACTAATTTAGCAATGTGATAAGTATCATAACTACTTCTAATAATATTAACTTTATTTTTCTTAGCAAGTTCAATATGTTCATCTTTAATCTCAGAATATCCTGATAAAATAATCATTTTAACTTTAGAATTAACAGCATATTCTATAACACTATGTCTATCCCCTACTATTAAAATATCTTCACTTGTTAAATTAACAGTATTAATAAATGTAGTACTACGATATGATGCTGCTAAGATATTACCTATTATTTCATCATCTACTCTATTTACTTCTTCGGCATTTAAAACATTAAGCAAGTTATCATAACTTGTTTCTAAGGCCTCTACTTTAGTATCAATAAAAGCATGAGCTAAATCTTTAATTGTTACTATGCCTTTAAATTTATTTTTATCATCAACGATTGGAACACCAGTTAAGCCTTCATTTAACATATAAATATAACTATCGAAAACTGATTTTTTCTCATTTAAGAAGTATCCTTTATGATAATTTATATCTTTAAGTTGTAATTTAACATCATTTAAATACATTGGTTCTTTTACTTTAAAATAATCTAGGGCATATTTAGTCTCTTTATTAATGGCACTAAGAACACGAGGCTCAACATTAAACCCTAATTGTTTTTTAAAGTGGGCATAACTTATTGCTGCACTTACTGAATCTGTATCTGGTTTACGATGTCCAAAAACATATATTTTTTCCATATTACTCCTTCTTTCTACTTGTAGATTATATCATACTTTCCTTATATTGCAAAGCTTAAATAGGATTGACATGTATTACCGTTAAGTATATCTCATCGAATTTTTCAAGTTCTCTTTCTATTTTATTAGCAATTTCATGAGAGTCATAAGTAGACATATTACCATCAACAAAAATAGTAAAAGAGATTTGATATTTATAACCTACTGGAGTGGCATTAAAATGAGTTACTTTCTTTACTTCTTTATATTTTTTTACTATTTCTAATACTTTATCTTTAGTGTTTTCATCAATAGATTTATCCATTAGAACATCATAACTTTCTTTAAAAATTCTAAGACCACTAATTAATATCCAAAGTGATATTAAAACTCCAACTAAACCATCTATAAAGTAAATACCAAAACTAGTTAATATAATTGCTAATAAATTAATAGAGGTAACAATAGCGTCATATAAATGATCTTTAGAGTTAGCTTTCAAAAGTAAACTATTTAGGCTTTTAGATAATTTATTAGTATAAAAATATAGTGATAATTTAATTACTATAGTAATAATACAAACTACTATTAGCATATATGAAAAAGTATAATTGCTTTTGACTAGAATTGATTCTAGTGAGTCCTTAAATAAAGTAATAGCAACTACCATTATAACTATACTGATTAAAAGAGAATAAATATATTCTGCTTTACCATGACCTAAATTATGATCATCATCACTAGGTTTACTTGCTATTTTATTACCTATTAAGGTCATAAGAGATGAAAAAATATCTCCTAAACTATTAATAGCATCGGCTAGCATTGCTTGACTGGATGTTAGTAGCGATGCAATAAATTTAATTACAAATAAAAATAAATTAAAAAATATACCTAAAAAGCTTGCTACTTTAGTAGCTTTAAATCTTTGCATAAAATCATACTCCTAATAATTATATTATATGAAATTGTCTTATTGTATTCTTATATTACTACTATATCAGTTATTGCCAAGCTAGTCTATTCTCTTTTTAAATTCATTTTAAATAGTAAGTAATTTAGTGCATAATAAAACCCTTATCTATAAGGGTTAATTACATAGTGGTGCGGGTAACAGGAGTTGAACCTGCACGTCTAAGACACTAGATCCTAAGTCTAGCGCGTCTGCCAATTCCGCCATACCCGCAAGATAAATGGTGGACCCTGATGGACTCGAACCATCGACCGTCCGGTTATGAGCCGGATGCTCTAACCAACTGAGCTAAGGGTCCATATCAATCACTGCTATTTAATAGTAGCATAAATTTTAAATCAACGCAAGAGTTTTCCAAAAAAAATAATCACTTAAACAGTGACTATTTATTTAGCATATTTAATAAGTTGATTTTAAACATATCTTTTTCAGGGTGACTTTTAGAAATCATAACACCTTTATAAGTAGATAATTCAGCCATATGACCTTCATTTAAAATACCTTCTGGTGTTATGTTAGTTAATAGAATAACGTTTTTATCAGGATAAACGGTATAATGAACTCTAATTTCACCATGAACTTTAGCAAATAAAGCATCTGTTGGTAATTTTAGTTCATAATTAATAGTACCTGCTTTTTGATCTTCACTAACTTTTTCTCCTAAAAAGTGACCTTTTCTTAATTCTGGATAATATTCAAATGTTAATTTTTTATAAGCTAACATATTATATTTTCTTACAGAACGTTCTCTTTTTCTAAAATCATTCTCATCTAAATATTCAAATATAAAAGACTTCTCCATATGCATAACCCCCTTTATTTTGACCCCCATATTTTGAAGTTGTCTGTATTATACTACAAAAATCATATTTTGTCAAATTTTAACAAACACTTCATCAATTATAGAATATAAATAACAACTTGTTTCAAGGTTTAATTTTTTACTAATCATGTCTTTATAGCCATTAAGCTGTTGAATGTAGGCATCATCTTTAGTATTTTTAAGTTTATAATCTATAATAATGGCATTTCTTTTCCCTACTAATAATAAATCTATTTTACCATGATAGTTTTTATTACTATTATTATAGATAAATTCATATTCTTGATATTTTTTATAATCTTGATACTTTTTCATAAAAGTACTATTCATGAAATTTGTTAATTTTTCTTTGTAATAATCATCTTCTACATATGGTAATTTATTATTAGTAAAATCGATACGTTCAAACAAAGCATGTACTACCCTTCCAATTTCTAATAATTTTAGATCTATTTCTTTCATTTCATTGCTACTTTCTTTATGATATGTTTCTTTAACCTTTAGATCTTTCTCATAAATAGAAGGAATTACTTCTAGTTCTTTTGTATTACTATTTACTTTTGTTTCTATCTTTTTAACATCTAAATATTTTTTAGATATATTTTTAATACTTTCTATTTCTTTTATTTTATCAGAAAATAGTGAAGAAACACTAATAACCATTTTAGCGAAATTAGTATAATTTAACCTGTCATAATCACTAACTACATTGCCTAACTCCTTATCGTTTTCTATATTAGGCATAACTATAATCATTTTTTCTCTAGCTCTAGTTAAAGCGACATATAAAAGTCTAATTTTTTCACTTATATCTTTTTGTTTTAATTTTTCTAAAGATAATGTTTTAGTAATTAGTTTATTATTACTATCTACTCCATCGATGATAATTCCATAAGTATCATCAAATAAAACATTACTTTTATATTCATCTTTATTGAAATCTTTATAAAAGCCTGCAAAATAACAGATAGGATATTCTAAACCTTTAGATTTATGAATAGTCATTATTTTAATACTATTACTATCTTCTTTACTAATAGCAAGTTTGATTTCTAATTTTTCATCATTTATCTTTTCTAAATAATCACTAACTTCAAGAATTGTAAAGTCACTATTTTCAAGATTAGTAATTAGATTATAAAAATATTCCATTCTACTAGAGTTAATATCTACATTACCAATAAGCATAAGCTTATCAGTGTATTCTAATTTTTCTAGAACTTCTTCTAAGTAAGTAACTGGTGTTAGGACTTCATAGTTAGACAAAATTTCTTTAAATATTTTATAGACTCTACTTTCTTTATAAGTATCATTTTCTAAATACTTTAAAATTTCATCATCAGTCATTTCAAAAAGAAAACTACGAGCGATTGAAGTAAAAGCAAGACGAAACTTAGTATCAAAAGTGTTAGTAATGATAGATTTTGCAATTATAAAGATGTTCTTTAATAAATATAAATCTGTACTGCCACTAGTTTTTTCATCTTCATATAAAGTTATAGGTAGTGATAAATATTCAAAGATTTGTTTATAAGTAACAAAATCTGTCGCTCTATCTAAAAGAATAACAAAATCTCTATATTCTATTTCTCTTAATACATCTAAATCTTTATCATAGACTAAATATTTGTTCTTAATCTTTTCTTTAATATCATTAGCGATGATAAATGCTTCTTTTTCTAGTTTACTATATTCTTTATCTTTAGTAGCATAAGTATATATATCTAAGTAGTTATTGTTAGTGGTTTTGGCACTAGTCTCATAGGTCATATTACCAAACACCATAGCATGGCCATTATTATAGTCAGCTTCTCCTAAATAATCATCCATAATATGACTAAAGAAAAGATTTATATCATCTAATACTTCTTTTCTACTTCTAAAGTTTTTAGCAAGATCTATTACTCTGCCACCTATATTTTTCTTATAGTTATCATACTTTTCTTTAAATATTGCAGGATTAGCATTACGAAAACGATAAATTGATTGTTTAATATCTCCTACCATATAAACATTGTTTTTAGCAATATAGTTAATAAAAGTTTCTTGAATATCATTAGTATCTTGATATTCATCAATTAATATTTCTTTAAAAGAATTTTTTACTTCTTCTTTTATCTCTTCATTATCACGAACTAAGCTAATAGCAAGCTTTTCTATATCCATAAAAGTAAAATAATTATTATTTTCTTTATATAAAGTAAATCTTTTATCTAATTCTTTAACTAACTCTAAAATAATAGAAATATAGTCTTTGGTTTTAATAATACTTTCTTTTATATCTTTTAGATTTTCATAGATAACTAAGTCTTTAAATTCTTTTAAAAGTGATGTTAAATTATCTCTAATCTCTTTAGAATCACTATCAACTCCTGTTCTTACACGTGGTAGGGAGGTAAAAATCTTTCTTCTTAATTCTTCATAAGTGTTAGCACCAAGAAATGGCAAAAATGACTCTTCTAACTTTTCAAGATATTTACTAGAAGTTAGGCTTCTAACTTCTTCATATAGATTTATGATGTTTTCTTTTTTTACTTGTAAGAGTTTTAAATAGTCTTCAATATATTTATCTATTACTTCATCATTATAATATTTCGCTATGTAAGTATCAATAAAATTCTCTTTATCTAGTTTTAAGTCTAGAGTATTATTAAGTTCTATTATTCTTTTTTTGATAGTTTTATCATCTTTAAGACAAAATTTAGTTATTAGATTAAGAAAATTTTTAGGACATTTGTCGTAATAATATAAAAATATTTCATCTAATATTTCTTTTTTAGCAAGTTCTAAGATACTTGACTCAGCGATATTAATATTACGTGATAAGTGAATAACATCAGCATATTTTTTTACTAGAGCAAGAGAATAGGCATCAAAGGTTGTTATATAACTACTATCAAGCAAATCTAATTCAGCTAGCATTTTATTTTCTTTTAGTTTCTTTCTCACTCTTTCTTTCATTTCAAGTGCAGCTTTATTAGTAAAAGTTAATATTAAAAGTTCATTGATATGAGTACCTTCTTTTAGTTTTCTTAAAACTCTTTCAGTTAACACTGCTGTTTTACCAGATCCAGCTCCTGCACTTACTAAGATGTTAGTTCCTTCCATATCAATAGCTTTTTGTTGTTCTAAAGTGAATTTAGGCATTTAAATCACCGCCTTCCTCTTTTTCCTTTTCTAAATAAACATAGTCATTAGCAGTTACAAAGCATACTTCCTTAAAAGGACAAAATTCGCAGGAAATATTTTTATTATTGATAATTTTAGGAGCGATTACAAAATCATTATTATCTATTATCTTTAGAGATTTTTCTAAAGCCTCATCTATTGCTTTAAGCATATCTTTTAATTCTTCTTCATTTAAAGTTTTGCTTTTTGATGATAATTCTCCATCCTTTTTTACTCCTAAGCTTTTAACAAAGGAATCATTTTCATAATCTTCGTCTAAGTAAGAAAGAATTATTTTATCATCAGTAGTGTAACCTACTAGTTTTAGATTTTTTTCTTTTTCATTTAGATCTTTATAGTTTTGTAATAGATATTGATAGAAAAAGCCTACAAAACTTGGATTAGAAAATAGACCGCTTTTATTAATTAAATAAATGTATAAAGGCAGTTGTAAGTAAAGCCCTTCTGTTAAGTAATCTAAATTTAAAGTAGCACTTCCTGTTTTATAATCAAAGACAGCATAATAAGTTTTATCATGAAAAGTTTTAAAAAGTATCTTATCGATAAATCCTTTTAAGGTAGCGTTGTTGCTAAGTGGTATTTCTAATCTTTTTTCGCCATAAAAGTCTGTTAAAAAACTTCTTTTTTCTATTTTTTTGTTATAAGCAATTATATCTTCTAGTTCTTTTTTTAATCTTTCAAATAAAACCATTTCTCTTTTATCTAAAGGGTTATTATTTAGAGCTTTAGTAAGAGAGTCATCAAAAGAAAAGTTGTTATTATAACTATCTTTTAAAACACTATGAAAAATATTGCCTATCTTGGTATTGAAATTTTCTTTAAGACTATCTAACTTTAAAATGTATTTTAAATAATATTTAAAAGGACATTTAGCAAGGTCATCTAGATGTGAATATGAAAGACTATAGGGAGTAATATTTCTTTTTATTCCTTTAAATTTATGATCAAAACTAGTATATTTACTACTATCAACACTATTAGTTAAATAATCGAAGTCTTTATCTTTTTCGTGATATTTATAATATGTATCTAAAACACTACTCAATTTATAGTTATTAAACTTATGACTGTAGTTATATTTATAATTAACATCTTCTATTTCTTTTAAATTAAGTTCATTTAATAAACTAGATTTAGCATATTCACTAGTTAGAGATGTTAATTTATAGGAAATAGTAAGATTTTTAATTGTTCCTAAAACTTTGATTAAGTTTTCTTTACTTAATTTATTTTTTATAAAAGAAGTATTTAAATTGCATTTTGTCTTCAAGTTATCACTTAAATAATCTTCATCTTTATAAATCTTAGGTAAAAGGTTTTGATTGAAGCCTAAAACAAATAAATATTCATCATCACTTATTAAATAAGGTATTTCTAAAGCTTCATTTAAAACTTTAACTGAATCTATTAACTCTTTTTTTTCTATATTGATAGAATTTAGCTTATCTTTTAATAAAGTATCATAGTATTTACTTGTCTTTGCATAGTTTAACTCGTTTTCTATATTCATAACTTTAGATTTTATTTCTATATCTTTTATTTCGTTAATATCTTTTGTCTTCAAATATTTTTTTATAGAAATTAGAGAAGTTACTTTACCTCCTTCTTGTAAAGATATAGGAATATCAAACATTTTAAAGATTGTTTTAAACAAATAATTATAACTGTTATCAATACCAGCGATAAAAATCTTTTTATAATTAATACCTTTACTATTAAGTTCTCTTATTTTAAGAGTGGTAGCGATCACTTCGTCTTTCATAGAATGATATTTATAGACTGTATCTATAGTTAAGCTATTAGTAATATTTAGATAGTTAGTATTAATATCATCTAACATTTTCTTTTGATAGGTCTCTAACATATTATAACCTAATATATGTATTTCTTTAGTTAATAAATAGTCTCTATATCCCTTATCAAATATTAGATAGTCATTTTCTAATAAATCATAATACATATTTTTTAAATTATTTAATTTAGTCTCTTTATAATCTTTAGTTAATTCTATTTTATAAAGATTTTTTAACATTAATTTTAAAACATCTATATTTTCGTTAGTTTTTTCTAATAAATATAATAAGGCTTCATTTTTTATATCAAAAAAATAATGTTTTTCTAATTCTTCTAAACTAATGAAAGTAATATTATAGATTTTATCAGTCTTAGAAAGTATCTCTAATAATTTTATTTTTAAACTATTTGGCACAATATAAATAGAATTATTGGCAAATTCAAACTTCATAAATACACCACCTTTTTACAGTGTTAAAGAAAGAAGTTAAAGTTCTTCTTTCTTTAATCTTTTTATTTCTTCAAAATTTAAACCTGTATATTTGACAATCTTATCAATTGTTTCATTTTCTTTAAGCATAGTTTTGGCAATAACAATCTTTTCTTCTTTGGCTCCTTCTTCTTTTCCAGCATCGTAACCATCAAGTCTTGCTGAGTTTACTAGTTTCCTTTGTACTTTTTCTGCATCATAATATGTTCTAAATTCATCATCTTCACTTAATCTCTCTAACTCTTCCACTATTCTTATACACTCCTTATTCTCTCCTGAGATCTCCTTCATCTCTTCAAAACTTTTCGCTCTAAATAACGCTAAGTATGTCTCTTTTTCGTTACTTCCATTATAGTGGATATTCTTTAAACTTTCAAGATATATATCATATATTTTTAGATCATCTATTACATCTTTATACTCTTCATTTATTAAATCATATCCTACTGTTATCGCATTCTTATTCTCTTTATAACTAGCATTATTTATATTGATTAAGATTGTATGCATCTTCTTAAAGTCTTCTCCTTTCGCTAAGCCTCCTCCTGCTATACTATATAGATACTGCCTATTCTTTAATATGCTTCTTGTATCGACACTACTATTCATCTCGATTATTATAAAGTCTTTATCTTTTTTTAATAGTATATCTAGTCTATAATCTCTTCCTTTTGATCCACTATTTATTTCATTATCATATAATTCATATTCTTTTATATCTATATTGGTTGTTAATTTTATTAGTCTTTCAAAAAATGGTCTATACTCTTCATTCTTAAACATGTATTTAAATGTTGTATCGGAAAGCAGACTAATGAAATTATCTTTTTGTTCCATATATTCCTCCTTCATTTTTAGATTCACTTTTCGAAAAGTGATTTAAATCTATCACATGAAGAAACATTAATCAAAAGAGGAATTTTTTAAATTCACTAAAAAATGATAGGACAATTTATTAATTTCATCCTATCATTTCACCTTTTTCACACCTTAATTTTAGATCAATTCACTAAATTCATACTTTTTTATTTTTTGTAAATTGGTTCCCTCTAGCATCTGCATTTTCTTTTTTTTGCTGTGTAGTGATTAAGCCTAAAAAATTTTCTTTTTCTATATTTTCTTTTAATGTTTTTAATGTTTTTAAAGATAAGCCATCAATACTGTTAATATCAAAATATTGTTTATCATCTTCTTTATCTTTAGTTTCCTTTATTCTAGATATTTCAATTTTATCTTTACTTTTAATATTTTCTAATATATTTGCGTTTTCTAAATCAGCTTCATTTAGTATCTCTTCATTTTCAAGCAAATAATCGTTCTTTTGGATTTCTTTTAATTTATTATATATATGTTTAGCAGCAACTCCATAAAATACAGTACCTGTTAAAAATGTTGTTGGAAATACTATTCTTAAAGTGTTAACAAAGTTAAGATAATCTTGACTAGGAACAATACTTGCCATAACAAAAGTAAGAATTAAACAGCCCACTCCTAAAAAAACACTTATTACTATATTACTTCTCATTTTGTAAGATAATGCTTTTTCATAAGTTTTATTAATTGAATGTTGGTCTTTCATTAATTTTAATACTCTTACTTTATTCTCAGGTATATTAGCATATCTTGGTTTTGAGCCATCAGCCATATAAACTACTAACTCACTATAATCTTCTGTTGTTACAGTTATACCACCTATATCCTTTTCAAGATATGCTTTATTTCTAGTGCCTTTTTCTACATCAAACTTTGTTATGTATTTATTACTTTTTCTATCATCTTTTCTAATTACTTTCATAACTCTTCCTCTTTTCTGTTCCTATATACTATCACAAGAGAAGAAAAATAACAACAAAAAAAGACTTAGTCTTAAGCCTCTTCTTTCTTTGTCATATCTACAACTGTTTTACCTTTATAACTACCACATTTAGGGCAAACACGATGTGCTTTAATCATTTCACCACAGTTTGGACATTTAATCATTCCTGGTACGTCAATTGCATTATGACTTCTACGCATTCTTTTTCTTGTTTTAGATACCTTTCTAAACGGAACGGCAAACATTTGAATATCTAACTTTAACATTGTATCACTCCTTCTCTATTTCGTTTAATAAATCTTTAAATGGATTATTAGTATTAGTATCTTTTACATCATCTTCACTAATAACTCTCCAACCATCCCCAGCTAAATCTTTATAATCAGTAACTTCGCTATAGCGAATAGGGATCTCTAGTACTATATTCTCCCATAAAATGCTAATAATATCAAGACTAAATTTATCTTTTTCTAATTTTTCATAAACATTCTCATTAATTTTGAAAGAAAATTTATAATCTACAGGTTCTAAACTAATAGAATCATTTAATTTCATAATACCAGAGCAGTCAGCTTCTAAAAATAAATTATCATCGCTAGGATATGTTAAATTACCAATAACTTTAACTTCCTGCAAATCTATTATATCGGTATTAGCATAATCTTCTTTAGGAATAGTAAACTCTTCATCTATAGATATATTATTAACTTTACTATCTAACAAATCTTTTATATTCATATGCTTCACCATCTCTTGAAAAATACCATGAATAATAAAATAACCATACTACATGCTACTGACATATTTTCCTTTAGGACATAACTTCTTTCATAGAAGCAGGCAAAATCATCAACTAAATTAACTATCCAGCTTTCTAAATATCTTGGTAATGTCTTGCCAACAGGGAACATATGTGCCTTAATAATGTCTTGCTCTAAGTCATTTAATTCAAAATACTTTAAAGAGTTTTCTAAAGCTATTTTAGGATGATTTACTAACATATGAGCCTTTTTTTCATCATAATCATCTAAAAAGAAATCATGTAGAATTGCTCCTTTTGTAGTAGAAACATAGTTTAAATGACAAAACTTAGTTATTCTATAGGAATAATAAGCAACACGCATCATATGGTTATATCTGTCCATACCATGGTGAATACAGTCTTTTGTTTTTTGATATTCACTATTGCTTATAATCGGCATTATTATATTGTTAAACTCCTCATTTGGATAAAATGTTCTCATATTTATATTCAAACACCACTTTCTTCTTTTTTAACTGGCCATATATAATTTTAGCATAAATAGTTGTTTTTTTCAACTTGACACTATCTTTTTACACTAACTTAACTCTGCCTTTACTTTTTTAACTCCTTTTTTAATATCTAATTTAAAGAATCTATAACTTGCTGATATTAAGATATATATAGGTAGAGCAATGATAATTCCAAGTGGTCCACCTACAGTTCCACCAATGGACACCATCATAATAGTAATTAGGGGGTTTACATTATTTGTCTTACCATATACTCTAGGAGAAATTATATAACCATCTAATTGTGGGAAGATTAAACAGATAATTAAAGTGGCAATAAATAAGTTAGGACTTATAACAGACGCGGTTAATAAAGCTAGTAGATTGGTAATTAAGCCTCCAAAATAAGGAATTACTGTAGTAAGAGAAGCTAAAACGCCAAATAAGAACCAGTTAGGATGTCCTACTATTAAAAAGACAATAGAATATTCAAAGAACTGAATAACCATAAAGGTTAAAAGGCCTTTTAAATAATTACTAAGTTCTGTATCTAAAGCTTTGACATAACGAAAATATTTATATTTTACTTGCTTTAAAAAGTTAGCGACTACTTCTCTTATTTTATCCATGTAAGCTAGAAAATAAATAGACACAACGAATGTAATTATAACTTTACCTAAGAAAGAGGCAGTCTTACCTACTATATCAATAGATCCATCTCTTAAAAAAGTCCCTAAGCTATCAATAATACTTTCTAAGTAGCCATTACTACTATCAGTTATAAAATCTAAATTTATATTAAATTTATCACCAACATCTTCTATAACTTTGCCAAAGTTAGTAGCAAAGGTTACAAGTTGGTTATATAAAAGCGGTAGTGTTATAACTAATAAAGCTATTATGATAGTTGTTACTGCTATTACAACTATTGTAACAGCTAAGGATTTTCTAACTCCCTTAGAAACTAACTTTCTAACTACTGGATTAAGAGCATAGGAAATAGCAAAAGCAATAAGGAACGGCATACAAATGCTAATAATGGATGAAAAAATACTGAACCAGGTTCCTATATTAGTAACTATAATATATAGAAGTCCCATAAGAATTAAAAAGTTTAATAATTTATAATTTATTCTATTCTTGTACATAATTATCTCTCCAACATAATTGTAGTAGGTCCCATATTAGTTAAGGATATTTCCATGTTCTCTCCAAAAGCACCACCAAAGCAAGGAACATACTCACTTAGACACTTGTTAAAGTACTCATATAAAAGTTTCGCTTTATCACCTTTCATGGCTCCCCTATAACTTGGTCTATTACCTTTATTAGTATCAGCATAAAGAGTAAATTGCGAAATTGATAAAATAGAGCCTTTAGTATCTAAAATAGATAAGTTCATTACTCCATCTTTATCAGGGAAAATTCTTAAATTAATTACTTTGTTAACCATTTTAAGAATGGTATCTTTGTTATCACTATCAGTAAATCCTACTAAAAGCATTAAGCCATCATCTATTTCATTAATATTTTTATTATTGACAACACATTTAGCATGACTACATCTTTGAACTAAAACTCTCACATTATCAACCTCTCTACACTTGTAATATATGGTAAATTCTTTAAATCTAGTAGTAGTTTTGTTAAGTGATTTACATCATTAATAGCAACTTCCATTTCATAGGTTGCATATTCATCTCTTGATATTGTTTTAATACTAGTAATATTAACAGAGATCTTACTAGTCGCTTGAATAATATCAGCAAGTTTATTATCTAAGGTATTAGTTCTGATTAGTAAATCACTATAATACTTATTAGAAGGTTTATCATCCCAAGATACTTTAATACATCTATCATCCATACTAGCAAGATTATGACAGTTACTTCTATGAATAGTTATACCATTGCCTCTTGTAATATAACCAACAATATCGTCGCCATGAACAGGTTTACAACATGAGGCTATACTTACTTTTATTTTGTCTATTCCATCAACTATTATGTCAGAAGCATTATCATTTATTTTGACAATATTTTTTAATAATTTAGGTTTTTCTTCTTCTTTTTCACCAAAGTTTATATTTATGACATTATTAGGTGTATGTTTATTACTACCTATATCATAATATAAATCATCTAAATTATCTATTTTTAGGATTTTATAGACGTTTTTAAGGTTATCTTCAAGATAGAAATCACTAATTGCTATCTTTCTTTTCCTTAATTCTTTCTCCAAATATTCTTTACCACGTTCTATTAGGACTTCTTTTTCGCTCTTACTAAAGTAACTTTTGATCTTATTACGGGCCCCTGTAGTTTTAACTATATTTAACCACTCTTTAGAAGGATGAGCACTTTTATTAGTGTTAATTTTAATAATATCATTACTTTTTAATTCATAGTCTAGAGGTACAATACTACCATTTACAATTGCCCCTACAGTTGTTTCTCCTACTTTACTATGGACTTTATAAGCAAAGTCAAGTGGTGTGGCCCCACGAGGTAGTTCAATAACATCTCCTTTAGGAGTAAATACATAGATATTATTGTTTAAGACTTCATCTTTTACAGAAGTGACAAACTCTTCACTACTCATCTTGTCATTTTCAAGTTCCATAATTTCTTTAAAGAATTGGAGTTTCTGGGTAGTGGTTGATTGTAAATTAGCAGTTTTTTTACTACCACCATTTTCTTTATAAGCCCAGTGAGATGCAATACCATTTTCTGCTACTTCATCCATTTCATAGGTTCTAATTTGAATTTCAAATAGATAGCCATCTATTCCAAAAACAGTTGTATGTAATGACTGATACATATTTGGCTTAGGCATAGCGATATAGTCTTTAAATCTTTTAGGTAAAGGTCTAAACTTAGAATGAATTAGACCAAGAACTAAGTAACAATCTTGCTCGGTATCAACCAAAATACGTAGTGCTAGTAAATCATAAATATCACTGAATTTTTTACCTTTATCAAGTTTATTATAAATACTATAGATACTTTTCGCACGGCCTTTTATTTGATGAGGAATATGATGTTCATTTAGGAGTTCTGTAACTTCTTCTTGCATCTCATAAACTGTAGTATCTCGTTCTGCTTTAGTCTTATTAAGTTTATCAGCAATATCATAAAAAACAGTTGGTTTTAAATAACGAAGAGATAAATCTTCAAGCTCACTTTTAATTTTATGTATTCCTAAGTGATGAGCAAGTGGTGCAAATATCTCAAGAACTTCTTTAGACTTTTTCTTTTGTTTTTCAACTGGTGTTGCCCATAAAGTTCTCATGTTATGTAAACGATCAGCAAGTTTTACAATAATAACTCTAACATCTTCACTCATTCCTACTATTATTTTTTTATAATACTCTACTAAATATTCATTATCTGTAGAAAAATGAAGTCTACCTAATTTAGTAACACCATCTACTAATTTGTAGACAGTAAGCCCAAACTTCTCTTTAAATTCTTCTATATCAACATCACAATCTTCTATTACATCATGAAGTAAAGCTGCCACTAGACATTCACTATCTGCATAAATTGAAGTAAGAATTAAAGCAACATTAAGGGGATGAATAATGTATTCCTCCCCACTTTTGCGATACTGTCCTTTATGCTTTTCTTTTGCATAATAATAAGCATCTAATATTTTTTCTCTTTCTTTAGGGTCTTTGATATATTCATCTATTTTTTCCATTAAATCATCTATGGTAATTAAATCCTTTTTCATTAGAACACACCCCTCTTTCTACTTATATTTAATCATTTATACCTTTAACTATTTTTTCACTCACTTCTTTAGTAATTTTTTTATTTTTATTGTTTTTTCTTTTTTTACTTGCTTTACTAGCAAAGAAGACATAAAGCCATCCTGCTAATAATAATGATGAATAAGTACCGGCAATTAGTCCTACTATCATGGCAACATTAAAGGTTAATATTTCTCTACTACCCATTAGTAGTAAAGCTAACACCGGAAGAAGTGTAGTTAGAGATGTATAAATACTTCTAGACATTGTATCTTTAATACTAACATTAACTACTCCTTTAAGTTCATCTTTACTTAAATTGTCTTTCTCTTTCTTTCTTAAATTTTCACGAACTCTATCAAAGACAACGATTGTATTATTAATTGAATATCCTATGATAGCAAGTACCGCTGCTATAAACATTGAATTTACTTCTACTCTTAAAAGAATAACAGAAGCTACCATTATAAGAGCATCATGTACTAGACAAATAACTGATGAAATACCATAACTGAATTTGAATCTAAAGGTAATATATAAAATTATACCAATCAAAGAGATAACGATAGAGAATATAGCATTTGTAATTAAATCTTGTTTAACAACGTTAGAGACAACGCCAATATCAACACTAGTATTATATTTTTCAAGGAAATAACTTTCTACCTCATCAACTTCGCTTTCTTTTAATTCATCACTTACTCTAATATCAGTTTCACTACTAGTAATATCAATACTTACTTCATCTAAGTCTAACTCTTTTAAATCACTTTTTAAATCCTCTTCAGATATTTCCGTAGTAGCAAGAGTAATATCACTGCCAGCCCTAAAATCAATACCAAGATTCATTCCTTTAAAGGCAAACATAACGCATGATGTAAGGATAACAATTAAACTGAAAGCTGCAAAGAATTTACTAAGTCCTAAATAATTATAAGTCTTCTTTTTCTCATCTTGTTTGATATTTTCTAAATTAACACCAATAAAAAGATTTAATTTATTATCAAAATATTTAGTTTTAACAAACATTTTCATTAATATTCTAGTAATACCTACCATTGTAATCATTGTTACAATAATATTAATGATAAGCATAGTAGCAAAACCTTTAACACTAGATTCTCCTAAATAGAACATTATAATGGCAACTAGTAATGTTGTAAGGTTAGCATCAAGGATCGTTCCAAAGCTTGCTTTACTACCATTTTTGAAAGCTGTTTCTAAACTTCTTCCTTTAAGTAGTTCTTCTTTAATACGAGAATATGTTAAGACGTTAGCATCAACAGCCATACCAATACCAAGTATTAAAGCAGCTATTCCAGGAAGAGTTAAGACTCCACCTACTAGCCAAAAGGCCGCAAAGACAAATAAGGTATATAAAAGTATCGATACTGCTGAAATGATACCAGCAAAATTATAAATACCTATTAAAAGAATTATAATGGCAAGAACACCAGCAATTCCTGCATACATTGTCATAGTAAGAGTTGCATCTCCAAAACTAGCACCTACTGTTTTACTAGATACTTCTGTTAGTTTAGCAGGTAAGCTTCCAGAGTTAATTAAATCAACTAAATTACTAGCTTCCTCTTCACTAAAGTTGCCTTGAATAATAACATCGCTAGCAAAGCCTTCACTAACAGTAGCTGCACTTATACAATTACTCTCATCTGTTCCACACATACTACCTTCACTAGCATAAGAATCTGTCATTTCATTATAATCTAGCCAGATAACAATAACATTATTTTCGTAATCTTTAACAGCATTAGTTACTTTATAGAATGTATCTTTATCTTTAACAGCAAGACTAACAGCAGGTCTACCACTTGAATCTGTTGTAAGTCTAGCGCCACCTGCTTCTAAAACATCACTAGTCATTAATAAATTATCTTCACTATCCCTAAATGTTAAAGTAGCAACAGTAGATAGAGTATCTCGTGCTTCTTCTTTATTAGTAACTCCTGCTAGTTTTACTCTAATTCTATCATCACCTTCTAGAGTAATTTCAGGTTCACTGACACCTAAAGTATCGATACGTTTAAGCATACTTTTGTAGGTAGCATTTAATATATCGCTATTCATTTCACTACCATCAATAGGACTAACTTCATAAAGTATTTCAAATCCTCCTTGTAAGTCTAGTCCAAAGTTTAATGATTTAAATAATGGCACTATTAAGAAGCAAACAATAGCAGCAATTACTACTAAAATAGTAGTTTTGCCTAACATTTTTTTCTTTTCAGGAGCCATCTTTTTCCTTTCTTTTTTTATCTTCTTTTCTTTAACTTTCTTTTCTTTCTTCATCATTTACTGCACCTCCGAATATATTACTTTATACCCCTTTATATTATTTCTATATTCTCTTTTCTAGTAGAAAGACTATCTTTAAGATATTTATCTAATAGCTTATTATCACAATTTAAAATATCACTAACTATATCACTTAATTCTAAATTATGAGCTTTAGACCATTTAGTAAGTATTAAATAATTCCAGACATCATTTTTATGAATATAATGGTACCCCAGCCTATCAAGTTCACTTTTCTTAGCATCAAGTGCTGGTTCGATCATTTGATACAACTCCTCTTTGCTATTAAAAGTAAAATCCATAAGACATCACAGCCTTTCTTACCAAACTAATATTATTATAGCATAGGCTTTAAAAAAATGAAGAAAAAACTGATAAATATGATAAAAAACATACTTATCAGTTCAATATTTTATTGTAATTCTATCGTAAATGGGTCTTCTTTTGTACCTGTACCTCCAGTTATTACTACATTAGACTTTAAGTTGAGAGCTGGTTTAATTCCATATATTGTTGAAGGTGGCACAAATGATAAAGTTCCATATTTGTCCGGAACCCAAAGCCAATCATTGTTCCACTGGTTAGTATATTTAGTTAATAACCAATACTCATTTACTAAGCCAGGAAAACTACTATCATTTGCTTGATAACGTTCAAATTGTCCTGCCATGAGTTCTCCTAATCTTAATAATCCTACTTTTGCTGTCGTAGTGTTTGATACCGTACTCGACATATTAGAATCTGTGTATTTTGCTAACTTATAATTTTTTTCTCCATTGCTACTTACTGTTCCTAAATACCAGGTAGTGTTATCTTCTATCATATTTATTTGTTCATTTGATAAATAACCATTATTTGCATTCAAATAATCATTATTTAAAAAACTACCTATTGTTGTTGAAGTCGAATAATTTGTATTATTTCCAAAAATAGTTGTTTTAAATGTGCCATTTTCTTTAAGAGGACTAGCACTAGTTATTTTTGTCCCTGAACCGTTTTCATGACTTACTATTTGATATAAACTATTTTCTCCTGTTCCAAAACGAATGTATTCACCACTATATCTTGTATTTAATAATGTTCCTGAAAGGTTAGTATCATTATCCCCTTCTAAACGATATGGATCTTCTGCTGTACCCTTTCCATCTACTATTTCTACACTGGATTTTAAATTTATTGAAGGACGCACACTAACATTTAAAGTGCTTAAGTCAAGAGAAGAATGTAGTTGACCTGTAGTACCTACTATCCAAGCAGTAGAAGAATTACCAATTGGCGTTAATGTCGTCCAAAAAAGACCATTATTTAAATATGATTTTATATAATCAGTCCCATGATAACTTGATTGATATTCATAAGTATTAAGAGTACCTACAGCATTTGTTACTGTTGATGTACCATTAGGTCTTGTTATATCACCTAAAGTGTTTCCTGTTGGTGTAGCATCCCAGACGCTATTTGTTACAATAAAGTCATCTGGATTCCTTAGATTGCCTAAGAAACCATCTACAGAAGTATCATTTAACCATTCTTTTAAATATGATGTTTCATAAGCCGCACTTAAGCTACTATTACTATTGCTATACGGTAGTGACGAAATGTCCCACTGGGTTACTAATTTTACGGTGTTATCGCTAGGGTCTGTTGATACTGCTCTCCACAATTTACCTGAATACCAAATATAATTTCTTGGATCTTCTCCCGTTATAAATGTCTGCTCATCATCTTCATAATTTAACCTATTCATGATGTCATCTTCTATTACCTCTTTTACTGGTCCTGTAGTTTTTAGCTTTCTAAATAAATGACCATTCTCTGGTAAAGATAAATCATTATAATCTAGTCCTACCTCTACTCCTAAATTTATGGTTACTTCCTCATCTGTTATATTATCTAATCTTATTATATAAGTATTATTTGAGCCTGCGGTTTCACTTTTTTCTAAATTTACTCCTATTTCTTTTGGAGTTGCATTGTAGCCATCACTTTCGATATAACCTGTATCTACCCCTTCAGGTAAATTGCCTTCATAATAGAAGTTAAATCTTGCTTTTCTATTATTAGGATTAGATAGTGTTACTATAAATTCTTTACTACTATTTGCAGGTACTGTTAAGGTAGTTCCTTCTTGCCCGTCTATTTCTAATTTGTAAGTTAAATTACCTGTTACAATACTTACGGCATTATTCTTTTCTTTCGATACTGTAAACATAGCATAAGAAAAATATCCACCTATTATAAGTAGACTTATTATGACTACTGATACCATATAGATTTTACTAAAACTTGTCTCTAATAATAATTTTTTCATTAAGTTTCACTCCTATTAAGTTAGTATGTATTAAATTATGTAAATCATACTAACACAATTATTACATCCTACTCTATTTTGATTATACATCAGTTTGTATGGGTAATACAAGTACCTTATTTACATTTTGTTTCCTTTTAACTGTAAAGTACGATATAATATGTTATAGAAAGCAAGAGATGAGTTATGAAAAGTATTATTAATAAAGAAGTTTTTGAAATAACCATTAGAAATTCTAAATTTATAGGAATTATAGAGCCTATAGAAGGTAGAAATGATATAAAAAATATTTTAAGTGAAATTAAAAATGAGTATAAGAATGCTACCCATTACTGCTATGCTTTTACTTTAGTTAATGATAAAGGTTTTAGTGATGACGGTGAACCTAATAAAACTGCTGGTCTTCCTATTTTACAATTAATAGAAAGTGAAGACCTGGTTAATGTAATAGTTGTTGTTGTTAGATATTTTGGTGGTATTAAACTAGGACCAGGAGGATTAATTAGAGCTTACTCTAGTACTACTAGAGAAGTTATCAATAAAAGTAATAAAATAGATTTAATTGATGGCTATGAAGTTTCTATTAATTTCCCTTATACATTAGAAAAAGAAGTTAATTATATACTAAAAAATAGTATTATAAAAAAGAAGTTATATGAACAAGACTGTACTTATATTATAGAAGTTACTAAAGATGTTTTAGATAGCCTTACTAATATTGTAACTATTAATTCTAAGAGAGAAAAAATAATTCCTAAAATAAATTAGGAATTATTTTCATTAAAGAAAGATGAGTTGTTTCTATTAATTATATCTATATTATTACTGCTCGTCTTGATAGTAACTTTATAATCGTATAGTTTATCATAATTATAAATTTTACCATCTTTAACATCATCACTTATTATATCTAATACTTTTTCAAAACTAAATTCTTTAGGGCCATCTTCGTAAATTAATAGATTATTATTATGTATATCTATTTCTATATTTTGATCTGTTAAATAATCATAGTAAGTAACTGTTACTTCTATCTCATTGGTTAGAGTATCATCTACTATATACTCTATATCATTATGATAATAACCTACTGTTGTTAAGTTATTTGACATAGGTAATTTTTCTGTTATTTCCTTAGTTCTGACATCACTTGGTAGTTCATCTATATAAGTAAGAGAGAAAAACTCAAAAGCAAAAATGATAGAACCTATAATGATTATAGCAAGTGAAGTTAGTAAAGCAATCATATTTTTCTTATAGTTGTTTTTATGATTTATGACAAAGTTTAAAGGTATTTCAAAACATAATACACTAATTATTAAAGCTGAGACTGTCCATAGAAGTATTCCTATTAAAGGTAAGCCTTTAAAGACAAATAAGACTAAAAAGCCTAACATAACAGCAAAAACAACAATGCAAATAAGAGGAGCAGCTAAGAAACAGACTATAAAGAACTTGATGATATAAATAATTATTTTAGCAAGAGTTTTTGTAAAACTATTACTGTTATCATCTTTAATTATTACTTTCTCTACCTCTTCTACTCTTTTTTCTTTTTCTTTTACAACTATTTCTTTATTAGTTTCTTCTTTTATTTTAATGCGATCTAAATATTTAATTTTTAAAACATAGATAAATATAACTATAGAAAAGATGCTATATAAAATATCTACTATTAATGAGAATATTGTATCTAGAGTTGGTCCAATATAAGCGATATCATATAGAAGACTATCACCTATTAAATTTTCAATAATGTCTTTAGGCACTGTACCTATTAAAATAACTAATATTAAAAGAAATATTGTTACCAAAAACTCTATTATCTCTTTAAAACTCATACTCTCAAAAAGACAAACAATTTTTTTCATTAAAATATTAAATTTATCTAAGAGATCTTTAGTATTTATATTAGTTTCTTTTTCTTTCTTCTCATTATTAGAAACATCGCCATTTACTAAGGTATCCATATCTACATTAAATATTTTACAAATAGCAATTAATTTATCCATTTCTGGATAGGTAGCGCCACTTTCCCATTTAGATACTGATTGTCTTGTAACATCAAGGCGTTCAGCAAGAGATTCTTGACTCATATTTTCTTTTTTTCTTAATTTTTGCAAATTAGTAGCAAAATTCATTAATATCACCTCGTCTTGTAATTTAACAAATTCTTTGGTTGCGTCCCACCAATTTTCAGTTAATTTGTGTAACTTTTTGGTTGCTATCCTTTATTTTTCAAGAAAAAAGACTAGTTTTTCACTAGTCCCTTGGTAACCAAGATACTATTTCATCAAGATTATGGTAGCCTACTTCTTTTTTTACTAAAGTACCATTTCTATATACTTCCATAGTAGGTACACTCATAATACCATGACTTCTTGTTAAATCATCGAACTTGTCTATATCTATTTTAACAACTTTTATTCTTGAAAATCTTTCAGTGATTTCTTCAAGAATAGGGCTCAACATTTTACAAGGGCCGCACCAAGTAGCAAAGAAATCTACTATAACGTCTCCTTCTTTGATTAAGTTTTCAAAATCATCTGTACTTTCTAAATAGTTCATTTTTATTCCTCCTTATATTTATCTATAACACTATCAAGGCCACTAATATCATCAAGTTTGCCAGTTTCTTTAACATTATCCATGAAATCAGTAGAAACTACTTTATATTTTAACATAATATCTATTACTTTTAAATCATTAGTATTTCTATCATCATCACTAGATAAGCTTAAAACATCTTCTATAGCATAATTTAAGCCACCTAAAGAATCTTTAAGTACTGGGGTATCATTAACAATAAACTGTCTTACCCCTGAAGACATAAATAGTTCACTTCCACTCATAGGAATGGCAATTACATTAAGTAAGATAAACATTAAAATATATCCTTCTAATAATCCTACAGCAAATCCTAATAATTTATTTGGTAGAGCAAGAATTATGGTAGCATTAATAATTTTACTAAATATTCCTATTACATCTATTAGTATTTGCAAAATTAATCTAAATATTATGACTAGTATTAAAAATGCTATTAATTGATAGAATATAATATTTAGACTAACTAGATTACCTAAAGGTATTCTAAAATTAAAGAATGGTAGGTACTCGCAGAAAAATCCTGCAACAAAATCTTTTAAGAAAAATGATAATGCAAAAACTACGATTGTTCCTACAATTATAACTAGTTCTTTTAATATTCCTCTTTTACTTCCTAAGACTCCACATAATAGAATTAATAAAATAATAACTACACTAAATATATTTGGGCTCACAGTAAACTCCTCCTTATCTATATATTTATTATAAACCAAAAACTCAAACTATGCTATAATATTTTTAAGGAGAGATAAATTTATGAATGTTGTTATCAAAATAAATGATGAAGTTAAAGAAAAAATGATTGAGTATTACAAAGATAAAAAACGTGATAAGGTTATCCCATACACTGTATTTCAAGCAAAAGATGAAGATACAGTTATTACGATGTATGAATCTGGTAAAGTTATGTTTCAAGGTCCAAGTGCTGACGTTGATGCCGCAATGTGGGGAACAGTTCTTTCTAATACAAAAGAAAAGAAAGAAGAACAAAAAAAATTAGATGAAAAATATTATAACTGTAGTGCGGTTGGTAGTGATGAAGTTGGAACGGGAGATTATTTTGGCCCTATTGTTGTTACTGCTACTTATGTTAGTCGTGATAATGTAAAATTTCTAGAAGATTTAGGTATTAGAGATTCAAAAAAAGTAACTGATGAATTTATCTTAAAAGTAACGCCAGAGCTTATAAAGAAGATACCTTATAGATCTATTATTTTAACTAACAAAGAATATAATGAAAAATATAGCACTAATTTGAATATGAATAAAATAAAAGCAGTTATGCATAATAAAGTTTTATATCAGATCATGACAGAATTAAAGCCAGAAGTTGATTATATTATTGTCGATGAATTTGCAAGAGAAGCAAGATATTATGATTATATTAAAGATGTTCCTAATATACAAAGAGGTATTACTTTCGTCCAAAAAGCTGAAGATAAAAATTTAGCAGTTGGAGCGGCTTCTATTATTAGTAGATATATATTCTTAAAAGAATTTGCTAAATTACAAGATGAAGTTGGGATGCCTTTGCCTAAGGGAGCTGGTCCTAATGTAGATGAAGCTGGAGAAGAATTAGTTAATAAATATGGAGAGGAAAAGCTTAAAGAAGTAGCCAAATATAATTTTAGAAACACGCAAAGAATATTAAAAACATTAATATACTAATTATAAAAGCTCATAGATTAAAAGACTATGAGCTTTTCTTTTCTAATGATATTTATCTTATGTATTAAATTACTTTCTTCTTGACTCTATTGCTTCTTTTTGTCTAGCTAATTCTTCTTTTAATAGTTCTGTAACTAAACTTTTCTCTCGTTTCTTACCTTCTAGTATATCTATTTTTTCTTCAATAACTAATTCGCGATAGTGTTTGTGATTATAGTAAACAGGTTCTTTAGAAAAAATATCGACCTCTATTATTTTATCTTTTTGTTCTTCTTCTTGATATAATGGTAGAACTTTTTCTAAATAGTTTATTTGTCCTTCACTCCAAGTTTCTGGCAAAATAAAGATATAACCAACTTTTATATTAAATATTGAAATAAACTGTCTTTCATCTGCTACTTGTAAAGCCATATCTGCTCTATTCCTAGTTCTAAATTCTATATTAAACATTTTGCCAAGTTGATCAAAGGAGTTAGAATGAGTTTTACCTAACTGTTTATGATCATTTAATACTTCTTCACCGTTTTCATCAATTACTTTTAATAGAAAGTTTTCCATCTATATTTCCTCCTAAAATTCGCAATTACCTGGAGTCCTTGGAAATGGGATAACATCTCTAATATTTTCAACTCCAGTTAAATAAATAAGTAATCTTTCAAAGCCCATACCAAATCCTGAGTGGGTGCAACCTCCATATTTTCTTAAGTCTAAATACCATTCTAGGCCTTCTTCTTTCATACCTAACTCATCCATACGTTGTTTTAATTTTTTATAATCAGCTTCTCTTTCAGAGCCACCCATTAATTCACCTGCTCCTGGTACTTCAAGATCTACTCCTCTTACGGTTTTACCATCTTCATTTAATTTCATATAGAAAGCTTTTATATCTTTAGGCCAATCTTTAATGAATACAGGTCCATCAAAGTATTCAGTAATATATTTTTCATGTTCTTTAGCGATATCTTCTCCGTATTCTGGAGTAAATTCAAATTCTACTTTCGCTTCTTTTAATAATTTGATAACTTCTTCATGAGTCACTCTTACAAACTTACTATTAATTAGTTTAGTTAGTTTATCAATTAATCCTTTTTCAACAAATTTATCTAAGAAAGTCATTTCTTCTTTACAGTTTTCTAAAACATATTTAACGATATACTTTAGCATATCTTCTTCTATATCCATTAGTTCATCTATATCACAGAAAGCTATTTCTGGTTCAATCATCCAGAATTCACTAGCATGAACTTTAGTATTAGAAACTTCGGCTCTAAAAGTTGGTCCGAAAGTATAAACTTTTTTATAAGCCATGGCAAAAGCTTCCGCTTCAAGTTGTCCTGTAACTGTAAGGCCTACTTTCTTATTAAAGAAATCTTTGGAATAATCAACTTCACCATCTTTTGTTTTAGGAATGTTTTTAAGGTCCATAGTAGTAACTTCAAACATCTCCCCTGCTCCTTCACCATCATTTCCAGTTAAAAGTGGAGTTTGAACATAAACATAGCCTCTATCCTGAAAATATTTATGAATAGCATAGCTTGCAACGCTTCTAACACGAAAGACTGCTTGAAATAAATTAGTTCTAGGTCTTAAGTGTGCTACTTCTCTTAAAAACTCTCTTGTGTGTCTTTTAGGTTGTATTGGATAATCTTCAGGACACTCTCCTTCTAGAGTAATATCTTTGACTTCTATTTCAAATTCTTGGCCTTCTTTAGGTGATTTACGCACTATTCCTATCACTTTAATAGCAGAGCCAATATGTAATTTTTGAATTTCATCAAAGCTATTTAGGGCATTAGTATAAACTAATTGACAACTTTTGAAATAGGTACCATCATAAAAATCAATAAAGCCTAATTCTTTTTGTTTACGATGATTTCTTATCCATCCTTTTAATTCTACTTCTTTATCCATTAATTCAGTAATTTGTTCATATAAATCTTTTATATCCATAATTTCTCCTCCTTAAAAATAACAAAAAGACTTCATCCATAAGGGACGAAAGTCTTTCCGCGGTACCACCCATCTTATTACTAAAAAGTAATCACTTTA
The DNA here is from genome assembly GCA_944358305.1 of uncultured Bacilli bacterium. Taxonomy (GTDB): domain Bacteria; phylum Bacillota_I; class Bacilli_A; order RF39; family UBA660; genus Onthousia. The sequence continues at coordinate 137,683 of CALVQK010000001.1, read as the reverse complement.
AAAGATAACGGTTTACCCGGCTTAGTCTACTTAATTTCTTTAAGCACTCCTGAATGTTATTCACTATTTAGCTTTATTCATTTTCACCAACCATGAACTCTCTATAAAAGTTTTAAATAGTTACTTCTTTCAATCATCATTTTAAATACAATAAAATTCTACTATTAATTTAACCTATTGTCAAACATTTTATTCTCTTTTTTAGCTTTTATTGCACCTTGCATTAAAGATACTTATGTGATAAGATGTATATGTAAGGAAAATTTTCATACAATAAGAAAAGGAACACTTAATATTGCCGTGTTGAGTGTTACCATAATTAAAGTTGGTTCCACCTAAATCATTGCTGAGTTAGGTGGTTTTCCTTTATATTAGTACTATAAATAGTAAGAATAGTAAAAGGAAGATAATCATTACTAAAGAAACGATTAAACAATCTTTCTTGTTCACTTATATCACCTCCCTCTATTTGAAGAGTTTGGTAACCACCCAACTATTAAATGTTCCTATAAATATCGTATCATATTAACTTCTTTTAAACAATGTAAAATGTAATAAAAAAGCTACGAGGTTTCGTAACTTTTTCTTTATATCTATAACTAATTAATCATTATTCTTTGTAAATCTTACAAATCTATCTATTTCGCTATCATCTAAGTCTGTTTTAGATAAGCTTTCAAATAATTTCTTTTGATCTCTTGATAACTTTTTAGGAGTAATTACTTTGAATATTACATACATATCTCCAGTTCTTCTTCTAGATGAATCTTTAATACCTTTACCTTTAAGTCTTTGTTTATCACCACTATCAGTACCTCCTGGAATAGTTAATTTAACATTTCCATAGATAGTTGGTATTTCCTTTTTGCAGCCAAGAACTGCTTCTGCCATATTAATAGGTACTTCTAGATAAATATCAAGGCCGTCTCTTTCATAGAATTTATGTTCTTTGATATGAAACTCTAAATATAGATCTCCAGAGGCTCCTCCATTTTCTCCAGCATGTCCTCTACCAGGAACTCTTAATCTTTCACCGTTGTCAATACCACTAGGTACATTTACAGTGATGGTTTTGCGAGATTTAACTTGACCTCTTCCTTTACATTTACTGCAAACTTCTTTATAAGTTTTACCTTTACCAGCACATTCTGGACAAGTTGTTTTTGTCATAAATGAACCTAGAATTGTTCTTTGTTCACTAGTAATAGTTCCACTACCATGACATCTTTTACAAGTTTCTTCACCAAAGCCACCTAAACCATTACATTTATCACATTCACTAACTACATCTAAATCAAAGTCTTTTTCACAACCAAAGACAGCTTCTTCAAAAGATAGTTCTACTTGCATTAAAATGTCAGAACCTTTTCTAGCTCTACTTCTTGTTCTACTAGAACTGCCACCGAAGCCAAATCCTCCACCAAATAAATCATCAAAAATATCACCTAAGTCACTAGCATCAAAACCAAAACCTGCTCCTCCAAAGCCAGCACCACCGAAACCAGATCCTGCTCCAGGGCCATTTACACCAGCATGGCCAAATTGATCATACCTTTGACGTTTATTATCATCAGATAAAACAGAATATGCTTCTTGTACTTCTTTAAATTTTTCTTCGGCATTTTCTTCTTTACTAATATCAGGATGATATTTTTTAGCAAGTTTTCTAAAGGCACTTTTTATTTCATCTTTTGAAGCATTTTTAGGTACACCTAACACTTCATAATAATCTCTTTTAGTTGCCATAAACTACACCTTCCTTCTAATATAGACTTTCTAACATAGAAATTAATTTATCAAAATAGTTAATTGCATTTTTATAAACTTTTTCATCTTCCAAAGATATTCCTAGCTCTTTAAAAGCATCGGTTGGCCAAATATTAGAACCGAACTTCAAAAAGTTTAAGTATTTATCTAAAGTTTCTTTATCACCATCAGTAATTTTAGAAGCAAGGGATGCGGCAATACTTACACAAATAGCATAATTATATAAGTAAAAGTTTGTATAATAGTGACTTCTAAAGATCCAACTTCCTTTAACATATGGCGATAATTTAACTTCATTACCATAATAATATTTTAAAGAATCCTCACATATTTCATTCATAAATTCTTTAGTTAAAGCTCCACCTTCATGAACTTTCTCGTGCATTAGTCTTTCCATATCTCCTTCTCTAACAGCACCAAATAAATTACTAGCAATAACGTTTAGAGAATTTTCAAGGGCAAGGACTTTCTCTTCTTTGTCAGTTGCATTATTAAAAATATAATTGGATAGTAAAAATTCATTGGTTAGAGATGCTACTTCTGCAACGATAATGGCATTGTGACGATACTGTATAGGGTTATTCTCTCTAATAATTTGATAATTAATATGATGTCCCGCTTCATGAGCGATAGTAGATAAGGACTCTAAATCATAATGATAACTCATTAAAATACGAGAATCACATGCTGGAATACTTAAATTATAACCACCACTACATTTACCAGGATACCCACAAAAATCTATATTACGATTTTTTATAAGTTTATCATATTTTTTTAGATATTCTTCTCCTAATGGTTTTAAAGCTTCTCTTACTGTTTTAATTCCTTCTTTAATACTATATTCTTTTTTAGAATGACTTAACTTTGCACTTAAATCATAATTATATAAAGTATCAAGATTAAGAATCTTTTTTCTTAGTCTAAAATATCTTTGTAAAGATGAAACACCTTTTCTTGTAGTTTTAGATAGGACATCAAAAATATTTTTATTAAGATTATCTTCGAAAAGTAGTGCTTCAAAACTATCATTAAAGTGATAAATACTAGCAAGGGTATCTTCTAATTTTATATAGCTATTTAATAAAGAAGCAGAAGTACTACCATACTCTAGTGCTTTCTTAGCTAGTTTAGTATTTGCTTCTTTTCTAGTTTTTCTATTATCACTTGACTGTAAAAACCTAGAATTAGTAGTAGATAATGTTACTTTTTTACCATCTTCAAGAGTTACTTTACCATAATTGTGTTCCATATTAAGCATGGCTGATGATATATCAGAGAAATTATTAGTCGCTGCTACTAAAGAATTAACTATTTTCTCTTCATTTTCATTTAAAGTATGTTCTTTATTTCTATATATTTGTAATAGATAAGCTCTATACTCTTCTAATTTTTTATTTTCTTTAAATAAAGCATCAAACTCATCCTTAGATAGTTTTAAAAGTTCTTCTTCAAAGAAACTATTGGCATTATTAGTCTTTGCTATAGCATCTTTAGCTTTAGAAAGCATTTCTACATTTTCTTTCTTGCCTAACTCTTCGTCATTTTTTAACCAAGCATAGGCATCCATTTTTTCAACAATAGTCTCTATTTCTATTAACTTAACTAAGTATTCATAAAGTTTATTAGCATCTTTAGTACAGCCTTTATAACTCTTAAATATATCTATTTTACTATTAACTTCAAACTCTGCTTTATAAAACTCTTCATTATTTGCAAAAAACTCCGTTAAATCCCATTTGTACTCTTCTTCTACTTCATCCCTATTTTTATATTCTTTCATAAATAGCCCTTTCTCTTATTCTTAAGATAAAAGTTCTAGTTACCTAGAACTTTTTAGTTTTTTACTTCTCTTCAAAGTCTGCATCTTTTATATCATCTTTTTTGTCAGATGTATCATTACTATTGTCAGCATTGGCATTGGCATTTGCTTGATTTTCTTTTTGAATGTTTTCATAAACTTTAGTTGCTAAGGCCATAGCTTTTTCTTGTAATTTTTCTTTCTTATCTTTAATTTTATCTAAGTCATTCTTATCAAGAGCTTCTCTTACCTCTTTAATTAAATCTTCTACTTCACTCTTTTCTTTCTTATCAACTTTGTCTCCTAAGTCTTTAAGTGATTTCTCTGTTTGGAAAACAAGTTGTTCAGCTTCATTTTTAAGATCTGCTTCTTCTTTACGTTTTTTATCCGCCTCTTTATTTTCTTCAGCTTCTTTTCTCATTTTCTCAATTTCTTCATCAGATAGATTTGTAGATGAGGTAATAGTAATAGATTGTTCTTTGTTAGTACCAAGATCTTTAGCAGTAACATTAACAATACCATTAGCATCTATATCAAATTTAACTTCAATTTGTGGTACACCACGTGGTGCAGGTGGAATGTTTGTAAGTTGGAATCTACCAAGGGTTTTATTATCGGCAGCCATACTTCTTTCACCTTGTAATACGTGGACATCAACAGCAGGTTGATTATCAGCAGCAGTTGAGAATACTTCTGATTTAGAAGTTGGGATAGTTGTATTTCTTGGAATTAATACAGTCATAACACCACCTAATGTTTCAATACCAAGTGATAATGGTGTAACATCAAGCAATACTATATCATTAACATCTCCTGTTAAGACACCACCTTGAATAGCAGCTCCCATAGAAACAACTTCATCTGGGTTAACTTCACGAGATGGTTCCATACCAAGTTCTTTCTTAACTGTTTCATAAACAAGTGGAATTCTAGTTGATCCACCAACAAAGATAACTTTATCAAGATCTTTAGCTTTCAAATCGGCATCTTTTAAAGCATTTCTAACTGGTTCAAGAGTAGAATCTACTAAATCGCCAATTAAATCTTCAAACTTAGCACGAGTTAGGGTCATATCTAAGTGAAGTGGACCATCTGCTCCTTGGGAAATAAATGGTGCAGAAACTTGTGTACTTGTCATACCAGATAAGTCTTTCTTAGCTTTCTCAGCAATCTCTTTTAATCGTTGCATAGCCATTTTATCTTTAGTAAGATCAACACCATTTTCTTTCTTAAAGCTTTCAACAAGATAATCAATAATTCTCTTATCAAAGTCATCTCCACCTAAGTGGTTATTACCACTAGTAGATCTAACTTCTACAACACCATCACCAAGTTCAAGAATAGATACATCAAATGTACCACCACCAAGGTCATAAACAAGGATAGTTTGATTTTTATCTTGTTTGTCAAGTCCATAAGCTAAAGCGGCAGCAGTTGGTTCATTAATAATACGTTCAACATCAAGTCCTGCAATTTTACCAGCATTTTTAGTAGCTTGTCTTTCGGCATCATTGAAGTAAGCTGGAACAGTAATAACTGCTTTTGTAACTTTTTCACCCAAATAACTTTCTGCATAATCTTTTAAGTATCCTAAAATCATAGCAGATACTTCTTCTGGTGAATATTTCTTTCCTTCAGCTTCTACTTTCTTATCAGTACCCATTAATCTTTTAATAGATGAGATTGTGTTAGGATTAGTAATTGCTTGTCTTTTAGCTGCAGCACCTACTATTCTTTCACCGTTTTTGAAAGCAACTACTGATGGAGTTGTTCTTTCTCCTTCAGGATTAGGGATTACTTTAGGCTCCCCAGCCTCTAATACAGATACACAACTGTTAGTTGTACCTAAATCAATACCAATTATTTTACTCATTTATATCCTCTCCTTCTTTATTATCATTATTATCTTTTTCTTCTTTGTTTTCAGTTTCTTCGTCTAATTTATTTACTCTAACAGAAGCAGGTCTAATAACTCTATCCTTAAGACGATAACCTTTAAGTAGTACTTCTAAGACTTCTTCGTCTTCGTAGTCCTTATCATTATCGGTCATTAAAGCTTCCATAGTATTAGGATCATATTTTTTATGTTCTGCTTCTATTTCTTCTAAACCATATTTTTTCAAAACATCATCAAAACTTGCATACATCATCTTAAATCCTTTTAAGAATTTAGATAATTCATCAGTCAAGTTATTATCATCAAGTCTAATAGCACGTTCGAAGTTATCTAATATTAAAATAAGCTCGCTAATCAAATCTTGGTTAGCATATTTTAATCTATTAGTGACTTCTTCTTCTTTTCTTTTACGATAATTAATTAACTCGGCTTGATTATATCTAATCTTTTCATTTAAGTCATTAATTTGCTTATCTTTTTCTTCAAGTTCAGCTTTTAATTTTTTTATTTCTTCATGATGTTTATCGCGTTTCTTAGATTTATCATGATGGCATTCACAATCCTTATTTTTGTTTTTACAATCACACTCGTGATTTTCATTAGTAACTTTTTCTTCTTTTGTTTCCATTTAGTCACTACCTTTCTATATTTTCTTTTAAATACTCTAGAATACTAACAACTCTATCATATTCCATTCGCTTTGGTCCTATGATAGCAAGAGTACCTTCTTCACTATCAGTTTTAAAGTTAGTTTTAATAACAGTTACATTGTTATCTAATTTATTTTCACTACCAATATAGACTTCAATATTATTAGAATCATCTCTTTTAATTTCCTGTAGTAAATCTTTATCATCAAGTTTCTTGAAGAGATCCCTAATCTTATCAACATTATCAAATTCTGGTTGTTCTAGAAATTTAGTTCTACCTACAACATTAATATCAGTATTAGTAATATCAGTAAAGACATTATAAATAGCATTGTATAACTGTTGATGTTGTTCTACATATTTAGAGATAATTGGTTTAATTTCAAACTCTAACTTAGTACTTACTTCATCAATTGGTGTACCCACTATTAAGTTATTGATTAACTCTACAGTCTTTTTAATATCATCCATACTAACATTTTCTAAGGTGATGTTTTTGTGTTCTACTTTACCTTTATCAGTTACGACTATAACGATTAACTGATTATTAGATAAAGGGACTACTCTCACCTCTTTAAGTAGATTTTCATGACTAGCTTTACCAAGAACAACGGCAGTATAAGAAGTCATATCAGAAATAACCTGTAAGCTTTTATTAATGCAATCGCTTAATTCTAGTGATTGATTATGGAAAATAATTTGTAATTTTAACATTTCTTCTCCATTCATTTTTTTTGCTTCCATTAAGTTATCAACATAATAACGATAGCCTTCTTCACTAGGCACTCTACCACTAGAAGTATGTGTCTTCTCTAAGTAACCAAATTCTTCAAGATCTGACATTTCATTCCTGATAGTAGCGCTGGAGCATTTTAGTTTTTTACATAGTTGATTACTACTTACGGGCTTAGCTTGTCTAATATAAGACTCAACAATTAATTTTAATATCTTTTTTTGTCTTTCACTAAGCATAACTACCTCCTAGAGTGTTTGTTAGCAACATCTACCAAACACTGCTAATATTAGTGTATGATAAAAGTTAGCAGTTGTCAACCTTTTTTGCTAACTTTTTTCGATATTATGATATTTTTATAAGGGTCCAACTTTGGGAAGCATCATTATTACAAGTATAAGAAACAATCCTACTGCCAATATTATTATTTAACCTAGTCATACATTGACCATATATTGATCTTATAACATAATTATTGTCATTATCATTTTTTATAAAAGTCCATTTTAGTCCATTAGTATCAGCTATATTATATAATATAATCGGCTCATTTCTAGCTGAAGTTCTATTTCCTATTACAAAGTCTGGCGCTACAGATGATACTATATAATAGTATGGAGATGTTGTGCTATATCTCAGTCTAAATCTTTGCCCTACTCCATTACTGTATGTGTTAATTATAGTATTAGATCTTAATGATACATTATTGTTTTGTAAGCTTAATACATAACTTACACGTGAAGGATTTACAATTCTAAATATATCTCCGCCACGAACATAACTACCATCAGAATACTTTAAATACATTTCCCCATCACTACTAGTAGGAACTCTAATTGCACCGCTTGGAGGTGTTTCACCAGGATCAGTTGTTCCACCACCTGTTTCACCACTTTCTTCTCCTGATTCACTTTCAGCACCTTCAGCAAAATTATTTAGATCATCTTCAATATCAGAAACAAAATCATTGGTTGATCTTCTTTCAAAGCTAAAATTACCAATTAACAAAAATAAAACTAATGTAGCCATTACTAATAAACTATATAATATTGTAGAAATAGCAAACCCCTTATTATTCAATCTCATTATATTACCCCTCTTCAACTACATTAATTATAGCATGAAAATGACTATCTCTATCAATAACAAAATCATTATTAATTGCCCAAAGTCTAATTGAATAATCTTCTTCACTATTAGGTTCTAACGTATCTTCATATATAATATTATCTTCATACTCACTAAGTATTTTGGCAACAGGAGTCTTATGATCAACTCTTAAACTCAATTTCAATAATTCTGAAGGAATAGTTTTATATGCGCAATCATCTTCTTCTATTCTATTCGTATTTTGATCTAAAACTATTTTATAACTAACACTATTTTCAGTTTCATTTTTTACTGTAAAGTCATATTCCGTAGAACTAAGACCAACGGCATCACTGACTGGGTTAAATCTAGTTAAATTTATTTTATTACCAGCTTGACTATGAAAAATAACTTCCATCTCACCAGTATCTACATCCCTTTGTCTAGCATTAGAAAAATTATTATAAATAAGATATGTAGAAATAATAGCAAAAGCAAATAAGAATATTATAATAATTGTACTTTTAATCATATGTTTACGATAATAATTTTGATACATTAAAAACACCTCTTTTTAATTATTGTAAAGCTTTTGAATAATTTTAGTCAATGAAAAGAGATATATTTACAAAAATTAGTTGTAAATTTGAAAAAAACTCTTGAAAAAGATAAATGTTTGTTATATATTATTAATGTCTTAGTTGTCCGCGTAGCTCAGCTGGATAGAGCAATCGCCTTCTAAGCGATCGGTCACGTGTTCGAATCACGTCGTGGACACCATTTTAAAGATTAAAGGGTTACAGTGAATGAATTGTTCATTGTAACCCTTTTAATATAGTTAGTTTTCTCTAATATATTTAATGGCATCTCCTATTTTAGAGATGGTATCACTAGCAATCATTGATATATCAGTGTTAATAGACTCAGCTAAACTCCCTGCAATTCCATTTATTAAAACACCTGAAGCAATAGTTAATAAGTTAAAATCTAAGTATGCTAATAAGCCTACAAGTATTCCAGATAAAACATCTCCACTTCCTGCCGTAGCCATACCAGGACATCCCGTTATTACTAAATATGTATTTATACCATCAGATATAATAGTAGTAGGTCCTTTTAAAAGAACAGTGATGTTATAAGTATTAGCAAAGTTTTTAACTAAATTTAAAGAGTCTTTTTCTATTTCATCTATACTTTTATTACAAAGTCTTGAAAATTCTTTTAGATGAGGAGTTAATACAACATTACATTTTTTATTTTTTAAAACTTCTAGATTCATTTTAGATAAAGTATTTAAACCATCTGCATCTATTATTAGATTACCATTATAATTTAATAAGATAAACTTTAAAACATCTTCTAGATGTTCATCCTTACCTAATCCCATACCAAAGGCTAGAGAATCTAAGTCTTTTATTGAATCTTGTAATTTATTTATAAAATTTTCATCATCATAACTAGGTAAAACTGCCAAAGTTTGCTCTAATATATTAGGTCCTAATAAAGGTAATACTTCTTTTTTGGTAATTACTCTACTAATACCACAGCCGCTCCTTAAAGCACTTAAGGATAAATATGAAAGTTTTAAAGCCCCAGAATATTCTATACTTCCCCCGTAAATACCAGCTTTGCCGAAATCTCCTTTATTACAATTAGGATCTCTTTTAATAAATAAATCTTTTATATCATTACTATTTATTTCATAAGTATTATTATCTTTTCTTTTCATAGACTACACCTCTTCTTAAATAAAGTAAGCTCATTATTTCTAATGAGCATACTGTACTGTTTTTTCCACTACTTCTTTAATATCTCTTTCATTAAACGGTTTCCTTAGAACATCAACTATAGGATAATTAAAAGCTTTAGCAACTAATTCGTCATCCCCTACTCCCGTGATAATAGAAACAGGTATAAGATCAAATAAATTATTATTTCTAAAATATTCTAAAACTTGAAAGCCATTAAAGTTTGGCATATTAAGATCAAGTAGCATTCCCACTATTTTGATTCCATTATTATTAGAAATCATCTGTAGGGCTTCGTTACCATCATTTGCAACTAACACTTCAAACTGATTATTAAATATTTTACTTACAAAGTTTTTAATAACAGCAGAATCATCAACTACAATAAGAGCCCGATCTTTTTTAGGGGCCACAAAAGCAGTAGCAGTACCAACTTCTTCCATTCCTAAATACTGCTTAACTAAGTGGACAATTCGATCGAGCTCTTTAATTAATTCATCAAAATGTTCAGTTACATAATACATATTATTTTCTTTACTAGCCATCTCGTGATTGTAAGCATAACTAGCAAGGGTATCAAAGCCAAAATATTTAGCATCACTTTTTAGACCATGAACTAAAATGGCGTAATTAGCCATATCTCCCATTTCTTTTGTTTGTTTAATTTTTGTTTCTTTCTCATTAATGTCCTGAAGGAAGTCGCCCAATGTATCATCATAAGTCGACATATCTCCAAATAACTCTAAACTCTTTTTTACATTTACTCCATTGTTAATAAGTAAATTTACATCTCTCATAATAATACCCTCCTATATTTTAAAGTATAACATAGTTTAGTCATTATTCAAATATTTATTTATAATACTATCTAAGGCTTTACGTTCTATTGGTTTAGCTAGGTAACTGTCAAATCCTTCTCCTAAATATTTTTCTTCCATACCAGCGATAGCATTAGCGGTTAAAACAACAACTGGCGTTTTAAAGTTAGGATCTTCTTTTAATTCATGGAATGTTTCTGTTCCACTCATTTTAGGCATCATATCATCCATGAAAATCAAATCATATTTAATTACTTTTACTTTTTCTAGACACTCAGCACCGCTCATACAACTATCTACTGTAATGCCATAATCTTCTAAAAGTCTTGTGGCAACTTTAATATTAAGTTTATTATCATCTACAACTAAGACACTTTTACCAATAACGTCTTTATCTTTAACCAGTTCATCGCGACTAACTTCTAGTGTATCTTCAAGTTTAACTGTGGATGGAGCGATTTTTTGATCAATTGAAACGGTAAACTTGCTACCTTTACCATAAATACTTTGAACGACTAATTCTCCATGCATAAGTTGAACTAATCTTTTGGTGATGGCGAGTCCAAGTCCCGTTCCTTCTATAGTAGTATTTCTATCTTCATCAAGGCGTTCAAACTTGTTAAATAATTTATCTATTTTATCACGCTTAATACCTATTCCTGTATCTTCTACTGATACTATAAGTCTACAAATATCACCTTTAATTAAGGAATCAACTTTAAATTCAATGTGACCTTCTTTAGTGTATTTAGCAGCATTTGTTAGAATATTTAATATAACTTGCTTTACTCGTGTATGATCTCCATATAATACCTTAGGAATAGTTTCATCTATTTTAACAATCAGTTCTATTGGCTTTTCACCAATTCTTGATTTTGTCAAAGTAACCAAGTCATTAAACATTTTATATGGATTATAATTATTATTTATTATTTCTAGTTTATTTGCCTCAATCTTAGATATATCTAATACACCATTAACAATTTCAAGCAAACTCTCACTAGCCATTAAAATGTCATTAACATCTTCCCTTGCGTGTTCTGGCAAATCTTTTTCTTCTTTTAAAGCTTCTGCAAACCCAGTTATGGCATTTAAAGGAGTTCTAATTTCATGCGACATATTAGATAAAAAGTCTGTTTTAGCGTTGTTTGCTTTTTCAGCTTGGACTTTAGCAAGGTTTAATTCTTCTATCATTTTAATATCAGGATTTTCTATTGTAAAATACATAAGGAAAGTTACTAAAGTCTCTGTTGGAGTGATCAATAATAGACCTGGTATTAATTTTTGAATGATAGAAGTTATCATACCAAGAACTATGTAGACCATAATGGGAAGGACTTTTTTATTAAAGTAAAAACCTCTATTTATAAAACATACTCCCATCCAAATAATAATGAAGCTGAAACTGGCTAGATAAACAACATTTACTGGTATACCTGTAATAGTGGGACCATAAGCAGTTTGTTCAAAAGAAATAGGAAATATTAAAACTGCAATTGTAAAGACACTTATCGCTCCAATCCAAAAAGGCTTTAATATCTGATGATTCTTTTTGGTAATGTAAGTCATATATATAACAAATATACTAATCCATACTAAAAGTAATATTAAATATATTTTTAAAACTATATTACTTACAATTGGTATATAATTATTAGAAAAAAATGTACAGGCATATTCGAAAATTAAAGCAAAAAGATTACTTACAACTAAAAAGCGATATAGTTTATTCTCAGTATTTTTTACTCTTTGTTTAGAAAAATAAATAATATTTAAAAGTATTGAGAAAAATATAGCGCAAGTTGGGAAAAACAACCCTGTTGTCATATGACCACATCCTTCTATTTAAGTATAGCACTTTATTAATCAATAGAAAAGAAAAAAGAAATTAATCTAAGATTAATTTCTTATCAATATCTATAGAGTTAGTTTTGTAATTTACAAAATATATTTCACCATCTATTCTTTCTGGCCTAAAACATTTTTCAGTTAAGCCTTCCTCCTCTAAAGCGTTTAAACTTCTTTTACCAGAACCTGTAACTTGAAATTCATCTTCATTGTTATGAAATCTAAAAACGACTTTTTCAGATAATTCTCTAGGAAGTAAAGAATCTAATTTTTCTTTAGCATTTAATATGGCTACTGGCATCATATCTTTAGCATCTGGTTGTAATTCTATGTGAGCTATAGGAATTTCTACTCCTTCTTCTGTTTTAGCATTAATTACTTCGCAAGATAAAATATTTAAATAATCTTCTTGTACTGTTTCTGATATAACATAAGGTGCTATTTCTTCTCCAGTGCTTAAATGGAACTCAGATCCCATTCTACCATGCATAATTGTATTACCTTTTTTATTTTTAGAAGCCCACGCCTTAGTGTCTCCATAAACTTTACCATTAGCATCTTTGATGAAGAATTTGTTAGTAGCTTCTTCGTTTCCGTCATATCTTTTCATGATGGTAGGACCAATAGCAGCAAGGCGTCCAACACTTCCATCAGTTATATGATTACCATTTTTATCAAGTATAACTTCTTCAACACATTTAAACGGTGTGAGACCATATGTCTCTTTTGATAACGATACTTTCTGCCTTAAAGCATGAAATAAAGTGAAATAGATACCACCATGTTCGCAGTCACCACCACCTAAAGATAACGTTACAGGCGATAAAGGAAATGGTACTCTTTTTGTTCCTGCTTTAACATTTTTTAACCATTTATTTATTAGTCTTTCCTCACCTTTACTTGTAGGTTCACCAACTGCTATTACTATATAAGCTTGTTCCATTTTTTCGTTTGGAAATTCTTTTTCAAATGTTTTAGCAGAATGAACCAAGAAACTTGTGGTAGATGGTATAGCATTAGGTTTATTAATTACTAATGATCTATTGTGGAACTTTATATCATAAATAGGTTCTAAAGCAGCACTACACCCTTGGGATAGTGGGTCAGAAATACTAGTAATGACATCTGTATTTGAATAAGTTGGAATATGTGCTAACATTCTAACATTGTTCATTGCAGGTAATCCAGATAAATCTGCATCATGAAATCTAGCCATAGTTATTAAACTACGATGAGGATGAACTATTTGTTTTGGCAAGCCTTTTCTAGTTGAACCACTTGTAAAACTTCTAAGAAAATCGTCATCTAAAGTTACATTTTCTCTAACTGGTCCGGAATATTGTTGTCCAAAATTCATAAATTCTTCAAATGATTCAATGTTTTTATCTTCCTTTTTAAGACTTGGAACTTTATTAGAAAAATCATAGAAATCTCTATCTAATTCATAATATGGATCAATCCCATTAGGTAAAGAGTCCGTTAGTGAAGCTATAACTTTATGCTTGAATTTTTTATTTTTTAGGATATCTTTAATTTTTTCATATTTTTTATCAGTAGCAAAAAACACTTTATCAGTACAACCTTTTAGTATTTTTTCTATATAATTTTTATCAAAGTCTTCACCAAAAATAGTAGCTTCTGCTCCTACTTCACTGATAGCCATCATACTATAGATAAATTCAGGCGTATTTGACATGCAAATAGCAATAGCATCACCTTTTTTGACACCTGCTTGTTTTAATGACCTAGCAACTTGATCTCTTTTTTCGAAGAGTTCTTTAAAAGTAATAACTTTGCCTCTATAGAATAGAGCTTCTTTATTTGAATTAGCTTTGTTGCGGGTTTCTATATCTAGATCCCAAGCATAATTACGTTGTTCTTCTATTTCTTTTAAAGCTGTTTCTACTTTATTATTAGTTTTAACAATTCTATTACTTTTTTCTTTATTTAACTTAAATTTAGATAATATTATTTCTCTTATTTTATCAATATTTACTATATTCATAAAAAATCTCCTTTACTTCTTAACTTCTATTTCATCATAAGTATAGGAAGATACTGCATTACCTATTTTTACTTGATAAATAGATCCTATTTTCATCACGACAACCCCAGTCATTCCTGTATCTTTGATTATCACTTCATTACCAATATCAATATCATCACCAGTTTCATCAAAACTTGTGTTCTTTACTATTAAACCCATATACAATATATTCCTTTCCAAAGCTATTATAGAAAAAATATAATTATTTTGTCAATTATTAGTGGCTTTTTTCTTTTATTTTATTACTTTTTGCCTTTTTCTTTACTTTATGGTAGAATCTAGTACAAAGAGGTGCTACGTATGGATGAAATTTTAAAGTTACTTGATGATAAAGGGATTAAATATGATTTAGTTAAACACGATCCTGTCTATACAATGGAAGATATTCATGATATAGGACTTGATAATAATGGTTATATACCTAAAAATGTTTTTGTTAGAAATGCTAATGGTAAAGTGCATTATTTAGTATCTTGTGATCCTAATAAAAAAATAGATTTTAAAGAACTAGCTTCTAAACTTAATAGCACTCGTCTTAGTTTTGCTAGTAGTGAGAGATTAAAAAAATATCTAAATGTAGAACAAGGAGCTGTTTCGCCCTTCGGGGTAGTTTTTGATACAAATAGCGAAGTTATAGTTGTTTTTGATAATGATTTAACTTCTAAGGAGAAAGTAGGATTTCATCCTAATAAAAATACAGCGACTGTATTTTTAGATTTTAATGACTTAATTAAGATAATTGAAGAACATGGAAATAAAATAATGTATATTAATATATAAAGGAGAAAATTATGAGTAAAGATAAAAAATTTGTTAATAATATTACCCCTCGTAATGAGGATTTTGCTAAATGGTATACAGATGTTGTTATGGAAGCTAAATTATGTGATTATTCTAGTGTAAAGGGTTTTTTGATTTATAAACCTAATGGTTATGCTATTTGGGAAATGATTAGAGATAACTTAGATAAAAGATTTAAAGAAACAGGAGTTTCTAATGTTTATTTTCCTTTATTAATACCTGAGAGTTTACTACAAAAAGAAAAAGATCATATTGAAGGTTTTGCGCCTGAGGTTGCTTGGGTAACTAAAGGAGGAGATGCAAAACTTGAAGAAAATTTATGTATCCGCCCTACTTCAGAGACTTTATTTTGTGATCAATTTCAAAAAGAAGTTAAATCTTATCGTGATTTACCTTTACTTTATAATCAATGGTGCTCTGTTGTAAGATGGGAAAAAACAACTAGACCATTTCTTAGAAGTAGAGAGTTTTTATGGCAAGAGGGACATACAGTTCATGCAAGTAGTAAAGAAGCAGAAGACAGAACAAAAATGATGTTAGATATTTATTATGATTTTGTTACTAACGATTTAGCTATTCCTTTAATAAAAGGAAAGAAAACAGAAAGCGAGAAATTTGCAGGTGCTAAGGATACTTATACTATCGAAGCAATGATGCATGATGGTAGAGCTTTACAATCTGGTACTAGTCATTTCTTTGGTGATGGTTTTGCTAAAGCTTTTGATATTAAGTTTTTAAATAAAGATAATGAACTTGAAGTTGTTAATGAAACTTCTTGGGGATTATCTACAAGAATAATTGGTGCGCTTATTATGGTTCATGGTGATGATAGTGGCTTAATATTACCACCTAGAATCGCTCCTATTCAAACTAAAATAATTCCAATCGCTATGCATAAAGAAGGTGTGTGTGAAAAAGCTAATGAACTTCTAGAGCAATTAAAGAAAGATGGTATTAGAGTTAATGCAGATTTTTCGGATAAAACTCCTGGATTTAAATTTAGCGAACAGGAAGTCTTAGGTATTCCTACAAGAATTGAAATAGGACCAAGAGATATAGAAAACTCTACTGTTACTATTGTAAGACGTGATACAAGAGAAAAAATAGAAGTTTCTATTGATAAAGTTAGTGATAAACTAAAAGAGATATTTGAAGTTATGCAAAAAGATATGTATAATAAAGCGAAAGAATTTTTAGATAGTCATATTTATGATGAGACTGATATTAATGAAATGAAGAAAACTATGGAAGAAAAAGCTGGATTTGTTAGAGCCATGTGGTGTGGTGATGATGATTGTGAAGAAAAGATCAAAGAAATAACAGGTGCTGGTTCTAGATGTATACCATTTGAGGAAAAACATCTATCTGATAAATGTATATGTTGTGGTAAGGAAGCTAAGCATATGGTTATTTGGGGTAAATCTTATTAGAAATAAAAATGAGGAAAACTTATCCTCATTTTTTTATATTTTTAAATCTCTTTTAACTTTTCTTTTATTTTTCTTTTGGCTCTTGTTGTTTTAGCTTTTTCTATCCATTCTTCTTTAGGGCCAGTGGCTGTTGAAGAGGTAATTATTCTTACCCTATCGTTAAGATGAAGAGGACTACCTATATCAGCTTTTTCACCATTTATTTCAACACCTACCATGGCATTACCAATAGCAGAATGAATTTTGTAAGCAAAGTCTATAACAGTTGAACCTTCAGGTAATTCTATTATTTCTCCTTTAGGTGTATATACATAAACCTTATTAGCAAAAAGTTCTCCTTTTACTTGATCAACAAATTCTTTATTGTCGCTAAATACGTTATCAATATCTACTAATGATTTAAAGAATTGATATTTATTCTTTAAATCTTCTTGCATAACTTCTCTGGCATTTCCTTTATTTATATCCCAATAGGCAGTTAAGCCAAAGGAAGCAATCTTATCCATATCAAAAGTTCTAATTTGAGTTTGAACTAATCTATCATCAGCACCAAATACAGTTGTATGAAGTGATCTATACATATTAGTTTTAGGATTACAAAGATAATCTTTAAATCTATAGTTCATAGGATGATATTCAAAATGAATTAATCTTAGAGTTGAATAACAATTATCAATGGTATCAACCATTACTTTTAAAGATAGTAAATCATGTATATCAGATAATTTATCTCCAGCTTTTAATCTTTTACATATACCATATATATTTTTAGTTCTTACTTTTATTTCATGAGGAATCTCTTCATTAGTTAATATATCATTTATAGTTAATAACATTTCGTTTAAACAAGATTTACTTTCTCTTTCTACTTTTTGTTTTATTTCTTCTGCTCTTTTATAATCATCAGGATAAAGGTATTGTAATGATATATCTTCAAGTTCACTTTTAATTCTATAAGCTCCTATATAGTAAGCAAGTGGTACAAATATTTCCATTGTTTCTACTGAATTTTCTTGCTGTTTAAATTTAGTTTTAAACTGTAATGTTCTCATATTATGTAATCTATCTGCTAGTTTAATTATGATAATCCTAACATCTTCTCTAATACTAGTTATTATCTTTCTAGTATTGGCAAGATTTTTTTTCTTGTTTAGATGAAAAGTTCATTTTACTTATCTTTGTAACACCATCTACTAGATTAGCAACATCAGGTCCAAATTCTCTAGCAAGTTCTTCTTTTGTAATATCTGTATCCTCTATAGTATCATGCAAAAGAGCAGCACAGATTGTATCGGTATCGGCATGCATTTCTGCTAAGATATAAGCAACATTTAAAGGATGGGTAATGTAAGGCTCCCCACTCTGTCTTTTTTGCCCTTGATGTAATTTTTCAGCATAATGATAGGCTTTTCTAATTTTTTCAAGGCCTTCAATATTATATTCGGCAACTTTTAAAACTAAATCATTAAAAGTTAGATTATTCATATAACACCTCCGTTTAATTTTCTTTTATATACAAAAAAGGCGTTGAGCCTTGTTGCCCAACGCAGAATATTAAAATGTGAAAGATGGAAGCATGCTTAAAGAAAGTTTTATAGAGACTAAAATAAAAGTAACTTTTTCTTTAAAAATACTTCTCATACTTACTACACCTCTTCAAAATATTATAAAGACTTTAACATTTTAAAATTAATTTGTCAACACTGTTATCGTTTAGTTATCAGACTAATATATAATTATTGACAAAAAAATAAAGGAGTCAAAATCGACTCCTTTTAAATTATGTTATTCTTTAATTATTCTTTTACTACAATAATAGGTAATTAATAAATATCCTCCATAGATAAGTATTAAGAATATAGCAGTTAAGACTATAGCTAGTAATAAACTCTCATTACCAAATGTTTCTAAGATGTAGTTACAAAACATTATACCAAAGATTGAATGAATGATGGCAATTACTAACGGTGCTAAGAAAAAGATTGCTATTTGTCTAAATAGAGCTTTATTAATTAGTTTTTCATCTGCCCCTATTTTTCTTATCATTTTAAATCTTTCTTTGTTTTCTGTCGCTTCACTTAACTCTTTTAAGGCAAGAATAGCAGCACTACTTATTAAGAAGATTACTCCAAGATATAGGCCAATAAAGGTTACTAAAGCGCCAAGTCCTACACTCCCTTCATAAATAGAAAGTCTTGTACCAGCACTGATTGTTGAGCCAATATTTGTAAGAGCATCACTTTTACTTATTAATAAATCTTCTATCTCTTGTTTTTCTTCATCGGACACAGCTTTATAATTTGCATATAAATACTCATTTTCTACAGTTAAACTACTAACTGCACTATCGGGAACAATAAATACTCCATCATTTATATGACTATTGGATATCTCTAAAAAGCCATCCGTACATTTATCGTATTTAGGATAATATGTTTTACCTGAAATAGTAATAGGTGTATCTAACTCTAAAGCAGCATTTCTAACACCAACCATATTATCATAATCTGCTATTACTAAATACTCATCATCATCTAAGGTATATGTATCAAGGCCAAGTATTTTAGCAGCTTTATTATAGTCACTTATTGTAACAATCTCTTCTATTGCATCATAGGTCATAAATGGATATTTCTTATATATCTCATCATAAGCACTACCTAAAGTACTTCTAACAGTAAGTTCATTAGTTGTGTAAGTATTAATATGGACTATATCTTTGTAATAATTGTTTATATCAAAGCCTACACTATTTAAATCATCTTCTATACTTTGATAGGAATTATTTACTTGCTGTTCACTATAACCATATTCTTCAATAAACTCTCTTGGTATATCTCTAGTTTTTAATAACTGAATATCAATAGGTGCTAACTCTTGTAAGTTAGATGTCATGGCATTTTTCATTGACATACAGCTTGAGAAGACACAGATTGTTACAAATAACATTAAACATATAATAGTCATGGAGAATACTGTTGTATTAATCTTACTACTAAACTGTTTTATAGTGAAACTATTTAGTCCTTTATAATAGAACTTCTTAAAGTGCTGTAATACTCTTAAAACGAGTCCTGATAGTGAAAAGAATAGTAAAAATGTGCCTAAGGCTCCAAGACCTATAATTAAGAATATCTGCCAAGTCTCTCTTAAATTCTCTACATCAATTGTTACAGAATAATAAGAGTATCCTAGTATTGCAACTGCTATTATAAAGATAACTGTGCATAGATAAGGATTCTTTAATTTAATAGTCTCTGTTTTCTTGTTAGCATTTATTAAATCTATTAATTTACAGCGTGACACACTAATAGTATTAAATATCATAACAAGTAAATACATTATACCAAAGTAAATTATAGTCTTAACAATAGCGTTAGTACTTATGACAAAAGTAAATTCTGTAAGGTCTGCTTCAAACATATTAGCAACGATAACACTCATTACTTGTGATAAAGCACAACCTAAAACTAGTCCTACTACTAATGATAATAAACCAATTAAGAATGTTTCTACTACTAGTATTTTAGAAATTTTACCTTTACTCATACCAAGAGTCATGTAAATACCAAACTCTTTATTTCTTCTTTTCATTAAAAATCTAGAAGCATAAATTATGAGAAAGCCTAGAACACAAGAAACAAAAACTGAGACACCACTTAACATATTTAACATTAAGTCTATAATATCTCTAGTACTCTCTGATACTTTCATCATGGCAGTTTGTGAGTCTATGGCATTAAAAACATAGAATATGGCAACACCAAGAACTAGAGTAAAAAAGTAAATAGCATAGTCACTAACACTTTTCTTAATATTTTTGAAAGCTAGTTTAAAGAGCATCATTTAAATCCCCTCCTAAAAGGGTTACTACATCAATTATTTCATCAAAGAACTCTTTTCTATTTTTATCTCCCCTTATAATTTCATTAAAGACTTTACCATCTTTAATAAAGATAACTCTTTTAGCATAACTTGCTGTAAAAGCATCATGAGTTACCATTAAAATAGTAGCATCCAACTCTTCATTTAAATAATTAAAGCTATCAAGTAACATCTTACTAGATTTAGAGTCTAAGGCTCCAGTTGGTTCATCGGCAAGAATTAATTTAGGCTCTGTAATAATGGCCCTAGCACTAGCAACTCTTTGCTTTTCACCTCCACTCATTTGATATGGATACTTATTTAAAATATGAGTTATTCCTAACTTTTTTGCAGTATCTTTAATAAGTTTATCAATATCATGATAACTTTTATCTTGAATAGAAAGACTTAAAGCAATATTTTCATAAGCAGTTAGAGTATCAAGTAAATTAAAGTCTTGAAAAATAAAACCTAACTCTTCCCTTCTAAACCTGTTTAAATCATTACCTTTTAATTTAGTAATATCGCGCTCCTCCATATAAATATGACCCGATGTTACTCTATCAATAGTTGAAATACAGTTAAGTAAGGTTGTTTTACCACTACCAGATGATCCCATGATAGCAACAAATTCACCTTTACTTACTTCAAAAGAAATATTATTAATCGCTTTGGTTAATCCACTTCTAGATCCATAATACTTCTCAATATTATCAATTTTTAATAAATTAGTCATAAAATTCCTCCTTTGTAGTAGATAATATACTATTAATTATGTTATTTGTCGTTTGTTTAACATTACTAAATCTTACTTTTTTGTAAGATTAATCTAAATTATAAAAGCCTTTTTTATAGATAGTTATAACAACTTTAGTATACTCTCCTAAACATGAGGTAATCTCTATTTTATGACCTAATTTTTCACATAATTCTTTACATAAGTAAAGACCCATGCCCGTCGCTTTAGTTCCTCTTCCATTTTCACCTGTAAAAGTCTTTTTAAAAACACGTGGTAAGTCACTTTTACTAATACCTTTACCATTGTCATAGATTGTGATAGTAACGCTATTTTCTAAATCTTTGCCTGTTATTTCAATGAAAGAGTCTTTATCTTTTTTATATTTAATACTATTACTAACAATTTGATTAATAATAAATTCTAGCCATTTAGAATCTGTTAATACTTTTAAGTTACAATTATTTACTTTTAGATCTATAGACAAAGCAAGTAAATCATCTTTATTTCTTAATGCAACATTTTTAACGATATTTTCAAGATTCCATTCTTTTATTAAATAATCATTATTAGCATTTTCACATCTTACATAGTAAAGAATTTGTTCAACATCATCTTCTATTCTTTTTAACTCTCTTAAGGTATTTGTATCTTTTCTATTCATTAAAGTAAGACTCGCAAGAGGAAGTTTAACTTCATGAATCCAAAGCTCTATATACTCTTTGAAGTCTTGTTCTTTTTGTTTTAATTCACTTATTAAATCATGTTCATTTTTATTTACTTCATCTAAGACTTGATAAAGGATTTTACCTTCTAAAAAGTTAGGTTCAAGGAGCATTTCTATTAAAAGGTATTTTTGATCTAAATTATCTAACTTTTCTAAAAGTTCTAAATAGAATTTCCTTTTTCTAAAATAATCATAAAATAATATGATAAAAAAGATAATGGTAGTGAAAACAGTGATAAAGATAATTATACTACTAGAAAGTTTTAAGGCAATTAAAAATAGAATTAAGACAATTATATAAGCGATAAAGATAATGAAAGCATAAAGTTTGTCTTTTAAATATGTGGATAGTTTCATTTTAATAAATAACCTTCTCCTTTTCTTGTAATAATAACATTATCATAACCAATATTAGCAAGTTTAGCTCTTAATCTACTGATGTTAACAGTTAAAGCATTATCATTTATATATTCATCACTATTCCATAAATAGCTCATTAAATCATCACGATTTACAATACTACCTCGATTATTTAAAAGGTAGGTAAAGATTAACATTTCGTTTTTAGTTATATATATTTCTTCATTATCTTTTACAATAATTCCTTTATTAGGATAAATCTTTAAATCATTATATTCTAAATAATCAAAACTCTTTTTCATTCTTTTAAAGATATTATTAATTCTAAGTAAGAGTATGGTAGGATTGTATGGCTTAGTAATATAATCATCTGCACCATAACTAATAGATAGTACTTCATCGATAGTTTTATTACTGCTAGTTAGCATAATAACAGGTATATTTTTATTATCATCACGGAGACTTTTAAGTAGAGCTTCTCCATTTAAATAAGGTATATTAATATCTAAAAGAATTAAATCAGGATTTTGTTTTATAATCTCTTCTTTACTGTTTTTAAAATCTGTTAGTATTAATACTTCATAACCTGAATTAGATAATAAATTAGATAGCTCATCTCTTAAAGTTTCATCATCTTCTACAATTAATATTTTCTCCATAAATTTCACCCAATAATAGAATATCAAAAAAATTAACTTTATGCATTAAAATTCTTGCTTATTAACTAATATTAATGTATATTATTTGTAGAAGAGGCGGTAATTTCATTCTGTTACTTTTTGTAACGGGAACATCGCCTCTTTATTTTTTTTATTTTTTCTTGCATATTATTTAGTACTTATGATATATTAGTAACAGAAGAAGTGGGTATCATACTTCGGCTTAAGGCTGGAGCATCCACTTCTTTTAATTTTGTATTATAAATATAATAATTACTATTTTTTTCAAGAATATCAATATTGACAGAGAAAAAAGAAGTATTACATTTGATATTTTTTTTAAAATAATGCCATTTACTCCCCCTATAATGTCTCTTTTGAAATTCTTTTTGTTCATCTTTAGAATAATTATAAGAAGTATTTGAAATCATATCAATATAATCACCACTAAAAGCAATATTTTGTCTAGTACGAAATGCTTTATTTGTTTCATATTTTTCTGAATGTTGATATGCTCTAAAATTTCTTTTAGTCGTTTGATTAATCAAAGCCTTTATCTCTTCACCATTAAGAAGATAGGATATTTCTTTACCTTGATACTCTTGTTTAAAAAGCTCATTTATATACTCCTCCCTTTCTTTTCTAGTATATTTGTCTAAATTTTCATCAAGCTCATATACTTCTATTGAGCCAACTTTTTTCATGCTCATAAATGTTCCTCCTCATATATATAATTAAGGAAAAACATTTTTTTGCTCTAAAAATTAAAAAGATACCTATATTAAAGTATCTTTATAATTTTAAACTTTTAACTAATTGATCTGTTTCTAGCTTGGCAGTACCACAACTAATAGCACAACCACCACCACATTTATCTAAAACATCACATTTTTTACATATATCAGTTAAATATTCTTTACTGCGAAATTTTTTTAATTCCTCACTATTCTCCCATAAGTCGGCGATATTTTCTGTTAAAACATTACCAAGTGGTTTAAAACATACAGCACATCTTGATAAATTACCATCCATATCAATAGCAGCAGTTCCAAATCCCCAATCACATCTATCTAAATATTGATGATATTCTTCTGGAATCAAACAATATGGAAAAGCATCAACCATTCTTGTTTCTATATTTAGTTCTTTGTTAATTCTATCAATATCATAAAAAGCAGAAATGATTTGATTTAAAGCCATTTTATAATTATCTTTTCCCTCTGCTCTACCATATGTACCAATTCTCTGAACTAAAACATAATCTATATCTAAATTTTGTTCTTTCAAACTATAAATACTATCATATAAATGATTATAGTTATGTTTCATTACATTCAAAACTATACCAATATTTTGATTTTTATCTTTTATACTATTATATAATTTTAAATTACTAACTAGATTATCATAAGCTCCTTCCATGCCACAGAAAGCATCATGAATTTTAGCACTTTCTCCATGAATTGTTCCTTCAAGTGAGCTAACATAAGATGTAACTCTTTCAATACTAGAGTTCTTATAATTATGAGTATTTGAAAGAATTGGAAGAGAAAATCCTAAACTATTTAAATATTTTAGTAATTCTTCTATATGCGAATACTCACACGGATCTCCTCCTACTAAATTAATTTCCTCAACATTTGTTTTTTTTAACTCTATTGCAATTTTCTTTAAAGTGTCAAGATCACTTTCTCTTTTTATTTGTGTTTGATTAGTAGCATAACACATAGGACAATTATGAGAACATATATTAGTAATATGCAGTGCTACAGAATTAAGATGATTCATATTAAATCCCCCTTGTAAATTTGCCTGTATTATATCATATAAATTATTTAAAAACAATATTCCTCTAACTCTTTGCCATCCTCATCATAAAGTATTGCTTCTACATCACTCATATACAAAACTTGCATATCAGGATTATCTAAGCTGTAACCTGCTTCCTCTAAATCATCAAATTCTTCTAAGAATTTAGCCTTAACATTTGTATTACTACTATCATCTATTAATTTACAGTTTATCCTAAGCCAGTTATCTCCATCGTAAGCAACGATACAAGCATTGTTGTTTTTTTCTATTTGTTTAGAAACATTTTTATGTTTGCTAGTCAAAATATAAATCTTATCATCGTATATAACCGGTGCTCCAAAAGGTCTACAACTAGGTTTATCACCATCAATAGTACTTAAATAATTAACTTCTGTTTTTACTAAAAAATCATATACTTCTTTCATTTATTATCACTCTCCTTTTAATTGTATTAATTATATTTTAGCATATAACCTAATAAATAAACATTTATTTTTTAACAATAAATCCAAAATAAATTGGAAATAATTACCGCATCCAATTAGAACAAATATTTGCTAGTATATATATTGACACTTGAACATTTAAACTGTGCCTTGCCATTTTCTTTTTCAGTAAAGTAAATTAAACAGTGGACTCCTATGAGTAAAAAAGATTTTTTTATTCTTTTTCTTATAGGAATAATATATTTTCTTTTACTTATAGTAACTGAACTTATAAAAATAGCACCATCCGTTTTAGGATAGTGCTGTAACCTAACAAATAAAGGCAAGCACTCAAGTAGAGTGTCCTTTTTATGAGATTATCTCTCACTTACTTATATTATACAATAATTTTAAAATTATGCGACTACCAATATTTTCCACTAATCATTAGCAACTATCCCTAATATCTCTATACTATAAACATTATCCCCCACTTTATAACTTACCTTATCCCCTACTTTCTTACCATAAATGGCAGATCCTAGTGGGCTATTTAAAGTGATACTATTATCATCAATATTACTATTAATGTCGCCAGTTAAAAGATATTCTTCAACCGAATCATCATCTATAAATAATATCTCTACTTTCATATTAAGACTAACTGTTCCATTAGATTCCTTATCTACAATAACTATATCCTTTAACATACTTTTCTTTTTATTATACTTTTGAAATAACTCAGCTTCTTTATGCATAGTCTCTTCATAAGCAAAGTTATCATGCCATCCATCACCGTATGCATCATCACTTGCATATAAACTCATTAGTTTGGCATTATCATCTATTTCTTTTTTAATATCTTCAAGACTTTTTAAATAGTTTTCATATCCAACTTTATCTAAATATATTTTACTCATAAATGATAAGTTCCTCTCTTGCTCTTGTACAAGCAACATAGTAAAGATATTTATTTTTCTTAAAGGTCTCATCACTATCTATTATAATGACACTATCAAACTCTAACCCTTTAGCAATATAACTTGGAACTACTACTAAATCTTTAATAAATGATTTAGACTCTTCGGTTAGTAAACTAATACTTAAATCATCTTTTAATAACTCAAAAATAACTTCTGCTTCTCTATCTTCTTTAGTAATGATAGAAAGAGACTTATATGTATTAGTTAGATTTTTTATATCAGTAAGTAATGATTCTTTTATATCTTTAGGCTTTCTAATTATAACATCTTTATTATTACTCTTCTTAATGGCATTAACATAATCTAAATTCAGTATCTTATTAGTATATTCTATTATTTCTTTAGTAGATCTATAAGTCTTTAATAGCTCTAAATAATTACTGTCATTAAATATCTCTTTTAACTCTTTTAAAGAAGCATATTTATAATAAGGATTAATATTCTGATTAACATCTCCTAATATTGTAAAGTCTGCTTTTTTAAACATCTCTTTAATAATCACATATTGTAAATAATTATAATCTTGGGCTTCATCTATTACTACTTGCTTAATATAGTTATTATAGGGAAAACCAAATAACTTGCCTTTTAAATAGGATACTAGTAAAGCATCATCATAATCTATTACTTTAGTATTTTTTATCTCTAATTTATATTTAGCGTAAGGACTTTTAAAGAAATCTTTATAAATATCTTTAATATTTAAAGAAGCATTAATATTATCTTTAATCAGTTTTCTAATAGGTGCTTTTCTCTTACCAGGAGTACCATAATATTTTAATGATAAATACTTAGCTGCTTCTTCAATTCTTTCTACCAAAGGAAATCTACTATATTTATCTTTAAGTAAGTAGTTTAATTCATCCTTAGTAACTTCATTTATCTTATCTAGTTCTATATCATTAACAACTTTAAATTTCTTTATAAAGGCACTAATATAATTATCTAAGTCTTTAATAATCTCTTTACTTTGTTTATATTTAATAATATCTACATTACTTTTATCACCTTTATAATATTTACTAATAAAAGATGGAAAACTTTCAATATTTTTATATTCTTTTAAGAAATAACTTAAATAATCGCTGAAAGTTGTCTCTAGGGTGTTCGCTTCTCCTAATTCTGGTAAGACATTAGAGATATACTCGGAAAAAATCTTATTAGGTGAAAAAATTAAAACATTATTAGAGCTTAAGTTTTTGATGCGATATAAAAGAAAAGCAATACGATGTAAGGCAACTGATGTTTTACCGCTTCCAGCGATACCTTGTACAATTAAATTATGATCGTCTAAATTACGAATTATTTTATTTTGTTCAGCTTGGATGGTATTAACAATATTTTTCATCTTGTCATTATCAGTTGTAGCGATTACTTTTTGTAATAGTTCATCATCAATATTTAGAGAATTATCAAAAACATTAATGAGATTTCTATTTTCAATTATATATTGTCTTTTCTTTAGAAGATTACCAACATTCAAATAATCATCTACTTTATATTTACAAGGTCCTACTTCATAATCATAAAATATACTGCAAATGGGACTACGCCAATCATATAAAATATTATCAAAGTTATCATCCTTTAAATAAGTTAAAGCCATATAAATATCATAAGTATTACCATCATTATCTTTATAGAGAAAAGAAGCGAAATATGGCTTATCTTTAATATTAATTAAAGACTTATAATATTTTCTTTTATTTAATACTCTTAAAGCCTCTAATTCATCAGCACTCATGACTTGATTAAATTCAGCTTTATCAAAAGATGATTTATCTTGATAGTTAAGTTTTCTAAAATTAACAAGTTCTTCTTCCTTTAAAAATAAGTCATTGCTAGTTTTACTTATTTCCTCATCTAATTTTGTTAAAACGTCATGTAACTTTTTCTTTTCTTTTATGATTTCTTCTTTACTAATAGACATACTATACCCTCCTTTACTTATTAGTAAAGCTCTTTGGAAAACTAAGAAAACCTACATAAGTTAATATGTAGTTCGTGTTAAAAAATAGGTTTTAAGCATAAACGTCAATAAGAATATAACAAATAAATTAAGAGTTGTAAATAGTTTGTTTTGGCATAATTGATTATTATACTATTCTAGGACTATATTTTTTATCTCTTTTAGTTAAAACTTTATGAACCTTATCAAAGACATCATATTCATTTTTATAGGATTTAGCGACTTCTAAAATGTGTTCCTGTTCATATCCTTCTTTTCCTATAGCTTCTCTTTGAGAGGTACGCCAGCTATATAAAGTTTTATCCATCATTCCTAAAGCTCCTTTGGAATTGTAACTATAATCACTATACTCTTTAGTTTGAACTTTTGGGTTAACAAATTTATTATCATAAATAGCATCTGCTATTTGGCTAGTTAAAGAAACCATCGTATTATCAGTAGAGGCTCTATCAATATAAGTTAAACTATATTCTCTACATAAATTATAAATGGCTTCATTAAATGATATAACTAGATTTTTAACTTCTTTTATAGTATCTGGAATAGGAGCACTTAAAACATAAATATCACTTTTATCATTGATAGATAAGATACTATAGAAGTTTTTTTCAACTCCCGTGATTATCCCATTTAATATTTTCTTACTATTTACTCTTTTTAAAGTATAAGCATAATCTTTTGGATCATTTACACCATCAAAAGCTATTTCTCTTTTTAAATTACTATAACCACTAGAATAAATTATTATAGGTTCTTTCGCTTCTTCTAAAACAGATACTATGCGAGTTTTATCATCATCGGCATTCACAAGATTACGCAACTTAGATAAGTAACCTATTTTTCCTAAAGATTTAGGAAGATGATGTTTTTTACAAAGTTCTTCTAAATATAGTACTATACTATAGACTCTAGCTAATTTAAGTTCTTCTATACTTACATTGCTTTTTAATAAACAATTAATATGTTCTGTCTTATTTATTATAGGTGAAAAAGCATTAATAACAAGAGGATCTACTTCATCACCTGCTAGAATATTTACTAAATAATCTAGTAAATCTTTCTTAAAAAAAGAACCAGCTTTAGATGCTACTTCTAAATCGTTTAAACCTATAATAGTTAAACCATCTTTATAATAATCTTTAAGTTTATCGACTTTGTCTTTGTCCATAAATAGATTCTCCTCCATTTACCGCTTATTATAGTATAAGGTATTAAAATTGTAAAGATATTTTTAAGTAGGAAATGTTATTAAAAGATAAGTATAAAAAGGAATAAAACCATAAATCATAATAATGGTGAAGCTTTATGCAAATAAATTTAGGTTATGTTGGTAATCCTGTTACTATTTTAGATATTTATTCTCATACTTTGACTTTTAAAGAATACTCTAAATACAAAGATTCTCTTGGTATGGAAATATTAATACGTAGAATAAGAGCAAATTTTAATAACTTTCTTAAAGTATTAAAATATAATAATGATAATAAAATTAAATTTTATCGCATGACTCATACTATGTTTCCTTTAATTACTCATCCTTTGGTTGATATTGATTATAAGAATGTATTTAAGGATGAATTTAATAAACTAAAGGAAGCCATTAATAAATATAACATTAGAATAGATATACATCCTGACGAATTTTGTCTTTTAAGTAGTGAAAAGAATGATGTTACTAATAATAGTATTAATATATTAAAATTTCATTTAGAAATATTTAAACTCTTAGGTATTAATGGTAAGTGTGTCTTACATATTGGCAGTGCTAGGCCAACTAAAGAAGAAGCTTTAAAAAGATTTAAAGATAATTTTAATAGGTTACCTAAAGAGTTAAAGAAATTAATAATATTAGAAAATGATGACAAGACTTATACTGTTACTGATACTTTAACACTATGTGAAGAACTAAATATACCTATGGTTTTAGATTATCATCACTTTATTTGTAATCATGAAAAAGATGAAAATATAAATAAATTATTACCAAGAATTATAAAGACTTGGGAAAACACTAATCTAAATCCTAAAATGCATTTTTCTAACTCCTTAAATACTAAACAAAAGAGAAATCATAGTACTTATTTGAATTATAATTCTTTTATAAAATTTCTAAAACTATTAAAGCCTCTTAATACAGATATAGATATAATGCTTGAAGCGAAAGGCAAAGATGAAGCTTTATTTAGATTAGTAAGACAGCTTAAGTTTTATAAAGATTTTAAAGTAAAAGGAACGACTATTATTTTGTAAGAAAATAATTTCCTTTAGGGAAAGTAATAGTAACTTTAGTATATTTTAAATAAACTGACTCTATTTTTATATCAAGGCCTAGTTTATCACATAATTTTTTCGTAAGATAAAGACCTATACCACTAGAGTTTTTCTTTGCCCTATTACTGCCTGTAAAGCCTTTCTCAAAGACTTTAGATAAGTCGCTTTCTTTTATTCCTACACCATTATCATATATTTCTAATTTTATATTATTCTTATTATTAATACCTTTAATTCTAATAAGACGATTCTTTTTATTTTGATATTTTAAAGAATTACTAAGGATTTGACTTATAATAAAATTTAACCATTTAATATCAGTGTAAACTTTCAAGTTATCTAAATCTTTTACTTCTACTTTAAATGAATAATTAAGTAAATAATTCTTATATTCTAAAAGAACAGGATGAACTAAGTCTATTAAAGAGACTTCTTTAATAAAATAGTCTTTTTCTACAACATCACTTTTAGAGAAAAAGAGCATTTTATCTACTAATCTACTAATTTTTAAGACTTCTTCTTTTATTTTCTTATCACTATTATTATCAGCATAAAGAGATAAGGCGGCAATTGGAGTTTTAATTTCATGAATAAAACTATCTAAAAAATCAAGGTATTCATTCTTAGAGTTTTCTACTTCACTTAATTTATCATTTAAAGCTTTACAAGATTTATCTAAAGCATAGTAATAGGCTCTATTCTCTAAATTTTTAGGCTTTTTTATTACTTCCTTAATTAGATATTTTTCATCTAGAGAATCCACTAAATTGACTATTTTCTTATATCTTTTTTTAATAAGCAAATAATTAGATATTAAAAATATAAATATAAAAAGAATAATAAGTACTGCGAGTAAAATAACAACGCTAGAATCAATACCTATTAGCAGCAGATAAATACTAAGTAATAAAGTAAAAATTAAGCTAATTATGATAAAAAATATCTTTTCTTCTAAATACTCTAAAAATATCATAACTTATAACCAACACCTCTTACTGTCTTAATAAAGTCATCAAGACCTATATCTCTTAATTTATTTCTTAATCTATTAATATTTACTATTAAGATATTCTCATCTAAATAAAACTGATCATTCCATAAATATTCTATTAACATATCCTTACTTAAGATATTAGGATAATTTAAGAATAAATAATACATTAGTAAAAATTCGTTTCTAGTTAGTTCTATTTCTTTGTCTTGATATTTAAGTTTAGATAAATGTAAATCCAATACTACCCCATTTACTACTAGGTCTTTATGATTTTTAGGATTAACTTCATCTAAACATCTTCTAATTTTAAGTAACAATAATTCTTTGTTGTATGGTTTAGTAATAAAGTCATAGCCACCACTTTTGAGGCTTTTAAGTTCATCTTCTATAGTATTTCTACTAGTTACAAAAATAACATGTTTAGATGTAACTTTTTTAATTGTTTTAATTACTTCATAGCCACTTGTATTAGGTAAATTAATATCAAGTAAAATTAGATCAGGTTTTATATTCTCTATAACTTTCTCTATATTAAGAAAATCTGTGGTATTACTAACCGTATAATTGTTATTAGTTAAAAGAATAGATAACTCTTCTCTAATTACTTTATCGTCTTCTATGATTAATATTTTTTCCATTATTTTCTCTTACTTTCTTTAATTTTTTAAAGGAAATAGCTGGAGTATCATATGAAGTGTCTTTTATACTTTCATAATCTACATATAAAAGTCCTTCATTATCATCAAAAGGAATAGTGTCTCTTAAAATACCACAGCCATTACGAAATTCTCCTAAAGCATTAACTTCATTATATTTTTCTTTTAAGCTTTTTTCATTTTTAATAGTATCTATATCGACATAACCACTGCCTACTTTAATTAATAAAGCATTTTCTTTATAAGGAACACTGGTAACATCAGTGCCAAATTTTCCAGGTCTAAATTCTTTTCTTACTGTTATTTTTTGATAAATGTCTCCTATACATAGAGAAGTCACTTTAATGTTCATATTTATCACTCCAATATTTATTTTATAGAGGTAAAACTATTTAGTCAATATTAAAGTATCATGTAAAAGATACTATAAAATATTAGGGTTAAAGGCTTACCAAGCAGTATATAGATTATGAATTCTTTTAGATTAATATTACTAATTCCTGCAATATAACATAATAAATCATCTGGGGCACCAGGAAATAGTATTCCTAAGAAAAATATCTTTTTAAAAGTATTATTTCTAATATATTTAAGATATTTGTCTACTAAAGATTTATCAAATAATTTATATATTATTTTAAGGCCATATTTTCCCACCAATAGATAGACTATTATACTGCCTATAGTTAAACCTACATAATTATAGATAAAACCTTCTATAGGTCCAAAAGCAAGTACTCCGGCAAGACAGGAAGCACCTCCTGGTATTACGGGGAATACTACTTGAAAGGCTTGTAAGAAAAGAAAGAAGAAAGGGGCAATAAATCCTAGAGAGTTCATATAGGAAACAAGTACTTCTTTATCTTCTAAAAGTCCTAATTTAACTGCATAAATTATAAAACAAACAAGAAAAATAGTAATAATAATTGTTACTATTTTAATAAGTAATTTACTATTTTTCATATTTTAGTACTCCAAACATCTTTTAAATGAGAAATATGCAATTAAATAATAGATTAAGTAAATAATTAGGAAAAGACTGGAACTTAAAAGGATAAATGTTAAGTAAGCATTATTGGTAGCAAGGAAAGGTGCAAAAACATGATTTAGGCTTACAGTGATAAAGAAATTAATAATGAATGGTAATGTCACAGGGAATAAGAAATATATTAACAATTGTTTCCTAACGGTTTTCAAAATTTTTCTTTTACTTAGACCTAATTTATTTAAAGTATCATAATATTTCTTATAATTAATGGCATCATTTATACTTTGAACAGAAATTATAGTACCAGTT
Organism: uncultured Bacilli bacterium; assembly: GCA_944358305.1. Lineage (GTDB taxonomy): Bacteria > Bacillota_I > Bacilli_A > RF39 > UBA660 > Onthousia. The sequence goes on along the minus strand of CALVQK010000001.1, from coordinate 104,301 downwards.
ACTACAGTAAAGATAAAGGCTAGATAGAATAAAGTAAAGTCCATAATTGTCATAACAGATTTATTAGTAGCCATGTAATACCCCTTTACAAAAACATTAGCACTTGCATAACAGTAAACTACTCCTGTATCAGGATCAGTTTCACATATATCATTATTTAAGATATTAATAAGTTCATTATTTAACTTTTCATCTGTCTCTTCTTTAGTATCAACTACTAAAGTGTCAGATTCTTCTTTGAGATTATTAATAATACTATCAGGTACAACAATAACAAAACCATTACCAAAAGACCAACTAGAAGTATAATAAGAATCAGTAATATCTTTTAGTTTTAAAGCCTTATCCCCTACTTTAATAGTATCTAGAGTATCAATAATATCCATAATACCATTATAACTACTATTAGATGTATGAATGTAATACTCATCATTATTTAAAGTTATGGGATTCCTGCCTTTAAGTTCTAAAAGTTTATTATAGTCGCTTAATTTTAAATAAGTATCAGTACCACGCCAACCACGATAATCTTCACTTAAGGTATCATTTATATAGTTAATATCATTAAAATATTCATGATATATAAATACTTCTTCTATGGTATAATCTTTTTTTATATGATTTATATATTTATCAAAATTCTCTTCATCATCAATAATTGTAACATCATAAGGAGCGGATGTATCTATTTGAATTTCAAAGATAGAATTAAACATTAAAGAGAATGTTAATGATACTAATGTTAAAGTTATTAGTAAAGATAAAGTTCCTAAAGATAATTTCATGGTTTTAACTTTAGCATTAAATTGTCTTATGATAAAAAGATTATCTTTATTATATTTTAACTTTTTATGTTTTAAAATCAATATTAAAATAGCATCGGCAAATGATGATACAAATAAGTAAATACCTACTATTAAAAGAACAATAGATAATAAGACTAATAAAGTATCTGGTTCTATTCCTACTCCTTTAAATTCATTATTAAAGATAAAAAGACCGCCTATAATGAGGATAAGGGAATTTATAAAGGAAATAATAGATTTATTTTTTGTAGTTCTATTCTTTTCATTAATAGAATCATAATAAAGTAAATCATGTATTTTAAGGCGTTTAATTCGTCTTTTAGTTAAAAATAATACTACTATATAGATAAGTAAAAAGTAGCCTAATGAAAGAGAGAATGGTACTAAATAATCAGTAGGTAGCTTAACAAGATATGGGGCATTAAAAATATTTAAGATAATACTAGATATTATAGTACTTAATAAAATACCTACAAAGAATGATAATACTAAAGATATAAAACCAAGTATTAGATTCTCTAAAATAAACATTTTGGAAATATCTTTTTTCTTAATTCCTAGTAATAAATAAAGTCCAAACTCTTTACTTCGTCTTTTAAAGATAAACTTAATCATATAATTAATTAGGAATCCTAAGACAAAACAAACTATTAGACTAACAAAAACAACAGCGATACGAAAGTTTTTCATCATGTCTGCTAGTTCTAAGATATCTTTCGAATTAGAAATAAGATTAAAAGAAAACATAAGAGAAAAAGCAATTGTAATAGTAACTACATAAATTAAATAGTCTTTAATGCTTCTTTTAGCATTACTTATGGCAAGTTTAAAAAGCATTATTTTGTATCTCCTCCAAGTAAGGTTAAAACATCTATTATTTCATCATAAAACTCTTCTCTTTTTTTCTTACCTTTAATTATTTCATTGAAAATCTTACCATCTTTAATAAATAAAACACGGTTAGCAAAACTGGCTGAAAAGGCATCATGAGTAACCATTAAAATAGTTGCATTTAAATCTTCGTTCATTTCTTTGAAGGTTTCTAGTAAGATTCTAGCATTTTTAGAGTCAAGTGCCCCTGTAGGTTCATCTGCTAGTATTAGTTTAGGATTATTGATAAGAGCTCTAGCACTTGTCACTCTTTGTTTTTGACCGCCACTTACTTCGTAAGGATACTTATTTAAAATATCACTAATACCTAACTTTTTACTAATATCTAAAACTAAATCATCTATTTTGTTTTTATCTTTTTTATTGATAATTAAAGATAAGGCAATATTTTCTTTAATAGTTAGAGTATCAAGTAAATTAAAGTCTTGAAAAACAAAACCTAGATTATCTTTTCTAAAATCAGACAATTCTTCTTCATTTAAATTAGTAATATCTATTCCATTAATAATAATATTACCACTAGTAACAGAATCTATTGTAGAAATAGTATTAAGTAAAGTTGTTTTACCAGAGCCACTTGCTCCCATAATAGCCAAAAATTCATTATTATTAACAGTAAATGATATATTATTTAAGGCTTTAGTAATATTGTTATTATTACCATAGTATTTTTTTAAATTATTAACTTTTAAAACTTCCATAGTATTTCTCCTTCCATTAAAAATATATCACAAAAAAACTGTAGTTTTTATTACAGTTTTGTTAGGTATTAAATTAAACTTTTTATTTGTTTTTCTGATAATCCCGTATACATGGATACTTTAGATGCAGATAGTCCATCTTTTAAAAGATTTTTAGCAATAAATTTTTTTTCATTACTAGTACCTTGTTTAATCCCTTTTTCTATTCCTTGCTCAATTCCTTCTTCCCTAGCAATCTTAGTATGGTATTCTATCTTTAACTCTTCTTCCTCTTTTCTCCTTTTCTCTGGATCATATAGTCCGATATTATCTATATCATTTGTTAGTTCATATAATTTATCTCTTACTTCCATTAAATTTTCATCTCCTATAATAGTGATACCTGCTTTTCACTAAGGCCAGTATATTTAGATATTTTATCTATAGGCAATCCATCTTTTAAGAGATTTTTAGCAATAAATTTTTTTTCATTACTAGTACCTTGTTTAATCCCTTGTTCAATCCCTTTTTCTATTCCTTGTTCAATTCCTTCTTCTCTAGCAAGTTTAGTATGGTATTCTATCTTTAACTCTTCTTCCTCTTTTCTCCTCTTCTCAGGATCATAAAGCCCTATATTATCTATATCATTTGTTAGTTCATATAATTTATCTCTTACTTCCATTAGTATTTCATCTCCTTCACTTATTTTTATTATTTCTTTATAATCATCTAGTGTTAATATTAATAACTCTTTTTCTAATCTCGTTAAATCTTCTCCTTTATAATATTTCTCTTTTATTTTATATAAATTTATATGATATTTTATACTAGACTCTGTTTCTATTAAACCAATGCCATTTCTTATCTTAAAATCTGATATTAATTCTTTCCCTAAAGCTTTTTCATATTCCTTATAATTATCAAAGTTTATTTGAATTACTTTTATATTCTTACTATATTGTTCTCCCTTATTTAATAATTCTCCTTTTATTTTAGAAAAGTAAGCTTCATTTCTTTCTATTAGACCTTCCCAGTATTCATTATTACATTCTAGATTAATGATATAGCCTCTACACTGAAAGATAAAATCTGAAGTTTTCTTTCTTTCTAAAGCATTACTTACTTTATACTCAACATTCTTTTCTTTAAATGTCTTTTTTATTAAGTTTTTATCTATACCTGTTATATTAGATATTAAATCTGCTAAATAATTAGGACAGTTTCCCATTATTGATTTAAACACAGGATCAAAAGTTGCTTCTATGACAAAGTTATTTTCTAATAGATATTTCCTTATTTCTTCTGGACTGGCTTTATAAGGTATTTCTTTTTTTCTAATGTATTTCATATAATAACTCCTTTCTGCAATTAAGTTATCAGATACAGAAAGTTATTGCAAAAAGGTAATTTTTTAAATTGGTTATAAAAACACCTATCAATTTTCTTAATTCACTAGTTCAATTTAAAATATTGACCTTTAAAAGTATATCCAATTTTCAAAATTACAAGTTTTTTAACTTTTTCTTCCTCCTTCCTTTTCCATCTTTTTTACAAGTCTCCCATCTAATTTTAATGTATCATATTAGATAAAATAAATCAACAAAAAAGATTCTTAACAAAGAACCTTTTATTGATTATCTTCTACCATCTGACAATAATTTCTTAATTGAGTTATATGAGCATTTATAATATCATCGCTAATAGTTGGAGAAAGATTGTTAAAAGTAGAGATTTCTGTACAAATATATGCACTATCATTTGTACAATCTTCTGACAAAGCTTTTATTTTATCTATAAAACTGCTTTTGCCAATATTACTTGCTTCATATTCATCAATTATTTCATAGACATTATCACAAACTCCTAATAATGGATCTTTATCTTCATTATTAGAGCACGCTGTAATTACTGTAGATGTTATTATTAATAGTCCGATCAAAATAACTTTTTTCATTATTTACTCCTTTCTACTATGATAAAGCAATTATAAATGGATCTTCTTTCGTACCTGTCCCAGATGTAATTCGCACGTTAGATTTTAGGTTGAGAGAAGGTCGTACTCCAGATGAGTCTGAAGGACTAATACTAGGTACGTAACCGCTACCAGTGCTGATGTTCCAAACGTTAGAAGCATTGGATGGGGTTAATAGCCAATAAACCGTATTATTTTCATAGCTATCAAATTGTCCTGCCATTAATTCTCCATATCGAAGTAAGCCTACCTTAGCATCAATTGTTGTGGAATAACCTGACATATTAGTATCTTTATATTTTGCTAATTTATAACTCATGCCACTTGCTACTGTTCCTAAATACCAAGCTGTATTATCTTCTATCATGTCACTATATATGCTATCCACATAACTTGTTAAATATTCTCCATTTAAAAATGTCCCCATTATTGTGGTACTTGAATAATTTAAGTTCCCTAATGCAATTGATATAAAACTGTCATTACTTTTTAAGGAACCATCGCTGGTTATCTTTGTACCTGTTTTATTTTCATGGCTTACTATTCTATATAGGTTATTCTCTTCATTTCCAAATCTTACATATTCTCCGCTATATCTTGTATTTAACAAAGTTCCTGATAATTCTTCATCACTATCTCCCATTAATCTATATGGATCATCCTCTGTTCCGCTTCCTGATACTATCTTTACAGTAGATTTAAGATTTATGGATGGACGAACGCCAAGTGAATCTAAAGGACTGCGACTATTCTCACTACTACCATTGCGTCCTATATTCCATACACTAGATGTGCTATATGGGGTTAAACTCCACCAATAAAGTCCGTTGTTTAAATAACTATTAGTATATTGTGAAACGTTTACACCACTACTTGTTTGATATTCATACATATTTAAAAGTCCAACTGTATCTGTTACTATTGTTGTTCCACTTGGTCTTGCTATACTGCCTAATCCTCTATTATCTTCTGTTGCATCCCATACTGCATCTGTTACTATAAAGTTTTCATAATTTCTTAAATTACCTAGGAAACCATCTACTGTTGTATCATTTAGCCACTCTTCCATATAACTTCCTGCAAAAGATGTATTACCACTTGTATTATAAGAAATAGTACTTATATTCCATTGGGTTACTAATTTAACTGTCTTTGCTTCATTATTAACAGATACTGCTCTCCATAATTTACCAGAATACCAAATGTAATTATTAGGATCTTCTCCTGTTATAAATGTATCTGTTCCATCATCATATTGATTAGACTCAGGTATATTTTCAAGTAATAATGTACTTGCTTCTTCTCCTACTGGTTGAGTTGCTACTACTCTTAACTTTCCTTTAAATACTTTACCACTTGCTTCTTCAGTTGTTGTATCATAATCTATCCAGATTTTTAAGGTGTAGTTTATTGTTTCATCTGGTGTTATTGTTCCAAAATCTACTCTTCTATTAGGATTACTTCCCATGGTTGTCATATTCCTAGCCATAAATGTTTCATCATTTCTTGTTAGACTATACCTTATACTAGAGTCTGGTATTCTACTTTCTCCTTCACTTAACTCCATATCATCCAAGTAAATTGTATAATCTGTATCTATCTTTCCATTATTTACTAGACTAAAATTAAAGCCATCTAGTTTCATACCTTCAGAATCTTCTAAAGGTATTTGTTTTTCTAAAGTTAGTTCATTTCCTTCATCCAACACTAAATCAAGGGTTCCTGCTCTTACAACATATTCTTTGTCTCCTTGTAATGTTGTTGTTAGATAGGCAAATGCTATTCCTATTATTAATAATATAATTATAAAAATGCCTATAATAATAAACTTCTTATTATTTTTTAATGCCTCTTTCATTATAAACACCTCGTATCTTCTATTTAAATTTTAACACAATATAGATATTATAACAATCAAAAAGATGATAACTTTACATCATCATCTCATCTTCAAAATTATTAACAGCAGTTTTTACCTTTTGTTTCATCATGTTTAATTTAGCAGGATTTTTCTTAAAATATTGATATATTCCATATCCTGCTGCAGCCATAATGCCTGCTGTTATCATCATTTTTTTCTTATCCATAATACGCCTCCTACAAGTATTATGGATAAGTTAAACTAAATTATACCATTTTTTAAATAATAATCTAAACTTGTTCTTCTTTTTTGTTCGTTGTTATTATTAATAGCCATCTCTAAAGCGTTCATATCACCTATCAATATTAATTTTTCTTTACTTCTAGTAACACCTGTATATATTAATTTTCGATATAACATTTTATGGTATCCTTTTACTATTGGCATGATAACTGTTTTAAACTCACTGCCTTGACTTTTATGAATAGATATAGCATAAGATAAAGAAAATTTATTAAACATTGTAGGAGTATATTTAACTTTATTATCATCAAAGTCTATGTAAATCTCTTTTTTAGGAGATAATTTTATTTTATCAATTACTCCTATATCTCCATTGAATACATATTCATCTGGCATATTAGATAACTCAATTACCTTATCATCTTCTCTATAAGTAATATTGTTAATAACTAATTCTTTTTTAGTAGATTTTTTAGGATTTAATAATTCTTGTAAAGCCTCATTAATATTATCAATACCATTAATAGTCTTATATTGAGGTGCTAGTACTTGATAGTTAGGATCATCTATTTTTTTGACTTCTTTTTTTATATTATCTAAAACTTTATTATCAGGACATTTTATAAATCTTAGATCTTCTCCTTTATTAAAAATATCTTTATTTAGTATACCTTCATTAATATCATGAGCTAGTGTTATGATATTAGAATCTTTCCCTTGACGATAAAGATTTTTTAATCTAATTACTTTTAACTCTTCACTTGTAATTAAATCAGATAAAATATTACCTGCTCCCACACTTGGTAATTGATTAGCATCTCCTACAAAAATTACTTTTGTATTAGTAGATAGTCCTTTTAAAAGATTAGAAAGTAACAAGGTATCTAACATACTAGATTCATCTATAATAACAAAACTAGCATTACTTTTATTATACTCATTAACCTGAAATCTATTAGTATCTTTATTCCATTTTAAAAATCTATGGATAGTTGAAGCAGAAAGCTCAGTAACTTCACTCATTCTTTTACTAGCTCTACCTGTTGGTGCTAATAAAACTAAGTTCTCTTCTAAGTCTTTAATTTTATAATTATTAAGTCCTTGATATAGATCTATAATTCCTTTAATAATTGTCGTTTTACCAGTTCCTGGTCCACCTGTTATTACTAAACACTTGTTAGTTAAAGCTTGTTTAATCGCTAACTCTTGTTCTTCATTATAAGTAATACTATTTTTTAATTCTATTTCTTTTAGTACTTTCTCATAATTTTTAAGTGTTTCACATTTTTCATGAGCAAGTAACCTTAAGCGTCTTGCAATAAATATTTCGGCATCATAATATTCTTTTAAATAAATTTTATCTTCTTTTACTACTATTAATTCTAAACTAATTAAACTATTTAAGGCTTCTAATAATAATTCATCACTAATATCTGTTCCAATTATTCTAATAAAGTAAGGTCTAATTTCATCTAAATAAAAATAAGTATTACCACTTACATTAGTAAGTTCTCTTAATATGTATATAAACACTGCTCTTATTCTTTTAACATCTAACTTATCACAGTCATTTTTTTGATAGATATAATCACAGGTTTTAAAGTTAATTTCATCTATAAAATAATAGGCTTTATAAATATCTTCATTAATAAAATCAAAACTTTTTTCTTTAAATTTGCTATATATTTTAAGACTATCTCTTGTTCCAAATCCTAATTTAGATAAATTAAGAATTATTTCATAACTACCTTGATAGTTTTTTAAAGATTCATGTAATACTCTTACTTGTTTTTCACTAACTCCTTTAACAAGTAAAAGATTATTAGGATGATTTAAAATAACATCAAAAGTATCTTCATGGAACATATTAACTATCGCTTCAGCAGTTTTTTTACCTATTCCTTTAAACATATCACTAGATAGAACACTAACCATAGAATCAGTTTCTTTAGGCATAACTCTTTCAAAATTATTAACCATAAACTGTTCACCATATTTGGCATGAGTAGTTATATTGCCATCTAAAATATAAGTATCTATTTCATTCAAGTCTGGTAGATAACCTGTAATAGTAATTGTTTTATTAATAAATTTATCTAAATCATTGCTTGCTTCTTTTACTTTAAATAAGCCTATTAAATAATTATTAGTACTATTTCTATAAATTGTCTTTTTAAAATTGCCTGTTATATTACTCATCTATTTCTCCTATTAAACTCTCCATTAAATAACTCTTTATTTTAACATTTTTAAAAGTATTAGTAGATATTTCTCCTTTTACTTTTACTTTTAAATAATTACTAGTATGACCTATACTAACTCCATCTTTAACTTCTTCAAATAGAACTTCTAAACTCTTACCAATAAATTTATTAGCATATTCTTTTTCTAACTCCTTAGATACCATTAAAAGACGTCTAGCACGTTCTTTCTTAATATTACCGTCTATATGTCCTGTCATTTCACTAGAGGCTGTTCCTTTTCTATCTGAATAAGGGAATACATGTATTTTAGTAAAAGCAAATTTTTTAGAGTTTTCAATAGTGTCTAAAAAGTCTTCTTCACTTTCGTTTGGAAAACCAACAATTATATCAGTAGTAATAGAAATATCTGGTCTTATTTTTCTAATTTCTTTTAATTTATTTTCAAAGTATTTTAAATCATATTTACGATTCATTAATCTTAAGACTTTATCACTACCTGCTTGTAAAGGAATATGTAAGTGATCTACTATTTTCTTATTATTTTTAATTACATCTAGTACATCAGGAGTTAATTCTGTTACTTCTATACTAGATATTCTAAGACGTTCTAGACCATCTATTTTGACTAGTTCTTTTAGAAGTGTAGCAAAGTTTGTATTAAGATCAACACCATAATTACCAGTATGGATACCAGTTAATACTATTTCTTTAAAACCTTTATTAACTAATGAGCTAACTTCTTTAACTACCGTATCTAAATCTTTACTTCTACATTTTCCTCTAACATAAGGGATAATACAATAACTACAGAAATTTTCACAACCATCTTGTACTTTAACAAACGCTCTACATCTATTCTTAAAATCAGTAATAAACATATCTTCAAATGTTTCTTTAGTAAGTCCTACTCTTCTAATAGGTTCTTTTTTAGTAAAATATAAATCTAACAATTCTATAATTTTACTCTTATCTTTGTTACCAATATAAATATCTATATCATTAAATTCATCGGGATGATCTTCGACATAACATCCTAATGCTACAATACAAGCATTAGGATTATTTCTTTTAATACGATGTATTATCTTTCTACTCTTAATATCGGCTGTATTAGTAACAGTACAAGTATTAACTATATAAACATTACAATCTTTATCATCAATAGTTCCTATTTCATAACCTGCTTCTATTAGTTTTAATAATATATATTCACTTTCATAAGTATTTACTTTGCAACCTAATGTATAAACACATGCCTTCATTACATCACTTCCTTATATATTTTATCTTGATATGAAACCTTATTCCTCTATAAAATCTTTTAATTTTCTTGTATTTCTCGGATGTCTCATTTTAACTAATGCTTTTTGTTCTTGTTTTGCAATAGTATGTGTAGAACAATCAAATATTTCTGCAACTTCTGCTTGAGTTTTTCTATGAACATCATCTAATCCATACCTTAAAAAAATTATTTGTTGTTCCCTTGATGTTAAACTTTTTAAAGCTTCCCTAACTATATCAATTTTCATTTCAGAAATAACATCTTCTATTAATTCTTCAGCATCAGTTCCTACAATATCTTCAATAGTAAGTTCATCACCATCCTTATTTTGCCCTAATGGTTGTTCAAAACTTAACACATGACTATGTTTATTGTATTTTCTTAACTCATATTTCATCGCATTATCTATTGCTACAGAAATATAAGCTCTAAAACCTTGTATCTCTCGTTCTTCATAATCAAATTTATTAATAGCCTTTATTAATCCTTCATTTCCTGCTGAAACTAATTCATCAAAAGTTAATCCTTTTCCTAGATACTTTTTTGCAAAAAAGCCAACTAAACCGCCATTACAAGTAACTAACAAAGTTAAAGCATCTTCATCAGCAAACTCTCTATATAATTTTAAATACTTTTCTGTTTCATCTAAAGTCAAAAGTCTTGCCATTTTATTTTCCTTCCTTTTTAGTTCTGATTAGTTTCTTTTGGAATCCCAATTCTTCAGCTTTAGCGCTTATCGCTTTTGTTGTTCTTCCCAGCTCTTCAGCAATTTCTTGATATGTCATATCTTGATAATTTTCTCTTAAATACTTTATCTCTTTACCTTTCCAATATTGTGGAAGCATATAACTATATCCAAGATTTCTAAGGAGATTTGCAACAGCCCATTCACTTCTATCTATTATACTACTAATTTCTTGATAAGTTTTACCATTTTTAAATAATGACTCAGCTTTCTTTATCTCATCTTCTGTCCATTTACGATACCATAATGGATTTTCTATAGTATCACGTTTCCTTTTTTCCTGCAACCAATCTGGCTCTATACCTAACATATTTTTTTCTACATTTCTTGAATCCCATTCATTTTGATTATTCTCTAAAAAATCCATTAAATCTTTCCAACTTATAGTATAATAGGACATTTTATTTGTTAATTTTGCTTTCTTTAGTTTTAATCCTAATTTAACCCAACTATCTATAATTCTATCACGAGTAACATTTAATAGGTCAACCATATCAGAAATTGTAATTACATCATAATTATTTCTAATCATTGGTCCTAATTCCATTCTTACAGCTTTTACTTTTATTGAGAAAACTGTTCTTTTCATTTTTTTGGCAATATATTCTATTGATTTAACTCCCCATAAATCTGATAAAAGTGTTTCTTCTTCAACTGTCCATTTCCTTCTATCTTGAATTAAAGTTATTCCTAATTTTCTAGCTTTTAAATAAATAGCATTCTCTGTTTTTCCCATTATTTTAGCAATTTCTGTATAATGATATTTATCAGCTAGTTCTTTCAATGCTTTTATCTCCTCTTCAGTCCAAGCATTTGACTTAGGAATTTCTAATCCATGAGACTCTGCTACTTTACAAACAGCATACCATGTACATCCAAACTTATTTTTCATACTATGTGGTGACTCTTTACCCCAATTATCAAGAATATATTTAATTTGTTCTTCTGTAAATTCATACTTTTTTCCTGGCATATTTTCTCACCTTTTTTCAATTTTTAAAGATAATTGTGGCCCAGACTCGAAGGTGGATTCCCCCTCTGGTTCTTTTTTCTCTTCCTGTAATTCTAAAAAGAATTTTCTAGCAAGTATTAACTGCTGTTTTGTTAAATTTAATTGTTCTATATTAGAATTTTGTTCTTTATCTAACTTTCTTTTTTGCTTTAACCATTCAGGTTCATAACCTAAAATATTTTTTTCTAAATTTCTACTGTCCCATATATTTTGGTTTGTTTCTAAAAATTCATATAAATCTTTTATTTCTACATATCTATAACTTTTTGCTTTTGAAATCTTTTGAACTTTATATTTAAGTCCTAAGCCAATCCAACTAACACTTACTATATCTATATTTACATTAAACAAATCACTAATTTCTTTAATCGTTAAACCATTATAATTATTTTCTTTAAAAGAACCAAGTCCTAAAAGAAAAGCTTTATTTTTAATTGAAGATACAGTTCTATTTAATTTCTTTGCAATTGTTTCGAGTGACTCTGTACCCCACAAATCTGATAATAATGTTTCTTCTTCCTTTGTCCAAAATCTTTTATCATTTGTTTGAACTTGCAGTCCTCTTCTATTTATTTTAATAATAATTGCATCTTCAGTTCTTCCAAGTATCTCTGCTATTTCTTTAGGAGTTTTCTTATCAGACATAACCAGTTTTTCAAGGAGCTGATACTCCTCTTCAGTCCATTTTTTTCTATCGCTTATCAAAGTAATTCCTAACTTTTTAGCCTTTGCTGTAATTGAAGCACTTGAGCGATTTAATTCTTTTACTAACTCACTTAACTTTTTAGTTTTAGATAACTCTTTTAACCTATCTATTTCATCTAAAGACCACTCTTTAGTATTCTCTTTTTTTATATCTAGTTGTAATTCTCTAGCTTTTTTTAATACTGTAAAATCTTTTTTATTCATTATCTGACATATTTCCAATAACGTTTTTCCTTGGTTAGCTAGCATTAATAATTCTTTACTATTCTCTTCTGTCCATACACTTTCAACACTTTTTTTATTTGGAATAATTTTAATATTTTGTCTTTTAGCTTGGATACGAATAGCAGATTGACTTCTATTCATTTTTTCAGCTATTTCTGATAAATCCATAGTCTTAGCTAATTCTCTTAAAAGTTCATTATCCTCATCAGTCCAATGAATTTTATCATCATTTAAATATATACTATTTTTATGTGCCACAGTTATAATTGCAGTATTTGTTGTTTTAAAATATTTTGCTAATTCAGTAATAGATTTCTTACTGGCCATTTTTCTTAATTTTATCAATTCATCTTCAGTCCATTTTTTCGGAGGATTTTTATCTAATTTTGGTAGTCCCATTTTATCTGCTTGAGTTTGAATCATTATTCTACTCACACCTAAATTCCTTGCAATGTCATTGACCGAAACTATACCCCAATTATCTTTTATATATTCTAATTCTTCCTCAGTATAAACTTTTTTTAAAGTAATATAGTCTAATCCCATTTTACTTGCTTTAGATATAATAGCTGCTTCAGTTCTATTTAAAATTTTAGCAAGTTCTCTTATATATACTTTACTGGATAATTCAGTTAAAATTTTTTCTTCTTCATCAGTCCAACGATTACTATTATATTTAATACCTAGTTCATCAAGTTTATCCATAATCTGATAGTAATCAACTTCTAATTCTTTTTGAATTTGTAATAAGGATAGTGTATTAATATTCTCTTTCAAAAACTTTACTTTCCATTTTTTCCATACTGGTCTTTTAAAAATTAAATTAATTCCTAATTTCCGAGCTTTTTTATTCACTTCACTGATAGAACGATTTAATTTTCTTGCTATAGTTTTGTTTAAATATCTTGAGGACATTATTTTTAATAATTCTATTTCTTCTTCCGTCCAGCTTCTTCTTGTTTTCTTTTGAACGTCAAAGCCTAAAACTATCGCTCTATTTTGAACTGTATTAATTGCACACCCAATATATTTTGCCATCTCGCTAAAAGTTTTATTTTCAATATTATTTTTTATATATTCATCCTCTGCTTCTGTCCAATTTCTTTGATTCATCTTTACTCACCCCCCAAACTTCTTATAGTTACATTAAAAATATTTACTTATTTTAGTTTTTACTTTATCACAATTTTTTGATGTCCTACATTATTAGGATGCAAACCATCAAAAAGATCTTCAAGTTCTAATAAATCATAATCAACATTGTTTTCTAAACAAATATTTTTTAACTCTTTATCAAATAAATATATTTCATTGCTTATTAATTTCTTCTATTTCTTTATTCAACACTTCTAAATAATCTTGTTCAGCAGTAGTTAAATGTTTTTGCATATACTTATCATACTCTTCATGAGCTTTTTTTAATGCTTTCTCATGAGATATAGTACCTTGCCCTTTTAAAATATCCTTCCTAGTCATCTTTAAAAATGAATCAAGCTCATTTACCCAATCTTTCATTGTCATTGGGTGCCTATCTAAAGCATTGATCTCTGCTACATCTAAGTATGCAGAAACCATTCTATTTAAAATATTTAATTCTTCTTCAGTTAAATAATTTTTAGCAATTTCTGTTTCACTTTTTGTTGGATAATCTCCTTTAAAATTAGTAAGTCCTAAATTTTCTTTTAAAGAATCAACCCTATCAAAAATTATTTCTGCTGCAGTATGTCCATGTGTAGCATAATGCATTTTATTTTGAACAGTCTTAAAAAATTCTATTGATATCTTATCTTTAGGATCATAATCAACGGCCGTTGCATATATATCTAATACTTTTCTCCAAAAAACCTTTTCTGATGATCTAATATCACGAATTCTAGCAAGCAATTCTTCAAAGTAAGGACTTTCACCATTATTCTTTAATTTTTCATCATTAAGTACAAATCCTTTAATCATATATTCTTTTAATTTATCATTTGCCCATTTTCTAAAATTAGTTCCAATGTCAGATCTAACTCTAAAACCTATAGCAACTATCATATCAAGATTATAATACTTCATATCATATGTCTTACCATTTATAGCAACTGTTCGGAATTTCCGAACAGTTGATTTTTCCTCTAGCTCACCTTCTTCGTATATATGCTTTATATGCTCTGAAATATTAGATTTACTAGAATTATATAATTTTACTAACTGTGCTTGATTTAACCAAACAGTACCATCTTCTATCTTTACTTCAATATTATCTTTTCCATTTTTATCTTTATAAATAATTATATCACCAAATTCATTCATATCTATGTCTCCTCATACAACAATATAACATCTTCCCTTTATAAATGTTTTAGTGCTTAATATATTAACATTAGAATAAATGTTCGTCAATGATAAAATTAAAATAATGTTAAAAAGTCAAAGATCTCACTAGTA
Organism: uncultured Bacilli bacterium; assembly: GCA_944358305.1. Lineage (GTDB taxonomy): Bacteria > Bacillota_I > Bacilli_A > RF39 > UBA660 > Onthousia. The sequence continues at coordinate 89,245 of CALVQK010000001.1, read as the reverse complement.
GTAATTTTACTGAAAAAAACTATAAGAAAAGCCACTAAGATGAAAGGTCCGAAAGGAATCATGTGTTCTTTATTTTTGTAAAGTAAATATAAAGATACTGGTAAAGCGATAAAACTTGCTAAAAAGATAGTTACAAGGCCTAGAAAAGGATCAATGACAAGGCCTAAGACAAAGAATAATTTAACATCTCCTCCACCTAATGATTCTTTTTTAAATAAAGCATTACCTAATTTCATTAAAAGGAACATGAAGATAAATAAAGAGACACCACTTAAAAGTGCTAAAAGGCCTCCAGATATTCCTTTTAATAGAAATTCTAATATTATAAAAACAATACTAAAAAATATTAATACTTCATCAGGAATAATCATATAAGTTAGATCACTACTAAAAATAATCATGGCAAGAGAAGCAACGCAAAGGGCTAAAACTAATTCTAAAGAAAATCCAAAACTATAATAAGATAGAGAAAATAAAATACCTGTTACAACTTCTATAAAAGGATTTAATAAGCTAATCTTTTTATGACAGTATCTACACCTACCCTTTAATATTATATACGATATTATAGGAATTAAGTCATACCAAGCTAACTCATGATGACAATTATCACAAACACTTCTTCCTTTAGTAAATTTTTCTCCTTGACTTAATCTTAATCCTACACAACAAAAGAAAGACCCAAAGACTAGGCCTATAATAAAGAAACATACTATATATACAACTTCCATATAATCACCTATTGAATCTTTCCATAAATATCAAACATTGGAACAACTATTGATAAAAGAATAGTACCAACTATTAATGCTAAAAATGCAATCATTAAAGGTTCTATAAAACTTTGCATTTGTTTAACTAAAGTCTTATGTAATACTTGATAATAGTTAGCGACTTTTTCCATCATTAGACCAAGCTGTCCAGTTTTTTCTCCTGTTACAATCATTTCATAAGCAGCTACTGGAAAAGCCCAACTACCTTTAAATGATTCTGAGATATTAGCACCTTTATTTAGATTTATAATAGTTTTAGCAATTAATTCTTTATAGATTTCATTATTAGTAATTTTAGCAAGAACTTCCATACTATCTGTTATGAAAACTCCATGATTAAGTAATGAGGCAAAAGTTTTAGTAAAATTATATACCTCATTATAAATGATAATTTGACTAAATACTGGTATATGCATAAGAACTAATTGGACGTTTTTTCTAAAGTCTTTAACTTTTTTATATAAATAGATAAATATGCCGACAAAAATACCTACACCAAGAATTACAATAATATAATTATTAACAATAAAATCACTAGCATTCATAACAAAGGTTGTAATGGCTGGGATTTCAGCATCATTATCTTCATACATTTCGACAAAGCTTGGAACAATACTAACTAGTATAAAGATAATAACACCAATAGCGATACATAAGACTATTATTGGATAAGTCATTGCAGATACCATTGATTTTCTTGTTTCTTCTTTAGAAGTATAATAGTCTGCCATATCGTCCAAAACCGAAGTTAAATCCCCTGTTAACTCCGCTGTTTTAATCATATTAACTAAAAGAGTTGGAAATTTATCTCCTTGACGTTCCATAGCAGTTGATAAACTTTCTCCTTTTAAAAGTTCATATACAACTTTTTGATATACTTTTCTTTGTTCTGGTTTTTCACTTTGTTTTTCTAGTATTCTAACAGAATCTATTAAAGCGATTCCTGCTTTTAAATATGTAGATAACTGAGTAAGTGAGAAGGAAAGATCAGCAGCATTAAACTTACCACCTATATTAACATCTATATCATAAAACTTACGTGGTACAACCTCCAATACTTCATAACCTTCATTTTGTAAAAACACCTTAACTTCGTCAGCACTTGGTCCTTCAAAAGTACCATTTACTATCTTACCATTATTTCCTTTTATTTTATAGCGGAAAGAAATTTCTGGTTCTTTATTAATAACTACTTTAGAAGCAGAGTTTAGCTTTGTAGCATTCATCATTTCCTCTACTTCTAGGATAGCTTTTTCTTCTTCTGTTTTTTCTTTTTTCTTTTGTGTTACTTTACCTCTACTTAATTTATCTATAACTGCTAATGCACCACTATAAGCATAACTTAAAATACGTTTAGGAGAAAGTAAAATATAATGGACTATGTGATATATAAAGATAAATGGCATTGCAATTATTTCCATAACCTTCTCCTCCTTATTCTTAAAATAATTATATCACTCTCTTTTTATATTCACAAGTAGGAAAAATTAATCATATATTAAAGTAAAAGGAGAAACAGTGATAATTATGTATAATCAGTATAATATGGGAATGCCTAATTACAATTATATGCCAAGAAGAGGTATAAATTGGAATAACATTTTAAATAATACGCAAAGAACACTTGGAATAATAAATCAAGCGATACCTATTGTATATCAAGTAAAACCACTACTTAGCAATGCAAGAACTCTTTTTAGAGTAGCATCTTTTATTAATGATAATGGAGATGAAGAAGTAAGTAATGATAATATTAATGAAAATAATTATGAAAGCAATGTAAATTATAATGAAAAAAAAGATAGCAATGGACCTATATTTTATTTATAGGACTAGCTATCTTTTTTATATTAAAGTTTTACCTCTTCTTTTAATAGCTTAATAAATTCATCTATTGTAACTGTAGTAGTATCTTTTTCTCCGTGACGTCTATAACTAATTGTATTATCAGTCTTTTCTTTATCTCCAAGAATTAGAGTATAATTAATCTTTCTAGTTTGGGCTTCTCTTAATCTATAGCCTAATTTTTCATTACGATTGTCTAACTCTACTCTAATATCATTATTCTTTAATTCTTCATATACTTTAGTAGCATAATCATTTTGATATTCACTAGATACTGGAATAACAATAGCTTGTACAGGACTTAACCATAAAGGAAGATTACCTTTAGTCTCTTCAAGAAGGAAAGCAATAAATCTATCAAGAGAACCAAGTATCGCTCTATGAATAACAACTGGCCTTTGTTTACTTCCATCTTTATCAATATATGTAAGTTCAAATCTCTCTGGTAATTGATAATCTAATTGTACAGTTGAAAGTGTTACATCATGACCAATAGCACTTTTAACTTGAACATCAAGTTTAGGTCCATAAAATGCTGCTTCTCCTTCTGCTTCATAGAAGTCGGCACCTATTTCTTCTAAAACTTCTCTTAGTTCTTGTTCGCTTTTTTCCCATAAAAGATCATTTCCAAAGTATTTTTCTTTATTATTTTTATCTCTTAAAGAAAGTCTAAAACTATAATCTTTAAAACCAAAGTCTTTATAGACATCAAGAATTAAATCAATAACTGCTTTAAATTCATCTTTTATCTGTTCATTAGTACAGAAAATATGCGAATCATTTTGGGTAAAAGCTCTTGTTCTTTCAATTCCACATAAGGCTCCACTTGCCTCATATCTGAAGTCATTTGCAATTTCTGCAATACGTAGTGGTAAATCACGATATGAGTGAAGTGAATTTTGATACATCATCATATGATGAGGACAGTTCATTGGTCTTAAAACATAAGCTTCATTATCAAGTTCCATAGCAGGAAACATATCATCTTTATAATGATCCCAATGACCACTAGTTTTATATAAATCAACACTACCTAAAGATGGAGTCATAACATGTTTATAACCATGTTGTAATTCCTTATCAGTAATATAATCTACTAATGTACGTCTAACAAAGAAGCCATTAGGTAACCACATAGGTAGGCCCTTGCCTACTAAATCAGAGAACATGAATATTCCTAATTCTTTACCTAATTTACGATGATCGCGCTCTTTCGCTTCTTCAAGCATTTCTAAATGTTTATTAAGGTCTTCTTCACTCTCATAACATACGCCATAGATACGTTGTAGCATCTTATTTTTAGAATCTCCTTTAAAGTAAGCGCCGCTTACTCTTAGAAGTTTAAAATGTCTTAATTCTTTTGTTGACTCTACGTGTGGACCACGACATAGATCAGTAAAGTCTCCTTGCGTATAGCAAGTAATTACTTCATCATCTGGCATATTATTAATTAAATCTATTTTATAAGGATCATCTTTAAATTTATCAAGAGCCTCTTCTCTAGTTAACTCATGACGAATGATTTTTTTATTACCTTTAGCAATTTTCTTCATTTCTTTTTCGATAACAGGTAAATCATCATCTGTTAGAGTCTTATCTCCTAGGTCAATATCATAATAAAAACCGTCTTCTATTACAGGTCCTACCCAGAACTTTGCCTCAGGGTATAATTTTTTAACTGCTTCTGCTAATAAATGCGCACAAGAATGATTTAGTGGCATTAATTTTTCACTTTCTTTAATATTTATCATATTTCATCTCTCCTTTTTATTAGTTTTTTATCTTTTTCTTCTATTTCTAATGGTATAAAACTAGCAATATTTTTGTCGTTACATATTCTTAAGGACATTGTATCATCTATATTATAAGTTTTCTTTTCTTTTCTATCAATTAAACATTGTCTTTTTAAACTAATAGCATATCTATCGCTAGTATGAATTAGTCCCATTACACTGTCTTCAAGCTTTATAAAAGCACAGTTTTGAATTACTTGTGATAGTCTTCCAACTAAAGCCGTATTGGATAATTCTTTTAACATAGTATAGCTTGTTTCTTTTTCTACATTTTCGGCAGCTATTTGTCTTTCTGTCAAATGATCACATAATTTAGGTAACTCTTTTTGTAATGTTTCCAGTACTACTTCTCCATCTTTGTCATAATTAAGAATGGCATTTAAAGCATAGTGATTTAATAGATCTGGTGCTCTTCTAATTGGCGAAGTAAAGGTTGCATATCTATCTAATCCAAGACCATAGTGTCCTATACTTTTATTATCATAATAAGCTCGTGTCATTGACTTTAACACTATTTCAGAAATAAAGGTAGCTTCTTCTTTAGTTGCATTTGTTAAAATACTTACAAGTACTTTCTTTAAAATATTAGGATTAGTTATAGAATTCAATCTGGTAATTACTACTTTTTCATGTTTTAGATTGCTTTTCAATTTATCTAATCCCATATTAGTTGGGGGCTCATGATTCCTATAAACAAATGGTAATTCTAAGTAATAGGCATAGTCGGCAACAGTTTTATTAGCCATAATCATAAAGTTTTCAATTATTGATTGAGCAGGTCCTTTTTCATTTCCTTCTAAAGACAAGGGATTACTAAATTCATCCATATTGAAGCCATATTCACTAGTCTGTAAAAATAAGGAACCATTTTCTATTCGCTTATTTTGAATAATATTAGAAAGTCTTTGCATCCTAAATAATAGTTGATAGAATGGAAGATAATCATAATCATATTCTTTACCTGATAACAAATTATTGACACTATCATAACTCATTTTATAGTTGCTATTAATTATACTATTGAATATTTCAAAATCTAAAACATTACCATTTACATCTATTTTCATCATACAGGTTAAAGCTAATTTATCTGTACGAGGATTAAGAGAACAAATTTCATTAGATATTTTTTGAGGAAACATAGGTATTACGGCATCAAGCGGATAGACACTTGTCCCTCTTTTGATGGCTTCATTAAACAATGGTGATTCAAAAGGTACATAAGAAGAAACGTCGGCTATACTGACATATAAGTAATAAAGTCCCCCTTTTTCTTCTAAACTAATGGCATCATCTAAATCTTTGGCATGGTGGGAATCAATTGTTACCGTAACTAAGTTTCGCAAATCTCTTCTTTTAGAAGAATCTGGTTTATGATTTAAGAAAAGAATATTTTCTGCTTCTTTAATTATTTGGTTATCAAACTCCAAAGAAAACTTATTTTCTGTAGCACTATTTATAGTAGCTTCATTATAGCTAGATGTTAATTTTTCTTTTATATCAAGATAATATTTTCCTTCTTTAAGCTTTAAGGATGCTACAACTAAGGATCCAGATTCATACTCTTCTTCTGGAATCGAACTTATCTCAAAATATGTTGTTCCTAAAGGAAGCCATTTTTTAACTCCTTCATGCTCTATACATTTAAATATATGAGTATCATTTTTTCTTTTAATAATATTTAAAACTTTAACTTCGTCTAAAGAACCTTTAGTGCCTAAATGTATAGAAACTAAATCTCCTGGATAAGCACTTCTCATATTTTTACTTTTAATATAATATTTTTTGTTTTCTACTTGAATATAATATTTTCCTGATAAATACTCTTTTTTTATTATACCTTTAGCAAGATAATTATCTTTAGGCAAAGATTCTCTTGTTACAACCCTAATAATATCTCCTTCAAAATACTTTTTATAAGTTTCTGTTCTTTTACTTTCTCTTTTTACTACATATATAGTGTCATCTTTTTTTAATCTATATTGTCTGAAATTTTTAATATTTATTCTACTACTTTTATTTATACTAATATAAAAGTTACCTTTATTAGATATTTGGAGTTTTCCATGATATAAATCTGAGTTATGGGGAACTTTAATATACATATTATCTTGATAAATTATTTTACCTGCTTTTTCTAATTCAAATAAAGCATCTAAAAAAGCATCTTTATCACTGTCTTTTATTTTTAATATTTTATACAAACTACTAATACTTACAGCTTGATTATTTTTTCTAAAAAAATTTACTAATAGTTCTATTATATCCATAATATCTTCCCCATGACTTTATAATAAAAAGGATGATACCGCTAGGAGTGCTTTACACTACACGATACCATCCTTTTTTAACTTAATTTAAATAACGGCATTAACCGGAATTACTTTGCATAATTCTACTCGTTAAGGTAGTAATAAAAGAGCTTTTCTTAACTTTCACCAGCCGTTAAGTCTCTAAGATTAAAAGGATTCTTTTACCGGGTCCCTAACTAATAACGTATTTATAAATATTATTTTACTACAAATTATTAAGTTGTCAAATTATTTTTATTTATTCTTTATTAACATTTGCTAGTCTCTTTACTTTGGTAGGAGTGTATACCTTACTAGTATCATATGTATTTGTTCCTAAATAATATTCAGCGATATGTAGGGCACTTTCACCATAAGTAATTTCTTTTTTATCACCATATATTTTACTAGCTAAAGCAGGATCTACTTTATCTTCATCAATTTCCTCTACTGCTTTTTCTATAAAATAATGAAATGTTTTACAACCTAATTCTTTATCTTCACTAGCAATCCATAAATAAATGTCAGAATAACTATTGTTTAAGTCTGATGTTATTTTTCTTCGTTTATTATTAGATGTTACCTGACTTTTTTCAAGTTCTTCACATACACCTATAACAACATCTTTATAAAGATATGTACCTAAAGCGTTCATTGGATACCCTAACTTTTCTAAGATAGATAATATCTCAATATCCCTGACTTGATTTTTATTAGGGACAAAAGACATACCTTCTTTTAAATTATTATATAGATTTTGTTCTTCTTTTGCTATGAATGCAGCATAGCTCATTTTAATTCCTCCTTTTTATTCGTGGTAACAAAAAAAGCCACGATTAATAATTACTCGTGACTCCAAAAACTTGTGTAGGTTATTACCCGGAATAGCTCGCACATAATATTGTGTTTATATTCCCTCACGGTCTATATATTGTAGTACAATTTATCATAAATGTCAAACTAACTATTATTTTTCATATCTTGCTTCATTTAATAAGGTATCTAATGTAACTAGAGTAAAACCTCTTTGTTTAATATAGTTAATTAATACTTTTAATTCATTCATATTGTTTTCTGTAAGACTTATACTAATGATACTTCCACTTCTAAGATTTCCTTTAGCATTACTATATATATTATTTTCTAGTTTTATAGTAGGTATAATTGTATGCATAGATAATTTACTACATAAATTCAAAATTTCTTCATTGTCATAGGTTGCATAACAATATTTTGGTGTAGTACTAGTTAGTGTCTTTACTTTATCAATTGAAGCTTTAAATAATAATTCATCATAACTATTATCATAGCTTAATACTTCTACTTCATTTTGACTTGCAACCGCTTCTGTTGCAAAAGATGTATTTTTATCAATATAGTCTCCATCAATAAAGAAAGTAGCGACTGTTCCCATTTCTTTTAAAATATTTATTACAGTGTCATTATAGGTACTAGTAGTTACAGGAAAAACTAAAGCGATATTAGTACTTATACCATTACCACTTGAGATATATTTATCATAGTAATCATCAATAGAAATAGATGGAGTTACTTCTTCAAATACCAAAAGAGCGTCATTGTAATTGCCATAACTTTTCATTTTTAAAAAGCTTTCTTCTAAGTTAACTACAAGTCCGTTATAACCTGGTATTAGATAATCTCCTTCTACTTTAGCATTAATAGCTTTTTCTTCTTTTGCATCACTATTATTCTTTATTTCTTTCATAATAGGATCATTAGATTCTAATAAAACGATAGCTTTTTCTGTATAATAAAAAGAAAAAAGAACAAGAGCGATAACTAAAATAGCTTCTATTACCTTTTTCGTAATAACCACCTCTTTATAATTTATTATAAAGGGTGATAAATTATTCTAAGGATATAGAGCAAAATAAGCATCGCTTGCTCTTTTACTAATTCTTCTTGTTACTAGCGTAGAATAACTGTTTCTTGAATTTTCCCAAGTTGAATGCGGACTAGTTACTGTAATAGACATTTTAGGGCTACTCGATGGAGCATAACCAACAAAAGCAGTAGAAACAGTATCCGTATCATTAATGCCATCATCATTTGTATCTTTAGCACTTTGACTTGTACCTGTCTTACCAGACGGATCATGGGAGTCATCTATATAACCTACTCCTAAACCATAACTTGTATTCATAACGGCATAAAACCCTTCTTTAACTCTATTTAAATATTCTGACTTTGTAGTAACAGTATTTAAAACATTGGTTTCAAATGTATATATCGTTTCCCCTAAGCTTTCATCATCTGTTGCAGCGTGAACTTCTTTTAAAAGATGAGGTTGTAATCTACTACCTCCGTTAGCAAATGTTGAAATATATTGGGATAATTGAATAGGTGTATAAGTATCATATTGTCCCATAACAAAGTCAAGAAGTAATCCTGGAGCTTTATTATCACTTGTATATCCTAAGGACTCTACTGGTAAATCTATTTCTGTTTTTACGCCAAGACCAAACTCTTTAAACGTATTACGATAAATATCAAAAGCTTCTTCATTAATTACTAAAGGTTTATTATACTGATATGTTGCTCCTGCTACTTTCATAGCTGTTTTGAACTGATAGACATTACTAGATAAAGCTAGAGCATCTATATCATTAATCCTACCTAAAGTTCTCCAAGAACATTTTTGTGGGGTTCCTGCTATTTTGATACATTCATCTACTTGATACTCCCCTATAGTAATTGCTCCTGTATTATACCCTACTAACATACTAGCTCCTTTAACAACAGAACCACTAGTCATTGGATCAGTCATAATACCAGTAGTACAATCTACTGTTTTATAACCGCCATTACCATCACTTACAGCTTGACGTCCTGCCATAGCAAGTATCTCTCCAGTATTAGGATCTTGTATTACAGCATAACTTCTATCATAATACTCTGTATTAGCTTGTCCTTTAGTAGATAATATTTCTTCATTTAATATTGCTTCTAATTGTTGTTGTAGTTCTATATCAATAGTAAGAACTATATCATTACCTCTTTTGCCTTCACTAACTAGTTCTAATTCATGGGAATTAATTGTTTTATAAATTGCTTTCGTGCCTTTTAAATACTCTTCATACTGCTCTTCTATATAACTGGTACCTACTATATCATTTAAAGAATATCCTTTTGCAAGATACTCATCTTTTTCTTCACTAGGAATCGTACCAATATTACCTAAAATAGTTCTAAAAGTATCGCCATAATTATAAACTCGCTCCCAACCAAGTTTCGTATTAAATCCAGGTAAGTCTTCATTATTTTCAGCGATATAGGCATATTCTTCATCGGTTACATCTTCATCTTTAATAATTTTATCATCATAAGAATAGCCTCTATTCATTAAATAATATAAGTAACTTGCTTTATTATCTTCTTCTGTGAAAGAAGATAGTTCTTCTTCTGTTACTCTTTCTATTTTAAGTTCATAAATATCATCACTATCTAGTTTTCTTTGCTCATATTTTTCCCATTCTTCTTTCGTAATTCTATCATTCATATTATCACTATTTTTAGCGACAAAAAACTCTCTTTTATTTCTATCTGTTAATTTGTCATAATCTAACGATAAATGTGCTGAGACTTTATAAGCAAGCTCTATTTCTTCTTCAGTTTCCCTATCATTATCTTTATTATAATAGATAGTCTTAACTGCTTTATTATCTACGATTACTTTTCCATTACGGTCTAATATTCTACCTCTTGGCGAACTATCTCCTTCTACTATCGTAGTAGCAAGTGTTGTAAGTTCTTCTTCATAGTGGCTTTGTTCTCTTAGCATTACCTGATAAAGGCGGAGGGTTATTACTAAAAATAAAACTACTAAAACACTGCCTAAAAAAAGAAATCGCTTTTTATAAGTTGAGCCATTAACTGTGTATTTTCTATCTTTTCTGTTAATGTTTTTTTTGTTTACTTTCTGTTTTATTCTCATAACTACAACACCTTCTTTCCTTACTAGTTTATCACATAATTTTGATTTTACTACATATAAATTAATGAAAGGTGATAATTTTGATAGAAAGAATAATTAAAAATAATATAAAAATTTTAAACCCTCATTTAGTAATGGGATATTTAGAAAGTAAAAATATTTATCCTACTCTAGATGAAGCGATTGTTATTTGTAATTTTTTAAAAGAAAATTATAATACTTTATTAAGAGATAATAGTATTTTACTTAATTTAAAAGGCAATATTAGAGATGAAATATATAGTGGAGTGTCAACTATTATTATGAATTTAAAGAATAGTTATCTATAAGAGTCAAAACTATGATATAATTTATCATAGGAGTGATCGTTATGAACAAGCGTGGTTTTACTCTAATTGAGCTTATTGTAACTATCGTTATTATGGCTTTAATACTAATTTTAGTTATGCCTTCTATTACTGCTTTAGTTAGTAATAATGAAGAAAGACAATATGAATATTATGCAGATAGTTTAGTGGAAGCTGCTAAAGTTTATGTTGATAAAGAAGGAGAAGATATTAATCCTATTGGTGAAAAAAACTGGATAGGATGTGTTGATATAACATATCAAGATTTAATGGATGCTGATTTAATTAATCCATTTACTGAAGAAAATATAGATTGTAGCGATGCTACTGTTAGATATACAAGAACTGAAAACTCTAGTAATTATAGTTATAACCTAACTTGTATTGATACTGATAGTAATGAAGTGGTATTTGAGCATGAAGATTTTAGCGGTACTTCATGCGAAGTAACAGAAGGAACTGATACTACCCCTCCTGAATGTGGTAGTATTGTTGGGCAAAGTACAACTTGGACTAATGGTAATAGAACTATTACCGTGAATTGTACTGATGATGAAGGTAGTTGCAATTCTGTTACTAGAACTTTTAGTACTACTACTACAACGGCAGACATTGAAATAGAAGATAGTAATGGTAATACTAATAGTTGTAGAGTTAATGTTTATGTTGATAAGACAAGACCAACTTTTAGAAATATTTCAATTGGTTCTGTTAGTAATAACTCTAGGACAATTACTTATGAGTGTAGAGATGCAGAAAGCGGTTGTATACAAGATGCATATTCAACATCAGTTAGTGCTAGTGTTTCTAGTGCAACTATTTCTATAAGAGATAAGGCTGGCAATACAAACACACAAACACTTGAGCTTGAACCTGTTGTTGAACCTAGTGATGGTTGGGAATGGAATGATGATGATTCATGCTGGTATTATTATAAAAATAGTAAAAAAGTTACTGGATGGCAATTTATTGATAATACATGGTATTATTTAGACTCTGATGGATGTATGCATACTGGATGGCTATATGATAATTCTACTTATCCGACATGTACTAGTGGTTGGTGGTATTTTAATAGTAGTGGTGCTATAGTAACTGGGTGGCAATATATTGATGGTTTTTGGTACTATTTAGCAAAAGGAAATAGTACTGAAGGTAAATGGTCAGGTCCTAGACCTACTGGTTGTATGTATACAGGATGGGTTTATAGTGAAGATTATGCTTGTGATACGCATGGATGGTATTTTAACTCAAGTGGTCATATGTTATCAAATACTACAGTTGATGGTTATACTTTAGATGGTAGTGGTTGTTGGGTTAATAGTCAGACTGTTTCTCCAAATAATTGTTCAATACGTGGTAATTCTATCTTAACAGGACTTTTCCCATGGGTATGTGATGAAGGGCATACTCATACTACAGCCTATTCTCATTATTGTAGTGACGCTTCAGGTAATATAATTACTTATGATAGTAATCCTTCACTTGTTGGATATAAATATGTCTGTCCTACTGATCCATTTGGTTCTGCTGATGGTTGGACAGTTATAAATGATTAAATAATTAAGGAGATATTGTTATGAAAAAAATTGTAATAATTGTTTTAATATTAATTGGCATAATATCTTTAGTTGTTGGTATAAGTTTAGTTTTTACAAATAATAATGACGGTAGTAATGAACAAGATAACACTGATAATGAGGCAACTCCTCAAGAAGAAGTTCGTGAAGGTAATATTACAGAAATAAAAGAAGAGCATTGTTTAGATGCTCTATGTATTAAAGATATGCAGATAATTAATGTTTCTCCTCAAATGAATATAATATCTGGTACTTTTGTTAATAATTCTGAGACTACTATTCCTGGCGATTGTTTTAAATTCATATTTGAAATAAATAAAGAGATAATAGAAAAAAGTTTCTGTTATGGTGATATTGAAGCTCATGGTGAAGCTCCTTTAGAATTACAATATCAAGATCCTAGAATTATTAATGCTACTGATTATAAATTACAAATGTTAACAGACGAAGAAGAAAACAGTTTTTTAAATAATGCTTCTTGATTTAATAAGTTCTATCTCTTCTTTATATGGAGCATGTCCATCTATATAAGGTGTTTCTAATATTTTAGGAACATCTTTTAATTTAGGATTATTAATTACTTCTAATAAAGTATCTAATCCTATAGCACCTTTACCAATATTTTCATGTCTATCTTTATGGGATCCCAAAATATTTTTACTGTCGTTAATATGAATACATTTAATTTTATCTATACCAATAATTTTATCAAAAGTATTTAAAACTTCAGTAAAGTTAGTTAAGTCATAGCCAGCATCATTTAAATGGCAAGTATCTATGCAAACACCAATTCTATTTTTATAATTAACTCCATCCATAATTGCCTTAATTTCTTCAAAAGTCTTACCTACTTCACTACCTTTACCAGCCATAGTTTCAAGTAAAATCATGACATTACTATCATCTTTAGATAAGACTAAATTTAAGGCTTTAACAATATTAGAAATACCAGTTTCAACGCCTTCTCCTACATGACTTCCTGGATGTAAAACTAAATATTTCATACCAAACTTATTAACACGTTTTAACTCTTCACTCAAGAAATTACAGGAAAAGTTAAACTTACTTTCATCACCGTTAGCAAGATTAATAATATATGGGGCATGAACAATGACATTATCTTTATTTATATTATTTTCTTCCATAAGTTTATAAGCTTCTTTTACATTATTTAAATCTATACTACTTCTAATAGTATTTTGGGGAGCGCCAGTATAGAACATAAAAGTATTAGCTTTGTAACTTAAAGCTTCTTTTACACTTCCAACTAAACCTGAATCTTTTTTATATCCTACATGAGACCCTATTATTAACATAAAATACCTTCTTTCTATAATGATTATATAAATTAGTGATACTTTTCTAGAAACTCTTCTTTGTACTCTAAAATTCTATCTTCTTTAATCGCTTCTCTTAACTCTTCTGTTAACTTAATTAAAAATCTAATATTATGTATAGAAAGAAGTCTTCCTCCTAACATTTCTCCAGTATTAAGTAAATGTCTTATATAAGCTTTGCTATAATGTTTGCAAGCATAACAGTCACAAGTATCTTCTATAGGAGTAAAATCTTCTTTATATTTAGCATTGTTTAAATTAATTTTACCATATCTTGTAAAAGCTTGGCCATGTCTTGCAATTCTTGTTGGTAAGACACAATCAAATATATCTACACCTCTAATTACGCCTTCTATTATATCAATTGGCTCTCCTACTCCCATTAGGTATCTAACTTTATCTTCAGGTAAGTAAGGAATAGAATAATCTATCGCTTTATACATATCTTCTTTACTTTCACCATCATTAGCGACTCCACCGATACTGTAGCCGTCAAAATCTAGTTTAACTGTTTCGATAGCAGAATATTTTCTTAAATCTTCATGAGCACCACCTTGAACAATTCCAAATAAAGATTGATTAGGATTACTATGAACAGCTTTACCTCTTTTTGCCCATCTAATAGTACGTTCTACACTATTTTTTAAATAATTATAATCTGCACTAGCAGGAGGGCATTCATCAAAACTCATTGCAATATCACTATCTAATTTATTTTGAATTTCAATTGATTTTTCAGGAGTTAAAAATAATTCTTTACCATCAATATGACTTTTAAAATGGACTCCTTCTTCAGTAATATCTTTCTTTTTATTTTTAGCAAGAGAAAAAACTTGAAAACCACCACTATCAGTAAGAATTGGACCATCATAATTCATAAATTTATGAAGTCCACCTGATCTAGCCACAATATCTTCTCCTGGTCTTAACCATAAATGATAAGTATTAGCAAGAATAATACCGGCTCCTGTCTCTTTTACTTCTTCAGGACTTAATCCCTTAACTGTCGCTTTTGTCCCTACAGGCATAAACATAGGAGTTTCAACTGTACCATAATTAGTTTTTATTGTACCTAGCCTTGCTTTAGTATTTTTTTCGGTTTTAATTAAGTTATATTCTATCTTCATGTAAACACTACCCTTCTAATAAGTTATCTACTACGTCTATTTTCATTAGTATAATCATAGTTTTTAGTTTCAATAAATATTAGTCTTCTTTTCGCTTCCATTACTTTTTTACTTAATTCTAAAGACATTTCTTTTAGGGTTTTATCTAAAAGATATGCTCTATATTTATTTTTTACAAGTTGTCTAAATTTCTCTATTTCATTTAAAGCTTCATGATAAGCAGTACCTGTATCATCATCACTATTTAAGTAAAAGTTTACCATTTTTAAGAGCTTTAAATATTTTTTATAGACTTTATTATTAATGAAGACTTTTTGAATGTCTAAGTTATAAATAGATATTTTACTATCATGAGCTTTAATAGTTAATTCTTTTCCTAAAATTAAATCCCCATTATAAATTAAACTTTTTTCTATTATCATATAATTATTCAAGAGAATCATCTCCTTTTAATAAATCAGGACGTCTTTCTTTAGTCCTTTTAAGGCTCTCATTATAACGCCACTCTTTAATCTTTTCATGATCACCACTTAAGAGTACATCTGGTACTTCCATACCCTTAAAGACTCTAGGTTTTGTATAGTTTGGATAATCTAATAAATAGTTACTATTGAATGAATCTTCAAGATGAGACCTCTCATTTATAACTCCAGGTATTAGTCTTACAATAGAATCTACTAGTACCATCGCTGGTATTTCTCCTCCTGTTAAGACATAATCACCAATACTAAGTTCTAGATCTACAATAGAACATATTCGTTCATCAAAGCCTTCATAATGACCACAAATGATTATTAAATGTTCTTCATGAGAAAGATCATAGGCAATTTTTTGTTGATATTTTATGCCTGAAGGAGTCAATAAGATAACTTTAGTTTTTTCGCCTTTTAACTTTTCAACACAATCAAAGATAGGCTGACAAGATAAAACCATTCCTGGTCCTCCTCCATATGGGGTATCATCTACTTTGCCATGTGGATCTTTAGTATACTCTCTAAAATTATGAAGTTTAATTTCTACTTTAGAACTATCTATCGCTCTTTTAATAATAGATTCTTCGAAAGCGCCATTAAACATATTAGGAAATAAAGTTAAAATATCTATTTTCATAAAATCCTCCTATGGAAGCTTTACCAATACTTCTTTTTTATCTTGATCTATATTTAAAATAAACTCTTTATGGTATGGAACCAATATTTCTTTATTATTTATTAATAATCTTATTATTTTATAATTAATTCCTGTTAATTCTATAGACTTTATAATACCTTCTAAATTATCAGTAGTTTTTACTTTATAAGTAATAAGCTCACTATCTAAAATATCCTTGCTTGATAAGTTTATTTCACTTTTATCTTTATATACTTTTTTCCCTTTTAGTACTAAAACATCATTAATATTATTAAAGTCTTTAAAAGTTACCATATCATAGTCTTTATGTCTTCTATAACTAGTTATTAAATATTTATTATCATCTATAATAAAATTAGTTCCTATTTTAAATATTTCTTGTCTTTGATTTTTGGTCAGTTCATCTTTTATTCTAAGTTCACCTTTAATACCATGAGTATTAACTATCTTACCAACATATATCTTAGTCATCTATATCATCCATTTCATATAAAATTATACTAGTTGCTACTCCGACATTTAAACTTTCAACGACATTATTCATAGGTATATAGATAAATTTATCACTTGCTTCTAAATATTTAGGATTAACGCCACTTCCTTCATTGCCAATAATAAGAGCGAAAGTGTTTTTTTCTTCTTTAGATAGTTTCTTTACATCTATACCGTATTTAACATTAGTAGCATAAACTGGTATTTGTAACTTTTTTAAAATAGGAATTAATTTATCAATAGAATAGAATACTATCGGAACATGGAAAATCATTCCTTGAGTTGCTCTAATCACTTTAGGTGAATAAACATCTACAGTATTACTTCCTATTACAATAGTATCAATATTAAAAGCGACAGCACTTCTGATAATAGTTCCCATATTTCCAGGATCTTGTACTTCGTCGATAATAAGAATTCTTTTACCTATAGTTGTATCTATTTTCTTTTCACATAAACCTATCATTTTAGGAGGAGAAGTTAAAGTACTTATTTTTTTTAATACTTCTTTAGATACTTCAAGTTGTTCTATATCAAGAGGTAATACAATACCTTCTTCTACTAAGATTTCTTTTAAAGAACCACTTTTATAAGCTTCTAGAACTAAATGCTCTCCTTCTACAATAAATTCATTATGAAGATCACGATATTTTTTCTTTTGCAATTTGTAATAGTATTTAACTTTTTCATTATCTAAACTAGTTATAACCATTTTACTCCTCACTTCCATATTTATTAGTTAGACTACGCCATTTCCTATAATCAGGACAGTTTTCTTCAACGACAGCCCAAAATCTTTTAGAATGATTAGCTTCTACTAAATGACTTAGTTCATGATAAATAACATAATCTAGACAGCCTATTTCTTTAGTAATTAATTCTGTATTAAGCGTTATAACATGAGTTTTAATATTGCATACACCCCATCTTGAAGTCATTTTTCTAAGTCTAAGGGTGGGATGAGGTATTCTTCTTGAAAAATTATTATAACACTTTTCTAAATGTTCACTAAAGATTCTAAGAGCTTCTTTTTTCTTCCATTTATCTAGATTAAAGTCTCTACTAATAAAAACTTTCTCTTCACCTAATTTAAAATCACAAAATTCTGTATATATAATATCATATTTTTTACCTAAATAGTAAAATTCACTATTAAATTTTATCTTTTCTTTAACTTTTTTTATCATTTTTTTAATAGAATCATAATTATCTTCTATTACAGCCATTACTTTTTTATTAGGAGTTAAGGTATTACAAGTAACATAAATAGTTAAATCATCTTTAACTCTAATATAAATATTTTTAGTAGTTCTTTTCTTTACTATTTCTAAGTTATAGATTTCATTATCTATAGTTAAAGTCATAATATCAGATCCTTACTTGCTTAAATTAATCATTTATGATAATATGAATATGTAAAAGAAATTTACATATTATAAAAAAGAGGAATACCTAGCTTTGAGCGGTTAGGTACTATCCCCAAAAAGTTTTTGGTTTTAGTACCACTCTAAGGAGTAGGTACTATTTTTATTAACATAAATAATAAAACTATTATTACGAAAATAAGTGAAAATATGATATAACATAGAAATCTTTCAAGTCTTCTCATATTATCAACTCCCCTTTCACATTATGAAAATATAAGTTATGGGGATAGTACCTAAACAACTAAGTATTCCTAGGTAAATAATAACATATTCGTATCTTTAAAGCAACTTAAAGATTTATTTTATTGTAAATCTTTTTTCTTTTAGCATATGTTTTCGTCTTGTCTAATTGTTCATAATATAAATCAATATTTAAATTTTCTTCTGTCAAAGGAATATCAGAAGAAACAGTAGTTTCATAAAGCATGGTTAAATAGTTACACAAGGCTATAAAATTCTCTCTTTTAAAAGCTTTATATATAGGTGCCATTCTATTAGCAAGCCCACAATAATCAAATAGATATTGATAGTCATCTAATAGTGATCTAATATATGGAATAAAATAGTCATAATTATTTTTATATATAGTATCATTATTATCGTCTTGATCAAAGACATGAATGTTATCTTTTCTTAACTTTTCAAAAAGGCATCGAGCTTTATCTTGAGTTCTAAATTCATTAAAGTAATGATAAGTATCATCAGCAAGAATTGACTTAGTTGATAGATCCATTTCAACTACATGAACTAACTCATGAAGAGTAATAAGATCTAGGGCTTTAGTTAGCATTAATTTAAGAACTGGCAAAGATACAACTGTAACATTAGTATCTTCACTCACTTTATATCTTGAGGTGGTAGCATTTTCTTTATCATCAAGATACATTATTCCTGTTGCCATATTAAGTTTAGATATTAAAGATAAGTCTTTGAATGATTCTAATCTTGAAAGTATTTTTTGACCAAATAAAGTGTCATTAATTATATTTTGCTTTATTAATTTTTCTCTTCTTTCTTCAAACTCTAAAAAACTTTGTATTTTCTTTTCATCGACTAAAGGTGTTAAGCCTATACTTCTACAAGTATCAAGATAGTCTTGTTGTATTTCTACAAAGGCATCTCTTATTTCTTTATCAATGTCAGAGTCTATAATAATTTCTTTTATGCCTTTAGAGAAAGATTCAAAATGTAATCTTAAGATCACATTTTTATTTTGATTATAAAATTTCTTATTTATTTGTAACATTTCTCTTAGATAAGAATCAGTATCTTTTGCAAAGCTTTTTCTAACCTTTGTAGATGCTAGATGATAGTCCTTATTTAAAACATAATAATCAAATAACTCTTTGTGTGTTTTAGGATTATATCCTATATCTTTTAAAGTTTTAAAAGCGACTGGTGGTAAAGTATCAAAGAAGTAAAACGCCTCTTTTATGCGGTGAGCGATTAAATCTTTAGACCCTTTATGATAGGAACTTGCAATTAAATCTATTAGATAGTCTTGATATTCTAAAAAGCGTTTTTCGGGATTTAAGACTCTATCTAAATCTGGCATTTTACTTGCGGTATTCAAAATAAAAATCTAATATTCTAACCATATCCCCATCATCTGCCCCCATTTTTTCAAGTTCTTCATCGATGCCCATTTTTCTTAGTTTATTACTAAATCTTTTAATACCTTCATCAGTGAATTTAGTCATTTTAAATAGTTTCTCTACTTTTTCGCCCTTAATCACAAAGTCTTCCCCATCTTTTTCAATTGTAAAGGGCTTTTCTTCTTTAAATTTATATAAGACATGAGATTCAAAAGCATCATCTTCATAAAGGTTCTCATTCTTAATAGTATCTAATAAATTACTTAGATAATCTACTACTTCACTAAGGCCATCACTAGTTAAAGCGGTCACTTCAAAGATTTTCTTGTCTTTGACTTTATCTTTAAATTTATCAAGATTTTCTTTAGCATTTGGCATATCCATTTTATTAGCAACAACAACCATAGGCTTAGTAAGAAGTTTTTTATTAAATTCTTCTAGTTCTTTATTTATTAAAAGATAATCTTCATATGGATCTCGGCCTTCGCTACCAGCCATATCAATGACATGTAGTATTACTCTAGTACGTTCAATATGTCTTAAGAATCTATCTCCTAATCCTTCGCCTTTGCTTGCACCTTCTATTAATCCGGGAAGATCTGCCATAACAAAAGTTTTACCATTAGTAGCACGTACTACGCCAAGGTTTGGTTTTAATGTAGTAAAGTGATACTCTGCTATTTTAGGTTTAGCTTTACTTACTTTAGAAATAATAGTACTTTTACCAACACTCGGAAGACCTACAAGACCAACATCGGCAAGCAGTTTAAGTTCTACTTTAATAGTTCTTTCTTCACCTGGTTCACCATTTTCAGAGAAGTTAGGAGCGGTATTAGTTTGTGTTTTAAAAGCAGTATTACCACGGCCACCACGACCACCTTTGGCAATTAAAGCTTCATCATTTTTACCCTTTAAATCGGCAAGAATAAGGCCTGTATCTAAATCAGTTACAACAGTTCCTTGAGGTACTTTAACTACTAAAGGTTCGGCCCCTTTACCATGTTGATTCTTACCTTTACCATTCTCCCCCTTTTTACCTTTTATCTCTTTTTGGTAACGTAAATCTAAAAGAGTATGAAGGCCTTCATCTACTTTAAAGATAATATCAGAGCCATGGCCTCCATTACCGCCATAAGGTCCTCCCATAGGTATATATTTTTCACGGCGAAAAGCGGTGCAGCCATCTCCACCATTACCAGCGATTACTTTAAGTGTTACTTCATCTACAAACATGTTAACACATCCCCTCTAAAACATAACTGTATTATACCATAGAGAAAAGAAAAAAAGAAGAGATACTCTTCTTAGGCCACTATTTATTCACTTACTGGATAAACAGAAACTTGTTTCTTATCTCTTCCTTTACGTTCAAACTTAACAATTCCATCTACTGTTGCATATAAAGTATCATCATTACCACGTTTTACATTTGTACCTGGGAATATTTTAGTTCCTCTTTGACGATAGATAATACTTCCTGCAGTTATATATTCTCCATCAGCAGCCTTTGCTCCTAATCTACGTCCAATAGAGTCACGTCCATTAGAAGTAGAACTTTGTCCTTTTTTATGTGCAAAGAACTGGATATTTAACTTTAAAAATTCCACTATAGTCCCTCCTTACTGTATTTCAATATTTTCTTTGTATTTTAATTCTAATTCTTTTAGTAGTCTTAACATATTCTTAAGTAGACTTTGTGTTACTCTATCATTACTTAAAACTTTAATAGTTAAGCCTTTACTACTAGCTAGATAAGTAATAGTACTTTTATCAATAGTAAGAATACCATTAATTGTTGTAGTAACAATTGAACTAACCGCACTACAAACTATATCTTTACCATAATCATCATACATGGCATGTCCTAATATACTTATCTTTTTAAAATAACCTTTTTCTTTTTCTACTTTTACTCTAATCATAATTAACCATTAATCTTAGTAATTTTAATTTTAGTATATGGTTGTCTATGTCCCTGAGTTTTACGGTTGCTTCTAGATTTGTTCTTATACTTGAAAACACGTATTTTCTTAGCTTTACCATTTTTTAAGACTGTACCTTCTACAGTGACATTAGATAAATAAGGGGAACCAACTTTTGAGTCAAGCATTAAAACCTCTCCAAAAGTAACAACATCATTAGCGTTAGCATTTAATTTTTCAACGAAGATTTCATCTCCTTCGCTAACACGATATTGTTTTCCACCAACTTTAATTACTGCGTACATTTTTTAACCTCCTTTTTCAAACTAAAGACTCGCTTTTAAGGTATTGTCCTTTAATCAACAATTTCTACCTCTTCAATGCGGTTTACAGCTTTCCATCAATATGAGGTATAACAAGCTACAAACAATATGATTTTAACACAAATATAATTTTACGTCAAACTTTTATTATTATTTTGCTTAAAAATGTACATTATTATTCATTTAAGTATGGTAACAGTTCCCTTGTAATAACAACGTAGCCTAGACTATTTAAATGAAGACCATCTTCTGTATATTGTTCTTTTAAAACACCATCTTCATCTACCAAGTCATCATAAAGGTTTATATATTTACAATTTTCATCATCACAGTAATTAGATAATTTTTCATTTAAATCCTGTATTTTTTCATTTGTTCTATTACCTATAACACTGTTTTCTATAATATTATTTACAGGATAAATACTTTCAACATATATAGTGGCTTCACTTCTATTTTCTTTTATTTCTTCTATTATTTTTTTAATATTATCAAAAGTTGTATCAATAATATCATCTTCACTACTATCTAAGTCATTTGTCCCTATTAATAAAAATACTTTAGTAGGATTATATTGATAAATTCTATTTTTCATATCATTTAGTATATCAGTTGTCTTATTACCAGCAATACCACTATTGACAACGGGTAAATTGTCATAGTATTCTTCTAAAGAATAATACTCAGTAATAGAGTCTCCTAAAAATAAGAAGTTATCATTTGGGCTAACTTCTACTTCATAAGGATTAATAAAGCTAGACTCTTCTTTATTCAATAAAGCAATTAACATAATTATAATAATTATGATTAGAACAGCTATAACAATAAGATAATATTTATGCTGTATCATCTTTTCTTTAATAGTATTTATATCCATCCTAACTCCCCCACAAATTTAGTTTTTCTTAACTAGAAAATGATAAATAATTACCACTAATATATTAATTAATACTTTAGAAAGAATAGCATCTATTCCTAAACTATCAACTAATAATAATAAAGATAATCCTTCTATTAAATAAAAACAAATAATTGTTGTCAAAACATTAGACATTTTTTTTACTTTAAATAAGGCCATTAATAAGCATGATATTAAATAACATATTGTAAAATTAAGATAGATATTAAGATCAGTTAAATTTAATATTATAAAAATAAATAAGTTTATAATAGCCGTTAAAATAGCAAACTTGTCACGATTAAACCAGCTTGTATAATTTGCTTCTTCAATATAATTAGTTATTAATTCTTTAAAGTTTTCATTATTACTTTTAAATTCCTTAGGTTTAAAAGTTTTGCTTTTTACTAGTATTTTATCTAATTTAGTTAAATCTTTTAAAGGTATAATATAACCTAATCTACCAAACTCTTCTATTATTTGCTTTTGATGATCATTAGTATGTTCATTATATTTAGCAAGACGTGGTGTAGCGATAACTTTTTTATGATGTTTTAAAGCTGTTAAAATACTCCCTACTCCGCCGTGCGTAATGATAAGAGAGGCTTCATCCATTAGTTCTTCTAAACGATCATTAGAAACACTTTTAAATATTTCCATATTTTTACTTTTATATTTGGTATAACCTGCTTGAACTAAAACTTTGTCTTTGATATTACCTTTTTCTATTTCTTTATCAATTGCTTTTAATAATCTTTCAAAACTTTTATCTTGTGTACCAAGCGTTACTAAAATCATTAGAAACACCACCCTCCATATGTTGCTTTAGGATATAGTTTTAGCATAGGACGCCACTGAACTATAAAAAGATTAGCAATATGAAATTTATAGAAAAGAGTTCCTGTAATTGTTTTAGTTTTTATATTAGCAAATGATTCAATATAAATTATTTTGCTACCAAAAATTTTCCCGATACAACACATCGGTCCTGCTGTATGGGCCCCTGTTGTAACAATATAGTCTGGTTGATATTTGAAATAAAGGAAAAGACTAATGAAGCAATTTAGAAAAAGTTTAAAAGGATAAGTAAGTTTATGATCTTTTGTCCCATATAAAAGAAAGTTAATATTTTTATATTTTCTTTTTAATTTATTATTAGCTTTTGTTTTTTCGGTTATTAGACTATAATCATAATTTTTTATAATACTATCAAGTTGTAAGAGTTCAGTTAAATGGCCTCCAGTACTTGATATAAACATTACTTTTCGCATCATTTATCCCTTCTTTTCAATCAATTTTTCCCACTTTTCACAAATATTATCACTCATATACCCTTTTACTTTGCGTCTACCGTTTTTTCCTAATTCTTTTCTTATATTTATATCTTTAGTTAAATCGATTATTTTCTTTTCCATGGCTTTAAAGTTTCTATGTTTAATTAAATAGCCATCACGTCCTGAAGTTATTACTTCTTTAGCACCTTCAGCAGAATCAAAAGCAATACAAGGAAGACCATTACTCATCGCTTCAAGTAAAACGATACCAAAGCTTTCTGTATAACTAGTCATGATATAAATACTTGACTTTTGCATTAATTTTTCTATTTCTTTACTATTTTTAAAGCCATGAAGTGTAACATTGTTTTCTAAATTATTCTCTTTAATAAATTTTTCTAATTTTTTCCTTTCACTACCATCACCAACAATATCTAAGTGCCAAGTGCATTTTTTTTCTTTTAGGTCTTTATATATTTTTAAAAGATCTAAATATCCCTTTTCAGGAGAAAGTCTTCCTACAGAAATCAAATGTTCACTTGTTAAAGGACTTTTAGTCTTAGGTACATTTTCAATGGCATTAGGGATATAAATACATTTACATTTATGGTGTAACATCTTTTTATGGTAGAACTTTTGTAGACCCTTAGATACTAAGACAAAATAATCAAGGTTTTTAACACTTCTAATAACATCAGTTGCATACTTCATATCATCATGATAGTGGTTATGTTCCCAGCCTATTTTTATAGTATTATCACTGCCATATTCACTTAATAATTCATTTAAAAAAACGCGAGTAGAAATAATAACGTCAGCTTTACTATTTTTTATATAATCTATCATCTTCTTACGTCTTTCATATAATATTTTTAAGCTTTTAAGTGATTCTTTACCAAGCGTTATTAGTCTTAAATTATGTAAAGCTTCTTTCCACTCTTTTCTATTAGGACTTAGTTTTGATGATAATAAATATGTTACTTTGACGTTTTCATTTATATCAAAAACTGGTTTTTCATATAATCTATAGATTGAAACTATCTCTATTTCATATTTATCTGTTCTAGCAAGAGAATTTGCAAGAGAAGTTATGGCCTTCTCAACACCGCCATAACCTAAGTGTAAAGATAATATTGCTATTTTTTTCTTCAAAATCATCACCTCTAGTTATACTGAATTATTGCATTAATATGTCTTTAGTATATATTAATTTAGAAAAAAAGAAAAGAGCTTTAAGCTCTAAAAGTTTTTATCTCTTAAGAATGGTGGAAAATCATAATCTGTATCATCTAATAATTCTCCATCATCGTCATCATTATCTTCTGCTTGAGGAATTGTAGCGACATAAGATATTTCATCTCTACTCCTTCTATTAGGAGCGGCATTAGAAAATACTGGCTGTTTAGAAGCTCCTGCCTCTTTTTTATCAAAACCTGTAGCGATAACAGTAACAATAACTTCATCTGATAAGTTTTCATTAATAACAGAACCAAATATTGTATTAATATCATTGCCTGATGCTGCTCTTACGACTTCAGCAGCTTGTTCTGCTTCAAATAGAGTTAAGTTAACTCCACCAGTAATATTGATAATAGCGTCAGTTGCTCCACTAATACTTGTTTCAAGCAATGGACTTGAAACAGCTTGCCCCGCAGCTTCTATAGCTCTATCTTCACCCATACCAATACCGATACCAATAATAGCACGTCCTGAATCTTTCATTACTGATTGAACATCAGCAAAGTCTAGGTTAACAAGTCCAACGACAGCGATTAAGTCTGATATTGATTGAACACCACGACGAAGAACATTATCTACTTCTTTAAATGCTTCTAGCATTGGTGTTGTCTTATCTATAATTTCTCTTAAACGATCATTTGGAATGACAATTAAAGTATCTACATGTTTTTCTAACTCTGCTAGTCCTTGTAGGGCATTATCCATTCTCTTTTTACCTTCAAAAGTAAATGGTTTAGTTACAATTGCTACAGTTAAAGCGCCAAGTGCTTGAGCAATTTCAGCAACTACAGGAGCAGCACCTGTTCCTGTGCCTCCACCCATTCCACAAGTAATGAAAACCATATCTGCTCCTGCTAGAGCATCTTCTATTTCTTTTTTTGATTCTAAAGCTGCTTCTCTTCCAATATCAGGACGGGATCCTGCTCCTAGTCCATCTGTAAGATTAGCACCAAGTTGAATTTTAACATCTGCTTTAGAATTATTTAATACTTGTAAATCAGTATTAGCAACTATAAATTCTACTCCTTTTACACCTGATTCTACCATTCTATTAACGGCATTACCGCCGCCACCACCACAGCCGATTACTTTTATTTTCGCTAATTGATCCATTTCTAGTCCGTTTCCCATCAAAAGTTCCTCCTTAATTAGTTATCAAAAAAGTGACCAAAAAATCTATTTGTCATAGTATCATTATTAATATTTTTCTTTTTAGGTGATATAAAATTATCTATTTCATCAAGATCAAACATATTTATATCTTTTTCTCTTAAAGTACATTTTTTATCAAAATATTTACAACTTCCAAAGGCACTTGTATATTTATTGTGTCTAGCACCTATTTCATTCATATTAAAGCAACTAGCATTTCTACCCAAAGTTTCTTCAACTACATAGTTAAAACCTGCAAGTTCACTAATACCACCTACTACAATTATATAACTTATTTCTCTTTTTGTTAAGCGATTTATTTCATTTTTTGCAAGTTTTAAAATTTCTTTTATTCTAGACTCTATAACTTCTGATATTTGCATTTGATTTATAGTTATTTTTTTATTCTCTTTAGTTTCAACAGCTATAGAGTCATTATTGTCTGCATATCTTGCAGAAGTTAGAGCAAATGACTCTTTTAATTTCTTTGCCTCTTTTAGATCAACTTTATAAACGAAAGCTATGTCTTTGTCTACACTGCTACTACCAACTGGTATATAGGAGTTTTTTATCATAATACCTTTATTAAATACCCCAACACTAGTAATATCAGCACCTATATTTATAATCGCTCCCATTTTACGATCTAACTCTTTTGTAGCAACAGTATAATAATCAGCTTGAGTATTATAGATTATATCAGTTATATTAACACCAACGCTTCTAACAATATTAATAAATGGATATATTTCTTCTTTAGGGGAAGTTGCTACTACCGCTTTTAAGAAGAGTTTATCTCCTCTTTCTTGCAAAGGGTTTATAACGCTTGCTTCATCATCTACTGTAAAGGAAATAGGAAGGCAACTAACTAATTCTCTTGTATCATCATAAGTGTCTTCTACAGTATCTTTTATTACAGCATCTATATCTCTTCCACTAACTGTTTCTCCTTTTATATTAACGAGGCCACTTTCCATAGTCATACTAGCTCTATTGGCAGGAAGGGTTAAGATGACTTCTTTTATTTTCATTCCAATTTTTTCTTCTGTTATTTTTAAAGCACCTAGTAAAGAGCTTTTTAGTTTTTTATCATCATAAATAGTATTTTTCTTTAAACCGTTTGTTTTTACTGAGGTAGTTGTTAAAACATAATATTTATTATCATCAGTATTGCTAGTTTTACCGGCACTTACTACTACTATTTTTATTTCACCATTACCAATATCAAGACCAGTAAATATTCTATCCATTGTTAGCACCACCTCTACTCTATAACTTTAATTATACATAATTAAAGCCCATTTAACAAGATGTTTTGAAATATTTCAAATAAACTATAAATATAAACATTTTCCCATTTTATTATAATTAACATTTTTTTTATTAGTAATTTATTAATTTTACTTAAAAAGTATAGGTAATTTTCTAATTTCAACCTATACTTTTACATTTTTCATATCTTAAATTAACACCAATTTATTAAACTTATACTTTTTAGAATTTTGGACTTAATGTCAAAGTTATTTCCATATTATCAGTAATTGCTGTTCCTGCTCCTATACTTTGTCCTGTAACATAACCATTTCCTTCTAATTTAACACTAATACCTAATAACTTTAATAAATCTTCTGCTTGCTTACTTGATAAGCCATTTACATCAGGAACAGTTAAATTGCTATCATTGGTAATTAAAAATACTTTTGTTCCTTCTGTAACTTTATCACCTTTGGAAGGATATTGTTTAGTTACTTTATTACCATTACCAATAACTGTTACAGACATTCCCATACTTTCAAGATCAGATCTTGATGAAGTTACATCTTTATTTTTATAAGATGTTAAACTATATTCTTTTAATTCTTCTTCACTAGTTGTATCTGGATCTGTTCCATAATATTTACTTATATTAACTACTATATCTTTGATGGCTGTCCAAATTACTCTTTGATTACCACCTTCTGGTCTTTTAACTGAAGCATAAATAATTACTTTAGGATCATTATTAGGATAAACACCTGCAAATGAAGAAATAATATCAGATTCTCCAGTTAAGTAACCGCCACCATTTTCATCTGCAATTTGAGCGGTACCTGTTTTACCTATTAAATCATATCCTTCTAATTTATAACCTGCACCAGTCATACCAGAAACATTAACAGTATTCCACATTAATTCTCTAATTTTATTAACAGTGGTAACACTTGCAACTGTATCTACCTCAGTTCTTTCTCCTTCATATACTACTTCTCCCGTATCAGGATCAACTATTTTTTCAACAATGTAAGGTTTTAGCATAACTCCCTCATTTGTAAGAGAGGTTAAGGCTTGAATGTTTTGAATTGGGGTTGTCGTAATTCCTTGACCAAATCCCGCATTAAATATTTCTGTTTCATACTTAAAGTCAACATCTCCTGTTGCCTCATTAGGAAGTTCTATTCCTGTTTTTTTACTGAAGCCTAACTTTTTAAAATAGCTTCTAAGTATATCAGCTGATAAATGTCTATCGATTAAGTTAATAACACCCACATTACTAGATAGAGCAAAACCACGGTCAAAAGTAATATCGCCCCAACCAGCTCTATTCCAGTCTCCTATTTCGGTACCGTCTGTCGTTGTATAAACACCAGAATGATAGGTTTCATTACCATCATAGACACCTTGTTCCATCGCTGCCATATAAGTGAATATTTTCATAGTAGATCCTGGTTCATAAGGGCTAGAAATGTTCATATCTAAGTAATTAGTAATATCCCTTGTATTAGGATCAAATGATGGTGAAGTACTTGAAGCTAATATTGCACCAGTCTTAGCATCTGCAATCATAATTGTAAACCATTCGTAATTATAATTAGCTTCAGCATCTGATAAAGCTTGTTCTACAAAGAACTGAATGCTACTATTAATAGTTAAATATATATCTTTGCCATCTTCTGCTTCTTTACTTATTTCATTAGTTCCTGCTATTTTATAACCACGCAAATCCTTTTGATAGGTAGTGTAACCATCTTCTCCTTTTAAAGTAGAGTCATAATATTTTTCTATACCCATTTCACCACTCATCGTAGTTTCTTCTTCTCCATCATCGTTGGTAGTTGTTTCTTCTTTAGCATAACCTAAAACATAAGAAGCAAAATCTCCTTTAGGATAATATCTTTTAAAGCTCTCTTCAAAATCTATTCCAGGTAGGTTTAACTCTTCAATAGCACTTTTAGTAAGTTCTGTTAAACCTTTACCAATAGTGCCAAACTCAGTTTGATAAACTCCTTCTCTATTTAAATATTTTAGTATCTCTTCTTTACTAGTTCCTAGGACACCAGCTAACTTTTCAGCAGTCATTTCTTTATCTACAACATGTTGTGGATTGTCTTCATCAGTAGTTCTTGTTGGTGATAAATATGCAATTAATTTGTAAGAAGAAACATTTTGAGCTAAAACTTCACCATCACTACTATAAATATTACCACGCTCTGCTTGAATAATATCTGTTGTAGTTGTACGTTGTTTGGCTAAAGCTTGTAAGTTAGTGTCATCTATTTCTTCTGATAAAGCTAATTGAGTAACTCTAGCAATCATTAGAGCAAACAAAAAAAGAGAAGCAATTATAACAAGCTTGCTATATTTTATATTGTTTTTTCTTCTCTTTTTTCTTTTCAAGTTTCACCACTTCCTACTATTCATCGATATTTTTAATGTTATCATTATTATAGCTTAATCCTTGTTCTTTGGCAACTTCTTCTATTTTATCTAAGGAAGCTAACTCATTTATTTTCATAGATAAACTTTCATTAGTTTTAGTTTGTTCATTTATTTCTTTTTTAGCTTTTTCTACTTCAAAGTTAATCTTTGATAAAGTTGCTTTAGAGAAAACGATTGTTAAAGGAGCACTAACTGCTAGAACAAGAGCAAAAGTATAAATAAGGCGTTCAAATCTACTCATTTTTACACGCTTTTTAATTTTTCTTGTAGCCATAAGTATTCCTCCAATCTTTTTATTATTTTATTTTCTCTATTACTCTAAGCGTTGCAGAATGAGCTCTATTATTACGAGCTAGTTCTTCATCACTTGCTTTAATTCCTTTTTTAGTAATTAATTTAAAATTTGGTAATTTATCTTCAGGTATATTAGGTAAGCCTTTAGATAAATCATCTATTTTAGTTACTTCTAAAAATTTATGTTTAACAATTTTATCTTCTAGGGAATGGAAAGTTATAACTGCAATTCTTCCTCCAATATTTAACAAAGATAGGCTGTCATCAAGAGATTTTTTTAAGACATTTAATTCGTCATTAACTTCTATTCTTAATGCTTGAAATATTTGTTTAGCAGGATGTTTCTTTATTCTTTCTTTATAAGGAACAGCACTTTTAATAATATCTACTAATTCCAAAGTTGTAATAATTTCTTTATTTTCTCTATACTTGACAATATTTCTAGCAATAGATGCTGCTGCCTTACTTTCGCCATATTCTTTAAAGATTCTTTTCAAATCTTCATAACTATATGTATTAACGATAAGTTTAGCAGTAATTTTACCATTTTTATCCATTCTCATATCAAGAGGAGCATCAAATCTGTATGAAAAGCCTCGATAATCTTCATCCAGTTGGGGACTTGATACTCCAAGATCATAAAGTATAGCATCTACCTTTTCTATACCTAACTCTTTTAATTTTTCTTTGGCATAGACAAAGTTAGAATCAATTACTTGGAAGTTATCACTTATTTTCGAAAGTTTAACTTTACTAAATTTTAGTGCTTCCTCGTCTTGGTCAAAGGCGAATAGATACCCATTTTTTATTCTTTTCAATATTTGACTACTATGTCCAGCAAAACCTAAGGTCATATCAACAGCAATACTGTTATCTTTTAAATTTAAAGCATCAATCGCTTCGGTTAATAATACAGAATCATGCATTATATTTTCTCCTCAAATAGATTTTCAGCAATATCGGACATTTCATCATTACATGAACTCATAAACTCCTCAAATGCATCCTCATCCCATATCTCTAATCTATCTCCCGTTCCAACAATAACACATTTTTTAGATAGATTTGCATAATTAGATAATGGTGTCGGAATGTTGACTCTACCTTGTTTATCAAGTTCAATGGCAGTAGCACCAGACATAAAGAATCTTGTAAAAGCTCTAGCATCTTTTTTAGTGAATGGTAAGCTTTCTAATTTTGTAACTATGTGATTAAAAGTAGTTTCTGGATAAACATAAATACAATGTTCTATACCACGGGTAATAACGAAATTTTGGCCAAGTATTTCACGATATTTAGATGGTATAGCAATTCTTCCTTTTTCATCAAGGCTATGATGAAATTCTCCCATGAACATATTTATCCCCCACTTTTCACCATAATTCTCCACTGCTTAATTATATGTTACACAAAAAGTTAAAAAATGTAAATAAAATAAAGGATATTTAATTAGACAAATAAATTACTTGACAAGAAAAATGTAAACAAAAAGAAAAAAGGTCTTGACACAACCTTTCGCGTATAATTACTTTAATTTTTCTAACAGACTATCTAAAAGTTCTTTACTTTCTATTTTAGTAATTGCAAAGCATTTCTTGTCTAAATCTTTAAAACTTGCTAAAGAGTGATATAGAGCTTTCTTATCTATGTTCAGTGAAAACTCTAGAGTCATGTCTATTACCACCATGATTATTTAAACTTGGGGTCGAAAATTTCGACCTCAAGCTTATGTATAAGAAATATTCTAATCATAATATTTATAATTTAATAATTCATCTACTGCTTTTTTAGAAATTTATATAATGATTCACAATATTGTAGTCACAAAAAGGACATAAAGCAATATTCAAAAACCTCTACACATTTGTATAGAGGTCTGACGACTTAGAGCTTCAAAAGTTTCCTAAGTACTAATCATTAATATTCTATTCAATATAATTACTTTTATTCATTAAAGAATCCCATTAAATATAAAATTAAATTAATATCAACAGATTTAATACTATTTTTTAACTTTTCTATTTCTAAATTTATCAATCTTTCAAACTCATCACTTTTATCTTTATCTAATAAACGTTGAATAGATTTCATAATCATATAAATATTAGTTGAATTATCTTTATTTTTATAATTACTATTTATTATTTTAAAAGTAATTAAAAATTTACTGTGAAAGGAAAACATTCTATCATTATGGGCACATATGTTCCTAATCATAGTAATATTTTTCATTATCTGTTTTAAAAAATTATCAGGCACTTTAAACTCTTTACTAATAGTTTGCCTATCTGTTTGCTTTAGCATACTATATAAGCGACTTAATTCTCCCCATGTTAAAATCTTAATTAAAACAAAAGGCGGTACAAAACCATATTCATTAATATAATGAGTAATAGCTTCGTGTTTGCCATTCTGTTTATTTATTTCTTCATTTATTTTAGCAATATTGTCTTGTATTATTTTAGGGTTAATATTAGCATCAAAATTACTTACTAATAAATAATTATTAATACCATATTTTGATGTTAAAAGTTCAGCTAGTAAAGATTTTATAACTGTTTCTACTTCTAAAATATAAATTAAAAAAATAGAACGAAGATTTTTATCAAATTCATATAATGAATATATTTCTTCAAAAGTTACATTTTTCTTATAATTATTATCCGAAGTTTTAAATACATCTTTATAGGTGTTCACAATAGAATAATAAGAATACTTTTTAATTTTATCTAAAGCATAATCTCTATTAGTAACAGTAACTCCTTTAGAAATTATATAATCTAATAATTCTTCAGAACTTTTATATTGTTTCAATAAATCACGTCCTTAAAATAAAACGACTTAGGGCTTCGAAAGTTTCCTAAGTACCAATCACTTGTAATATATCATTTTTTTAGGACCCTGTCAACTAGTATTCGTAAGTTTTTCAAGTCCATTTTTTATTAATTACTTAATACTTTAGATGCTTACATTATAATAATAGAATACTATACATTAATTTAATATTTATACTATTGTATTATTATTGTTAAAACTTTTTAGAGTAATTAAATCAAGTATATTATTCCGTGTCATTTGGTTGCAGATATTTCACTATCTAATATCACTTTTTTGCCTCTAACCTCATATATCATATTTTCTATTTTTATATCTTCTTTATTTATTAAATCGTTAATAATAATTTACCTCCTTTTGTAAAATAATTATTTTAACTCTAACATAAGTAAATAATTATTGCAAAAAGAGGGTTTTGTAAATTCAATTATAAAAAATAAAAAATTGACTCTAAAATTAGAGCCAATTTGTAAAATTTATACCTTTATACTTCTTGTATAACTGTTATAATCATTGGTTTTGTTTCCATAGTTTTATAAAAATATTTACCTAAAACATCTCTTACTTCGTTTTTAATTGTTGAATAGTCTACTCTCTTGCTTCCTTCACTAATATTTTTTTCAATTATTTCTAAAGACATATTTTTAATTTCATCTACTAGATCTAAATTATCTTTAACATAGATGAAGCCTCTTGTTAACACTTCTGGTCCTGCTAATATTTTTTTAGTCTCTTTATCTAAAGTACAACTAATAATAACAATACCATTTTCTCCTAGCATCTCTCTATCTTTTAAGACCAGGTCACCTATATCGTCATTACTTTTACCATCTATTAGAATTTCATCTGTTCCTATATGTTCATTTGTAGGTACAAGATTACCTTTAATAAATAACGTAACATCACCATTTTGTTTTAAGATTATGTTATCTTTTGGTATCCCTAAATTTTCAGCTACTTCAGCATTAGCATACTGATTTCTGTATTCTCCCTTTACTGGAAAATAATATTTAGGATTCATAATATTTATTAAAAGGCTTAAATCCTCACGGGAAGCATGATGTAAAAGATGCTTTTTACTAGATAAACTTATTGTATTAACACCAAGCATTGCTATTTCATCCATAACTGTAGCAAGACGTTTTTCTATTCCTTCATAAGCTGGTTCTGTTATGAAAATAGTATCATTAGTATTAAGTTTTATATATTTATCATAGCCTTTAATTATTCTTTCTAAGTTAGCGAAAGGTTTTTCTTTTTCATCAGATATTAATATTACGCTATCTTTATCATTTAAGTTTGATAAATCCCCTATTACTCTTTTATCAATAGTTAAGTAATTATTTTTTATGGCATAGTTAATAGTATTTTGTAAAGAATGCCCCATAATAACAATTTTTCTATGAGTCTTACTAACTTCATCAAATATTTCTTGAATTCTATAAAAATGAGCTGGAAAAACAGTTGCAATTATTCTTCCTTTATTCCTTGCTAAAACATTTCTAATAAAATCACTTACTCTATTATTAGGACTAGTATAGCCTTCACGTTCAGCATACATAGATTCTGCTAAAAGGCAAAGTACTCCTTGTTTACCAACGTAAGCAAGTTTACCTATATCTGTTTTATAAAGACCTGTTTCAGTATGATCAAAAGTAAAGTCTCCTGTATAAACTATTGCACCATCTTTGGTATATAAAACATAACATAAAGCATCAGGAATCGAATGAGTCATAGAGATAGAAAAAATACTTTCTTTGCCAAAATCTACCTTATGGTGTGGTTTAATCTCTATTAAATGGCTCTTCTTTATCTCAGCATTAGTTAAATCCTGTTTTAATATTTCTAAAGTTAGTTTAGCAGCATATATATTAACTTCGGGAATTTGTTTTAAAATATCAGGAACTGCTCCCATATTTCCTTCATGGCCATGACTTAAAAATATTCCTTTTATTCTCTTTCTATTTTTTATTAAATAATCAAAGTTAGGAATAATATAATCTATCCCTAGATTTTTTTCATTATCAAATTTACTTCCGGCATCAAATACATATATATTTTTATCAACTTCTACAATATACATGTTTTTGCCGTTTTCATTTAGTCCACCTAGACTAAATATTTTAATTTTACTCATAAATTCTCCTTTCTTTAAATATAGAAACAAAACTTTACTAATTATACACTATTTTTCTTATCTTTTCAAATTAAATATTTTAATTAGTAAATCATTTCCTTCTTTTATTTCTTCAGCAACGCTTAAAGATTCTATTTTATTATCTACTAAGTACTTTGCATGATAATTTTCTTGTTTATAAAGTCTATAATTTCCGAGCAAACTAAGGTATTTATCATGGGCAATGTATAAATTACCTATTAAAAGGGAGCTACTGTAGTTGCTTCCTAGATTAGTAGCATCTTCTTCTTCATAACCTTGTTCAGTAGATGTAGCAAGTAAGCTTAAGGATTCTTTAGCTATATTAGAACTATCAATTAGAAGGCTTAATCTTTCAATTATTTCCGGATCATTTATTAATGTTCCATTACTTAGCGTAGTCTCTATAATAAATCTAACTATTTTTTCTCTATTTTCATAGTCTTCTTGTTCTAAACTTAAAAGTGACTTTATTAGATTGTTATATATTTTTAATTCCCTAGTATTCATAATTATATAGCAAGTTTCTCTAAAGCATTTTTAGCAGCTAACTGTTCAGCTTCTTTCTTACTACTTCCTACTCCTTCTCCATAAATAATACCATCTACTCTAACTTGCATTTTAAATTTTTTATCGTGAGGTGGACCTTGTTCCTCTATAAGTTCATAATATAGACTTTTTTTAGTAGTTTGAACTGCTTCTTGCAAAGCAGATTTATAATCTGAAAAGAATGTTATATCAGGATTAGTAACATAAGGAACGATAATATTTAAAATAACTTTTCTAACTGTAGAGTATCCAAGATCTAAATAGATCGCCCCCATTAGAGATTCAAATATATCAGCAACAATGGCTTTCTTTAATTTCCCTCCATTTAATTCCTCTCCATGACCTACTTTTATATATTTATTAAGTCCTAAATCTAAAGAATATTCATATAAAGCATTTTCACAAACATAACTAGCCCTTACTTTAGTCATTTCGCCTTCATTTTCATTATGATTACGATAAAGATAATCAGCCATAACAAGATCTAAGACAGCATCCCCTAAAAATTCTAAG
The DNA here is from genome assembly GCA_944358305.1 of uncultured Bacilli bacterium. Lineage (GTDB taxonomy): Bacteria > Bacillota_I > Bacilli_A > RF39 > UBA660 > Onthousia. The sequence continues at coordinate 52,702 of CALVQK010000001.1, read as the reverse complement.
CGTTCATAATCTTTTTTAGCTTTATGTTCATTAGCATAAGATGAATGAGAGAAAGCTATCTCATATAATCTCATATCTTTAGGCATTATATTTAATTTTTTAAATAACTCATCCATTAAGTAACACTTCCTTCCACAAATCTTCTTTGAAGCCAGTTAAGACAATAGTTTCTCCTACTAAAACAGGTCTTTTAACAAGCATACCATTAGTTGATAACAACTCTAATTTTTCATCAAGCGTCATATTAGGAAGTTTATCTTTCAAGTGTAGCTCTTTATATAAATTACCACTAGTATTAAAGAAGCTTTTTATATCTTTACCACTAAGTTTAAGAAATTTTTCTAATTCTTCTTTAGTAGGATTATTAGTTACAATATTTCTATCTTCATATTTAATATTATTATCATCTAAAAATTTTTTGGCTTTTTTACAAGTACTACATTTAGGATATTCTATAAATAAATACATATTGCGCCTTCTTTCCATACTTATTATACTAGAAATTAGGTAAAAAGAAAAGCAAGTTAAACAACTTACTAAGTTCTGTTTCTAACAATTGGGATAATCGTATTATTCAAACCTGATTCCAAGTTATTAGTGTCATGTTTTATTTTTTCTAATTCATCTTGAGCAATTATTTTATCATCTATTAACATATTATTTTTAATAGTAGAATTTAGATCATCATAAGCATCATCCAATTCTTCGTATTTATTCTTTATTATATATAATTTATTTAGTAGATTTCTATATTTTATTTTAATTGCTTCTTCATCCATATTATCTCCTCCTAAGTAAGGTTATCAAACATACTAGCTACTTTTTCTTTAGTAGTAATATAAGTATCTAAGTTTTTCTTTAAGACAGTGATGTTATCGTCATGGACAGCTGTAAGAGTTTTAAATTTATTATTTAAAGTATCTAATAGCTCACTAAGCTTGCTTCCGTTATCTGTTTTATAATTAAGATTCATATCTGACATTATGGTTTTAATATTATCTAAATTTAGCTTTTCATCAGTTGTTTCTGCTTCTAACTTATCAATAGTTTTAGTTACTTCTTCTTCATCCATAAAGTTTTCATTCATAAAATCACCTACATAAATTCATTAATATCAACTTGTTTTATAGCTTCTATATCTATTTTAGACAATTTTTGGTTTATGTTCTTTTCTATTTCTTCTATTTTTTCTAGAGTATCTTTGACTTTTGTTTTCGCTGATACAATATTTTCTTTAATCTTTAAGAGTTTACTTTTTTGGTTATTTATTTTATTAGCTATATCGCTACAAAAGCTTAGATCTAAATCGTTATATAAAGATATTGTTTCATTAATTTTATCACTAAATAAATTAAATTTGTTTAATATATCCTCTTTCGCTTCTAAATTAACTTTAAATTTATTACCTATACTTTTATATTGGCTTATTATAGATTCATAAACTTCTTTTAGTAAAACGAGTTCATCATAAGTCTTATTTATTTTAATCCTTTCACTTTCTACATTTGTAAAAAAAAGTCTTGCATGATAATCATTCCAACATCCACTAACCCAATTAAGTTCATTATAAATATTTGAAATATTATTAGAAAAATCATCTATATTTTTAATTAACTTACTACTATTTTTTTCTAAAGTTTGAATATCTATCTCCATATTATCACCTATCTATTTTACAAATATATAAAAACTACAAAATGTAGTTTTCATATATTTAGAAAATAAATTTCTAAATATTTTTAAAATTAACCTTGTAATGTGAATGCTTCTGAAATTCTTCCTTCTGTATCTCCATAAGCTTCAATAGTTTGATCAACAGCATTTTTACTTTCATTAGTTATAGTTGTAACTACATTGTCAATTTTAGTTTTAATAGTTGCAAGTGATGAAACAAGATTTGCTTGTTGATTACCACCAAGGAATCCAGAATTTTGAACAGCAGTTTGAGCATTAGTTAAAGCTGTTTGAGCGTCTGTAGCTAAACCTGGTAATTTTGCAGCTACTCCTGAAGCTAAATCTTTATCAATTCCTCTAACTCCACCGATATTTTCTACGATAACTCCTGCATCTATTTGTTTAGAAATTGGTGAAAAAGCTGGTGGTGTATAACTAGTTTCTGTTTGGTTAGCCCAAGCTACTCCAGCACTACCCATTGATGATACTACACTATCAAAAGTACTAGTTGAACTTTGAATAATACTATCAATTGCAGGTTTAAATGAATCTGTAAAGAACTTTTGTGCTTGAGTACAAGCCCATTTATCTTGCATACCTCCTACAAATTCATTTTGCATTCTTGTTCCTAAAACATTAATTAACTCTTCATATGCTGCCTGTACATTTTTAATTGCTGTATTGACAACATCTGGCTCAAATCCTGTCATAGCCATATTTATTACCTTCCTTTCTTATAATGATAGTTTCACTATCTATTTACAATATAACATATATATGTAAAACCAACAATATTTATTTACAAATGTTTACAATTAATTACTACTATTTATAATTAGCGTTTTAACATCTTTTTCTAGCTCAGTAATGGATAAATATCTTCTGTTTAAATCACTATTAGTAGCTTTACTTATAATAGTTTTTAATAAATTATTTTTGTTAAGATCTTTATCTAATAAAAGAGAATTCTCTTTTTTGGCAGTAATCAGTTCCATCTTTTTTAAATTCTTGTAAGCTTTTTTATTAAGTAATAACTCAAATATTATAATACCTAAAGCATAAATATCAAATTGAAATGTAGCTTTAGAGCCTTTTAATTGATCTAAAGAACAGTATTTTAAGGTTCCATAGTCACTTAATTCGCCTTTAAATTTTGCATGATCTAAATCAAGCAAATAAACTTGAAGTTTTTTTGTTACAATAATATTTGATAGTTTCAAATCACAATGAATAATATTGTTATCATGTAATATTTTTACTTTATTAATAATTTCTAAGATAATGTTTATTTTTTTTAAATAAGATAGCATTTCAATTTCTTTTTTTGATAAACTTTTTAGATACTCATATATTATATAGCATTCTTTTACATTAGATGTTAACATTTTAGGAAGAATATTAAACCTATTAACTAGTTCATACTTAGATATTTCATTCTGAAAAGATGAAATAAGTCTAGGTAAAGGTATTCTAACTTTTTTCATAAAATAATATTGCTCATTTTTTAATAATTTAAAATATGTATAATTTTTAGACAATGTAAAAGAAACTATTTTATAATCTTCAAACATTATTTTACAAACCTTATATCGTTATTATCTTTTTTTTTAATAGAAAATTCATCATATTTAATTACTCTAATAGGAACTTCTATTTTTTCTTTAATTTCTTCTTCTAATTTATGTAATGTTGTCATGGCGAAGAATTGTTGTTCTTGATAGTTATCATACCAAGCATCATCATCTTTTTTTGCTAATTCTCCATCAAACTCAGGATCATACCTAAAGCCAAGGACTAAAGCATTAGCTGGAGCATAAAAAGCAGCAGACTCCATAGGACCATAGTTAATGTTAGTATTTTCATTAGATAATGATGTAGTAATTACTTTTTTATAAGTACTAGAAATTAAAGCTTGCATTTCTTCATCATAAGTTTCTTTTGAGAGCAATAGTTCTAATTCTTGTTCTGTTAAATTTTCTATATATAAAGTATTTCTTATATAAAAATATTTAAACGATGATAAATATTGATATATATCCATATCATCCTTTTTTACGATTTCTAATTTGCTATCATGAGAAGTTATCAACTTGTCATATTTACTTATATTTATCGTTTTATCAATATATTGCTCTAAAAATGTATAATATTTTTTATAAGCCTTAAAAAACTTTTCATTTAGATCATTGTCCTCTATAAATTCTTTTTTTTCCATTTCTAAATGATCAAACATATTTGGTTGAAAATCATTTAATTTCATAAAAACACCTCAATTCTATTTTAAATTAAAATCTAGTGAAGATATAGTTATTCCTATCTTTTTTAGTTCATCAAAAGGAATATAATATTCTTTTCCCCATGATGCTACTATTACACCATCATTTACTATTCCTGTAATAGCCATAGCATGTCCTGCTCTAGTTTTGGCATTTGATAGTCCACTTTCTAAATTAGAGTCTCTCCAACTTAAAGAGCTAAAAGGAATATCATAGGTCCCTGTCTTAGGATTGAATTCGTACATTATATAGTTTTTATTTGCAACAAAGTCAACATATACACCTAAATCCAGTTTATTTCCTATTTCTATTTCCTTTTCAATTAAATTTTTCAAAACATCTTTTCGTACTTCTTGATTAGAATCTAAAGAAGTCGCAAATAGTAATTTCTTGTCTATGTTATAATTAGCTAAAGCTTGTTTTAATGTGTCATTCTGGCTGTTAGCTAATTTATAGCGAATAAATGAATTTAATAAATCAATATTTACTCCTGTTCCACCATAACTAACATATACTTGGTTATCATGATTATCAGCAATATATCTGTAATTACCAAATAAGTCTTGTTCAAATAGTGACTTATTATGATAATTAGCAAATGTGTAAAAATCAGCTAATATAAGTTGATCATTAATTAATTTTTGTCCATCAACTGTTCTATACATATCATAACCAAATAATTCTCTAAAAGCTTCTTCTTTTCCGTCAAAAGCCATATAAAGATCATTTAAAACTGATGCATAGCTGCAGGCGCCAGTACTGTCTACTCCTTGCATGTATCTAGCTATTTCACTTTTTTTCATTTTAGGAAAATATGATTTAACAATATCTATTACTTTATTATTTAAATCTTTAAAGCCATTGATATTTGGATTAAATAAACCACCATAATTGGCTAAATTAGTTAAACTATGTTGATCAACACCATATCTATTAGCATATCTTAAAGCTTTATTATTAGCATCAGAAATTTGATATAAATAATAATTAGATAATAATTGTAAATTAGTTAAAAAATTGCTACTAACTGGGAAATTTCCCATATCAATAAGAGTATATAAATCTGAAGCTAGTTTCATTTGTGCTGTGGTAAAATTAGATGTTCTTATTGTTGTAGGATCTTGTTTCAAAATATCTACAAAACTTTTTATTTGTTCTTTGGTAAAGCCATCTAGAGTTTGAGAATTGTAGTCAAAATTATAGATATTGCTCCTTTTACTTAAATAATCAGCACATAATGATTCGATATATTTACTATAACTTTTATCTTGCAAAATTATATCCATATTAGCAAGCTGTTCACTGCTTAACGTTATATCTCCTTCTTTTGCTAATTCATTTATAGCTAGGACACCTTCATACCTTTTTATTGCTCCTAAATCATTATAATTACTTAAATTATTTAAATATTGACTACCAAGATTTAAATTTCCTATTAACTCCAAGTTATAAAGCAAATCATTTGTTGCTTGTTTTGAATTCAAAATTTCTAAAATTTCATTTTGATCATATTCAAATTCATATGGTCTAATTCTATTATTGACAATTTTTAAAGTAGGTTCGTCATCTTGATAAAGTTGTTCAGTAATCTCATCACCTTCATAATCATTTTGATTTATATGAGTTAAATTATCAGAAGCACCGGTTACTACTCCGTTTTCATCTACTCCTAAAAAAGAATCTATATATTTAGGGTCAATTAAATAGACACCTTCAGCTTGATCAAAATAGACTAAATCTTCAATGTTAGCACCTTTAGGTATTTTTAAAATAATCGTTCCATTAATTGGATTCATACCTTGTGATATACCATTGGCATTTTTAACAGTATTTATAGCATCTATAACATTATCAATCCTAGTAACTGTTGCATCTAAACTAATATCATCGATAGTTTTAGGAGCAGATCCCCCTATGCTGGTAGCATAGTTATTACAGTATAGTCCTTTTTCTTTTATAGAATCTAAATCCATATCATTTATAGTTTTAATATAAACATCATAATTTGGATCTTCAAAAAGATTACTTATATATTCCCCAGTTTCTTTACTAAGAAAACCTTTATTATTAATATTATCTATCATTTTTTCTATTTGATCTTTTGTAAAAAAGCCTGATTCTAATCTGCTTTTATAAAAGCCTGTTATATCTGTTTCATTTAATTGATAACCATGTGTATCATCTATCTTTCTTACTATTTGAGAATCTATATCAGCATGTGTTTCTGAAGATGATTTGTTAAAAAATCTTCCTATATCAAAAGCTTCGCCTAATATAGAAGCACCGCCACCTACTAGAGCGTTAGTAAAGATATTTTGAACGCCACCATAATCATCAAATATCTCTCCATATTTATCAAGGAAATTATCACTGTCTTCAAATTCAATATAGTTACCAGATTCATCATAATATCCATCTTTATAAATGGCTGCTATTAAAGGTTGAACTATTCCTTCTGCGCCACCATCTGCACTATCCATCATAACTCTTGAAAGACTGTTTAGTAATTTAGTTCCAAAAGCTTCTCCATTAAGATTTTGTAGATATTTTCCACTACTACCAAACAAAGTAGTAGTGCCAATCTTTCCTCCTATATAATATTGTAATCCTTCCCAAGCACTATTTAAAGTTGCTGATAGTAAACCTTCTCCAATACTAGCTCCTTCCGCCCAAGATTTTTCAGCACCTTCACCAAATCCAGCCATGGCGGCTATAGCGAATGGAGCTAATGTACCACCACTAGCAATGCTAATTCCAACAATAGCAGCTACTTTACCTATACCACTACCAATACTCCTAGTAGTATCAAAACCATAACTGTTATTTTTTAAAAATTGACCAGGATCTGTTTCGTTGTAAAACCAATCAAAAAGTGAAGTAGTCAAATCCTGTGATACAACAGCTTTAGTCCCGTTCCACATTTTTTTAGTAACTGATTCCCATTCTTCTCCTGTTATAGCACCACCTATAGCTTGAACACCATCTATAATTCCAGTAGGAATACTAAAAACCACTGTTCTCACTATATTAGTAAGGTCAAAAAATGCTTCTCCTAAATTACCTACTCCTTCTAATAAAGACGTGAAAAAAGTACCTACAGTTGCTCCTGTTCTTTTTAAGACTTCATTAACTTTATTTTGAAATGGTACTATTTTTTCATTAGAAAACTCGATAAAGTCATTATACCATTCATATTTTCCAAGAACACTATCAACTGCAGTAATAGCTGTTACACATGTGTCAGCCAAATCACTTAGTACATCATTCTTAAAATCATTAGCATCATCTAAAAGTTCTTCAAAAAAACCCTTATCTTCATCTAAATCCTCAATATCGGTTTCAGTACTATTTTTACTAGCTACAGTTTTTTCATAAGATGACTTTAATGAAGATACTGCATTATCCATAGTATCTACAACAGAACTAATATCTATTTTCTTTACATCGCTCACTTTGCATCATCCTAATCTTTATTCATCATTTTTAAGACATTATTTAATTTTTCTTTAAACTCTTTCTCCTCGTCATCTACAAGCCCCATGCTGATAATTTTATCTATTTGGTCATGATTAAATAAAAGGTTTTTATCACTTGAAATAAAGCCTTCTGGTGATAGGCATCCTACATAATCGAATACCTTATCATTATCGCTTTCGCTTCGGCAACAGAAGCCACATATCATTATTCTTTTTGTAGCTCCTTTTAATAATACTATTGTTCCTATTGGTAAATATTTTTCTTCCATTTTATCCTCCTACTTTGATATTAAAATAAGTTCACTACTATTTCTAATATCTGTTTCTAAAATTATTTCATTATTGTTGTAAACTTTACTATTATCTTTGTTTAGTAAGACACATTCTATGTCCATACTAATATTAACATTAGATAAATCTGCAATTGCTTTTATAATTAGTTTTTTTATTTTCCATACCAGCTCATTAACGGGAATGAAAATGTCAAAAGTTGCATCTAATTCAGGCACTATTAATTTGATTAATACTTTATTTTTCAAAAGAATCACCTTCTTCACTAATAAAATCAATTGTTTTGAAAAGGGTTGCATAACCTTCAGAAATTAAATATGCCATATCATTTTTTATATCTTTAGACATTTCTCTTGTTACTGTAGATAAATGTAAAAGATTTTGATCACTAACACCTCTACCTATAAATATGCCATCATTAATACTAAATGTTCCATTAAACCAAGTTTCAAAAGCATACTGTTTGATTTTAGAAGCGTCATCTACAATGACTATACCCATTTTTTCATATTCTTTTACCTTTTTAATAAATTCATTTAATTTTGTATTATCATTTAATTTAGTAATAAATTTATTTAATCCATAGATTAAGATAATTCCTTCTTTTGTTTGTTTCTGTTCTATTAATTTTGTAAAGTATTCAGTTAATTTGTCTAAGATGACATTAAAATTATCTGTATAATAATTAGGATACAAGCTAGGATCTAAGGCTAAATCTTTAGCAGCATCTATAACTATTAAAGTACTATTTTTAATACTGTTAATTACCATTAATAAACTTTTAATGAATTTTGTTGTATTAGAAATTCTATTAGAAGTAATAATATTACCTATATTTGCTGAATAATCTACTGTTACGATTTCTAAATCTTTTTTACTAATACCGACTGGGATATTTCTTATATCTATTACTTCTTCTTCAATATCTTTAAAACGTATTATATCTGGCAATGTTGGTATTCTTTTAGCTTTATTTTCGTTATTTTCTCTTTGTTCTTTTATAAATGTTTGTAAATAATCATTCAAATTATTTTCATCTTCAGTGATACTAGCGGTTTGAAATTCATGAATACCATCATTTTTTAAGTATCCTCTACCTAAAATATCTCTTGGCATATTTTTTACTCTTGAGCCTAAAACAGAACTGTAATCACTAGTATCTTTTAGTTTAAATGCATACACATTAGTAAAGTTAGAAGTTAACTTACTATTAATAGAATTTACAGCATTAGCTGTTATGATGAAAACAACTCCATAATTAACTGAATCTCTAATTAAATCTGATATCTCCTCATAAAGGTTTGGATTGCTTTCATATAAAGAATCAAAGTTATTTATTACAACTGTTATAACAGGCAGTTTGCTATCACTAGTTTTTATGTAATTTAAATAACTACCTCCACTATCTACAAATAATTTTTTTCTTTTTAGAAGCTCTTCTTTTAATAGTTTAAGTAAATTATTATATTTTTCTTCTTCTCCACTAAAAACGATTCCTCCTACTTGAGGTAGGCTTATAAATCTTCTAAGTGATTCTGATCCATAATCAATAATATAATAGTTTATTTCTTCTTCTTTATGATACTTACATGTTGAATAAATAATAGTATTTAAAAGCATCTCTTTTTCACTACCATCATTACCATAAATTAGTGTATTACCATCTTCTAAAAGATTATATTTTACTATACCTTGCTCTTGTTTTTCTGGAGCGTCATATTCACCTATAATAGCTTCTATATTGTAAGGTGTAAAAGAAATACTATATTTAGAGACGATGTTATCTGTAACAATTATATTAGGAATATTTGGTAGCCATAAACGTTTAGCTCTCTTATTTGCTACTTTTGCTATTTCAATAATACTTTTTAAAATAGCAGAAATTTGTTCTCCTTTAGCTTCCATACTTTTAGAGCTAGCTGCTTGAATACTTTTTATGAAAGCTCCATAATCATTGATAAAATTAATGCTTTTATCTACTTGTTTAACAATTTTTTCTGAAGGATAATATTTTGCTCCACACCAAGCTGATTGTCCTAAAGCAAAATATTCATCATATCCTACTTGTAAATAAAATCTACCTGTTTGTTTAAGAGCTGCTGCTTCAGGGCGTTTCAACATTTCTTTACTATCTGCTTCATCTTGAACTTTTAAGCAAACTCTAAATTTGGTATTAGACCAAATTTGATCATTAACAACTCCACTAGGTTTTTGGGTAGCAAGAATTAAATGAACTCCTAGACTACGACCAATTCTTGCAACTGATATTAAATTATCCATAAAATCTGGTTGTTGACTTTTAAGTTCAGCAAATTCATCGCAGATTATAAATAAATGAGGTATTGCTTCTTTAAGTCTACCTTCTTTAAAGAATCTTTGATATTTATAAATGTCAATAGTACTCTCACCTAAGTTATCTCTCGCTTCATTAAAAAGTGCTTGTCTTCTTTGCAATTCGCTATTAATACTTACTAAAGTTCTATCCATTTCTGCTTTATCTAAGTTAGTAATAGTACCTGCTAAATGAGGTAAATTAATACCTGTTACTTTATTTTCGAAGGCACCAGCTAAGCCACCACCTTTATAATCAATTAAAATAAACGCAACATCATCAGGACTGTAGTTTATTGCCATAGATAGAATATAAGTAATAATGAACTCTGACTTACCACTACCGGTCATTCCTGCGATTAGGCCATGTGGTCCATGATATTTTTCATGAAGATCTAGATACATTAAGTCTCCATCTTCTGAAACTCCAACCTCTGCTTTTAAGCTTGTTGTTGCATCATTTGTATTCCATCTATTTAAAATATTAAGTTGTTCAACTTTGCCTACTTTTTCCATTTCAAGAAAAGTAATCATATTAGGTAGCTCTTTAAGTCCATCTTCGAATTCTATTGGTATATTTGATAAAATTTTCGTAATTTGTAACATATCAATATTATAATTTATTTCATCAGCAAAAGCAGTTTGTTCTTGTTTTTCATATGAATTCTTCAAAATACCGCTATTATTATCAGCAACAGTAATAAAGTTATTACATTTACTAGGTAATTTACTTAGTCTATTTTCAATTATTAATAAACTAAAACCAATATTTTCATCTGTTTCTGTAATAGTTTTAATTAAGTCATATCTTTTTAACATGTCTAAATCATCTACTATAATTATATAGTGAGGTTTAAAAGGACTATTACCATTATCTTTCATATTTATTCTTTGATTTGCTATTAAAGATAGATACTCAGCTACATTTTTAGTTGAATCTAAGTCTGTAGCAAAAAATCTAAAGTTCATATCATTTGTAAATGTATGCTTTAAATATCTTAAATAAGAAAAACTATCTTTATTATTTTCATTAGTAAAAACTGCTAATTTAATGTCTTCATAACTATAAAAAGTTAATAGTTGTAAAATTATATTATGAACAAAATTAATAACTTTATGTCTTTCTCCCATAACGGCTGTAGTTTTATTTTCATATAAAGAATAGCCGACAGGAACATTTTCTATGTATTTAAACTCTTCTACTAATTTATCGGCATTATCTTTTAGTTCATCCTCTTCAATTGTAAATCCTTCATCTGGATAATCTATTTTAACATCTAATTTTTCTTTGCCTATACCAAGTCTAACAACTAGAAAATCGCTTTGATCAACTCTCTTATCCCAAAAATTTATACTTTTATTTTTAATGATATTTAAGCATTCATTAATGGTGATCAAATTTTCAAATAAAATATTTTTTTGAAGTTTTGCCTCTTCTGTTAATTCTTTTCTTTTTTCATCTAGGTAAGCGCTATATTTCTCAACTAACTCTTTTTGATGTTTTTTCTTCATTTTTCTATTGTACCACTGAGTTACTAAAGGCCATACTAACATAGAAATTAACATAGCTCCACTCATAACTAATTGTGGCCATGACTCAGCAACTGTTGTTTGCTTTGAATAGATTCTCGAAACCGTATTAAGTAGCATTGTCCCTGCCATTATGCCCATTGTTAACATAGGTCCAATAACTAAAATTAATGGTAATTGATTACTATCGTTTTCTCTTGGTGGGGCGCTTAATTTTATTTTTTTAGTTTCAATTATTCTTCTAAGACGAGGTGATTTGGAAAAATAATCATCTTTATTGTATAAATCCACATCTTTTATTTCTATATTTAAAGGTGTATCTAAAACTGGGAAAGAGTATTTTTTTAAGTTTGATAGTGATAAATCAACACTAGCTACCTTATTTATTATTAAGATATTATTTAAAAACAATAAGTTTAAACCATATATTTCTATTAAATCCCCAGTGGTAATAAAATATGTATTGTTAGATAAAGCAAGTTTATTAATATAGACAGGAAGAGAATCACTTTTTTCTAAAGTGAGTTTATCTTCTTTAAAGCTAACTTTTACTAATTGATTATTTAAATATTGAAAATCATATTTAAGGTTAGCTTCTTTATTAGTATCATTTCCTATTACTAGATTTAATGTATTATCATACGAATAAACTTCTATATTTTTAAAACCTAGTTCACTGGTATAAATTAAATAATTTATGTTATTTCGTTTTAATATATAAAACGCATTAGGAACAAGGATTAATTTATCTTGATTTTCATTACTAGCAATTTTAACATCTGTAGTTTCATAAAGAACCCACTTGCCTTCAATAGCTTCGATATTTATTAATTTGCTTTCTTCTTTTTCATTAGGATCAAAAGAATAACTACCAGAAATTATAGTAGGCAACTTAAAATCAATTAATTTATTATTTAAAAATAATGTTATTTTCATCTGTTCTCACCTATCTTTTTAGACACGAAAAAGAACAAGACTGTTAATCTTGTTTGTTGTTGGTGGGAAGAAGTGTATAAACTCCCCCCCCCCAGGTAACTTTTTGTAAACTATCTACTACAATCTTGTTCATTCTTATCCACATCTTTCTTATCTTATAGATATTATAGCAAATATTTATTTGATAGAAAAGAGGTTTAAAAGAAAAAACTCCAAAAATGGAGTTATTCAAGATTAAGTTTATTTTTTAGAATGTAATTAGTTATAGGGGTAATTATCGCTGTAATAATAATTACAAGTCCTATTAATATACCAAATAAAAGATTAACAGATGGTATTACTCCTATTTCATTATCTAAACTTCTTACAAAGTCAGGGTTAATTATTCCGACAAAAGTAAGAGCGAATGTAAAGTACATTTCATAGATGATATAAAGAATGATATAAGCAAGGAAACTAAACCCTAGTTTGTTAGTATTTTTTAACTGTCCTAATGCTATAGATAAATAGCAAACAGCAAGTCCTGAAATATATGCTGCTATCATAAGAACTGTCATAAGTATTAACATCACTACTGCATCACCTGGTATATCTCTAAAGATGTTAGCAATTCCATTAGCAAAAACACTCCACTCTCCGTTACCTATTACTAATATTAAAATTGATATAAACATAACAACAAGACTTGATATCATAGTAACAACACTTGTTATAAATTTAGATGTTATAATCCAACTTTTCTTAACCGGTAAAGTATTAATTAGGTAGCCTCTTTCGCTAGCAAAATCCAAATAGAAATCTCTAATACTTAGGAAAAATGTCCCTACTAATAATACCATTAATATAATTACATAGCTTAATACCATTAAACCATTTAAGGTTGAAAACAAATTAGAAGTATCACTCAAATTATTAAGAATGACTGTTAATATAGTTATTACTAATGTAATTAAGTAAATAGGCAGTAAAGTTTTATAAAGATTCTTAAAATCATATTTTAATAATTTACTTAGCATTTAAATTCCTCCCTAAATAAGTCATTAATAGACATATTGGTCTCTTTTCTAATCTCATCAGTACTACCATTTCTTACTACTTTACCATTTTTTAAAAATATTACTTCATCTAAAACTTTCTCTAAATCACTAATTAAGTGAGTTGATATTAAAAGAGAAGCATCATTACTAAAATTAGTAAGAATAGTATTAATTATATAGTCTCTTGCTGCTGGATCAATACCACCTATAGGTTCATCTAGAATATATAACTTAGCTTTTCTACTCATAACAAGTATTAATTGAACTTTTTCTTTTGTACCTTTAGACATTGTCTTTAATTTTTGATTTAAGTCTAAATTTAGCTTACCTATTAACTCTTTTGCCTTATCTATTCTAAAGTCTTCATAAAAATCTTTAAAATAATTAAGCAATTCTAAGACTGTCATATTATTGTTTAAATAGTTTTTATCAGGTAAATAAGAAATTAGCTTTTTAGTTTCAACTCCAAGGTCTAAGCCTTCTACTTTAATAGTACCAGAATCTTCTTTTAATAAATCATTTATTAACTTAATAAGAGTTGTCTTCCCACTTCCATTAGGTCCTAAAAGACCAACTATTTTACCTTTAGAAATGTTAAAAGTAACATCATCTAAAACTATGTTGTTACCATAACTTTTAGTTATATGACTAACTTCTAATAAAGCCATTAAATTTCACTCTCCTTTAATATTTTTTTAATATCAGTATCACTATATCCTAAAGATCTTAAATTATTAATAAAATCTTGATATAGATTTTTGGCAACTAATCTTTTTTCTTTTAAGATAAACTCTTTATTATCTGTAACATACTTACCACTAGTTCTAACGGTATAAATAAATCCTTCTTCTTCTAGGCCTTGTAAAGCTTTTTGCATTGTATTAGGATTCACTTGATATTTTAAAGCAAAGTCACGAACAGATGGTATTTTACTACTTGGAAGTAACTCGCCTTTAAATATTTCTTTTTTTATTATTTCTTCTAATTGTAGATAAATAGGTTTATCATTATCAAAAACATAGCTTATAATTATCACCTCTTTTTTGTATTACTTGCTTAGTACAGTTATACAACAAATATATGACTATGTCAAGAAAAAAATACCAATTATTATTTGGTATTTAGTTCTTTAATTTAAATGTTTTAGGAGCATAATTATATATTAAAAATAAAGATATTATGGAATAAAGTAAAACAAAGATTATCATAATAATTCCAAAGATAAATGTAGATATTTCTATTCTTGAAATATAATAGCAGGCCCAATAAGTAATAATACTAGCGATTGTATATGTAGTACTTTTCATTTCCATGCCTATATTATACGGCTGTAATAGATAATATAAGACTAAGTTATGAATAGAAAAGAAAATAGACATGGAAATGATTGATAATATAATAATAATATAGTTTATTGGATTAGATGTTCCTCCACTTAAGAATAGAAGAACTGCAAGGGTTAAAGCAAGAACTGTAGTTGGTAATAAGTTAATAATTATTATAGTCTTTAATCTTTCTTTAAATAGCGATAATACTATCTTAGGTTCTCTATAAAACCTATAGAACAGCATAGAATGATCACAGTTCATAAACATAGCATTAGTAATATTTTTACCAGTATTAATAAAATACATAATAAATAACATATATGGCAAAAGTAATAATGCGAATGTATTAATTCCTTGCTTTAAGGCAGGAATAAAAAAGATAAGTACTCCTAAAACTATACCGATTATTAAGATGAACATAGTTGTCTTTTTAGCACTATCAATAAGCAGTTTACGATGACGTTTTACAAATAAATCATGGAAGTAAGCAAAACCACTCTTATCACTAGTTATACCTTTATCTAAAGTAATCTGTTCCCTACTCGTTTTTGTTAATTGTTCGGTATTATTAGATGCATTAACAACAAAAATGTTATCATGTTTTAATAATTCTTTGCATAGATATTGATAGTTATTATAAGTTAATACTTTTCTAAAAGATATTATTCCTAATATTAAAGTAATAATAAAAACTATATAGAAAATATTAACAGGAATAACTAAATTATAGTATGGTAATAAATATCCTATTAATAAAAGAGAGATTATTAAACCAAAATATAAAGTCCAAGACTTAGGTTTATTTTCATTTATAATGATATTTTTCTTTTTCATACGATAAAAATAGAAGCTAATAGCGATTACTTTAACACTTACAGTAAATAATACTAACATTAAAGCTTGATACCAAGTAATAACATTAAAGAATAATAGAATTAAAGATACTAATTGTCCTATAAAGATACTCCCTAAGAAATAAAGAAAGTTGGGGATAATATAATCTTTCGACTTCATTTTCATTAAAACTATTAAGTAATATTTATCTCTTGTTGGATTAAATATTTCTGTATTAGAAAAACTTCCAATTAATGCTAGAAATATATAGATATGTATTATGTAACTAACATCAAAACCTTTATAAAGTGTTAAAGGCAATAATAAGAATATATAAATATATAGTAGTTTATAACCAAATGTTCTAATTATTTCTCTTATAATAAAGATTATAAAACTAATTACTTTAAAACTCTTAAAGCCATAAAACTTGGTAGGTATTAATTTACCTATTAAAGGTAATTTACTAAAGCCATAAATAATTTGATTAACAGTATAAGCATTTTTAACTTTTAAAGATATTAAAAAATTATTAAGCATAATCGTCACCTTTTAAGACATTAATTATCTTATTCTTTAGTTCTTTATCTGTTAATTCATCTCTTTTTACTTCTAAAAGCTCACCTTTGTTTAATACTACTATCTCATCACATAAATCTAAAGCAAGTTCCATAATATGAGTAGAAAAGATAAGAATTCTATCCTTCTTCATTTTCTTTAATAGCTCTTTCATCTCTTCAGCTACTACAACGTCAAAAGATGTTAAAGGCTCATCTAATAATAAAATATTTGGGCTTGCTATTAAATAGATTAACATTTGCATTTTATTCTTCATACCATGAGAATAATCTTTCATAAGCTTATCTCGATCTTCTACATCTATTTTTACTATATCAAAATATTCATCTATAGTTTTCAAATCTTTAATGTTTTCTTTATTAATATCTATAAAGTATTTTAAAAACTCTCTTCCTGTTAGAAATTCAGGTACTACAGGTGTTGATAAAACGTAACCTATATCACTACTTTCTATTTTTTTATTAGACTTCCCATCACTTAAATAAAACTCTCCACTATCACACTTTAAATCTTCATTTAAACAGTTAAAGAAAGTAGTCTTCCCTGCTCCGTTTCTTCCTAATAATCCATAAATCTTACCACTTTCAAAAGTAAAATTAATGTTTTTAAGTACTTCCTTTTTATCAAAGTTTTTACTTAGATTTTCTATTATTAACTCCATAATTACTCCTCACTTCTTTTTAAGTCTATCATAGGAGAAGTTAAATAGCAATCAAATAATTTTATACACTTTTTAGTGGTAAAAATTACCAATTAAAACTTTATATTTTTAATTGTTGTACCGCATATAATATGTTACCATATATCTAGGAACATTTAATAGTTGGGTGAGGCCAAATTCTTAAAGGAAGGAGGTCGATAAGAGATGAGCTGGAAAGATTTTTTTATCTTATTTCAAGCATTTATTATCCTTCTTTTGGTATTATTACTATTTATTGTTTTAATATAAAAGAAAGTCACCTAACTCACATCCGATGAATTAGGTGAAACAACAAATTATATAGGTTTCACTCAACATGCGAATATTAAGTGTTCCTATTTTTTATTTTATGCAAATTTCTTCTGCATATTAATAGTATCATAAAATATGATAAAATTCAATATTTCTCGAATAAAAAATTACTGATAATATTTTCCTATTTTATAGTTATTTATAATATTTTTATTTATATTAAGATTACCTTTTCCTACTCCTAAATTATGATTTTGTTTTAATGTTCCATGATAGTCACTTCCACCCGATATTAAGAGATTTCTTTTCTTTGCAAAATCAAGTAAGTAATTAGTTTGTTCTTCAGTAAACGTTGTATAAAAACACTCTACTCCATCTAAAACAAGTTCATTATAAATTCTATCTAAAATTTCTTCTGTATCAGTAAATTTATATTGATAAGGATGAGCTAAGAAAGCAATACCACCATTTTCATGGATTAAATTTACTATTTCTTTAATACTTGGATAATAACTTGCTTTATTTATAAATATTTTGCTTTTTGGATTAGTTATTCCTTTTCTATAATAGTCACTATAAGAATCCCAAATATCTTCATTTAATATCTTTCTATTCTTTTCGTGCTTTATTAATTCTTCATAAACTGCTATTTCAAAGAACTTGTTTTTTTTAGCTTTTTTAATAATATCTAAATCACATTCTAATCCAAGTTTCCTTATTCTTTCAATTATTTCTGTGTAAAAACCTTTAAATCTTTTCTTATTATTTAATGGGGTATATTTTTTTTCTAAATATTTATTAACCTTTTTATAATCAAAACCATAACCTAATACTTCTATTAATCTATTATCAAAATTAGTAGTAAATTCACATCCTACTATAATATTTCCTTTATATATTTCTTTTACATTAAACTTTTCCATTTCAAAATAAGCTTTACAAGTATTATGATCTGTTATAGAAATAACTTCTAAACCTATATCTTCCGCTTTTTCTAATAGTTCTTTAACTGTATCTGTTCCATCAGAATAAGTTGTATGCATATGTAAATCTATCATTATTTATTCTCCTTTATATATTTTCAAAGCATCCCCTAATATATCTCCATACTTTTCAAGATAATTTTTAGTATGTTCTGTCATATTAGATGGTAAGTTATTTACATTAAACCACTCTAACTTCTTACTCTCATTATCATTTGCTTTTAAAATTCCCCTATATTTCTTTATTACAAAGACAGCAGTTATATCATATAATTTATCTCCATTAGGATATTCTCTATAAGTATCTTTTCCTGATAATACTTTTACCATCTCTAAATCTATAATATCTAAATTAGTCTCTTCTTTTAATTCACGTCTTGCTACGTCTTCAAAACTTTCTCCTAATTCCATTGCACCACCTGGAAAGCCATATTTATTATAATCAGTTCTAAGTTGCATTAGCACTTCATCTTTATCGTTAAAAATAAATAATAGTACTCCTGCTGTTAGAATAGGTTCATGCCCTACATACTTTCTTAAATCTTTAATATAACTCATACTATATTTCCTTTCGCATTATATATCTTATTTTTCCCCCATACATTAATTTTTCCTTATATTTTTGATAACCTGTCTTTTCTAAAGTTTTAAGACTTGGTAAATTATCCGGATGAACAGTTGCATAAGAGTATTTTATACTATTATCTCTTTCTTTCATTATAGACTCTGCTTTTAAAATTAAACTCTCCTGTAAATGATTTCCTCGATATTTTGGTAATACTCCAGCATTATCTAGTTCAATAGATGAAGCTAATTCATGCTTTGGTATTTCTTTAGCAATTTCACTATCGGGATTAATATGTCTTTCAGCAAGAAGGAATCCTGCTAAATCGTTTTTATATAAAGCTTTAATAATAATGGCATCATCATTTAATTTATTTAATATTTTATCATGATTAGCAAGGCCTATGGCATACCAATCTTTATTTTCTATTATGTCATGTAAATATTTAATAGCATCTATTATTTCATCAATATCCTCACTATTTCCTTCTTCAACTATAAAATTCATTATTATTTATCTTTCCTTTCTTCATAATAGGGATTTAATGATTTATAATAGGGAATTTCTCCCTTCGGAAACTCATATTGCTCTCCTCTTGTTACTCTATCAATAGCTTTTGAGGCTGGTTCTAAATAATTATCTATGTTATCAGAATAACTAATAATTATTGTTTCTATCATTTTGGGCTTTACTAGAGCCCCTTCTTCTCCAAAATCTCTCATATGACTACCTATTATATGTAAAACTTGATTTTTGAAATTATCATCGAGTTCATATTTACTAAGATAATTATCTACTATATGGGTACTTTTATAAGTGTGTCCTAATAAGTCTCTTTCGTTTCCTTTTACTGAAATATAATTATCATCTGTTGTAAAACTATTATATTCTAAAGCTTTACCTATATCATGCAATAGTGAACCAAATATTAATAAATCAACATCTATATTTAAATTAGGATATAGGGTTGAGATGGTATAAGAATTTCTTGTGACAGAATATAAATGATATAATAGTCCACCTTTAAAATAATGATGTCTACCTGGAGTGGCTGGAACCTTTAATAGTCTATCTTTATAATCATTATATATCTCTAAAACACAGTCTCTTAATATAGGATTTTTTATTTTATTACTATATTCGATACAATTGTTATAACAAATTTCTAAATCTTTATCTGGCATTTTTATTTCTCTCCTTTTGCATTTATATATTCATTTAAAATATATCTTTGATATTCATGAAATAGTTTATCTTTATATATATTAGCATCTACCCATAAAACTTTATGATCTTTTTCAATAGGTTCCTTTACCTTTCTATCAAACTCTGCTATATAAATAGTCGCAGTCACATCAAGCGGTCCTCTAGTTACACTATCTGCCCAAGCAGTTACTTGATCAAAATATTTAATATTTTTTAAACTATATCCCGCTTCTTCTATAACTTCTCTCTTTAAGGCATCAAGTTCTGTTTCATTTTTCTCTAAACCTCCACCAAGTAGAAAATAAGTACCATCTGTAGCAATTGCTATTTTATCATCTTCTTCTCTTTCAACTATAACATAAGAGCCTATTCTTTTTACATAATTCTTATTTTTCTTTTTTGTTCCTATACGCATCATAATAAATAACTCCTTTATTTCTTATATATGTATCTATTTTATAGTTTTTATTAGTATCATAATGTTTAAATATTATCCCTATAATGGATTTATTCCTCATGTTATTTTTCTAGTTACTTTTATAATTTTACTTACTTTATTAATCAACATTTCTTTTACATCACTATCTCCTATTAAAGTAATTGAAAATATTTTATAACCTATTCTATTTATACTAGCGCCACAGTGATAGGCTACCTCATCATCTATAATAAAGTATCTATCATGAAATGTATTATCATATATAACAGTCAAGTTGTTATATTGTTTATTATATTTTTCTATATCTTGTATGGTGAGTAAATTATTGGGTTTAGTTATAATTGTTGCTTCTATTTTTAATCTTTTTACAATATCTAGTAGTGTATTATCTGCATATCCATCAACTATTGTAAGTTTTTTCTTAGTATTATTGAATATTTCTTGTATCTTAGAATAAGCATCTTAAATCTGACCATTAAAATAAATCTCATTAACTTTTTTCTTTTCTTCTAATTTTTGAAACGAATCCTCTAATACTTTAATCTTATCATGATCTTCTAATACCATGTTATTTATATATTTTTGTTCTAACAAATTAGTTGAAACATATTTTCTCATGGCAACAAAAGCATCCATTATTCTTATGCTAATTTCTTCGGCAACAGGTGTTCTAAGTATTGTCGCCATCATTGCAACACCTTGTTCTGTAAAAACATAAGGTAAAGTTCTAGACATATTATTATCTTTTGCGGTTTCAGTTTGAAACCGCAAATAATCATATTCATCTTTGGTTAACTGAAACATAAATCTTTCTGGGAATCTATTAATATGTCTTTTCACTGTCAAATTAATTGTCTTAGTTCCATTTTTGCACTCATAAAGTCTTGCTAAATCACTATCTAACATCACTTGAATCCCACGAACTTCATAGATTAAATTTTCTATATTAATATTATCCTTTAGTATAACTTTATTCATATATTTTCCCCCTGTAATTTTAATGGTTATACTAGAAACCTTTCACTTATATAATATACTGTTTATTATTTTTTCTTTCGCAAATTTAAGAATGTTATAGACTCTAAATGATAAGTATTAGGGAATTCATCCACTAGTTTAATAGATTTAAGTTCATATTCACTATCTAAAAGATTAATATCACGAGCAAGAGTTAGAGGGTTACATGAGACGTAAATAATATTTTTTACTTTTAAAGATAAGAGAAATTCTATTAAATCTTTAGAAAGGCCACTTCTTGGTGGATCTAAAATAATGGTATCAGGTGTATAATCAAGTCTTTTAATAACTTTACTTACATCACCTAAATAAAACTCTGTGTTAGTAATATTATTTAACTTGGCATTACTTTTAGCATCCTTAACAGCATCTTCTACTACTTCAATACCAATTACTTTCTTAGCATAGTCACTTACTAAAAGACTAATAGTACCAGTACCACAGTATAGATCATAGATAATATTACAATTTAGTTTTTTTACTAAATTAATAACTTCTTTATATATTAAACTAATACCCTCTTTATTTACTTGAAAGAAAGAGTCTTTTCTTACCATAAACTTTTTAGATAAAACATCTATCATTAAAGATGAAGCACCACTGATCAGTTCATTATTGTAATATAGAGAACTAACAGTTGAAGAGAAGAACTCTTTAATAGACTCTTTAGATTCCTTACCTTCTAATATTAACATAAGTTTACCATCTAAAGATTTAATAATAACCTTAGTAAGTTTCTTATGTACTTTAATAAAAGAATTAAGCAAAGCTGTTAGAGTTATAATATTACTATCTAATAAATTACATTTATCTATAGGTATTAAGTTATTAGTGTCTTCTTCATAATAGCCTAATTTGTCTTCCTTAATATGAAAAGTTACTTTATTACGATAGTTATAACATTTAGTAGGGATTACTTCTAAATTAGTTAAATTATAATTTGTATATTTAGAGAAAATATTTTTAACAGTATTCTTTTTAAACTCTAACTGCTCATCATAAGTTAAATGTCCTATCTGACAACCTCCGCAAGTTTGATAGTAAGGACAATATTTTACTTTAAGATAATCACATCTTTTACCTATAGAGTAGTTCTTCTTATCTTTTACTATATCAATAGAAATTTCTTCTCCTAGCTTTACTTTAGGTATAAATATTACTTTATTATCTATTTTGGCAATTCCTCTACCTTGATGGTCATAATCTATTATTTTAACTTTCATAAACTATTTTCCTTCTTTCTTAGCAGTAAATTTATATAAACAAAAAGAATTCTTCTATTATTTTAATTTAGAAGAATTTATTGTTTGGGATTCTAGTATTTGCTCTTTTTCAATCACTTCTATATCATATTTTTTATTATAATAATCAAAAGTAATTTCCCAATTTTGATCTTCTGTTATTTCGGGCAAAACATCTACAGCATCTAAAATATTAGAACTAAATCTAACATCTTTTGAATCAGTAGGCTCAATAGAAATAAGCTGGGTTCCTTCATCACTATAAGCAATATTGTAAATATTACCTTCTTTATCATAAAAAACAATTAAATCAGGTTCTTCAATAAATTCTGTTCCTGTAAAATTGACTAAGATATTAGTTTCTATAGTATCATCTGTATAATTTTTGTTATTTTCTTGTGGTATTTTATGAATATTATCACTGTTATCTATTATTGCATTACAACCACTTAGCATTGCCCCAGTCATAAGAGCTGCTGTAGTGTATATTAGTTTCTTTTTAAAATTTTCTACATTAACTTTTACCATTTATATCACCTCTAATGAAATATATCGTAAATTATTCCTCCAGCGCCTTGAAAACCTGTATTAATATAATCACCAAGGCTTAAATCATTCATATATTTAGCTTGTTCATTGAGTTTTTCTATATTTGTTGATAAAACTTCTGTTTTACCATTTTCAAAAACAGCAATTACTTCACCATTATCTCTTATTTGTATTCCTTCAATACCTCTTTCATTTAAATATAGTCTTTTAGGCTTCATCTCTTTATTATTAGGTGAACTTTCATATATTGTTATTGATGAATTTGTAATTCCTACTGACTGGGCAGTGACTAAATACATATTGTTATTGTACTCTGTTATAGCGATACCTTGGGTAACTGCTGGTAAAGAGGATACTTTTAGATCTGATTTTTTTATAGTGTTATTATTTTCATCATAATTAAATCTATAACTAACTAAATCACCTTGCTTAGTTCCTTCAAAACTACCAATATAAATTCTGCCATTGTAGTAATAAATAGTTGAAGCATTTGAATCCATATTATCTTTATAATTAATATTAATATCACAATCTATTTTAATTTTTTGATATATATTATTATTTGCTTTTTTATAATCATTTATATTTATAGTGAACCCATCAATACTATCATCCTTTTTAGAAGACATAATTTCATTTATAACTTCATAATTATAAGCATTAACTGATCCATTACTACCAGTAGTAAATAAAATTTTGTTTTCCTTATCATAAGTAATGCCACCAACATGAGCTTTATTATCTAAAATTACTTTTCCTTTGTACTTTTTAGTTAGACTATCATAAATATAAACTCTCGATAATTCTCCATTTTTATAGGCACTTATTAATAAACTGCTACCGATATTTGTAACTCCCTGAGGAGTAAACCCATCACTAATAATATTTTGATATATTATATCTTTGAAGGCACGATTTGAAAGTGGCAATGCATTTGCAGTTAAAGTGTCAATAATTTCAGTACTCACTTCAATTACATTAGTTGCTTTGTTGAAATTTGTAAAATCAGCTGTTTTTTCTAAACTAGCTAAGCTAGAAGTAGAGACTGTATTTTTTATTTTGTTTAAATCAGACATTTCCTTCACCTATAATGATTATACAACGTTATTATAAATTTATCAAAATAATAAATTTATTTTCTAATTTGGTTCATACTATTAAAGAAATGGGGATGATTTCTATGCTTAGTGATCAAATTAAAGATGCTTTTGGAAATTCTACTGATTTAATTGTTAGACCATTTATTATAGATAATAGAGAAATCATTTTAGTAATGAGTGAAGTTTTGGGTAGTTCTAATTATGTTAATGATTTCATTTTAAAAAAGCTTTTAACTATTAAGTTTCAAAGTAATGATATTGAAGAAGAAATTCTTAATTTTATTCCTACTAATAATGGGAAAATATTAAATAAATTAAATGATATGACAGACTATATTTGTATGGGTTTTGCTCTTTTAATTTATAGTGATGATGAAGCGATAGCGATTGAAGCACGATCTAGTGTTGATAGAGGTATTCCTGAAGTTAGTAATGAAGCAAGTATAACTGGTAGTAAAGATGCATTTAATGAAAATTTTAATACAAATGTCGGGCTTATTAGAAGACGAATTAGGACTTGCGATTTATATGTCGATGGGATGTTTATCGGTAAATCTAGTAAGACTAAAGTTGGTATTTTATATATGAAAACAATCGCTTTAAAGAAAAATGTTGATATTATCAAAAATAAGCTTAATAAAATCAATGTTGATGGAATTATTGATGTAGGCAGTTTAAAAAGTTATTTGGATAATAAGACTAATTTTTTCTTTCCTACAATTACTTCAACTGAACGTCCTGATAAAGTTAGTCAAGCCCTACTTGAAGGTAAAATTGCTATAGTCGCTGATAATTCTCCCTATGTTTTAATTATGCCTACTTTTTTTATTGATTACTTACATACTAGTGATGATTATTATGAAAAAGCAATTAATACTTCTTTTATTAGAATAATTAGATTTCTTGCCTTTTTAATATCTATTTTTACTCCAGCAATATATATTGCTTTGACAACTCATAATCAGGATATTTTGTCACTTCCTCTGTTCTTAAATTTTCTTGAACAAAGAAGTACTGTCCCCTTCTCAGCTTTAATTGAGGCTCTATTTATGAGTGTGTCTTTTGAAATACTAAGGGAAAGTGATATTAGAAAACCTGCTAGTATGGGAACTTCTGTATCGATACTTGGTGGTTTAATCTTAGGTGATGCTGCGGTGGCCGCTGGTATAATTTCTCCTATTATGATTATTGTTATATCTATATCTGCAATATCAGGTCTTGCCTTTTCTTCAATCGAGATGATTTATGCGCTTAGATGGTGGCGCTTTATCCTTATGTTTCTTGCTATGTTCTTTGGATTATTTGGAATATTTACAGGTTTTATCATTTTACTTTCATCTTTAGTTACAACTTCTTCTCTTTCTGTTCCTTATACTGCACCTTTTTCTCCTTTCATAAAAGAAGAAATTAAAGATACTATAATTAAGGGTACTCATAAGGGTATTAGGAAAAGAAATCCCCTACTTACAAAAAATAAAATAAGGGAGAGAGATTTATGAAAAAGATTATTATAATATTGATAGTACTATTAATATTTTTAGGTTTTACTCCTTATGATGAATTAAATAGTTTAGCAGTTGTTGATACTCTAGGTATAGAATTTAAAGATAATAAATACTCTCTTTACTTAAATGTTATTAATGATGATAATAAAGTCTATAATGTTAAAGGAGATAGTTTGGGAGAAGTATTTTTAAAGGCTAAGAATGTTGATAATAAAGAAACTTATTATGATCATTTAGAAATCGTTATTTTAAATACTAATATTATAGATAATAAAACTCTTAATTTTTTTAAAGAGGAATTTACTTCTATCGATTACTTAGTTTTAGGAACAGAAGTTAATTTAGAAGACTTATTTAAGAAGTATCATAAACGTAATGATTATAAAAGTTTTATAAAAAAAGAAAAAGAAGAAAGTGCTAGTATTGTTAATGTAACTTTTAAAGAATTTCTAAGTAGTAGTTTGGATGATATTAAGGATGCTAGTATTCCGCTTATTAGTTATAAAAACAATTTAAGAAGTGAAGGCATTTATATTCCTTCTTTAAAAATTACCTTAGGAAGGAGTTTAGCAAAAGCTAATTATTTAATTAATAATATGATTGATGCTTTTAATACTAAAGTAAACTTTAATGATAATAGCTATGAAGTAAGTGTATATGATTTAAAATCACGAATAAATTATAAAAATAATGCCATTAATATAAAAATTGAAGGTAAAATTGATAGTCCTGATAGTGATGATTTAACAGAATTAAAAGAAATTGTTATTAAAGATTTAAACGATAATATTTTAGAATTAATTAATAATGAAAGAGAAAGTAACTATAATATTTCCAATGTTATTAATTATATTTATTTGAAAACGAGAGAGGTTAATTATGATACATATAAAAAAGCTGATATAAATGTTAATATTACTTTAAAGGAGGAGGAGAAAGACAATTATGGTTAATAAAAAAATAGGCTTATTACAACTAGCTAGTTTAACTTTCTTTTTAACTACTTCTTCTTTTCCTCTTTTTATAGAAAAAATTATTAATATAAGTAAAGGCGATACTATTATTAGTATTATTTTAGGTAGTATTTTTGTTTTACTTTTATTTAAAGTTATTTTAAAATTAAGAAAATCTTTTAAATTAGAAAAAAGATCTTTAAAAATAATAATATCTTTAGTTTATTTAAGTTTTTTTATCTATTTAATAATAGAAAGTACTAACTTTATTAAGGATTCTTTTTTAAGTAGTGGAAACTTTTATAGTATTCTTATTCTTCTTTTGTTAATGTGTTTAGTAGCATCTAATCAAAGCTATAAAGAATTAACTAGTCTTTCTTTGATTCTAAGTTTTATTTTTATACCTTTATTTGTAATTAATATTATAGGAAGCAGCTTTAGTCTAGACTTAACTTATTTAAGGATTCCTTTTGGTAGTAGTCTTTTAAATATATTTAAAGGCAGTTTATTATTCTTTATTTATGAAATTATTCCTCTTTCTTTATTATTATTTATTCCATATAAAGAAATAGATGGAAGAAAAAAACAAGATAAGTATTTATATCTTGCTTTGATTATTGGCATTTTAGTAATAGTAATCCAGTATTTATTATTATATTTTTCTTGTAGTTTTAATGTTTTAACGGAATATAACTATCCTTTTATGTTAATTATTAATAGTTTATCTAGTACTTTTATTTTAGGAAGATTAAGTTATATTATAAGTTTCTATCTATTATTTTCTCTACTTATTACTTTATCTTTAATTATTTGTGTTATTAAGCAGTTAGGGTTGAACAAGTATAACCTAAAGCTTCAAGATTAGTTTGTTGAGTTTCTAATGGCTGAAAGAAAGCATCTAAGCTTGTATTAGTAGGATTAGCTTCTTTCGTCTCTTTTGTTAAAACAAAAGTTGTTGATAAATCATCTGTTGTTTCTTCTACTAGTCCAGAATTTCTAATATTATTCATTTCTGTTAAAACAGGATTATCAATAATAGTAGGATCTACTGTAGCTGGACTATCATAAGTAAAAGTGACTTTATTTAAAACATCATTACCATAATTGCTAGTAATAGTAATATTATAAATCATTGTTCCTACTGTTGCTTCTCTCCTACAAGTTAGGGCAGTTGCAGTATTTACGGTATTATTAATATTATTAGAATTATTAATATTTGTAGTATCTTCGCTAAAAAATATTCTTGTTAAAGGTGGGGCAGCAATTAATAAAATAAAAATTACTATTAAAAGATAAACAAATATATTCATAAATGAGCTTTCTTTTTTTTCTTTCATTGCTCATCTTCCTCTCTTTCTTCATCAAGCTTTTCTTTTTTTCTGATATTAATAATAAATTTACAAATATAATAAATTAAAAATATTAGAGGAAATACAGGGAACACCATAAAGAAGTAGTAGAAAACTATATTTTCATCTACAGCATTTAAGGCTCTTACATTTTCTGTAAAGGCTAAAGAAAAGCCAATAGAGACAGATAGAAGTATGGCAGTAAAGATCACTCCCATTACATTACTCCAGTAATTAATAACGAAGTTAGTTCTGTTTTCATCTTTATTTTTATTAAAATGTTCATATATTTTTGTCCCAATAAAAAATAGAATAAGAATTACTATTAAAGGAATTATTACATAAAATAATAATACTCTCATATTTTCTTCATTATAAACCGTTTCAGTCATATACTCATCACCTATTATAATAATAGCATAGTATTGGTCTAACTTCAACTGAACATTAAAAATAAAATTGATTTTATTTCATACTGTTGACAAATAGGTAAATATTTTTCTTATTTGTCAACAGTCTGAAAAATCTAGTATGATTTTTTTATTTACACATTAGCCTTGACAAGCTTTCTTTATCTCTGACACCTGTCCTGAAAGCTGTGCATGTGCCGAGCAGACCAGAACGTCGTTGATCCCGATACCTGTCGTGTCAGATGTGATCTTGTTATATTCCAGGATACAATCTCTATAGATACCTTGCGATCCGACCGGTATGTCTGTAGTATTCAACCGTGACGTTGCTGCTTCCAGACAGTCTGGTATAGTCGTCTCCAGATATCTCTAGCCGGACACGTTCTCCCTGACTGTCCGTTCCTGTCAGATAGTAGTGGAGCGAAAAAATGCCTGTATGCGCCTGGGAGCTGCTGACCTGTATATCCGTCAATAGAGCCGTCTCCGGGCCGGACACAAGGTCCAGAGCTGTGCTCCTCGCAAACAGTACACCGATCACCACACATACGGCTATGACAAGCATCCGGACTGCTTTCACAGAACCCTGGAACTGCTCTCTGGATTGTATGATCCGCACGATCACATAGATGCATACAGTCCAGACAGCAAGTATGTCACAGATCTCATCTATCATTACAAGAGGTCCTGTCTTCGGCATGAGCAGTCCTACCAAAACTACGGCAAGTACAAAAATATATAAAACGATTTCATAAGTCTGTATTTTTCTTTTCAATTTATCGCCTCCATTGTAGAATTTCGCTTCAATTTTATTCAAATATAATCTGAACTGTATTTTCACTCATACTTTCCTGTACTTCCTGAATGATTCCTTCTATTTGTTCTTTACTGAGTTTCTCATTCTCATGTGGCGGCTCCCATGCTTTCATAGTGTTTGTATATACTACAAATTTTCTCCCTACAAGCATTTCTCCTTCCGCTTTTATGATATAACCATTTTCCAAATCAAACTTAACATAGTTTATACTACCCGTTATTTTCATTTTCTCACCTCTCAATAACATGGGTATTGTGAAAGGTTATATACTTTTCAATACCCCTTTCCTTTATTTTACAAGGATAAATAGTATATTTTACTAATCACCCCTGTTTTTAACATTTTCTACTATCAAAAAATGACATTACTCAATCTAATGTTTTTAGAGCAATAACAAGAATCGAGGTAATGTCATGTCTAAAATTATATCAGTTATTATTACTTTTTTTAAATAGAATTAATAAAATTAATTTTATTTAAAGTTGTTGACAAATAGGTAAATATTTTACTTGTTTGTCAACAGTCTGAAAAATCTAGTATGTTTTTTTATTTACACATTAGTCTTGACACTCTTTCTTTATCTCTGACGCCTGTCCTGAAAGCTGTGCATGTGCCGTGTAGACCAGAACGTTGTTGATCCCGATACCTATCATGTTAGATATGATCTTGTTATATTCCCGGATACAATCTCTATAGATACCTTGTGATCCGACCAGTATGTCTGTAGTATTCAACCGTGACATGCTGTTTCCCGGACAGTCTGGTATAGTCGTCTCCAGTTATCCTTAGTCGGACACTTTCTCCCTAACTGTCCGTTCCTCCTCTATTGTAGAATATTTCTTCAACTTTTCATAAAAATATTCACAGGCTTCTTCTTCAGTTTCAAAAAACTTTTGTCCTGCCGTTTTTCCACGTTCACTGTAATATACCTGCCACCTTTCTTCTTTCACTATACATAATTTCTCATTTGGCAGACCCCCAGTCATAATTGAATACAAATCTTGGGGAACACCTATTTCATCCAATTTATTTTTAAGTTCATTTACCAGCATTTTATTTTATCCTCCTCAATAACATGCTCTATACCTGTTTTCTGGTCAATTGTTGTTATCTTTGTAATATTAGGACTATTCTTAAGACGTGGCAGCCCAATATTTTCCCATATATTGCCCGGTCTTAATTTTGAACCAATGACCGCTTTTTGTTTTCTAACTGTAGATTCTAATGTAACTCCACCTATTCCGTCTGTTATTCCAGGCCAGAAAAAAGCCGTGTTAGGTTCAGTTTTTAACTTAGGTCGTATTACATCAATATCCAACAGTGACGAACTGCTGCTTTCATCTATACTATTTTTTGATGTAATAAAACTGTCATACGCGGTAGACTCATTTGCCCTCAATTTAATCACGACATCCGTACCTACCTTACTGACATTATTTCTCGATCTAAATTTTCTATGTGAATACTAACCTCAATATCCTTTACTCCTATCATATATTTTTTTGACTTCTGACATCATAGTTTCTTCCTTGAATTGATGTACTACTTACAACAACAATCATAAATAGTCACTCTAAGCAGCACAGTAACTACCTATTTTTTTAGTTTTTAACTTTGGTAGAAGTCAAAAAAGCCTCATATTTACTTGACTATTTGCTCTTGTCTCCATTATGACCCGATCCCTATCTTCTAAATCAAATATAGAACTTCTTAAAGTACATGAATCCACCTCTTTAAAATATCTATATTCTTTTTCTATTTCTTTTAAGTCTTTACATAGATCATAAGTTTTTTATATTCCTTTTTCTTTTTGATAATTTAGATAATAATTATAAACAAAACGGCTACATCCAAAAGTTTTATTAATTAATTTCTTTTGTTCATCATTTGGATACAATCTAAATTTATATGCTTTATACATTTTCATTTAACGAACCCTCTTTCTTGTAACTCAAGTGTATCATACAGAAAATATGTTTGTCAATATCGATTTCGGTTTTTTAAATTCAAAAACGCACTTTCCTTATATATAAAAAACGTAATCTACTTATAAATAAAAAGTAACTAAATTATTAAGTTGACAATAATTATAGTTACTTTTTATTTATAGATTCTAAAGTTAAAAGAAACTCTTTTTTTGCTATGTCAGACACATAACTTCCATGTATTTCTTTACTTTCTATAACTCTATGGCAAGGTATTAAAATAGGACAAGGATTATTATTTAAAACTGTTATTACGGGACTTACCATCTCTTCATTACCAAGAGTTTTTGCAATATCTTTATAAGTTATAGTTTCTCCGTAAGGTACGTGGCTCACTACTTCTAATACTCTAGCTTCTAGTCCTGATATTAAATAATTATAAAATGAAAATGATGTTAGTTCCCCTTTAAAATATAAATTCAGTTCCTCTTTTACTTTAATACTTAAACGGTTTTCTCTTTCAGTTTCTTCCTTTTCTAAAATAAATCTTATTGACAAAACATCATAATCACTAGTGTTAATTCTAATTAAGCCAATGGGACTTTCATAAAATGAAAGATAACTAACATGTCTCATAAATACTCCTTAAAATAAATTTACAAATAAACTATAGAATACCAAAGTTAATGGTTTACCTACTAGTATTATAATAATAAATTTTCTAAAGGTCAAATTACTAATTCCAGCGATATAACATAATAAATCATCAGGGGCACCAGGTAAGAAAATACCCCAAAAGAATATTTTTTCAAATTTTTTTGTTCTAATATATTTTAAATATTTATTTATTGTCTCCTCTTTAAATAATTTTCTTATTAAAGGAAGGCCAAAGTTTCTACTTAACATATAAGCGACAATACTTCCTATACTTAGTCCTACATAATTATAAATAAAACCTTCTATAGGACCGAAAGCAAGCGTTCCAGCAAGGCAGGAAGCACCACCAGGAATAACTGGAAAAACGACTTGAACAATTTGAAGAAGCAAGAAAATAATAGGGCCAATTAAACCATAGGATTTAATTCTTCCAACTAGAAGTTCTGGACTAGTTAAAAGATTCATTTTAACTGCATAAATAATAAATGCTACTAAAAGAATGGTTATAATAACTGTTATAACTGTCATTATTTTCTTTAAGTTTTTTCCGTCATTATCCATATTTATTCCTCCTGTTATTATTTTAACCTATATTTCGTTTATTACAATATTTATTAGATTAATTTTTTTCGTCTATGTTAATAGTTACTTTTGCGAGTTCTAAAGCTGAGTCTAAATCTTTAGCAGTTAATAGAAATCTATTAATATGGCAAAAAAGAGCTCCTTTAATTCCTGTTACTTTTTCTAAATCTTCATTAGTAAGACCTCCCCAGTCTTTAGGAAAATAAACTCTACTATTTTTATCCGTTAAACTAATAGGCACCGTTTTAACACCATATCCTCCTCTATTAGTAGGATATATAACTAATTTTATATCTTTACCTTTAGGGGAAGTTAATAATGATTCTTGATATGGTAAATATTCATCTAATACTAAAATAGGTCCTTTAGTTTTATTTAAAATAGTTTTAACTTTTTTACTTGCTGCAACTTTTCCTATAACTTGTTTTAACTCTTCTTCTATTATTACTTTAGCGATAGAAGTAGCTTTTAAGAATTGTTCATCAGAGTTATCATTGCTTAAATAACTGGGATTAAATAGTTTCATTAAATCACCAATCATTTTAATTTTATATGAAGATTTAATGTCAGGAAAAATGCCATTATCAATGGCATCTATTGCTTCTATAAAGTCTTTAACAAAATAGTTATAAACTTCTTTAGAATTTTTTATTTTTATTTTTTTTAAATAAAGGGGACCATACTCTTCAAAAAGAAGTCCAAAAGATGAGTATTTAATTCCATTCTCTCTAACTTTAGCATTTACTTGATGATGATCAAATTTACCTCTACCAATATCATAAACAATAGTTTTAGAAGAAATATCATCTTTTATTTCACTTACTCTTGCTACTTTAAAGTCATCAAAATATAAATCTAGGAAAGCTGTAGCGAATACTTCATCATCGTGCATAGTACCATTATGAGTAATTCCCATAGCCTCATGGTAATCTTTAACTAAAGTTATCATTTCTTTAACTCCTCCTCTTTTATATTAACAGTATGCTCTATCTTTTCCCAAGTTAAATCTTTATTTTTTAAAGCTAGATATAGACATTTTACATAGCTTGCTAAAAAAATAGGATTATAAAATAAAGCTTTTATTTTCATTTTTCTATTTAATCTAAGATTATCTTTTTCTTTTATTAAAAGAATACCTGTAAATATTAAAAGAACTAAATAGACTGCTAGAATAATTAATAATACTTGTAGTAAGAGATTATAACTTTCAACTTTAACTATAGAATTAGAAATGATTCTATATATTAAATTAGCTAGATATAGTATAACACTTACAACTAATAAAATATAGGGTTTTACTCCTACTAAAGCGATATATGCTGATGGGTAGTTATTATCTTTTTTAGCGACTTTAGCTTTTAATAGTGGATAATACTTATTCCTTGAATCAAAATAACCTTTTACCCATCTTGTTCTTTGCTTAATTGTAACATTATAACTAGTTGGCTGTTCATCAAAATACTTAGCTTTCATATTATAAGTAGATGTTAAATCATTTATGGTAGCATATAAAGTAAATTCATAATCTTCAGTTAAACTATTAAAAGGATAGCCACCTAAATCTTCTAATATTTTACCTTTTATATAAAAACCTGTGCCACTAATGGTTAAATTTAAATTATGTTTTAACTTATAATTATTTGAAAAAGTATTAATCATAGAAAAAGTTAAAGAAGAAGCAGCGGAGTATATACTAGCATTACCGTTTTTAGTATTACGGTAACCTATACCTATATCATACCCTTTTTTATAACTTTTAACCATTTCCTTAAAGAAATTGCGATCTAAAACATTATCAGCATCAAAAATAAAATAAGCATCATAGTGTTTTTTACTCTTAATTATCTCTTTGATGGCATCATCTAAGGCATAACCTTTTCTTCTTCTATTAGTTAAATTTTTACGGTAGATTATATTAATACCTCTTTTGTTTGCAATATCAACTGTTTTGTCTTTTTTAGACTCTACAATAATATAAATATCTTTAGATTCTATTTTAAAAGTTTGCTTTTTAATGCTATCTAAAAGGTTAGGTATTACTAAAGACTCATCTCTTGCAGGAATTAAAATTGCGAAGGTTGGTGTTTCTTTAACTTTAGTTAATTTTAATTTAGATCCTTTTAAAGCAACTAGATATTCTTTTACTAGCAAGTAAGATGCTATAAATATTAAAATTAAACATATTAGTGTTATCATTATTTACTGCCCTTTCTAACTTTAAAATCCATGTTAGGAAAACATTTTGATAAAACATGATCTGGATAAACTTTATCATATATTCGTCCTACAGGAGTGATTGGTTCAATATTATTTCTTCTCATAGCACTTCTAAATAAAGCAGTCCATGATATAAACATATCAATTATTAAGAATATTAACAGGATATAAAAAATTATATTACCTATATTTACAGGTATTTTTTCTATCCATTTAGAAAGATAAGGATAGATTACTTTTACGAAAATTAAAGTGAAGATACCCCAAGCTATCATAAAAGGAATAGTTGTTCTTCCCCCAATATTTAAAAAATGATCTGAGTAATCCCAAGAGGTTGTATGAGTAAATATTTCTTGTAAAAGACTAATAGAATATTCTATTATGCCTCCTAAAAGTCCACCATAAATAAAAGTTTTAATATTTGAATAGTTTGGTCTTGCTAATAAATAAATAACTAAAACTGCTCCTAGACCATACAAAGGATTAAAAGGTCCATAAATTACCCCACGTCTTAATTCCCAAACAATATCTCCAGTTGCAAAATATATTTTAACTAAATTAAGAAGTTGTTCATATAAAACGCCAATAACAGAACCAATTACAAAGATAAGGAATAATTTTTTAAAACTATAACCTTCTGCAAATACACTCTTTTTACTACTCATACTACATACCCCTTTGATTTGGTGTTATTTTATCATATTTTATGAAAAAATACAAGAAAAAGCAACCAAATGAAGGTTGCACATGTTAATTATTAAGTTCTTCTAGGTAATTAATAACTTCATTTATAGTTTTATTAAAATCATTATAATTAGTATTGAACCATTTTAAATTAAATTGATGATTAAAAAAAGTGTACTGTCTTTTAGCATAGTGCCTAGAATTTTTCTTAATATCATCTTTTACTTCATCTAATGTTTTCTCCCTATTAAAATAAGGAATAAACTCTTTATAACCAATAGCCGTATTTAAAGCCTTAGAGTTTTCAAACTTATCCTTTAATGATTCTACTTCTTCTAATAAGCCATTATTAAACATAATGTCTACTCTTTTATTAATCTTATCGTATAAAGTATTTCTATCAGTAGTAAGTCCTATAAAGATAGTATTTTTATATAAGAGATTATTTCCATTACTAGTAATAGGCTCATTATTTTCAAGTTTATTTAAGAGCCTTACTAATCTTTTTCTATTATTTAGATGAGGTAATTCTTCTATATTATAAGATTTTATTTTATTAAGGATTTCCTCATTTGTTAAATCGGTATATTCATTATATGTTGTTCCTTCGCTAAAATTATAGTCAAAAAGAGTTGCCTTTAAA
This sequence comes from uncultured Bacilli bacterium, assembly GCA_944358305.1. Taxonomy (GTDB): domain Bacteria; phylum Bacillota_I; class Bacilli_A; order RF39; family UBA660; genus Onthousia. Next base: position 16,619 of record CALVQK010000001.1, on the reverse strand, counting down.
TAAAGACCTGTTCCCCCTACTAAGATAATGTTTTTATTTTCTTTTAGGAGTTTATCTATTAGAGATCTTGCATCTTTTTGATAGTCATAAACAGAATAATTTCTATCAAGGGATACATTGCTAAGTAAATGATGAGGGACTCCTTCCATTTCTTCATTAGTCACTTTAGCAGTGCCTATATCTAATTTAACGTACACTTGCATAGCATCAAAATTAATAATATCAGCTTTGTATTTCTTGGCTAGAGCGATACTTAAAGCTGTTTTACCAACTGCTGTTGGTCCTAATATTGCAATAATCATAAACTTCACCTAATTCATTGCTCGTTTAAAGAGTCTTTCTAAATCATAATTACTGTATGTAATAATTGTTGGTCTACCATGAGGACAAGTAAAAGGATTATCACATCGTCTTAGATTATCTAAGAGAATTTTAGCAGTATTTAAATCTAGATAATCATTAGCTTTGATACTCATTTTACAAGCCATAGTGGCGGCAGTTCTATAGATAAACTTTTCTTTATCAAATTCACCTTTTTCTAAAGTTATGGCGATTATCTTTTCTATCGCTTCTTTTTCATAGCCTTCAAAAAACCAAGTAGGATGACTTCTAACAATAAAAGTATTATCACCAAACTCTTCTAAGGAAATACCAATACTTCTTAAAATATCCATATGTTCCTTAATCCTAATAAACTCATCTTTTGAATACTCTAATCTAATAGGGACTAATAAATCTATAATTTTATAATCATCTTTTAATAGAGCATTTAAAACTTTTTCATAGTTAATACGTTCGGCGGCAGCATGTTGATCTATTATATACATACCACTAGAGTTTTCTGCTATAATATAAGTCTTATGAACGATACCAAGTGGTATCATTTCTTTAATACGATAGTCATCTTTTTCTTCATTTTCTTCTTCAACTACTTCTTCAGTCTTAGTACCAGTTATTTTATTATCATTATCAAAATCAAAAGATAATTCTTCTAGATTAGGAGATGTTTCTTTAACAGGCTCTTCTTCATCATCTAAGTCATAGTTAATCGTATTAACAGGAAGAGAATCTTCTACTTCATAGATAGTATTTAAATCTCTGATATTAGCATGGGGTACTAAAAGAATCTCTTTTAATTTAGAACTAATTACTTTTGTAATTAACTCTTTTAGACTATCTAATTTAGAGAACTTTATATCCATCTTTTGAGGATGAATGTTAATATCTATAAGGATAGGATCTACATCAATATTTAACACAATCATAGGAAACTTATCTTTAGGTATATAGGTATGATAACAATCTATTAGACATCTATTTAAATCTAAATTTTTAATAACTCTACCATTTACTAAAGTAGTAATAACATTACGAGATGTTTTAGCTATTTCTGGATAACCAATGTAACCAGAGATGACATAATCATCATTTTCTCCTGATATTTCTATCATTTTTTTGGCAACATCTATTCCATAGACAGCATAGATTACTTTTAAAAGATTACCATCACCACTAGTATTTAATAATTCTTTTTCATTATTAGTTAAAACGAATCTAATATCAGGATATGAAAGAGCCATTTTATTAACATATTCAACGATTAAAGCAAGTTCAGTATAAAGATTTTTTATATACTTAAGTCTTACTGGAGTATTATAAAATAAATCTTTTACTTCAATAGTAGTTCCAGCACTTAAATCTGTGTTTTCAATATTTTCTATAACACCACCATTTAAAGCAATGGCTGTACCTACTCCATCCTTACTGGTTTGTAAATAAACATGGGAAACAGAGGCGATTGAAGGAAGGGCTTCTCCTCTAAAGCCTAAAGAAGAAATATTAAATAGATCATCCAAATCTTTTAATTTACTAGTAGCATGGCGTGAGAATGCAAGGCTGGCATCTTCTTTATTCATGCCTATTCCATTATCACTTACTACTATTTTCTTAGTGCCTGAGTCTATTAGGGTTATTTTTATTTCATTAGAGGCAGCATCTATTGAATTTTCTACTAATTCTTTGACAACATTTAAAGGACGTTCTACTACTTCTCCTGCTGCTATTTTATTGGCAAGAATTTCGTCCATTACTTTTATTGTACTCATTAATTTACCTCACAAGATGCATCTTTTCTTAATCTTTCTATACCACTTATAGAATTAGAACAAGCTGCACTTTCATAATTAGAGCATTTTAAGCAAGCCTCATATTCAAGATCCATATTATAACCAGTATCAGCATTCCTTGTAACAATGGCATAGCTTTCTAGATTACATGTTTTAGAAGATTCTCTTGGATCTTGTAAATCTTCGATATAGCCTTCACAAACTAATTTTGCTACATCAACAACTAAAGACTCTCCCTCTTCAGGAATATGACCTGAATGGTCTATTAAATAATTAGTAACACCACTAGTAATATTTTCTTCAAAATCTTCATAAGTAGCTTCTCGTGCTCTATTTAGATACTGTGATACTCCCATATAAGCTATAGTCATTAATATACCTAAAATTATAATAACAGCGAGTAATTCTAACATTGTAAAACCTTTTTTATTTATTTTCATCTTTCTCCTCCTCATGTAAGACTTGATATAAGTTGTTAGCGACAACTTCTCCTACTATTTCACTTAATTCATCTACACTTGCTTCTTTCATTTTTTTCATAGAACCAAATTTTTTAAGTAATTCTTTACGTCTTACCTCTCCTATTCCTGGAACTAGGTCTAAGTAGCTTGAAAGCAAGCCTTTACTTTTAATATTTCTATGATAGGAAATCGCAAAGCGATGGACTTCTTCTTGGATTTTAGATAAATAAAGAAATAAGTTACTATCACTTTTAATATCTAATATTTTATAATTACTATCAATAACAGTATTAGTACGGTGATGGGAATCTTTTTTTAGACCAATTATCGGAATGGATAAATTTAGACTAGTAAGAATTTCTTTACAGACATTTACTTGTGTCTCTCCTCCATCCATCACTATCAAATCAGGCAACATTTCATTATCCATAATAGCTTTATAATAACGACGATATAAAACTTCTCTCATTGCTCCTAAATCGTCTTTAACATCAGTACTTATTTTGTATTTGCGATAATCATTTTTTAAAGGTTCAAAATCACGAAAGACAACCATAGCCCCTACATAGTATGTTCCAAATAAATGGGAGTTATCAAAGCTTTCCATACGGGATACTGATGTTACGCCAAGTAGTGTTTTTAATTCATTTAAAGCTTCCATCTTCTTATTATCATCTTTCTTTAAAGTTTCTAACTCTTCACTTAAGACTACTTTAGAGTTCTCTTTAGCAAGATCAACTAATTTTTTTAACTCTCCTCGTTTAGGAACATGAACTTTTACATTTAAGTATTCACTAAGCAATTTTTCATTTAAAGTATCAGGTATTAATATTTCATGAGCAAGTATATTTTTCTCATAAAATTTAATAATGTATTCTTCCATATCATCAACAACATTATCTAATGTTTGTAATGTCTCGTGGTGTCTTCCAAAAAGTATTCCTTCTCTTATGAAGAAAACTGTTATAGATAAATAATTATCAACTACAGTATAAGCGAAAATATCAAAGTTATAATTTTTCTTTAAATCTATCTTTTGTTTAGTTAAAGTAATATCTATATCTGTTAACATTTCTCTTAACTCTATTGCTTTTTCATAATTTAAACTATTACTTGCTTTTTCCATTTCTGATATGATTTTTTCTTTAATAAAACTACTATTACCTTTAAGAAAACTAGTTATCTCATCAGTCATTGATTTGATAGTATTAGGATCAACTTTTTTAATACAATACCCTAAGCATTCATTAATATGATAATAAAGACATTCTTTTTTCGGTAACTTTTCACATTTACGTAGAGGATATAATCTGTTGATCATATTAACCGTCTTACGAGCAGCAGTTACATTTGGGTATGGTCCAAATAATTTATGATTCTTTTTCTTTCTAGAAACATTTCTAACTACTCTTAGTCTTGGATATAGTTCATTTGTTAATTCAATATAAGGATAACTTTTATCATCTTTAAGTAAGATATTATATTTAGGATTATATTTTTTTATTAGGTTAATTTCAAGAATTAAACTTTCTAGTTCACTATCAGTTACGATATACTCAAAGTCATCAATATCAGAAACAAGCATAGCTGTCTTACCAGTTACATTACCTCTAAAATAACTGCTGACCCGTTTCTTTAAGTTTTTAGCTTTACCAACATAGATAATATAACCATTTTTATCTTTCATCTGGTAACTTCCAGGAAGTTCTGGTACTAGTTTTAATTTCTCTTTAAAGTCTTTCATAAATTCACCACCCAACTAAAAAAATAAGTTACTATTACATAACTTATTTTAGCTTACATCTTCTATTTTTACAAGATAATGATTGACTTTATATAGGATTATTGACTAGTACTTGCTGTAGTAGTTTCAGCATTTGCACTTCTATCATAACTTGTAACGGCTATTTTACTTTGATATAGTTTTCCTTGAACACTATTATCGGCAGTACCATCTAGCCACATCCATAATTGATAAGTTACATCATCATCTGGGGTTAGAGTTTCTTCACCCTTTATATCAAAAGTTCCAGTTCCATAATCACTTACACTAACAATACCACTATCATAACCGTTATCACTTGTTAGACGCATTTTTAAATAACTATTAGATAAGGTATTATTAGTAGTATCTTCTTCTAAGGATATATGATAATAAGCATTTATATTACCTGTATTAGTTATAGTAAATGTATAAGGCGTAGTTTGTAAACCTTCGCCATCTGTCATAGGAGAAGAATTATTTAAATTAATGCTATTGCTCCCTTCAAAATCAACTTCTAATATGCCTACTGTTAAAGTAATACTTTTATCTCCTTCTATAGTTATTGTAAGTAAAGCATAACTTGCTCCTATTAATGCAATTATACTTACTATAATTGTAACTATTACTAATACTACATATTTTTTTCTTGCCTTTACATTTTCCATACTTTACTCCCCATCCTTAGTAACATATTCTGCTGCATCACAAACTAAATGTGCTGTATATAAATATTCATTATCACTAGTTTTTTCTACTTCTACATAACTTTCACTAGTATTGCAATCGTTATCATTTACATCTTTTATCATATCGATATATTCTTCTCTTACTAGAGCGCTTAATAATACTCTAGTTGTCCCATTTACTTCTTTAGGTAAATAGCTTCTATAATCAGCAAAATAATCTTTGCTAGCTAATATCATCATTTTTTCACTAGTATTATAGTACTCTAAATTACTAGAAGAAATCAATCTATTAGCACTTAATAATACTATGGTTACTAATATACCAAGTATTGTAACAGTTGCTAACATTTCTATTAGTGTAAATCCTTTATTCATTTTCTAACTTTTCTTTTTCTTCTTTTATTTGCTACTGGCAATACCTTTTTCTCATCATAATTAATTAAGATTATAGAAATCATTGTCTCTATTAATATAGTAACAAAATAAGTTCTCCAGAAAGCATCTACCATAGTCATTCTACTTATAAATAACATACTAATTAAGTTATCTACTAACATTGCAAATATATAAGTTGCAAGTATTGGTAGTTTATTACCTTCAGTATTCATATATAAGTAATAATAAATAGTTAGGTTGATCATTTGACTAGCTAAATATGCAAAAACTTCTCCTGTTACAGGGACATAATCAATATCATGTTGTCCAAGTAAACTTGCTACTATCATAAATAATAGCATTAAACATGCTGAGTAACTTATACCATTCATTGTTTCTTTATAACCATATTTTTTAGTAATAATATTTGCTATAAAGTATCTAAATGGATAGGCAAATACAGCTAATGTAAGAGTTGCTTTACCTATTTGTAAATCAAACTTACCTAAAACCCATCCTAAGATAGCGACTGCTGTAAGTAACAAAATGTAAATCCAACTAGGTATTTCCTCTTGTTTTATTACTTCTTTTCTAGCACTCCCTTTTGTCATTTTTAACTCCTCCTATTCTTATAAAATTAATATAACACAAAAAAAAGAAAAGAGAAAGACTTTTCTTTTTTATTTACAAGTATATCCTGCATCTTCGGCCTCTTGTTTTGTCTCTTCGTAAGTTATACCTTCTTCTGTAAAGGCATCAAGGCCATAGTTAGATAAGTCATCTTCACTTGCTTCTTCTAAATTAGCATCTACTGTAATAGTATAAGTGTAATTGTCACTATCATTTTCAGTTGTCACTTTAATACCATTTGCACTACTTTCTTCATATTGAGATTCCATCATAGAAACAAACATATCCCAATTTTCTTGATATGTACTATCAGTTATTTTAGTATCTATACTCATTTTAACATTAGTAACTTTATCATCACTAAAACTTAAATCTACTGTTTGTTCCATTGAAAGACCATCATCTTCTTCACTCATAGTACAAGTTAATGTCTTCTCACTATTACCACATCCTGTTATAAATAGTACTGATACTGCTAAGATACCAAATAATTTTAATCCTCTCACCATTTTTCCTCCTTCCTAATTTTAGGATATGTTATTATTTAGAAAAAGGCAAGAATTATTTCTAATAGTAGTACTACTTTACATTTGAAAGTTATACTTTTATTTTTTTAGAATAAGTTTTATTAGGTGAAGTTTGATGAAAAAAATGTTAGTTTTAGTTCTTTTTATTTTCTTAGTTCCTTTAAATGTTTTAGGAATTGATACTGCTAGAAGTAGTATAGTTATAGATATAGATAGTGGTAGAGTTTTATATGAAAACAATGCAGATGAAGTTAGACTTATCGCTTCTATTACAAAAATAATGACTTGTATTATTGCTTTAGAAGAGGGAGATTTAGACAGTTATGTCAAAGCAGATGAAGAAATATTAAAGATGTATGGTACTAGTATTTATTTAGAGTTAAATGAAAAGATGAAATTAATTGATCTTCTTTATGGATTAATGCTTAGAAGTGGTAATGATGCTGCTGTTGTAATTGCTAAAGAAATTGCTGGTAGCGAAGAAGAATTTGTGAAGATGATGAATGAAAAAGCGAAAGAAATTGGAATGACTAATACTACTTTTAGTAATGCTCATGGTCTTGATGAAGAGACTAAGAATTATTCAACAGCAAGAGATATGGCGAAGTTATCTAGATATGCTTATAAAAATAAAACTTATAGAAAAATAACTAGTACAGAAGAATATAGAGTTAAAACTGATAGTAAAAGTTATCTTTGGTATAACAGGATGAAATTATTAGGCGATTATAAATATTGTACTGGTGGAAAAAATGGTTATACTCCTAGTGCTGGGAAAACTTTAGTTACAACTCACAAAAAAGATGATTTAAAAATAACTATTGTTAGTTTAGATGATAATGATGAGTATAATAATCATGAAAGATTAGCAGAGTCTACTTTTGATCTCTATAGTAATTATAATATTGTTGATAAAAATGATTTTGATCTTGTTATTGATGATAATCTTTACTATGTAAAAAAATCTTTTACCTACCCTTTAACCTTGGAAGAAAAGGATAATGTAAAAGTTCTTGCTAGTATAGATGATTCTATTAAAGAAGGAAAAGTTGGTAATATTAAAATTAATCTTTATAATAAAAAAATAGAAACTATCCCTCTTTATATTAAAGAAGAAAAGAAAAAGGAAAACTTCTTTACTAAGTTGTTTTCCTAAGTCTAAAGAAATTAATAGATGGTCTAGAATTTATTCTAACATCATAAGTATCAGTACCTATTCCTGAAGTAATATAGAATTTAGTATTATTAATTTCATAATATGAGTTTATATATTTAGAAGCATAGTCTTTGCTAGCTAAATTTATTAAGTAAGGTATTCTTATTTCTCCTAAATGAGAATGCCCTGCTAAAGCTAAATCTGTTTGATAAGTATCTACAAATTCATCTATATAGTCTGGTTTATGAAATATTGTTATAGTATAAATATCAGGATTATAATTTGTAAAAGCTTTATTATAATCAATTACATCATTATTTGTATTTAGCCCTACTAACATAATAGGTTCATTACTTTCATTATAAATAAGTTCATTACTATCATCTAAAACGGTAAATCCGCAATCTATTAAAATAGATAAAGCTTCATCATTATCTGTTTCTCCTAAAACAGCATATTTACCAAGAGTTGCTTCTAGTTTTTTTAATTCATTTACTAAGTTTTTCCTTGCTTTCGGTGTTAAATCTTCATCAGTTAATAAATCTCCTGTAAAAAGAATTAAATCAGGATTTCTTTTAGTAATAGCATTAACTACATCTTTTAGTAAATCATTATTATCATAGTGCAAATCACCAAACTGAACAACTTTAAGGCCACTAAATGAATCTGGTATTTTAGAATTAACAAGCGCTTCTTCATTAACTATTAAAGAAGTAGTACCAATCTTAGTGATATAAAGGCAAGCTGAAAAAACAAGTAAGAAAATTATAAAAATAATTAAGACTATTCGTTTTACTATTTTTTTAACGTATGCTGCTTGTTTTTCTTTATCTATATCTTTTTGTTTATCTTTATTTAATTCAATTCTACTATTCATTACTTATCCCTCTATAATAAGTATATAAGAAAATGACTTTTTTTTAAAGAGTCTAATTACTTACTTTTTCTATTTCTTCTTTTAAGCTTTCATAAGTAAGGCTTCCAAAACTAGTAAAAGCGATATTACCATTAGAGTTAATTATATAAGTATTTGGATAAGTCGTTACATAGTATTTATTAAATAATTTATCTTTTGCCATTAATGATGTAAAAGTATAATTATTTTCTTTTAAGAAACTAATAATATCTTTTTTGGGATTTCTTGAGGTGTTAGCGATACCTAAAATAATAACATCATCTTTATTTTGATTATAATCATTATATAGTTTTTCAATATTAGGTAATTCATCTAGACAAGCGAAACAGTCTATAGCATAAAAATGTAGAACAATGGTTTTGCCTATATAATCATCTAAGGAGTGAGTATTATTATTTTGATCTTTTAAGGTAAAGTCAATAGGTGTTGCTAGTTCTACTTTTCCTGTTGAAGTAATAGTTGCCTCATCTTTAACTTTTTCCATAGTAAAGCCAGTATAAGATACATAAGCACCCATTATAATAATGATAATGGCACCTACTTTAACAACGTAATTTAAAATATTTTGTTTTCTTTTAATTAAATTTAAGACTTTAGTTGTAAATAATCCTAAAATAATAAATGGTAATAAGAAACCTAGAGCATAAACTAAAACAAATAGATTTCCTAATAAAGCTGTGCTAGCAGTACTAGCCATAATTAAAGTTGAAGATAGCGCAGGGCCTACACAAGGAGTCCAGGCAAAGGAGAAAAGAAAGCCCATTAAAAAAGCAGTTTTCTTGGTCATTTTATTAGGGTTAAAATTAATTTTTAATTTCTTTTCTTTATTTAGAAAATCTACTTTTAATATTCCTAATTGAAATAGTCCTAGAATAACTATAATGATTCCTCCTACTTCTAAGAATATTTTTCTATTATCTTTAAAAAACATTCCTAAACCTGTAAAGGATAGTCCTAAAATAAAAAAGGACATTGAAATACCTAAAATAAAAAATAAAGTATATATAAGAACTATTTTCTTTTTATAAGTAACATTTCCATTTTCATCTATCTCTTTAGCATTAGTAGCAAGATAACCCATATATAATGGTATTAAAGGAATAACACAAGGTGAGAAAAAAGAAATTAGTCCTTCTAGGAATACAGCAAAGATTTGAATTAATTCACTCATTAAATCACGCTCCTAGAAGATTTTAACAAAAAATAGAGTTAATGACAACTCTAATTTTCTTTAGTAGAAAGTATTGCTAGAAAAGCATCAGGTGGTACTTCAACACTACCTATTTGTTTCATTTTCTTTTTACCTTCTTTTTGTTTTTCAAGAAGCTTTTTCTTACGAGTAATATCGCCACCATAACACTTAGCTAGAACATCTTTTCTTAAGGCTTTTATATCGGTTCTTGCTATTACTTTATTTCCTACACTTGCTTGGACGGGAATTTCAAACAATTGTCTTGGAATTTCTTCTTTAAGGCGATGAACAATCATCTTACCTCTATTATAAGCAAAGTCTTTATGGACTATCATGCTAAGAGCATCTACTACTTCTCCATTTAATAAAATATCTAATTTTACTAAATCACTTGGTTCATAACCAATTATTTCATAGTCAAATGAAGCATAACCTTTAGTAATAGATTTTAACTTATCAAAGAAATCATAAACTATTTCTGATAATGGCAATTTATAAATAAGACAGACTCTTTCATCATCTAGATATGACATATTAATAAAAGTGCCACGTTTGTCTTGGCAAAGTTCCATTAAAGGTCCTATATAATCTTTTGGCGTATAAATAGATGTTTTAACAAAGGGTTCTTCTATTTCTTTAATTTTAACTTTAGGAGGCATTTTATTAGGAGCATCTACTTGTACTTTAGTTCCGTCTGTTAAAGTTACTTCATAAATTACTGAAGGGGTCGTAGCAACTACATCGATATTAAATTCACGTTTTATTCGCTCTATTGTTACTTCCATATGTAAAAGTCCTAGGAAACCTGTCCTAAAGCCAAAGCCTAGGGCCACAGATGTTTCTGGTTCATAAACTAAAGCAGCATCATTTAACTTTAGTTTAGCTAAAGCTTCACGCAATTCTTCAAACTGGTTTGTTTCAAGAGGATAAAGGCCACAATAGACAACACTTTTTAGCTTTTTATAACCTGGTAAAGCTTCGATCTTTTCTTTGGTAGAGTTTAAAGTAATAGTATCTCCAACATGGACATCACTAATACTTTTTATAGAGGCATAAATATAACCTACTTCTCCTGTACTTAGGGAATTAACTTCTATTTCTTTAGGAGTATTTTTTAAAATTGACAACACTTCATAACTTGCTTTACTTTCTAGCATGTAAATAGTATCACCTTTTTTAATCTCTCCATTAAAAATACGAACTGCTGTTAAAACGCCTCTATATGAATCAAAAATACTATCAAAAATTAAGGCTTGTAAAGGCTTTTCTTTTTCTCCTTTAGGAGCAGGAATCTTATTTATAATAGCATCTAGTAAGTCTTTTATACCTACTCCAGTTTTAGCACTAGTTAAAATAATATCTTCTTTATCAAAACCTAAATTGGTAAGTTCTTCTTCTACTTTAGGAATATCAGCGCTAGGTAAATCTATTTTGTTAATTACAGGAATAATAGTTAAGTTATTATCAAGAGCAAGATAGAGATTGGCAAGGGTTTGAGCTTCTATTCCTTGGGTTGCATCAACAACTAAAATAGCTCCTTCACAGGAAGCAAGAGAACGATTAACTTCATATGAAAAGTCAACATGTCCTGGGGTATCTATTAAGTTTAATAAATATGTTTTATTATTATATTGGTAGTTAATAGATACAGCATTTAATTTTATAGTAATACCACGTTCTCTTTCTATATCCATTGAATCTAATAACTGATCTTTCATTTCCCTTTCAGTTACAGCTTTAGTCTCTTCTAAAATACGGTCTGCTAAAGTACTCTTACCATGATCTATATGAGCAATTATAGAAAAATTACGAATATTTTCTTGTTTCATAAACATCACCTACTTAAAAATATAGTAACATTAGTTACTATATTATCATATTTTTTAAAGTTTTTTAACTTTTTTAAGAAGATACTGCATCATTTAACATATCAAAAAAGCTATTCATTCCTTTATTAAAAATACTCTCTATTAAGTAAGACAAGTCAAGACCTAGTTTTGAAATATTATTTTCATAGTTAACTTTATCTTTGTTTAGATAATCTTTTATTGTTACATCTTTTCCGGCGGCAATATCTTCTTCATATTCTTTTATTTGTTCTTCTGTTAACATATTCTCTTTATTTTTTGCATATTCATTATAGCCACTTGCTTGCATAAAGTATAAAACAAAGAAAAGAAATACTAATATTAAAATTATAAGCCTTGCTATATTAGTTTTGGTCACTTTCTATCACCTCAGTTAATACTTCGCTTAAGATTAAAAGAGTTTCATATACTTCATCTATTGTATTTTCAGGACCTCCTATTTCAATTAGAATAGTCCTATTAGAGAAGTCTTGATTATAAACACCATTAACACCCTCACCTTCTTTTTGATATATACCTTTAGAAAGTCCAGATACTTTAGCATTAATAGCATCACTTATTTTAGTACTAAATTCTAAATTTTCTAGATAATTAGGATTTTCTAGTCCTACTAAAAACATAACCATAGCATAATTTTTATTATTATAAGTCAAGGTAGTTCTATCATGATCAAGTGAGTCTCTATGTAAATCTATAAAGTATTCTAAGCTAGGATTATTTTTTTTAGCTTGTTCCATTAAAACTCTGCTAGCAGTATAACTTCCAGCATAATTTAAACCTAAACTACTTCTAATACTACTTATTGTTTGTTCTTCAATTAAAACACTAAAACCATTTTTTTCAAGTTCTTCTTTTAAAACGTAATCAGATAATTTAACTGTTGGCATTACACTATACTCAGCAAAAGATGATGGTTTATATTCTTCGGTATCGTGAGAATTATATAAATATATAGTAGGTTCGCCTTTTGTAATTACTTTTTCATTACTAACTTTTTTTGTCTCTTCTTCTATTTTTACTTTTTTAGTTAATCCCTTAAAATTGGTGTCTAAAATTGAAAGAGGATCTGTTATATCTAAATCTATTAGTTTAGTCATAATTTTATGAAAATAACTGTAATTAGATTTACTGTTTACAATAAAAGGATTATTATTTTCTATTAAGAAATTTACTAGATCACTATTTTTGTAAGGTAAATTATATTTAGATAAAATTTTAATAGTTAAAATAAAACCAAAGGCCACACTAAAAATGAAGAAAAAAATTTTAAATTTTACTTTTTTACTTTTTTTATTTTTAGATATAAACTTTTTCTTCATAGTAAAATCTCCTTTATTACATAGTAATAAAAGAGTTATTAAAATTATGTCGAATTAGTTTAGTTCTAAACTTTTATTTAAAGCTTTCCCTAAAAGACTACTTAATTTACTAACTACAAAGTCTATTTCTTTAGGAGTAACTAAAAGATTATAGCCAAGCGGAGTTAATACTTCTGTAATTAGGCTTTTAACTTCCTCTTCATCTAAATTACCAATTAGTCCCATTACCTCTTCTCTTTCTTCTTTATTTAAAGTTTTATCGTGATTTTTATAATCTCTACTACTTGGAGGAACTAATTTTAATTTTTTATTATCAATATTTTCTTTTTCATAAGAGAAGTGTCTAAAGATATAGTTAATTGTATTACTAACAATTGTTGTAGCATCAACTACAGTTGGTATTCCTATAGCGATTACTGGTATACCTAATGTCTCTTTACTTATTTCAAATCTATTATTTAATAAGCCACTACCAGGATGAATTCCCGTATCAGTTAGCTGAATAGTTTTATTAATTCGTTCAATACTTGAAGCAGCAAGAGCATCTATAACAATTAAAAAGTCAGGTTTTGCTTTTTCTATTACTCCTTCTATTATTTCTTTAGTTTCAATTCCTGTTGTACCCATAACTCCTGGTACTAATGAGGAGATAATACGATATTTATTATCTAATGGTAGTCCTAGCTCTACTATTTGTCTTGTTATTTTTATTTCATCAATTGTAAGTGGTCCTAAAGCATCTGGAGTGGCTTTTCTATTACCAAGTCCTACTATTAAAACACTATCGCTTTTCTTTATGTTCTCTAATAAATCTTTTAAAGCAATAGTTGTAGCATGTAAGGTATTATTAAAATTAGTTTCATCTGTTACATCTTCAAAATAGATGGTCTTATAAATTCCTTCTTTTTTAGAAATAGTTTTGGCAGTTTCTTTATCTAAAGTAATGGTCTCTATTTTTATATCATTATATAACTCTTCGCTTTTTTCATATTCTTTAAAATTATTAAGATGTTCAGCGATTAAGTCTGTTCTTAATTTATATTTACTTAGATCAACTTCATGCATTATTATCACCGTCTCCTCTCTTTTAATATTATTAACAAAAAAGTTATAAAATATTTGCAAAAATATATATTATTTGATAGAATTAGATTGTTTACAAAAAGTGAGGTGAAAAACATGCCAAATATTAGAAGTGCTAAGAAAAGAGTACGTAGTAATGCAAGAAAAGCTGATGTTAATACTTTAGTTAGATCTAGTATGAGAACTGCTATTAAAAATTGCGAAAAAGCTGTAAACTCAGGAAATAAAGATGAAGCTGCTAATAAATTAAATATTGCATTACAAAGAGTTGATAAAGCTTGTACTAGTGGTTTAGTTCATAAAAATAAAGCTGCTAGATTAAAATCAAGACTTACTAAAGCAGTAAATGCTATGAATTAATAAAAAAGAAATGTGGATAGTGTACACGCACATTTCTTTTTTTATTTTCTATCTAAAGTTATTTCTTTAAAAGCATTATTTTTAATATCATTTAAAATGATGGTAGAAACCTTTTCGTAATCAATTATATTACCTTTAGCAAGACAGCCTCTTTTTCTTGCTATTTCTTCTAATATTTCTATATTAGTTATATTATCTATTTTTATTTTATAGCGCTCTTCTAATTTATCTTTATATAGTTTAGTTAAAATATCTATAGCAAATAAAGCAAGATCTTCTTTGTTTAGTATTTCTTCTTTAATAGATGAGAATATAGCTAAAATTCTGGCTTCCTCTTGATTTTCAAGTTTAGGCCATAAAATTCCAGGGGAATCTAATAAATCTATATCTTTGTTAATTCTAATCCAGGAAAGGCTCTTAGTAAACCCAGGCTTATTCCCTACTCCTGCTGCTTTTTTACCTACTAATCTATTAATTAACGTACTTTTACCAACATTAGGTATTCCTATGATTAAAGCTCTTAAATTGCGTGGCTTAAGGCCTTTAGACTTTCTTTTTTCATTAAGTTCTTTACTAACACTATCACTTAGTTCTAAAATTTTCTTAACATTTTTATTGTTAGCAAGATCAACTGACACTACCTTATAACCTAAGCTTTCATAATAACTAATAAATTTATCAGTTTCTTTTTTATCACATAAATCATATTTGGTCATAATTAATATTCTAGGTTTGTCTTTAATTAAGTCATCAATATCTTTAATCTTAGAAGATATAGGCATTCTTGCATCTATTACTTCATAGATTATATCTATTAGATTAATTTTTTCTCTTATTTCTCTTTTTGTTTTAGCCATATGACCTGGATACCAGTTGATATTTGTTTTATTTTCATTCATTTTTATCACTTCCCCGGTTTCAATCTAATTTATTATATCATAATTTTTTAGTAAAAGAAAAAGTAGACAACAAATCTACTCTATAAATTATAATTTATCTTTTCACTTTGTATTTTAATTGAATATAAGAATTGTCTAATTGATTACATTCAATAAGTTCCAATGCTTTTAATTTATTTAATTCTCCTGAATGACTAATTGCCTCTCCGTCGATCAGAGTAGATACGTCTTTACCTCCAACTAATAATGGAGCAATTACTATATTTACATAGTCAATTAAATTGTTTCGTAAAAACAGTCCGTTAAGGCTCCCTCCAGATTGAATTGTTAATCTTTCAGCATTATATTTACTAGATAAATCTTCTAATAATCTTGTTAAGTCTAATTCTTCATAATATAAAATATCTAAATTATCATATTTCTCTGTTAAGTAATAAGCAATATGCTTTTTATTTGTTGTAACTAATATTAAGCTTTCTACCCAGTTACATATATAATCTATTCCATTCTCATTCAAGTGTGGCTTATTATCAATAATGACGAACTTTACTTCTACTTTATTATGATATTCTTTTCTATCATTAACACCAATTTTAGCCATCACTCTACCAGTATTTAATGAAAAATAATCAGTAGTAGATTCTATTTTATAATACTGATGCAATCCTTCTTTAACACCATCAATTTGACACCAATCTTTGTCGGCATCTAATTCATCAGTATTACCACTACTGATCTTGCCATCAAGAGATTCTAACATAAACAAAGTTGTTATTGGCTTTT
Source organism: uncultured Bacilli bacterium (assembly GCA_944358305.1). GTDB lineage: Bacteria > Bacillota_I > Bacilli_A > RF39 > UBA660 > Onthousia. The sequence goes on along the minus strand of CALVQK010000001.1, from coordinate 473 downwards.
TTGTTGATTTTCTTTTTTTTAAACTTTCTTCTTCATTTGTCATTGTTGTCACTTTCCTTTCCTATCATTTTCGTTTCATTAAGAAAGTTATCAAAATCAGATTTATATAACTTATCTTGTTTAACTTTAAATTTATCATATTCTCTATATGCTAATTCTTGTGCAACCTTAGCAGATATTTTCCCAGCATTATGTAGGATTTCTTTTCCATTGAATTGTAAAAAAGCATTTAATTTTTCTACCCAATCTTTCATAGTCATCGCATTATGATTTTCAGCTTGTAACTCAGCATAATCTAAATACATAGTAACAATTCTATTTAAATCCTTTAGTTCTTTTTCATTTAAATAGTTTTTTGCAATATCAACATCATATCTATATATTGGACCATCAGGTGAATTTTTCCATGTTGGTTGTTCTAAATGACACGGTTTTATCATCGTTAATTTCATACTGATAACTAGAGCCAACTT